>CAXSDH010000088.1:0-15356 GCA_964235765.1 uncultured Acetobacteraceae bacterium
GCAGGCGCCGCCAACATATCCATTCCATAAACCATCATGCAATTGTCAAAAGAACATGACCCAAAACAGGTGAACGCCCCCTAACACACAGAGGGAAAACATAACCCACCCAGATCAAAACACGCCCGCGCCGAAAACGGTGCGGGCAGAAACTATAAAAGCGTTTCGTCGCCGTCAGGCGACAACTCGCTTTCGATGACGACTACCTAGGCTCCCCCGGCCGGCAAGTCAAGACGAATGCCGCCATCGCCCATCCGATAAGATTTGAACCAGGCCACGAATTTCGGGATGCCGACCTCAAGCGGTGTCGTCGGGTGGTAGCCTGAATGCGCTGCGATCGCTGTCAGGTCGGCGCAGGTTTCTGCAACGTCGGCAACGGGGCGCGGCGCGTGTCGCACGATCGCTTGGCGGCCAAGGCCCCGCTCCAAGAGGCGGACGAGGTCCAAGACGTATTCGCCCCGGCTATTGCCGATGTTGAACACCGCCGGTGCCGTGCCGTTGCTAGGCGGACGCTCAAGGCATGCCAGGACACCCTGGACGATGTCATCGATGAACGTGAAGTCCCGCTTGAGCCGACCCTCGTCATAGAGCGTGATCGGCGTACCGGCCGTGATCGCTTCCGCGAAAGCATAATAGGCCATGTCCGGCCGGCCCCAAGGGCCATACACGGTAAAGAATCGAAGGCCGGTCAGCTTCATTCCATATAGATGCCAGTAGGCGTGGCTGGTCAGCTCGTCGGCGCGCTTCGTTGCCGCGTAAAGCGAAACCGGAGTGTCCACCCGGTCGGTTTCGGCGAACGGCAGCTTGGTATTGCCGCCATACACGGAGGAGGAGCTGGCGTAGACGAGGTGGTCGAGCCGCCGCAGCCGCCGGGCTGCCTCGAGGACGGTGACGTGCCCCATGACGTTGGAGGACACGTAGGCATAAGGGTCCACCATGGAATGACGCACCCCGGCCTGTGCTGCCAAATGGACAACCTGGGTGGCGTCAGCCGCGCTGTCGAACGTCTCGAACATTGCGGCCTTGTCGGCGATGTCGATCGGATGAAACCGAAACCCTGGATGCGCCTGCAACCGCCGTAGCCGCGCTTGCTTGAGCGCCACGCTGTAATAGGCGTTCATGTTGTCCAGCCCGACCACGGGCTCGCCTCTCGCCAGCAAGGCGCTTGCCACGTGAAAGCCAACGAACCCGGCCGCACCCGTGACGATCGTGGTCATTGCGCGACCCAGCCTCCGTCGATCGACAGCGGCGCGCCCGTGATGGTCCGCGCGGCCTCGGAGCAGAGGAACACGGCCAGGCCGCCGATCCCCTCCGGCGTCGTGAACTGGGCCATCGGCTGCTTTTCCGTGAGCATGCGGTGCGCGACATCACCCTGGGGCACGTTCTCCGTTTTCGCGCGCGCGTCAATTTGCGCCTGCACCAATGGCGTGAGCACCCATCCCGGACAAATGGCGTTCACCGTCACGCCGCTGTTGGCGACCTCGATCGCGCCCACCTTGGTCAGGCCCACCAAGCCGTGCTTGGCCGCGACATAGGCGGACTTTTCGGCGCTCGCCACCAATCCGTGCGCCGATGCGATGTTGATGATCCGGCCCCACCCTGCCGCGACCATGCCAGGGATCGCGGCCTGCATGGCGTGGAAAGCTGCGGACAGGTTGAGCGCGATCACCGCATCCCACTTGTCGGGAGGGAAGGAGGCGATGCTTGCGGTGTGCTGGATGCCGGCGTTGTTCACCAGGATGTCGGGCCCGCCAAGCGCGGCAGCCGTCCGTTGCACCAGGCCGCTCACCGCCTCGCGGTGCATAAGGTCCGCCCCGTCATAGGCCACCCGCACGCCATGCGTCTGGGCCAACTCCGTCCGCAGTGCCTCGATCGCGGCAGCGTCGCCGAAGCCGTTCAGCATGACGTCCGCCCCTTCCCCGGCCAGGGCTTGGGCGATGCCCAGGCCGATGCCGCTGGTGGAGCCTGTCACCAAGGCCACCTTGCCCTTTAGGCTCATCCTCGTCTCCATGTCGCCCGTCCATTCCGCGCGGCCGCACTCTCGTGCAGAACGGCCGCCGCGGGAAGCGGCTTGGAGGAGTACGATGCTCGTTAAGGGACTGGCGGCGGTGGCCCTGCTGCTCGCGGGCCCGGCCGGGGCGGAGACACGGGGCTATCAGCTCAAGCCCGGCTCGGCGGTGCTCGCCTTTCGCGCCTATGGGTTGGGGTTGATCCCCATCGAGGGCACGTTTACCCGGTTTGCCGGAACCCTCAGCCTGGACGAAGCGGACCCGGCCTTCTGCGCGCTTGACCTCCGGGCGGAGGCGGCGAGCTTGCAAATGCCGAACGCGGACATGACGGAGGACGCGCTCGGCCCCGACTTGCTCGACGCAGGCCGCTTTCCGGACTTCGCGTTCAAAGGCGCGTGCCATGCGGGGCAGTTGCAGGGCCTCCTTCTCCTGCATGGCGTATCGCGGCCGCTCGTGTTGCAAGTCATGATTGCGGGCGGACGCTGGATCGCGACAGGGCCGATGCGCCGGGCGGAGTGGGGCATGGGCGCGCGGCCCCTGCTGGCCGGGCCCGAAGTGCGGCTGCAGGTGACCGCGGCCATTCCGGCGGGGTTCCCCGCGCGGCGATAACGCGGCACCATCCCGCCCATGCCGATGCCTGCCGCCCTGGTCCCACTGCGTCATCACGTGTTCCGCATGCTCTGGACCGCCAACGTGGTCACCGCGCTCGGCACCTGGATGCAGAACACCGGCGCGGGCTGGCTCATGACGTCGCTATCCCCCGAGGCGCTGAGCGTCAGCCTGGTGCAGGCGGCAACGATCGTGCCGACCTTCCTGCTCGCCCTGCCGGCGGGAGCGCTGGCGGATACCGTGGATCGCCGGTTCTACCTCATCGGCTGCCAGGTCTGGACCATGCTGGCAGCCACCTTGCTGGCCGGGCTGACCTACGCGAACGCGATCGACGCCACGGGGCTGATCGCGCTGACCTTCGCGATCGGGATCGGTTCGGCCATGTACCAGCCGGCCTGGGGCGCCACGGTCCCGGAGGTGGTGCCTCGGCACGACCTGGTGCAGGCCATCGCGCTGAACGGCATCGGCTTCAACCTGGCCCGCGCCATGGGCCCGGCGCTGGGCGGCGTGCTGGTGCTGTTCGGCGGCCCGGCGCTCGCCTTCCTGCTGTATGCCGTGTCGTTCCTGGCCAGCATCGGCGCGCTGGTGGTCTGGCGACGCCGGAAGCGCCGCAGCTCGCTGCCGCGCGAGCAACTGATCGGCGCCATGCGGGCGGGCATGCAATTCGTGCGGCACACGCCGGCCATGCAGGCGGCCATGGTGCGGGCGATCGCCTATTTTCTCCCATCGGCGGCGCCGTGGGCCCTGCTGCCGCTGATCGTGCGTGAGCAGTTGGGGCTTGGCGCAGGCAGCTTCGGCATGCTGCTGGGCCTGATGGGCGTGGGCGGTGTGACCTCCGGCATGCTGCTGCCCCGGCTGCGGAACCGGGCCGGGCGGGGCGCGACGGTATTCGGCGCCAGCCTGTTTTCGTGCGCCGGAATGGCGTGCATTGCGGCCACCCACCATTGGGCGCCGGCCGCGGCCGGCATGGTGCTGTTCGGCATCGGTTGGGTGGCGGCGGCCAGCACGGCACAGGCGGCAGCCCAACTGATCGCGCCGCCCTGGGTCCGCGCCCGGGCGCTCGCGATCTATCAGTTGGCGTTCAACGGCGCGCTCGCGGCCGGCTCGTTGATGTGGGGCTGGCTCGGAGGCCGGTTCGGCCTGCAAGCCGCCATGCTGATCGCCGCGGCGTCGGCCGCGGTGCTCGCGGTCGCCGTCCGTCGCTACGGCCTTGATAGCCAGGTTACCCCGCCGGCGCAGGGGCCCGCCCCACCCGCGCCCGAGGCGCCCGCGCCCGAGCTGGCCTCCCACCTGCCGGGGTCGCGCGAGCGCATTCTGGAGACCATGCGCTACCGGGTGACGCCCACGGACCGCACCACGTTCCTGGATGCGATGGCGGAAATCCAGCATGTCCGCGGCCGGGCCGGGGCAATGGACTGGCGGCTCTATGAGGATGTCGCGCATCCGGATGGCTGGATGGAGATCTGGTCCATGCAAAACTGGACCGACCATCTGCGCGAGGCCATTCGCCTTTCCGAGCACGACAAGCAATTGCTGGCCGCCGTCAGCGCGTTCCACAGCGTCGATGCGCCGTTGCCGTGCCGCTTCATCGCGGTCGATCCCGGGATGCGCGGCCAACGCAACGCAGTCTGACCCGGCGCGTTGGTGCGGCATCCATCATGACAGGAGTGCACGGATGGCAAGCAGCCCAGACAAGGTGAAGGACCAGACGCAAGGCGCGCGTCTGCACAAGACGAATAACGACCTCAAGAATAACGCGAAGGCGGTGGCGATGGAGGTTCTGCAGGCGCGGCTCGCCGACAGCATCGACCTCGGCCTGGTGACGAAGCAGGCGCACTGGAACCTCAAGGGCCCGCAGTTCATCGGCATCCACCTGATGCTGGACAAGTTCCGCGCGGAGCAGGACGAGTGGACCGACTCCATGGCCGAGCGGATCACGCAATTGGGCGGCACCGCGCGCGGGACCGTGCAGGAGGTCGGGCGTGAGACCAGCCTCAAGCCTTACCCGACCGACATCTACGCCATCGCCGACCACCTGGCGGCCCTGATCGAGCGCTATGCCGCCTGTGCGAACGCCGTCCGGCAGAACATCGACGACACCGACGAAGCTGGCGACGCGGATACAGCGGACCTGCTAACCGAAGTCTCTCGCGGTCTGGACAAGCAGCTATGGTTCCTTGAAGCCCACACCCAGGAACCCAGCGGCACCTTCCGCAACTAAACCGGCCGAATCGCTTGCCCGCCCTGCCCCGGGCCGTTACGTTCGGGGCAGCGACGGGAACACAGCATGAACGATTTGTTGACGTCCCTTGGCGCGTCCGAGGGTGGCCAGGGCTACTCGGCCCGTGACATCGAGGTTCTCGAAGGCCTCGAGCCCGTGCGCCGGCGGCCCGGCATGTATATCGGCGGCACCGACGAGGCCGCGCTGCATCACTTGGCCGCTGAGGTGCTGGACAACGCGATGGACGAAGCCGTGGCGGGCCACGCCAGTTCCATCGAGGTCTCGCTAGAGGCCGGCAACTGGCTTAGCGTACGAGACAACGGCCGGGGCATCCCGGTCGATCCCCACCCAAAGTTCAACAACCTGAGCGCGTTGGAGGTCATCCTCACCACGCTGCATTCGGGCGGGAAGTTCGGCGGCAAGGCCTACGCGACGTCCGGCGGCCTGCATGGCGTGGGCAGTTCCGTGGTGAACGCGCTATCGGACAGCATGGAGGTGGAGGTCGCGCGCGACCGGGTGTTGTGGCGACAGGCCTATTCTAGGGGCAAGCCGGTCAACAAGCTCGCCAATGCCGGCCCGGTGCAGAACCGCCGTGGCACCATGATCCGCTTCCATCCCGACCCCGAGATTTTCGGCCCGCTGCAGTTCAACCCGGCCAGGTTGTACCGGCTGTGCCGCTCGAAGGCCTACTTGTTCCGCGGCGTGCGCATCCGCTGGACTTGCGATGCCAGCCTGCTCAAGGGCGGGGAGACGCCGGCCGATACCGTGCTGCACTTTCCCGGCGGCCTGCGCGACAGCCTCGTCGAGGATGTCGGCGCCAGCGCGCTGGCCATCCCGGAAATCTGGGCGGGGCAGGCGGACCTCCCCGCAGACGGCCAGGGCCGGACCGGGGGCCGCGTCGAATGGGCGGTCGCCTGGCTCGAGGCGACGGACGGCATGCTCCATTCCTACTGCAACACGGTGCCCACCGCGCAGGGCGGCACGCATGAAGCCGGATTTCGCGCCGCCTTGCTGAAGGGCTTGCGGTCGTGGGGCGAGCAGCGCGGCAATCGCCGGACAGCGCAGGTCACCGCCGAGGACCTGCTCGGCCAGATGGCCGCCAAGCTCTCCGCCTTCGTGCGCGATCCGCAGTTCCAGGGCCAGACGAAGGAGAAGCTGACCAGCCCCGAGGCCGCCCGCCTGGTGGAGCTCGCTTTGCGCGACCGCTTCGACCATTGGCTCGCCGGCAACCCGGCGCAAGCCGACAACCTGCTGAGCTTCGTCATCGAGCGGGCGGAGGAACGGCTCCGCCGCCGCGAGACCAAAGACGTTTCCCGCAAGACCGCGACACGGCGGCTTCGGCTGCCGGGCAAACTTACCGATTGCACGCGGGAGAGCCGCGACGACACCGAAATCTTCCTGGTGGAGGGCGACAGCGCCGGCGGCTCGGCCAAGCAGGCGCGCAACCGCGACACCCAGGCGGTGCTGCCGCTGCGGGGCAAAATCCTGAACGTGGCGAGCGCCAGCGAAGACAAGCTGCTGCAGAACCAGGAGCTGAAGGATCTCATCGAGGCGCTGGGCTGCGGGGTGGGCGACCGGTTCGACCGGGCGAAGCTGCGATACGGCCGGGTGATCATCATGACGGACGCGGACGTGGACGGCGCCCACATCGCCTCCCTGCTGATGACCTTCTTTTACCGCAAGCTGCCGGAGTTGGTGCGCAACGGCCATCTGTACCTCGCCCAGCCGCCGCTTTACCGGCTGACCCAGGGCGCCAAGTCCGTCTATGCCATGAACGACGCCGACAAGGACCGGCGGATGAAGCGCGAGTTCAAGGCCGGCAGCAAGGTCGACGTCAGCCGCTTCAAAGGACTGGGCGAGATGCCGCCCATGGCGCTCAAAGAGACCACCATGGACCCAGCCCGGCGCACCCTGCTGAAGGTCGTCGCGGCGCCCGAGGACCGTGCCGCGACGGCTGAGTTGGTCGAGAGCCTGATGGGCCGCAAGCCGGAGCTGCGCTTCCAGTTCATCCAGGATCATGCGCGGATGGTCGAGGATGTCGATCTCTGATGCCGGCTCTGACGCCGGCTCTGATGCCGGGGCCCGCGACCGAAGGCGTGAGCCCGCGCTACGCCGACCTGGAGACATGGCCCGCCGCAACGGCGATGCACGCCTTGTGGGAAGGGCAGTTGGCAGCCGTCTCGGCGGTGCAAGCGGCGCTTCCCGCGCTCGCTCTAGCCGCCGAGGCCGCGGCGGCCCGGCTGCGGGGGAGCGGCCGTCTGGCCTATGCCGGCGCCGGCACGTCGGGGCGGATCGGCGTGCAGGACGGGGCCGAGCTGGCCCCCACCTTCGACTGGCCGGCCGAACGGCTCGTGCTGCTCATGGCTGGCGGGGAAGCGGCGCTGATCCGCGCCGTGGAGAACGCCGAGGACCGCGCCGATCTCGCCCTCGATGACGTGACCCAGGCCGGCATCGGCGGGGGTGACGTGCTGGTCGGCCTCGCGGCCAGCGGCGGCACGCCTTACACGGTCGGCTGCGTCGTCGCGGCGCGGGAGGCGGGCGCGCTGACCATCGGCATCGCCAACAGCCCGGGCGCCCGGTTGCTTGAGGCGGCCGAGCATCCGATCCTGATCGAGACCGGGCCGGAGGCGGTGGCCGGCTCCACGCGCATGAAGGCGGGCACGGCGCAAAAGGTGGCGCTCAACCTGTTCAGCACGGTGCTGATGACCAGTCTGGGCCGGGTCTATCGCGGTCAGATGGTCGACATGGTGGCGCGCAACGCCAAGCTGCGGCGCCGCGCGCTGCGGATGCTGCAGGAACTGACCGGAGCCGGGCCGGAGCAAGCCGAGGCCGCGCTCGCCCAGGCCGGCTCCCGGATGAAGCTCGCCGTGCTGATCGTGCGCGGGATCGCGCCGGCGGAGGCGGAAGCCTTGCTGGCCCGGCACCATGGCGACCTCCGCCGGGTGGATGCGGCCTTGGCCGGCCTTCCCCTCAGATGCCCGCTTGGGTCACGAACTTGACGGCGAGGTAAGCCTCGATCGCCTCCGCGCCGCCTTCGGACCCGTGGCCGCTTTCCTTCACGCCGCCAAACGGCACCTCCGGCAAGGCCAGGCCGATGTGGTTTATCGTCATCATGCCGACCTCCACCTTGGAAGCCAGCGTGCCGGCCGTCTTGGCCGAGCGCGTGAACGCATAGCTCGCGAGCCCGAACGGCAGCCGGTTCGCCTCCTCCACCACATCGTCCAGCCCGCCGAACGGGGCGATCACCGCCAGCGGCCCGAACGGCTCCTCGTTCATCACTCGCATTTCCTGCGTGACGCCGGTCAACACGGTCGGCTCGAAGAAGTTGCCCTTGTTGCCGATCCGCTTGCCGCCGGTGCGAACCTCCGCGCCCTTCTGCACGGCGTCGGCGATCAGCCCTTCCATGGCGCTGATCCGCCGCGGATTGGCCATCGGGCCCATCTGCGTGTTCGCGTCCATCCCGTCGCCCACCCGCACGGCCTTGGCGGCCGCGGTGAAGCCTTCGACGAACTGGTCATAGGCGCCGTTCTGCACCAGGAACCGCGTCGGGCTCACGCACACCTGGCCGGCATTGCGGAACTTGGCGGCGGCCAGCATCTTGGTCGCCGCCGGGATGTCCGCGTCGTCGAACACCATCGCCGGCGCGTGGCCGCCCAACTCCATGGTCGCCCGCTTCATATGCAGCCCGGCCAGCGCCGAAAGCTGCTTGCCGACCGGGGTCGAGCCGGTGAACGAGATTTTGCGGATGACCGGGTGCGGGATCAGGTACTCCGAAATCTCCGACGGCACGCCGAACACCAGCTGCACCACACCCGCCGGCAACCCGGCGTCCACATAGCATCGCACCAGCTCCATGCAGGAGGCGGGTGTCTCTTCCGGGCCCTTGACGATGATGGAGCAGCCTGCCGCGAGCGCGATGGCGATCTTGCGGTTGGCCTGATTGATCGGGAAGTTCCACGGCGTGAACGCCGCCACCGGGCCCACCGGCTCCCGCAGCGACAACTGGTAGACGCCTTCCGCCCGCGCCGGGATCACGCGGCCATAGGTGCGCCGGGCCTCTTCGGCGAACCAGTCGATGATGTCGCCGCTAGCCACGATTTCCATGCGGGCCTCGGTCAACGGCTTGCCCTGTTCCATGGTGATCAGCGGCGCGATCATGTCGGCCCGGCTGCGCAGCAGGTCGGCGGCCCGGCGCAACAGCTTGGAGCGGTCATAGGCCGACACGCGCCGCCATGCCGCGAACCCGCGTTCGGCGGCCGCCAGGGCAAGGTCGAGGTCCGCGCGCTCGGCGTGGGCGACTGCGCCGTTCCGCTCGCCGCTGGCCGGGTTCATTACCGGGATCGTCTTGCCGGACTGGCTTGCAGTCCAGCCGCCGTCGATGTGCAGTTGCACCTCGGGATACATCATGGCTTTCCCCTGGTCGGTTTCGCCCCAATATGCGCCGGGGCCGCCGCAGCCGGCAAGGCTCGGCCGGGCAAGGAGACGGAATGCCGCCGCTTAATCCGCTGGTGACCCGCATCGAAACGCCGCCGATCCCGGAGGCGCACGCCTGGGGCAGCCGCTACGACGGCCGGCTCGGCCCGGCGCTGGACCTCTGCCAGGCGGTGCCGGGATACGCGCCGCATCCCGCCGTGCTGGCGCACCTGGCCGAAGCGGCGCTGGACCCGGCCCATGCCAAGTACGGCCTGATCAACGGCGATCTCGCATTGCGCGAGGCCTATGCCGCCGACGTTTCGGCCACCTATGGCGGCACGGTCGGCCCCGGGCAGGTGGCGATCACGGCCGGGTGCAACCAGGCGTTCTTCCTCGCCATGCTGACCTTGGCCCGCGCCGGGGACGCGGTGCTGCTGCCGCTGCCCTGGTTCTGGAACCACCAGCAGACCTGCGCCATGCTGGGCATCGAGCCGCGTCCCCTGCCCTGCTCGGCCGAAAACGGCTTCGTCCCCGACCCGACGGACGCGGAAGCGCTGCTCGACCCGCGCGTCCGCGCCATCGTGCTGATCACGCCCAACAACCCGACCGGCGCGGTTTATCCGCCCGAAACCATCGCCGCCTTCCGCGCCCTCTGCCAGCGCCGCGGCCTCTGGCTGATCCTGGACGAGACCTACCGCGACTTCCTGCCCGCCGGCCAAGACCGCGCGCACGCCCTGTTCGCCCGGCCGGATTGGGCGGACACGGTCATCCAGTTGTACAGCTTCTCGAAGGCGTACTGCATCCCGGGGCACCGCCTGGGCGCCGTCACCGCCGCTGCGCCGCTGATCGAGCAGTTCATGAAGGTGCTGGACTGCATGCACATCTGCCCGCAGCGGCCCGGCCAATCCGCGCTCGGCTGGGCCATCGGCGCACTGCCGGACTGGCGCGCCGCGAATCGCGCAACCATCAACCAACGGGCAGCGGCGGTCCGCGCCGCCTTCCAGCGGCTGCCCTCATGGCAAGTCGAGTCGCTCGGCGCGTATTTCGCCTATGTGCGGCATCCGTTCGAGGGTGTCGGCGGCGCGCGCGTGGCAGAGGCCCTGGCGGCCGAGCTGGGGGCCGTGTGCCTCCCGGGAAGCGCTTTCGGGCCGGGGCAGGAGGGGCACCTGCGCCTGGCGTTCGCGAATACGGAGGTGGACGGGATCGGCTGGCTGGCCGAGCGGCTGGCCGGAATGGACGCCCTCACGCCTCCGCCGCCGGCTCCCGCTGCGCGCTCACCCGGCTGACCCGGCGCCCCTCCATCTCCGCCACCTCGAACCGCCAGCCGCCGAACACGATGCGGTCCCCCGCCCGCGGCAACCGCTTCAACAAGGCCAGCAGCAGCCCGCCCAAGGTGTGATAGCTGCCCTCCGCCGGCAGCGGCGGCAGGTCGAGGCGCGACTTGATCTCGTCCACCGGCATCGCCCCATCCAGCAGCAAGGTGCCGGTCAGCATCTCGTCGCCGCCCTCCGGCGGGGTCTGCGAATCCTGCGCCTCGCCCACGATCGCCGCCAGCACGTCGGCGGCGGTGACCACGCCCTCGAAGCTGCCGTACTCGTCCATCACCAAGGCCAGGCCCAGCTCGTCGCCCTTCAGCCGCTCCAGGGCATCGAGCGCGGTCACCGTATCGGGCATCACGATCGGCTGCCGCAACGCCGCGGCCACGGAAAGGTCGCCGCCGCTCAGCATACGATCCAGCAGGTCTTTGGCCTGCACCACGCCCACCACGTTGTCCACCGCCCCCTCGCACACCACGAACCGGCTGTGATGGGCGCCCCGCACGGTGGCGGCGATGTCGGTGGCGGGGTCGGTGCGATCGATCCAGGCCAGCTCCGTGCGCGGTGTCATGATCGCGCGCACCGGCTTGTCGGCGAGGCGCAGCAGGCGCTCGATCATGTCCCGCTCTTCATGCTCCAGCACGCCCTCCTGCGCGCCTTCGGCCAGCACGGCCTTCAGCTCCTCCTCGGTCACCGCCTGCCGCTCGTCGCTATGCGCGCCGAACAGCCGCAAGATCAGGCCCGAGGACTTGCCGAGCACCCAGACCACGGGCGCGCCCACCCGCGCCAGCATGGACAGCGCCGGCGCCACCGCCGCAGCGACGCGCTCCGGCTGGCGCAGGGCGAGTTGCTTGGGTACCAGTTCGCCCACCACAAGGGTCAGGAACGTCGTCAGCACGACCACGATCGCCAGCGACAGGCTTTCCGCGAACGGCGCGAGCGAGGGGATGTCTTCCAGCACCGCCTGCAGCCGCGCGGTCAGGCGCGCGCCGCCGAACACGCCGGCCAGAACGCTGACCAGCGTGATGCCCACCTGCACCGTCGGCAGGAAGCGCTGCGGGTCCTCGGACAGCACCCGTGCGGTCGTGGCGCCTTTCACGCCCTGGCGCTCCAGCACCACAAGCCGGGCGCGCCGCACGGATACCAGCGCCAGCTCGCTCATGGCGAACACGCCGTTGAGGACGATCAGCAGCAGGATGACGATCAGTTCGATACTCAAGCTCATCCCGCCACCCTATCGTGCCCGGCCGGTTGCGCGAAACGGATGCTGCGCTTAACAGCCGCGCACTCAAGCGGAGCTGCCGATGACCCGGACCCTGCCCCCCATCGCCACCCTGCTGGGCATAGCGGGCCTCATCCCCTTCGTGCTCTGCAGCCTGGGCGCGCTGAGCCTGTCCAGCGACGGCGCGCTCCGGTCGCTATTGGCGCTGTCGGCGTACGGGGCGGTGATCCTCTCCTTCCTGGGCGGCGTGCATTGGGGGTTCGGGCTGGACGCGGCCGGCGCCCCGCCCGTTGCCGTCCAGCGCGCGCGGTTCGTGCTCGGCGTGGCGCCGGCGCTGATCGGCTGGGCCGGCTTGATGGTCACCTTCATTGGATTGCCGAAGACGGGGCTGCTGGTATTGGCGGCCGGGTTCGTGGCGACCACGGTGGCCGAGGCCCGCGCCACCCGGCAGGGCTGGATGCCGGCGAGCTATATGGGGCTGCGCTGGCTGCTCTCGGTGGTGGTCATCGTGCTTCTGGTGTCGGTCTGCCTGGTTCTGGCCCTTGGCGGAAGGGTCGTGCTTTGACCACCCTGGAGCGGCTTGTCGCCGCGAAGGTCGTGCCGGTGGTCCGCACCAGCACCGCGGCGCTGGCCGAGACGGCGGTGCGCTGGCTGCACGACGCCGGGCTGCGCGTGTTCGAGATCACCATGACAGTGCCGGACGCGCCGGCGTTGATCCGCAGCCTGGCCGCCGACCCGGCGCTGCTCATCGGCGCCGGCACGGTGCGCGACGCCGTGGCCGCCCGCGCCTGCCTGGACGCGGGCGCCGCCTTCCTGGTCGCGCCGTGGGTCGACCCGGCACTCGCCGCACCCTGCCGGGAACGGGGCGCGCTGCTGATGCTGGGCGCGATCACGCCCACCGAGGTTCGCGCAGCACTGGCGGGCGGCGCCGACGTGGTGAAGGTGTTCCCCGCGTCGTCGGCCGGCGGCCCCGGCCACATCAAGGCGCTGCGCAGCGTGTTCCCGGGCGTGGCGTTCTGCCCCACCGGCGGCATCGCGCCCGGCGACGTCGCGCCCTATCTCGCCGCCGGCGCGGCCTTCGTGGGCATGGGCGGCGCCTTGGTGGACGAGGCGCGCATCGCCGCCGGCGACCGGGCGGCCATCGAGGGCGCGGCACGGCGGGTGTCGGCATGACCGACCTCATCTGCATGGGCGAGCCGATGCTGGAGCTGAACCAGCAGCCGCCGGGTCCGCGCGGCGAGCGCATGTTCCTTGAAGGCCATGGCGGCGACACCAGCAACGCGGCCATCGCGGCGGCGCGCCAGGGCGCCCGGGTCGCCTATCTGACGGCGGTGGGGCGGGACGCGGGCGGCGACAGCTTCATGGCGCTATGGGCTGCGGAGGGGGTCGGGACTACGCATGTCAGGCGCGACCCGGTGAGCCCCACCGCGGTCTATCTGGTGCGCCACACCGCGGAGGGCCACGGGTTCCAATATCACCGGCAGGGCTCCGCCGCGAGCCGCTACGCGCCGGAGCACGTGCCGGACGATGCGGTGCGTTCGGCCAAGATCCTGTATGCGTCGGGCATCAGCCAGGGCATCTCCGACAGCGCCGCCGACGCGGTGTTCCACGCGATCGACGTGGCGCGGGGCGCCGGGGTCAAGGTGGCGTACGACACCAACTACCGCCCGCTTCTGTGGCCGGCGGCCCGCGCTTCGGCGATCATCCACGCCGCGATCTCGCAAAGCAGCATCGCCCTGCCGGGCCTGGACGACGCCACGGCGCTGACCGGGCTCAGCGACCCCGAGGCGATCATCGACTTCTACCTGCATCTCGGCCCCGAGCTGGTGGTGCTGAAGATGGGTGCTGCCGGCTGCATCCTGGCCAGCCCCAACCAGCGCCTGCGGATAGCGCCGTTTCCGTGCGCGCCGGTGGATGCAACCGGGGCTGGAGACACGTTCTGCGGCGCATTCCTGGCCCGGCTGATCAACGGCGACCAGCCCGCCGAAGCCGCCGCCTATGCGGCTTGCGCGGCGGCGCTGTCCACGATGGGCTACGGCGCGGTGCCGCCCATCCCGCGCGCCGACGCGGTGCTGGCGGCGTTAGGCGTTCGCCCCCGGCCATAGCCGCAACCCCGGGCGGAGATTGGTCAGCGGCAGGAAGCCGTTGCTCCTGGAACGGGTTGCGCCCGGCCATGAGTTGCCTCCCCGGCTGGACAAGCACGCAAGCGGTTCCTAGCCTGCCGCCTCGCAAGAACGATGCCGGGCGGGGTGCGCGTGAAGGTATTCTGGGACCCGGCGCAGTTGCTGCATGCGCCACGTTTTTTCCTGCAGCGCGGCTTGGTGCGGCAGAATTTCGAAGTTCCCGGCCGGGCTGAAGCTCTGCTGGAAGGCGTCGCCGCCCTGGGGCTTACCCCGGAACCGCCGCCCTCGGCGCCACTCGGAGCGCTCCTCTCGGTCCACACCCAGCCTTACCTCGATTTCCTGCGCGATGCGCCCGCGTCCTGGGCAGCCCTGCCGGACGCCGGGCCGGAGATCGTGCCGAACATCCATCCCTCGCCGGAGATGCTGGCCCATGGCGCGCGGCCCGGCCCTGCGGTCGTCGGCCGGGCCGGCTGGTTCACCGCCGACAACTCCTGCCCGATCGCGGGCGAGACCTGGCCGGCTTCGGTGGCCGCCGCCGCCGCCGCGCTCGCCGCTGCTGACGAGGCGGCGGCCGGGCGGACCGCCTATGCCTTGGCCCGGCCGCCAGGCCACCACGCCTACCCGGCCCGGGCGGGCGGACATTGCTATTTGAACAACGCCGCCCTCGCCGCCGAACGGCTTCGCGCGCGGGGGGCGGCCCGGGTCGTCGTGCTCGATATCGACAGCCATCACGGCAACGGCACGCAAGGCGCCTTCTGGACCCGCGACGACGTGCTGTTCGTCTCGGTCCACGGCGACCCCGACGGCTACTATCCCTGGTACGTCGGCCGCGCCGAGGAGCGGGGCGGCGGCGATGGGGTGGGCTGCAACCTGAACCTGCCCTTGCCGCGCGGCAGCGCCGATGCCGCCTGGCTCGCGGCCCTCGACACGGCCCTCGCCGCCATCCGCCGGTTCGGGGCGGACGCGCTGGTGGTAAGCCTGGGTTTCGACGCCTCGGAGCACGAACCGCTCGGCTACCTGGCGGTGACGGCGGACGGGTTCGCCCGCGCCGGCGCCCGCATCGCCGCTCTCCGCCTGCCCGGCGCCATCGTGCAGGAAGGCGGTTACAACCTCGACCGGATCGGCGGGCTGCTGCAGCGTTTTCTCGCAGCCTACGCCGCATGATCGCCAGGCTTAGCAGCTTCGCGTTCAGCGGCATCGAGGCGGTGACGGTCGAGGTGCAGGTGCAAATCTCCTCCGGCCTGCCCGCCTTCCTGGTCGTCGGCCTCCCCGACAAGGCGGTGGGCGAAGCCCGCGAGCGGGTGCGCGCGGCACTCACCGCCATGGGCCTTTCGCTGCCGCCCAAGCGGGTGCTGATCAACCTGGCGCCTGCCGACCTGCTGAAGGAGGGCAGCCATTTCGACCTGCCGATCGCGCTCGCCGTGCTTGCCGCCATGGACGTGC
>CAXSDH010000089.1:0-7541 GCA_964235765.1 uncultured Acetobacteraceae bacterium
GCACCGGCGCCCGGCGGGAGCCGAACGTCCCGGCGACGGCGATCGAGCTGTATGCGGGGCTCGAGGCCAGCAGCCAGAACCGCTTCCCCTCGCTGCGCTTCGACGTGATGGCGGTGAACGGCCTGGCGGCCCCCGTGTTGGCCGCCGGGTTCTACTACAAGACCTTCATGTGGCCTGCCGCCTTTTGGGAGCGGGTGTACGAACCGCTGATCCGCCGCGCCGCCGGCCTCGGCCGCGCCGCGGACGGGCCGGACCCCGACAGCTACGACCGCGCGCATCTGCACATCGACGTCCTCGTGGTGGGCGCGGGCCCCGCCGGCCTTGCCGCAGCACTGGCCGCCGCCCGCGGCGGCGCACGCATCGTGCTCTGCGACGAGGACACAAGGATGGGCGGCCGCCTGCTCTCCGAGTCCGGCGCGGTCGGGGGCCAGCCCGGCGTGCAATGGGTGGCGGCAGCGCTGCAGGAACTCGCGAGCCTCGGCGTGACCCTGCTGCCCCGCACCACGGTGTTCGGCGCCTATGACGGCGGCACCTACGGCGCCATCGAGCGCGTGGCCGATCACCTCCCGGAGCCCGCGCCGCACCAGCCGCGGCAGCGCTACTGGAAGATCGTCGCCCGCCGCTGCGTGCTGGCGGCCGGCGCCATCGAGCGCCCGCTGGTGTTCCCCGGCAACGACCGGCCCGGCGTGATGCTGGCCGGCGCCGTGCGCGCCTACGTCAACCGCTACGCCGCCGCTCCCGGCCGCCGGGCGGTGGTGGTCACCAGCGGGGATGACGGCTGGCAGACCGTGGCCGACCTGCACGCCGCGGGCGTGGCGGTGGCGGCGGTGGTGGACCGCCGGGCCGAGGTCGCGCCGGCGCACCAGGCCCTGGCGCGCCAGGCCGGCGCCGAGGTGATCGCGGGCGGCGCCATCGCCGGCACGGTCGGCCGGCTCGGCTTGCGCTGGGTGCGGGTGGCCGACCGTGCCGGGCGTTCCCGCCGCATCCGTGCCGACCTGCTGGCCATGGCGGGCGGCTGGAACCCGGCGCTCAGCCTGACCTGCCACATGGGCGGCCGCCCGCGCTGGGACCCGGCGCTGCACGCCTTCGTGCCGCATCAACCGCCGCCCGGCATGCTGGTGGCGGGCGCCGCCGCGGGGCGCTTCGGCCTGGCCGCCGCGCTGGCGGACGGCGCCGCGCAGGGTGCGGCCGCATCCGGCCTTGCCGCCCGGTCCGTGCCGGACCAGGGCAGCGAGAACGCGCCCGTCTGGCTCATGCGCCGCGCGCGCGGCAAGGCCTTCGTCGACTTCCAGCACGACGTCACCGCCAAGGACATCGCACTGGCGCACCGCGAAGGGTTCCGCGCCGTCGAGCACCTGAAGCGCTACACCACGCTCGGCATGGCCACCGACCAGGGCAAGCTCGCCAACGTCAACGGCCTCGCCCTCATGGCGGAGCTGACGGGGCGGGGTATCGGCGCCACGGGCACGACCATGTTCCGCCCGCCCTACACGCCCGTCTCGATCGGCGCGCTGGCCGGACACCATCGCGGGCGCGACTTCCGCCCCGCCCGCCTCACCCCGGCGCACGCCTGGGCGGCCGTGGCGGGAGCCGCACTCATCGAGGCCGGCGCCTGGCTGCGCGCCGCCTACTTCCCCCGCCCCGGCGAGGACTGGCTGGCCGCCACCGACCGCGAAGTGCGCGCCGTCCGAGCCGGCGCCGGCATCTGCGACGTCTCCACCCTCGGCAAGATCGAACTGACCGGCGGGGACGTCGGCGCCTTCCTCGACCGGCTCTACGCCAACACCGTCTCCACCCTGAAGCCCGGCCGGGTCCGCTACGGCCTGATGCTGCGGGAGGACGGCTTCGTCTTCGACGACGGCACCACGGCCCGCCTTACCGAGGACCGGTGGGTGATGACCACCACCACCGCCAATGCCGGGCCGGTGCTGGCGCACATGGAGTTCGCCCACCAGGTGCTGTGGCCGGAGCTGGACGTGCAGTTCACCTCGGTGACGGACCAGTGGGCGCAGTTCTCCATCGCCGGGCCGCAAGCCCGCGCGGTGCTGGAAGCGGTGCTGGAGCGGGACATGCCGGATGCGGCGCTGCCCTATATGGGCTGCGCGCAGTTGCCGGTGCTGGGCTCGGCCGGGCGCGTGTTCCGCATCTCGTTCTCCGGTGAGCTGGCCTACGAGGTGGCCGTCCCCGCGCGGCATGGCGACGCGCTGGTCCGCCGGATCGTGGCGGCAGGCGCCGTGCCGTACGGGCTGGAGGCGCTCGCCGTCATGCGGATCGAGAAGGGCCATCCGGCCGGCGGCGAGCTGAACGGGCAGACCACGGCGAACGACCTTGGAATGGCCCGCATGGTCTCGGCTAAGAAAGACTTCATCGGCCGCGCCATGTCCCGCCGCCCCGCCCTCCTGGCCGCGGACCGGCCCGCCCTAGTCGGCCTCCGCCCCGTGAGTCCCGCCGCGCGCTTGCGCGCCGGCGCGCACTTCCTGCCGGTCGGCGCGCCCAACCACATCGACCACGACCAGGGCTGGATGAGCTCCGTCGCCCACTCCCCTGCGCTCGGCTGCTGGATCGGCCTGGGCTTCCTCGCGGGCGGCCAGGCCCGGCACGGGGAGCGCGTCCGCGCCTACGACCCCGTCCGCAACGGCGACTTGGAGGTGGAAGTGGTGCCGCCCTGCTTCATCGACCCCGAGGGAGCGCGCCTGCGTGGTTGAGCTTGGCGCCCGCGACACGGCGCTGATCGCGCCACGCCCGGGCCGCGCCGCAGCGGTCGCCGCCGCCCTGCAGGACCGCTTCGGCTGCACCATGCCCGGCATGGGCGAGTTCACCCGGTCGGCTAACCTGATCCTGGCCAGAACTGCACCGCACCAGATCATGGCGATGCGCGACGAGCCCGGCCTGTTCGACGCTCTGGAGGCGGCGCTGGCGGGCGAGGCGGGGGTGATCGACCTCTCCGACGCCCGCATCGGCGTCGTCCTGTCCGGCCCGTCGGCGCGCGAGCGGCTCATGGGCTTGCTCGCGGTCGATCTTGCGGCCATGCGGCCCGGACGCTGCGTGCAAACCGTGATGGCGCATATCGGCGTGCTGGTCTTCCAAGTGGATGGCGCGCCCACCTACGAGGTGCAGTGCTCCACGAGCTACCGCAGCAGCTTCCTGCGGGCGTTCGAGCTGGCCGGTCTGCCGGGCTAGGCCCGCGCCACCAGCAAGGTCGTCCCGTCCAGCCCCACCACAAGCAACATCTCGCCCGCGCTCGGCGCCGATGCGTCCGCCACCCGCGCCGGCCAGGCGCCGTCGCGCAGGCTGACCCGGCCCTCGCCGCCCTCGAAGGCCAGCGCGCGGCAGGTCGCCCCGATCAGACCGGCGCCCGGCGCATTCACGACATCCGGCTGCGGCCGGCGCCGCGTACGCCAGCCAGCCAGCCCGACCAGCAGCACCGTCAGCACCACGAACGCGCCAAGTTGCCCGCTCCCGTCCCAGCCCAACGCCGCCGTGACCGCACCCGTGCCGGCCGCTGCCAGGCCGATCCACAGCAGGAACACGCCGGGCGCCGCCATCTCGGCCGCGCCCAGCACCAGCCCGGCCACCAGCCAGATCGCGGCGGGGGTCATTCGAGCCCGGCAGGCCGGCCCAACTGCATTGCCTCGATCGCCTGCGTGATGCCGCCGGCCAGCGCGCCGGTTTCCACCGGAATGACCAAGGTGCGGCCGTTCGGGTTGGCGGCCAGGCGGCCGATCGCGTCCACGTACCGCTGCGCGATGAAGTAGCGCAGCGCCTCGCCGCCCGCGCCCGACGCCGCCTCGGCCACCATGCGCGTCGCGTACGCCTCCGCCTCGGCCAGGCGCTCGCGGGCGGCGGCGTCCTTCGATGCGGCCTCCAGCCGGGCCTCGGCCTGCAGCACCGTCGCCTGCTTGGCGCCCTCGGCGCGGGCCACCGCGGCCTCGCGTTCGCCCATGGCGCGCGCGACCGTGGCCCGGCGCTCGCGCTCGGCGGTCATCTGCAGGTTCATCGCCGCCACCAGGTTGGCCGGCGGCTCGATCTTGCGCAGCTCGACCCGGCTCACCTTCACGCCCCACGGCGCGGTCGCGTGGTCCAGCGTCACCAGCAGCTTGGCGTTGATCTCCTCGCGGCCCGAGAGCGCGCCGTCGAGGTCCATGGCGCCGATCACGCTGCGGATGTTGGTCATGGCCATGCTGGTCAGCGCCTGCACCAGGTTCTGCGCGCCATAGGCGGCCTTGGCCGGGTCCATGACGCGGTAATACATGATCCCGTCCACCAGCACGGCCGCGTTGTCGCGGGTGATCACCGCCTGCTCCGGGATGTCCTGCACGATCTCCTGAACGTTCATCTTGTGGCCGACCTGCTCCACGATGGGCAGCATCAGGTTCAGGCCGGGGTTCAGCAGCCGGGTGAAGGCGCCGAAGCGCTCCACCGTCCAAACCTGCCCCTGCGGCACCGTCCGCACACCCAAGGCGACGCCCAGCACGACAAAGACGGCAAGCACCGCCAACACGACCAGTGCGGACATGGTTCTACCTCGTTTGCAGGAAAGCGGCGGCTGCGCGGCACAGCGGATCATCCGGCTCGCCGAGCGCCGCCACCACGTCGAAATGGTTGCGCGTCGGTTGCGGCACGACGTGCGCGCCGTGCCCGGCCGCGGCCCAGGCGGCGGCGTAGTCCTCGGTCTGCCGCTTGAACTCGCCCGTTTCGAGCCCGCCATACCCGGCGAGCAAGCGCGGCCCCCAGCCCTTCGGGATCAGGTGCAGCGGGCTGAGCCGCCGCGCCGTTTCCACATCGAGGTTCATCCAGGCATTCACATGGCTGAGCCGCACCGGCTCCAAGTCGAACAGGCCCGACAGCGCCACCCCGCCCCGCAAGGCGTCGGCCGCCACGCCGTACGCGCCGTGCCAGCCCGGCGCCAGCAGCATGCCGACCAGGTGCCCCCCGGCCGAGGAGCCGCCCGCGAACAGCCGGCCGGGGTCCGCGCCCTGCTCGGCCGCCCCGGCCGCCACCCATGCAAAGGCGGTGCGGACCTGGTGCACGATGGTGTCGAGCGTGGCGGCAGGCGCCAGGCTGTAATCCATGACGGCCACATGCGCCCCGGCCCCGACCAGACCCGGCGCCACCAGGCTCTGGTCGGATTTCCCCAGCGCGCGCCAATACCCGCCATGCACCCACAGGAACACCGGCCCGCCCGGCGCCCCCGGAAACCAGTCGAGCGCGCAGCCGGACTGGGGGTCGAACACCAGGTCGGCCCGCATCGCCAGGCCGGCCCGCGCCGCGGCGGACCCGGCCACGTAGCGCGCCGCCTCCGCCTCGTAATCCGGCACGCTGGCCCGCGCGTTGTACTCGCGATCGAGCGCCGCCTGATCCATCTCTCGCCAAACGGTTTCCATCCCGCCCATTGTAGAACAGTATCGGACCCGATGGAACGCTTCCGGAAAGGACCCAGCGTGCCCAACTTCGCCTCCTTCGACTTCGAGACCATGCCAGCCGACGACTGCTACCGTCTGACCACCAGTACCATCGTGCCGCGCCCGGTCGCCTGGGTGGTCACGCGCGGGCGGAACGGCGTGGTCAACGCCGCGCCCTATTCGTTCTTCAACGCCCTCGGCGACGACCCGGTGGTGCTCGGCCTCGGCCTGCTGCACGCCCGCGGCGAGGGCGGCGGCTTCAAGGACACCGCGCGCAACGTCGTCGACACCGGCGAATTCGTGGTGAACCTCGTCCCGGACCGCTTGTCCCGCGCCATGAACATCACCTGCGCCGCCGCGCCGCCGGACGTAGGCGAGCTGGACCTGGCAGGGCTCGCCACGCAGCCCAGCACCAAGGTCGCCCCGCCGCGCATCGCCGAGAGCCCGGTGGCCTTCGAATGCAAGCTGATGCATGCGCTGGAAACCGGCCCCCGCCAACTGACGGTGATCGGCCGGGTCGTCCAACTGCACATCGCGCGGGACTACCTGACCGGCGACCCCGCCCGGCCGCGCGTCAGCACCGAAGCCATGGGCCTGATCGGCCGCATGCACGGCCGCGGCTGGTACGCCCGCACGACCGACCTGTTCGAGATGGACCGCCCCACCGACTGGACAAAGGTAGGATAGCATGGAACCGATCGGCTTCATCGGCATCGGCGCCATGGGCCGCCCCATGGCGGCGCGCGTGGCCGGGGCAGGCTTCCCGCTGGCGATACTCGACGCGGACGGGCAGCGCGCCGGCGCCGTGGCGGCGGAACTCGGCGCCGCCTGGGCCGCCTCCGGCGCCGAACTGGCCGCCGCCTCCGGCCTGGTGGTGACCATGCTGCCCACCAGCGCCATCGTCGCCCAGGTGCTGGAGGGGCGCGACGGCGTGCTGGCAGGGTTGCGGCCCGGCGCGGTCGTCATCGAGATGAGCAGCGGCGTGCCGGCCGAGACCCGGCTGCTGGCCGAACGCGTCGCCGCGGCCGGCGGCATCCTGATCGATGCCCCGGTGTCCGGCGGCGTGCCCCGCGCCCGCACCGGCGAGCTGGCCATCATGGTCGGCGGCGACGCCCGGGCGATCGACCGCGCGGAGCCGCTGCTGCGCAGCATGGGCACCACCATCATGCGCACCGGGGGGGTCGGCTCGGCGCACGCCATGAAGGCGCTCAACAACCTGGTCAGCGCCGGGGGCTTCCTGATCGGCATCGAGGCGCTGCTGATCGGCAGCCGGTTCGGCCTGGACCCCGCGATGATGGTGGACGTGCTGAACGCCTCCACCGGCATGACCAACAGCAGCCAGAAGAAGTTCAAGCAGTTCGTGCTCTCCCGCGAGTTCAACGCGGGCTTCGGGCTGGACCTGATGGTCAAGGACCTGGGCATCGCCATGGGCGTCGCGCGCGAAACCGGCACGCCCGCCCCCGTAGCCGCCCTGGTGCGCGAGATGTGGGCGGCGGCCCAGGCGGCGCTCGGCCCGGGGCAGGACCACACCGCCATGGCCAAGCTCTCCGAGCGGCTGGCCGGCAGCGAGCTTGGAGGCGCCTAGCGCGGGCAGCGATAACGGGCGAGCAGGGTGGTCGCCAGCATCTCCTCGATGTTCGCCTGCAGCAGCCGGGGCCGCGCCTGGGCCACCGACATGCCGTGCCGAGCCGCGCCGTCCGCCACGAACTGCTCGGCCAGCGCCGGGAAGTCCGGCCGCGTCTCCTCGTCGTAGTTGCACAGCAGCACGGTCCCATAGGCGGCAAAGGCGGCCTGGGCGGTTGCCAGCACCGCCTCCTCGGCCAGGTGGGCTGCCGCCAGCACCGCGTGGGCGCGCTGCAACCCCGGCTCGTTCGCGGCCCGGTGCGCGCGCCACCCCGCCTCGTCCATGCCGGGCGGCACCTGCAACGCCGCCTGCGCGGCCAGCACCTCGGCCACCGAGGTCGCCTGCGCCGGCGCCGCCAGCAGGAGCAGCATCACCAAAGCTTCACGGACGGGCCGAAGCCGGAGTAAGTAGCTTCCGCTGCGAACGGGAGCACCGATGCCATACCGCCTGACGTTCATGCTTGCCCTCCTCGCCGCCCCGGCCCTGGCGCAGCAGCCACCGGTCCTGCCGCCGCC
>CAXSDH010000089.1:7641-15270 GCA_964235765.1 uncultured Acetobacteraceae bacterium
GTCCTGCCGCCGCCGGGCCCGCAGGCCATGGCCCTGCCCAGCCCTCGCCTGGCGCCGAACGACCCGCTGCGCCGCATCGGCCACATCGTCGTCATCTTCGAGGAGAACCGCAGCTTCGACAACATGTTCGGCCTGTTCCCGGGCGCCAACGGCTTGTCCCAGGCCGCGGCCACGTCGAGACAGGTCGGCCCCGACGGCACGCCCTACGCCATGCTGCCGCCGGTGAAGAACACCAACATGCGCCCCCCCGCGGTAGACATGCGGTTCCCCGCCGAGCTGCCCAACGCGCCCTTCCAGATCGACCGCTACGTGCCGCCCACCATCGCCACCGGCGACCTCGTGCACCGATTCTACCAGGAGCAGGAGCAGATCGACGGCGGCCGCATGGACCGCTTCGCCGCAATCTCGGACGCGGGCGGCCTGGTGATGGGCCATTACGACCTCAGCGGCTCGCAATCCTGGCGGCTCGCGCGCGAGTTCACGCTGGGCGACAACACCTACCATTCGGCGTTCGGCGGCTCGTTCCTGAACCACGCCTTCCTCGTCTGCGCCCAGGCGTTCGAGTGGAAGGACGCCCCCGCGAACCTTCGCGCGCAGGTGGCCGCCGACGGCCGCATGACCCGCGATGGCCAAGTGACGCCCGACGGCCTCGTGGTCAACACCAGCCGCAGCGTGCTGTTCCATCAGCCGGGCGACACCAACCCGGCGCTGCTGGTGCCCCCGCAGGACATGCCCCACGTCGGCGACCGGCTGGATGCCGCGGGCGTGGACTGGCGCTGGTACGCCGGCGGCTACGATGACGCCCTCGCCGGCCGGCCCGACCCGCTGTTCCAGTTCCACCACCAGCCGCTGGCCTACTTCCGCAACCTGGCGCCGGGCACGCCGGGCCAGGAGGCGCACCTGAAGGACCTGAAGGACTTCGAGGCGGACATCGCGGCCGGCCGCCTGCCGCCCGTGGCCTTCTACAAGCCCATCGGCGAGCTGAACCTGCATCCCGGCTACGCCAACATCACCGACGGCGACGAGCATCTCGGCGACCTGGTGCGCCGCCTGCAGGCCAGCCCGCAATACGCGGACATGCTCATCATCATAACCTACGACGAGCATGGCGGCTTCTGGGACCATGCCGCCCCGCCGGTGCGGGACCGCTGGGGCCCCGGCATCCGCGTGCCCTTGATCGCGATCGGCCCGACGGTGCGCCGCGGCTTCATCGACCACACGCAGTACGATTTCGGCTCCATCCTCCGCACCATCGGCGACCGGTGGGACCTGCCGCCGCTCGGCCTACTGGACGGCCGCAATTCCAACTTCCGCAACCTGCTACAATAGGCCACTCAGCTGCTCGTGGCACTGCTGCTCGTCGCCGCCGGCCTATTGGCGCTTGGCCCGGCGTCGCTGGCCGTGCCGCGGATGGCGGTTCCCGCCGCATCGGCGCTGTGCCTGGCCGGGCTGGCCGTTGCGCTCGCGGCCTTGATCCGGGGCGACGTCGCGGCGGCTGCGTTCGCCGGGCTGCATGCCGGCCTGGATGGGCTGTCGGCTTGGGCGCTGCTGCCGCTGTTGATCGGCGCGATCCCGGCCGTGCTGGCGGGGGGCGGCCGCGCGGCTGCGCTGGCGGGGGCGCTGCTGCTGGCCGTGCTGGCGGCCGACGCCGTGCTGTTCGGGCTGGCCCTTGCCGGTGCATGCGCCTCGCGCCGAAACCCGCCCGTGGCCGTCTGGGCCGCAACCTCGGCCGCGGCAGCCCTGCTCCTGTTCGCGCATGCCGGCTCGCTCCGCTTCGCCGCAATCCGCGCGGCGCCGCCCGAGGGCTGGCTCGCCGCCATCGTGCTGCTGCTCGCCGTGCTGGGCTTGGCCGGGCTGTATCGCGGGCTGTTGCGCGCCGGAGCCGGCCCCGGCCCCGCCCTTCCGGCCCTTCCGGCCCTTCCGGCCCTAGTCCTGTACGTGGCGGCCCGGCTGCTGCTGGATCTCTGCGGCCCCGCCACGCCGGTCTGGTGGGGCGGCCTGCTGCTGGCCGCTGGGCTGGGCGGCGCGGTGCTGGGCGGGCTCCGGGCCAGCGCCGCCGCGAACCTCGACGCCATGCTGGCGGCCAGCGCCGTGTCGGGCAACGGCCTGGCCTGCGCCGGGCTGGGGGTGGCGCTCGCCGCCCGCGGCGCCGACCTGCTCCCGCTCGCCGCCCTGGGCCTGGCGGCGGCCCTGATGCAGGCCTTGAGCCTCTCCCTCTCCATCGGCCTGCTCGCGCTCTGCGCCGGATCGGTCCGGGCCGCCGCGGGAAGCAACGCGCTGCCGCATCTGGGCGGCCTGCTCGCCCGCATGCCGGCGACCGGGCTGGCCGCGGTCATCGCCATGGGCGGCCTTGCCTTCCTGCCGCCGTTCGCCGGGTTCGCGGGCCTCTATCTGCTCCTGCAGGGGTTGCTTGCCGGCCCGCGCATCGGTGGGCTTTGGCTGCAGCTGGGGTTTGCCGCGGCTTTGGCGCTGGCCGGGTTGGCGGTCGCGTTCGGGGCGGCGGGCGCGCTGCGGATGGTCGGCCTGGCGTTCCTGGGCCGCCCGCGCAGCGGCCGGGCCGCGGCCGCCACCGACCCCGGCGGCGTCACGCGCCTCGCCATGGCGGCGTTGGCGGGGCTGAGCCTCCTGGTTGGGCTTTGGCCCGCCGGCGTCATGGCGCTCACCACGCCCGCCACGCGCCTGCTGGTCTCGGCCGGGCTGGCCGAGGCGCCGCCCTATGCGCCGCTCACCCTCGTCCTGCTGCTCGCGGCGGTGGGCAGCGCGGTGTTCTGGGGCCAGCGCCGCGCTCCCGCGCCCGCCACGCAGCGTGTCGCTGCCTGGGAAGGCGGGCTGGAGGCCATTCCGCCCCAGAGCAGCGCATACCTTCCGGCCCTATACGCCGCCGCCCGCCGGCACGCCCGCCTGCGCCGGCTTCGCGCGCCCAGCCTCCGCGAGGCGCTCGTCCTCTCCGTCGCCGCCCTCGCCGCCGCTCTGATCGCGTTGGCGGCGCGATGACGGCCATGCTCGCGCTGCTGCTGCACGGGGCCTTGTCGCTGGCCGCCGCCCCGGTCCTGGCGGGCCTGCTTCGTCGCCGGGCGAGGCCGGACCAGGCCTGGCACGACCTGCGCCGGCTGTCTCGCAAGCAGGCCCTGCGCCCGGAGGGGACGAGTTGGCTGTTCGCCGCCGCCCCGGGCGCCAGCCTGTCCTGCACCTTCGCCGCGGCGCTGCTGGTGCCCAGCTTCACCCTCGGCATGGCAACCCAGCCGCTCGCCGACCTGCTCGTGCTGGCGGGCCTGCTCGGCCTGTCGCGCGCTGCGCTGCTGCTCGCCGGCTTCGACGGCGGCGGCGCCATGGAACGGATCGCCGCCCAGCGCGCGATGCTGACCAGGCTGGTCGCCGACCCGGCGCTGCTCGTCCTGATCCTCGTAATCGCCGTGCCTGCGGGCAGCACCAATCTGGACACCGCAGCCACCGTATTGCGGGAGAGCGGCGTCATGCGCTGGTCCCTGGCGCTCGCAGCCGCTGCCGCGGTTGCGGTGTTGGCAGCCGACGAGTGGCCCGGTGGGGACGCCTTCGCCGGGCGGGACCTCGCCCTCGTGCACCTGGCCGCCCAGCTTCGTCTGCTGCTGACCCTCTCTTTGCTGGCCACGCTCGTTCTGCCGTTCGGCCTGGCGCCGGCCGGGTCGGGGCCGGGCGCCTGGATCGTCGGCGCTGCCTGTTGGGCGGTGAAAATCGCCGTGCTGGCCGGGGGATCGGCCGGGCTCGCCGTGCTGCGCGCCCGGCTCCGCCCGCTGCAAGCGCCCGAACTGGCGGGGCTCGGCCTGGTGCTGGCGCTGTTGGCCGCGGCGGCGCTGTTCGCCAGCCAGGGCGCGGCATGATCGCCGCAGACCTGATCCGCGCCGGCGAGCCGCATCCGGCCCGGCCCTGGCCGCGCTACGCCCTCTCGTCACAGGGCTGGCGCAGCATGGCGCAAGCCTTGCCGCAGCAGCCCGACCTGCAATTCCAGGCGCTGTGGGCCGATGCCGGCCAGGTCTTCGCCCTGTTCACCCTGCCCGCGCCGCTGCTGGTGTCGGCCCCGGTTGAAGCCGGACTCTACGGCGCGCTCTCGCCATACCGGCCCGACGCCGCTTTGTTCGAGCGCATGGTGGCCGACCTGTGGGGCCACCTGGCGGCGGACGGGCTGGACGCCCGCCCCTGGCTCGACCACGGCTGCTGGCCGGTGCTGCGCCCGATGCTGCCCAACCCGGTGCCTAACGCCGGCCCGCCCGAGGCGCCCGAACTGCGTGAAGCCGAGGGCGAGGCGCTGCACCGCATCCTGCTCGGTCCCGTCCGCCCCGGCATCGCCGAACCCGCCCGGATCGGCGTCGCGGCGCGAGGCGAAACCGTGGTGTGTCTGGAGGCCAGGTTGGGTTACGCGCACAAGGGCACGCTGGCCCTGATGCGCGGGCGCACGCTGGACGAGGCCGCGCTCCTCGTGGCCCGGCTGTCGGGGGAAGGCGCCGTGGCGCACGCGCTCGCCTTCGCCCGCGCCGCCGAAGCCGCGCTGGGTCTCGAGCCGCCGCCGCGGGCCCTGGCGTTGCGCGAGGTTCTGGCCGGCCTGGAGCGCGTCGCCGTCCACCTGCACGACATCGGCGCCGCGCTGGACGCCGCCGGGCATGACCCGGCGCAGCCGGAACGCCAGCGCGAGGCCGTGCTGCAGGCCGGCGTCGCAGCGTTCGGGCATCGGCTGCTGATGGACGTGGTGGCGCCCGGCGGCCTGGCCCGCGAACTCGCGGCGGACGGCGCGGCAGCGATCGGCGCGGCGCTGCAAGCGCTGACGCCCGTCGCCTGGCCGCCAGCCTTCGCCCACAGGGCCCACGGCTGTGGCGGCTTGTCCCGGCTGCATGCCGTGCGGGCCGACATCGCCCATACGATCGGCGGGCTGCGTGCGCTGCTGCGAGGCTTGCCGGACGGCGCTGTCCGCTCCGCCGTGCCGCCCGGCAGCGGCGAAGGGCTGGGTACGGCGCAGGGCGCGCGCGGCGCGTGCTGGCACTGGCTCCGGTTGCAGGATGGCCGCGTGGCGGAGGCCTTCGCCCGCGACCCCGCATGGCTGCTCTGGCCCGCCATGGAGCGGGCGGCCGTGGGCGTTACCCTGGCCGACCTGCCGCTGCTCGCCGCCTCGTTCGGCCTCTCCGCCAGCGGGATGGACCTATGACGGACGCCCCCGACGCTGCCCCCGACGCTGCCCCCGACGCAGCCCTGGCCGGCCAGTTGGCCGCCAGGCTGGACGCGCTGTCCCAGGCCCGGCTGGGCCGCAGCCTCGCGCTGTTCCACGTGGGCGCCGGCGGTTGCGGCGGCTGCGAGCTGGAGTTGCGGGCGCTCCGGGGCGTCGCCTACGGGCTGGAGCGGCTCGGGCTCGGCTTCGTGTCCACCCCGCGGCACGCCGACGTGCTGCTGGTCACGGGGCCACCGACCCGCACCATGGCGGAGCCGCTGCGGCGGGCCTGGGAAGCGGCGCCGCACCCGAAATGGGTGGTCGCGGTGGGCGCCTGCGCGATCGACGGCGGCGTGTTCGCCGGCAGCTACGCCGTGCTGGGCGGCGTGGGCACGGTGCTGCCGGTCGACCTGGTCATCACCGGCTGCCCGCCCTCGCCGGCCCAGGTCCTGCACGGGCTGCGGACGCTGATCCTGGCGAACGTCTAACCGGCGAACGTTTAACCGGCGAACGTCTAGCCCTTGCGGGTCGCCCGGCGGTGCTGGGCGAAGCGGGCATCCGGCTCGCGCACCGCGTGCATCCGCCGCCGGTGCGGGCGATGGCTGCCGTCCACCTCGTAGAAGGCGGTGGCCACCCGCGCGGTATGATGCGGCCGGTCAGCGGAAGCAGGCATGGCAAGGAGCGGCAGGCCAAGTGCCACGGCTGCTGCAAGCAGGCGGACGCGCGTCATCAGGGACACTCCGGAGTTCAGGCCTAGGCACAGCAAATCACGCTAGGCTACTGAATCAGCTACCGAACCGCCGCCGCATGATGCAAGCCCGTTCTGATCACAGCAGGCATAATGCGCGCAACTGTTGCCGCAACGCCGCAGGCAGCGCATCGGCTCCTTGCTGGTCGCCTTCGACGATGTCGGCCGGCGCGCCCGCCGGGTCGAGATACCGCCAGCCCTGGAACGGCTTCACCGGCCGCCCCTCCACCGGCACCAGCACGGGGTCCAACACCAGCCCGGCGCATTTGCTCTCGTCATCCTGCCGGTCCTCGATCACGTCCAGGATGCGCTGCCGCACCAGCAGCGCGCCGCCGATCACCCAATAGATGCTGCCGCCGTCGGCGATCTCCGGCGCGCGGCGGGGAAAGCTGCGGGTCCGGTGCCGCAGCGGCGGCGTAGCGCCCATCCGCTCCGCCTGCACGCGACGCAGGTGGGCGATGTCCTTCACGCCCACGGCAAGCTTCATCAAATGGATCATGGCCACTGGGATAAGGCCCGCAGCGCGCGATTCGCAAGCGCCTCCGCGCCGGGTTAGAAGCCCGGCATGACAGGGTTGATGATCGAAAACGGCCTGGTGCTCCTGGCCGGCGGCGCCCAGGCGGTGACCGGCGTGCTGATTGAGGACGGCGGCATCGCCCGCATCGGCGGCCGCCGGGCGGCGCGGCGCATCGACGCAAGCGGCCTGCTGGTGCTGCCCGGCATCGTCGACCTGCACGGCGACGCCTTCGAGCGCCAGATGCAGCCCCGGCCCGGCGTGGACTTCCCCGTGCCGATCGCGCTGCGCGACACCGAGGCGCAACTGCTGGCCAACGGCATCACCACCGCGCTGCACGCGATCACCCTCTCATGGGAACCCGGCCTGCGCAGTGCCGCCGCAT
This sequence comes from uncultured Acetobacteraceae bacterium, assembly GCA_964235765.1. Classification (GTDB taxonomy): domain Bacteria; phylum Pseudomonadota; class Alphaproteobacteria; order Acetobacterales; family Acetobacteraceae; genus JAVVHH01. The sequence continues at coordinate 14,462 of CAXSDH010000089.1, forward strand.
GGCGCGGCATGCTGGACGGCCTGGACGCCATGCGGCCCCGCATGGTGTGCGACATGCGCGTGCACATGCGGTGGGAACTGCACAACCTCGATGCGCTGGACATGGCGCTGGACGACATCGCCGCCGGGCGTGTCCACCTGCTCAGCTTCAACGACCACACCCCGGCGATCCTGCGCAAGCTGGACGTCCCGTCCACCGCCGCGAAGTACAGCGAGCGTGCCGGCATGACCCTCGCCGCGTTCCGGTCCATGGCCGAGCGCGCCTATGCCAACGACCCCGCGGTTCCCGCCGCCACCGCCCGCCTGGCCGCTGCCGCCCGCCGGCACGGCCTGCCGATGGCCAGCCACGACGACGACAGCATCCCGGTCCGCGACGCCTACCGCGCCCTTGGCGCCCGCATCTGCGAGTTCCCGATGGCAGAGGACGTGGGCATAGCGGCCCGCACCGCCGGCGACGCGGTAGTGATGGGCTGCCCCAACGTGGTCCGCGGCGGCTCGCACCTAGGCTGGGCCTCGGCCGCCGCCCTGGCGGAGCGGGAGGTGTGCACGGTTCTGTGCAGCGACTACTTCTACCCCGCGATGCTGCAGGCGGCGCTGGCGCTCGCCCGGCGCGGCACGCTGCCGCTAGCCCAGGCCTGGGCGCTGGTCTCGGCCAACCCGGCCCGCGCCGCAGGTCTGCCCGACCGCGGCGAAGTCGCGGAGGGCAAGCGGGCCGACCTAGTGCTGGTGGACCCGGGCGGGCCCGCGCTCGTGGCCACCATCGTGCAGGGAAGGGTGGGGTTCCTGGGCGGCGCTGGGTGGGGCCGGCTA
>CAXSDH010000090.1:0-14720 GCA_964235765.1 uncultured Acetobacteraceae bacterium
CGAACTCGCAAGCCTGCCCGATCACGATCGGCCCGGCGCCGATGATCAGGATGGAACGGATGTCGGTGCGCTTGGGCATCAGCTCATGCTCCTCGTGACGAGCCCTGGCCCTCGCCGCGCTCCATCATCCCCACGAACCGCCGGAACAGGTGATGACTATCCGCCGGTCCCGGGCTTGCCTCGGGGTGATACTGCACGCTGAACGCTCGCCGCTCGTCGCAGGCGATTCCCTCGTTGCTGCCGTCGAACAGGCTCCGGTGCGTGATCCGCACCCCCGGCGGCAGGCTCGCATCGTCCACGGCGAACCCATGGTTCTGCGCGGTGATCTCCACCCGCCCCGTTTCCAGGTCCTTCACCGGCTGGTTGGCGCCGCGGTGGCCGCGCTCCAGCTTGAAGGTCCGCCCTCCCAACGCAAGCGCCAGCAATTGATGCCCCAGGCAGATCCCGAACAGCGGTACGCCTCGTTCCAGCACCGCCTGGATGGCCGGCACCGCGTACTCGGCCGTGGCCGCCGGGTCACCGGGGCCGTTGGACAGGAACACTCCGTCCGGCTCGTGGCGCAGGATGTCCTCCCCAGTCGCGGTCGCCGGCACCACCGTCACCCGGCAGCCCGCCGCCGCCAGGCAGCGCAGGATGTTGCGCTTGGCCCCGTAATCGACGGCGACCACGTGATGCAGCGGCTCCGGCGTGTCATGCCGATCCGGCCAGGCCCAGGTGCCCTCACTCCACGTATAGGTCTGGGTGCAGCTTACCTGCTTCGCCAGGTCCATGCCCTCCAGCCCCGGCCAGGCCCTCGCCTGCGCCTGCAGCGCCTCGAGGTCGAACCGCCCGTCGGCCGGATGGCTGAGCACTCCGTTCGGCGCCCCGCCATCCCGGATGCGCAAGGTCAGCGCCCGCGTGTCCAGCCCGGCGATGCCCGGCACGCCCTTGGCCCGCAACCAGGTCTCAAGGTCCTGCGCCGCCCGCCAGTTGCTGGGCTCCGTGAGATCCTGCTTCACGATCAGCCCAAGCGCCGCGATGTTCACCGCTTCGTCGTCCTCGGCGTTGACGCCGGTATTGCCGATATGCGGAAAGGTGAAGGCGATCATCTGCCCCGCATACGACGGATCGGTCAGCGTCTCCTGATATCCCGTCATGCCCGTGTTGAAGCAAACCTCGCCGACCCGGGCGGCCACGTGGGCCCCGAACCCGCGGCCCCACAACGCCGTCCCATCCGCCAGAACCAGCACGGCGGTGGCGCCCGGCGGCGGCCCCAAGTCGCGAAGCTCGGGCGATAGGTCCGCAAGCGTCAATCCCGTGGCGGCGATGACCGCGTTCCAATGCTTGCTGGGAACGGCACGCGCCTGGCGCCACTTCCGGATCGCCTCGTGCCCAACGCCTGTCAGTCGCGCTGCGGCTTCCGGACCGCCGAGAGCCGCGATAACCTGTTCGATGCTGGCCATCGCCTTTATCTATGGGAAGATTCTTCCCACTTCAACACGCTTACACGGTTAGCCGGAAATAAGTTACCAATCCCAGGGGATGAACCATGACGTTGAGAGCCGCCTTCACCGACGCCCTCAAAACCTCGATGAAGGCCGGGGACGCCCCGCGCACCTCCACCCTGCGCATGATCCTCGCACGCTTGAAGGACACCGACATCGCCGCACGGCCCAGGGGCGTGTCGGCCGTGCCCGACGACGACGTGCTCGGCATGCTGCGCGGCATGGTCAAATCCCGCCGCGAGTCGGTGGACATGTATCGCCAGGGCAACCGGCCCGAGCTTGCGGCCAAGGAAGAAGCCGAGATCGCGGTCATCGAAGGCTTCCTGCCGCAGCAGATGGACGACGACGCCCTTGCCGCGGCGGTGGCGAGCGCCGTCGCGGACACCGGCGCTGCCACGCCGAAGGATATGGGCCGTGTCATGGCCGCGCTGAAGGCGGCCCATGGCGCAGCGCTGGACATGGGGCGCGCCGGGCCGCTCGTGCGGGCCCGGCTGGCGCCATAGATGCCGCTGCCGTCCCAGTTTCTGGACGAGTTGCGCGCCCGAACGCCCATGCAGGCGCTCGTCGGGCGCCGGGTCAAGCTCGCCAAATCCGGCCGCAATTGGAAGGGTTGCTGCCCGTTCCACGGCGAGAAAACCCCGAGCTTCTACGTCTACGACGACGGCTTCCACTGCTTCGGCTGCGGCGCGCACGGCGACGCCATCAGCTTCGTCATGCAGACCACCGGCGCCTCCTTCCCGGAAACGGTGGAGAACCTCGCGGCCGAAGCCGGGCTCGACGTGCCCAAGCCCTCCGCCCAGGCCGCCGAGGCCGAACGGCAGCGGCTCGACCTGCATGGCGTGCTCGACCTGGCGCAAGCCAGCTTCGTGCGCCGCCTGCATGCCCCCGAGGGTGCCGCCGGTCTTGGCTACCTTCGCGGCCGCGGGCTTTCGGACGAGACGATCAGGCGCTTCGGCCTGGGCTGGAGCGGCGACGGCCGCGGCAGCCTCGTCGCCGAACTCGGCCAGGCCGGGATCGGCGGAGACCGCGCCCTCGAAGCCGGCCTGCTCCGCAACGCAGAGGACGGCGCCTTGCGCGAGCTGTACTGGGCGCGGCTTACCTTTCCCATCCGCGACCGCCGCGGCCGCCTGATCAGCTTCGGGGGCCGGGCGCTGGGAGACGCAAAACCCAAATACATCAACGGCCCCGACAGCCCGGTCTTTCACAAGCGCCGCACGCTCTATGCGCTCGACCTCGCGCGGGAGGGCGTGCGCGCCGGCCAGCGCCTCGTGGTGGCCGAGGGCTATATGGACGTGATCGCGCTGCACCAGGCCGGATTTGCCGGCGCCGTCGCCCCGCTCGGCACCGCGCTTACCGAAGAGCAGCTTGCCGAACTCTGGCGCGTCTCGCCGGAGCCCGTGCTGTGCTTCGACGGCGATGCTGCCGGCGGACGGGCGGCAGAGCGTGCGGTCACGCTGGCCCTGCCGTTGCTGGCGCCGGGCTTCAGCCTGAAGCTCGCGACGCTTCCGGCGAACGAAGACCCGGACAGCCTCGTCCAGAAATCCGGCGCGCGCGCTTTCACCGCCGTGCTGGACGGGGCGCTTCCCCTGGTGGATGCCTTGTTCAGGGCCCTGCACCGCGGCGCCGGCGACGGCCCGGAGCAGCGCGCGGCGCTTAGAACCCGGCTCGACGCCGCGGCAAACGCGATCCCCGATCGTACGCTCGCGTATGAGTACAAGTCGGCGCTCCGCGACCGCTTCTTCGCAGGCCGCAAGCGGGGCGGCGCCGCGCCCGTGCCGCGCCCCGCCCGCATGCCCGCCGCCGCCGCCGCCTCGCAGGCCGAGCGCGGCCGCCTGTTGACCGGCATCCTGCTGCGCCACCCCGCTTTGCTGCGCGATACCGAGGAGGCCTATGCGGCCCTGGAACTGCCGCCCGATCTGGCGCGCCTGCGTGACGGAATCCTGCACGTGGCCGACCACGCGGCGCTTGACTCGGCTGGCCTGCTTGCCCACCTGACACTCTCTGGAACGGCGGACGAGGCCGCCCAGGTGCTATCGGCAGCGATGCCCCTGGCGTCCAGCGCCCGGCCGGATGCGATGCCGGCGGAGGCTGAAGCGGAGTGGTGGCATATCTTCGGGCTGATGCACCGTGCCCGCCTCGAAGACGAAGTGGCGGCGGCAGGCCGCGCCTTCGCCGCTGCGCCGGACGCGACATCGCAACGGCGGCTGATCGCGCTCGCGACGGCACTGGAAGCGCTACCGGTGCCTGAACAGGACACGGAGTCCTGACCTTAGATACGCCTCTCCGGGACGCCGGGGAGGCCATTATTGGAGTATCCCCGCGAATGGCGACAAAGCAGCCCGTGACGCCCGATGCAGCGACCCCCGATCAGGACGGCGACACCACGCTGCTGGACACCAATGCGGTTGCCGTCAAACGCCTGATCGCGAAGGGCAAGGAACGCGGCTACATCACCTTCGACGAACTCAACGCCGTCCTGCCTTCGGAGCAGAACAGCTCCGAACAGATCGAAGACGTCATGGCGATGCTCAGCGAGATGGGCATCCAGGTCGTCGAGAACGAGGACAACGAGGACGCCGAAGCCCCGGCCGCCAAGGTCGAGAAGCCCGAAGGCGAGGAGGAGAAGGAGGCCGACGAGCCGAGCGGCAACGTCGACGAGGCAAGCCTCGGCCGCACCGACGACCCGGTCCGCATGTATCTCCGCGAGATGGGCAGCGTCGAGCTGCTGTCCCGCGAAGGCGAGATCGCCATCGCCAAGCGCATCGAGGCCGGCCGCGACATGATGATCGGCGGGCTATGCGAAAGCCCGCTCACCTTCCGCGCCATCATCGCCTGGCATGACGCGCTCAAGGCCGGCCGCATGCTGCTGCGCGACATCGTGGACCTCGAGGCCACCCAGGGCGGCCCCAAGGAGGCAGCTGGCGAACCCGCCGACACCGCCGCCGAAGCCTTCGAGCCCGCCGAGGACCTGGACGATGACGCCGACAACGAGGGCCCGGGCATGTCCCTTTCGGCCCTCGAGGAAAAGCTGAAGCCTGAGGTGCTCGCGACCTTCGAGGAAATCGAGCAACTCTACAAGAAGCTGCACAAGGTGCAAGCTAGGCGGCTCGACGTCATCACCTCCGGCGACGTGATCAACGCGCGCGCCGAGAAAGGCTACGAGAAGCAGCGCGAGGAGCTGGTCGGCAAGGTTGAGCAGGTGCGGCTGCACAATAACCGCATCGAGGAGCTGGTCATCCAACTCAAGCAGATCAGCCAGCGGCTGAACGGGCTGGAAGGACAGTTGCTGCGCCTGGCCGAAGCCACCAAGGTCGGCCGCGACGACTTTCTGCGCGAGTATCGCGGCCACGAGCTGGACCCGAACTGGATGGAACGCGTGGGCGCCCTGCCCGGCAAGGCCTGGAAGGCCTTCGTCGCCAAGCAGGCGGACCCGGTGATGGAGGTGCGCGCCAAGATCGGCGCCGTGGCGCAAGAGGCTGGCCTGCCGATCGGCGAGTTCCGCCGGGTGTACGCCGTGGTCAGCCGCGGCGAGCGCGACAGCGCGCGGGCCAAGAAGGAGATGATCGAGGCGAACCTGCGCCTGGTGATCTCGATCGCCAAGAAATACACCAACCGCGGCCTTCAGTTCCTGGACCTGATTCAGGAAGGCAATATCGGCCTGATGAAGGCCGTCGATAAGTTCGAATACCGGCGGGGCTACAAGTTCAGCACCTACGCCACCTGGTGGATCCGCCAGGCCATCACCCGCAGCATCGCCGACCAGGCGCGTACCATCCGCATCCCGGTCCACATGATCGAGACCATCAACAAGCTGGTCCGCACCAGCCGGCAGATGCTGCATGAGATCGGCCGCGAACCGGCGCCCGAGGAGCTGGCCGAGAAGCTCGGGATGCCGCTCGAAAAGGTGCGCAAGGTGCTCAAGATCGCCAAGGAGCCGATCAGCCTCGAGACCCCGATCGGCGACGAGGAGGACAGCCACCTCGGCGACTTCATCGAGGACAAGGCGGCCGTCATCCCGCTCGATGCCGCCATCCAGGCCAATCTGCGCGAGGCCACCACCCGCGTTCTCAGCAGCCTCACGCCCCGCGAGGAGCGCGTACTGCGCATGCGCTTCGGCATTGGCATGAACACCGACCACACGCTGGAGGAAGTCGGCCAGCAGTTCAACGTCACCCGCGAGCGCATCCGCCAGATCGAGGCCAAGGCGCTGCGGAAGCTCAAGCACCCCAGCCGCAGCCGCAAGCTGCGCAGCTTCCTCGACGACTAACCCGCGATGCAGCCCAGCACGCGCGTGGGGGTGACCGTCACCTTCATGCGCTTGGACCAGGCCGGCCCCCCGCCCCGCCCGCTGCCGGCCGACACGAACCTGGTCCGGCTCGCCCGCTGCACCGTGCCGTTCTACCGCTACCTTTACGGCACGGTCGGCGGGCCGCACGTCTGGTGGCTGCGCCGAACCCTTAGCGATTCCACCCTCACCGGCATCCTCGGCAACCCGCAGGTCTCGGTCCATGTGCTGTACCGCGGCGGCGAACCCGCCGGCTTCTTCGAGATCGACGCGTCGCTGCTGCCCGTCGTGAACATCAGCTATTTCGGCCTGGTGCCCGCGGCCACGGGCAAGGGCCTCGGCACCGCCTTCCTGGGCGCCGCCGTCGACGCCGCCTGGCGCGTAGGCGCCCGCGCCGTCACGGTCAATACCTGCACGGCCGACCATCCGCGCGCCCTGCCCAACTACCTGCGCGCGGGATTCCAGCGCGTGCGCGCAGCGGACGAGGTGTGGGACGTGCCTAACCGGCTCGGCCTCGCCATCCCACAGCATCTGAGGCTTTAGACGGCGATCCGAACACGCAAGCCGGGGGCCGCGGCCTCGGTCACGCCCGGTTGGGTCTAGTAGCCGATGCGCGGGGCGTCCTGCCGCTCCGGCGGATATGAGTTGTTCGGGGGCGCGGCCGGCGCTGGAACCAACGGCGGCGCGGGGCGGAGTTGCGGGAACGGCGCGGCCGGCGCCGCGCAGACGCATGGGGCGGCGACGCGCTGCACCGGCCGGCGTGGGCGGAGTGGGCGGTGCACGGCTGGCACACGGTACGCCCGAGGCGGCTCGAGGTACACTGGCGGGGCCGCATAGACCGGGGGCGGCGCATACACCACGGGCGGCGGCGCGTAAAACACCGGGGGCGGCGCGTAGTAGACCCGCGGCCCGTAATACGGCGCGTAGTAGCCATAGCTGCGGTAGCCGCCATGCCAGCCATAGCCGCGCCAGTATTGCGCCTGCGCCGTTGCCGGGACCAGGCATACGCCCGCAAGCCCGGCCGCCAGCACCATACGACTGAATATCCGCATCGATCGGTCCTCCGTGCCCCTGTTCTAGCGTGGCTGCGGCCCCGAATTATGGCCGCGGCCGTGCCGGGCCGATCACATCCCCTTGCGGCGCCAGCTCGGCCGCGCGAAGGCAGGCCACCTGGCGGGGGTAAGGCTACAAATCCTTCGCCGAGGTCACGATACGGCTGCACATGCCGTAGGCGATGGCCTCCTCGGCCGACATCCAGTAGTTCCGGTCGGTGTCGTTGACCACGCGCTCGAAGGTCTGGCCGGTCTCGCGGGCGATGATGTGGTTGATGCGTTCGCGCATCTTGATGATCTCGCGCGCCTCGATGTCGATGTCGGTGGCCGGGCCGCGCACGCCGCCCATCGGCTGGTGCAGCAGGAAGCGGGTGTTGGGCAGGCACACCCGGTTTTCCTTGCGGCCGGCGAGGAAGATCAGCGCACCGGCGCTGGCGACCCAACCGGTGCCGACGATACGGACCGGAGTCGTCGCGTCCACGAAGCGGATCATGTCGTGGATGGTGTCGCCGCTCTCGACGTGGCCGCCGGGCGAGTTGACATAGACGTCGATCGGGCCGTCGCCTTCGCTCGCCAGCGCCAGCAGGCGGCCGGTCACGTCGCGGGCCACCTTGTCGTTGATGGCGCCGAAGATCAGCACCTTGCGCTGCTTGAGCAGGCGGCTTTCCAGCTCGTTGATGGGCGAGCTGAGCGTGCGGTTGTCGCCGGGCTCGCGGGGTTCGGGGCCGCGCGGCTCCGGCACGTCGGGCTGATCGGGGGTCCCAGGCTGGTCGGGGGTCTCGGGCTCGTCGTCGTCAAGGCGGGTCATGCCTGCTCCTGGTCCATCGGGCCGCCGTAGTGCAGCCTCGCCTTGGTCCGGTCAACCCGGGCGTTCGCCTGGACGGCCCAGGCAGCCGGGCGCATCATCGAGCGAAACGGGAGCGGGCGGAATGACCCTTGGTAGCGGCGAGTTCACCTACGAGCCCGTTCCCGGCTGGGCCGAGCTGCCGCCGGGCTGGCGGTTCAAGGAGATCGGCGCGGTTGGCACGGACAGGAACGACAACGTCTACGTGTTCAACCGCGGCGAACACCCGATGATCGTCTTCGACCGCGAGGGCCGCTTCCTGCGCGCCTGGGGCGAAGGCGTGTTCCCCCGCGCGCACGGCCTGCACATGGCGCCCGACGACACCGTGTGGCTGACCGACGACGCCGACCACACGGTGCGGCAGTGCACGCTGGAGGGCCGTGTGCTGCTGACCCTCGGCGTGCCCGGCCAGCCCGCGCCGTACATGGCCGGCGAGCCGTTCCACCGCTGCACCCACACCGCGCTCTCACCGCAGGGCGACCTCTACGTCTCGGACGGCTACGGCAACGCGCGCGTCCATAAGTTCTCGCCGGACGGCAAGCACCTGATGTCCTGGGGCGAGCCCGGCAGCGACCCCGGCGAGTTCAACGTCGTGCACAACGTCACCTGCGACGGCGACGGCTGGGTGTATGTCGCGGACCGGGAGAACCACCGCATCCAGGTGTTCGACGGCAATGGCCGCTACGAGACGCAGTGGAACAACCTGCACCGCCCCTGCGGCCTGTTCATGCCACGCGGGACGTGCCCGCATTGCTACGTGGGCGAGCTTGGCCCGGTGATGCGGGTCAACCGCGACGCGCCCAACCTGGGGCCGCGCCTCTCGATCCTGGACCACACCGGCAAGCGCATCGGCCGGGTCGGCGGCCTGCATGCGGGCCTCGGCCCGGCGGAGTTCCTGGCGCCGCACGGCATCGCCGTAGACAGCAGAGGCGACATCTACGTGGGCGAGGTGTCCTGGACCCAATGGCCCGAGCTGTTCCCGGGCCGGCCGATGCCGGACGACCTGCGCTCCCTGCACAAGTTCCGCAAGCTGGGTTCCGCCAGCACGTAGCATCTCCCCGAACACCTGGAACCCCGGCTGCCAGTCCACCCCGGGCGCGGTCCCAGCGCGCAGTGCCGCGCAATGTGCAGCCGGCGCAAAGCGGGCTAAGGGGGCAGGCATGATGCTGAGCCCAGAGGAATGGCAGGCGGTCCGCCTCAGCCTGTCCGTGGCGCTGCGCAGCGCCGCCTTCGCGCTGCCCTTGGCGGTGCTGGCCGCCTGGGTGCTCGGGCGGTTGCGCTTCCCGGGCCGCCCGGTGCTGGATGCCGTGGTACACCTGCCGCTGGTGCTGCCGCCCGTCGTGGTGGGCTGGCTGCTGCTGGTGACCTTCGGCGTGCGCGGCCCGGTCGGCGCATGGCTGCAGGACTGGTTCGGCGTCCGCCTGGTGTTCACGACGGCCGGCGCCGCGCTGGCCACCGGGGTCATGACGTTCCCGCTGATCGTGCGCGCGGTCCGGCTGAGCCTCGATGCGGTGGACCCCGGGCTGGAGGCGGCGGCCCGCACGCTGGGCGCCGGGCCGCTCGACCGCTTCCTGACCATCACCCTGCCGCTGATCCTGCCCGGCATCCTTTCGGGCGGGATCACCGCGTTCGCCGCCGGGCTGGGGGAGTTCGGCGCGGTGATCACCTTCGTGTCCAACATCCCCGGCGAGACGCAGACCCTTCCGCTGGCCATCTATAGCGCGACCCAGGTGCCCGGCGGCGAAACGGCGGCGGCCAAGCTGGCAGCGGTCTCGTTCATCCTGGCGATGGCCTTGCTGCTGCTGGCCGAGGTCCTCGGGCGGCGCATGCAGGCCTGGCTCGGCCGCTGATGCTGCAGGTCGCCTTGCGCCACGGGTTCCCCGGCTTCGCGCTCGACGTGGCGTTCGAGGCGCCCACGCGCGGCGTGACTGCGCTGTTCGGGCCTTCCGGCTGCGGCAAGTCCACGGTGCTGGCGGCGGTGGCCGGCCTGCTGCGGCCGCGGTGGGGGCGGGTGGCGCTGGGCGGCGCCGTGCTGTTCGACGGCGCGAGCGGGCGGTTCGTGCCGCCGGAGCGGCGCCGGTGCGGCATGGTGTTCCAGGATGCGCGGCTGTTCCCGCATCTCTCGGTGGCGACCAACCTGCATTATGGCGAGCGGCGGGCGCCCCCGGGTGAAACCGGGCCGGGGTTCGGCGAGGTGGTGGAACTGCTGGGCATCGGGCCGCTGCTCCCGCGCCGGCCGGGGTCGCTTTCCGGCGGCGAACGCCAGCGCGTCGCGCTCGGCCGCGCCCTGCTGGCCCGGCCGCGCCTCCTGCTGATGGATGAGCCGCTGGCGGCGCTCGACACCGCGCGGAAGGCCGAGGTGCTGCCCTATCTCGCCCGCATCCGCGACCGCTTCGATCTTCCCATGCTCTACGTGACCCATGCCCTGGACGAAGTGGACCAATTGGCGGACACCATGGTGCTGATGCAAGCCGGCCGGGTCCTGGCCAGCGGCAGCGTGGCGGCGCTCGCCTCGCGGACGGACCTGCCCCTGCTGTCCGGGCGGCGCGACGCCGGTGCGGTGCTCGACTGCACGGTACGGTCGCACGAGCCGGCGCGCGGCCTAACCCGCCTGGGCTTCGCGGGCGGCGAGCTGATCGTGCCGCTCCACCCCTCGCCGCCCGGCGCCGCCTTCAGGGTGCGGGTCCGCGCGCGGGACGTGTCGATCGCGACCCTGCCGCCGCAGGGCCTCTCCGTGCAGAACGTGCTGCCGGCGACGCTGGAGGCGGTCACGCCTGGCCAGCCCCACGAAGCGATGCTGCGGCTGCGGGCCGGCGGGGCGGTGCTGCTGGCCCGGGTGACGGCCGACACGGTCGCGCGGCTCGGTCTCCTGCCGGGGCAGCAGGTATGGGCGCTGGTCAAATCGGTGACGATCGGCGAGCGGCCCGGCTACGATCCGGACGGCGCCACGTCGAGCCGCACGGCGATCCCCTCCAACGCTGGCGAGACTGCCGGATAACGCTGCATCACCAGGGGGTCGTGGCCCGGAATGACGTGCGCCGGCGAGGCAGCGGCGGCCTGGGCGAGGTCGTAGCTGTCCAGCGTATCGGCCACGCTGACCACGATGGGGAAGGGCCGGCCGGTCTCCATGTTCTCGTAGAAATGCGAGACGTCGGACGCCAGCACCACCATGCCCCGGCGCGTGTTCACCCGCACGAACTGCAGCCCGGCGGAATGGCCCGGCGCCGGATGCAGCGTGATGCCCGGGTGCAGGGCCACGATGCCGTTGTGCAGCCGCACTCGGCCGGCATAGTTCATGCGGACCAGGCTCACCACGTCCTCGACCTCGAACACCGCCCGCATGTGCGCGTGGCGCATGTGCCGGCCCACCGCGAAATGCAGGTCGGGCTCCTGCAGGTGCAACGTGGCGGCGGGAAAGCGGTCGAGGTTGCCGACGTGGTCGTAATGCAGGTGCGTCAGCACCAGGTCGGGCACGGTGGCGGCGTCGATGCCTAGCAAGGCGAGCCCTTCCACCGGGTCGCGCAGCAGGCTTCGCCCGCGCCGGGCCGCGACCTCGGCGTTGAAGCCGCAATCCACGACGACGACCCGGCCGGCGCCGCGGATCGCCCACACGAAGTAGTCCATCGGCATGGGCCCGTCATGCGGGTCTCCGCCGATGAAATGGTCGGAGCGCTTGGCCGCCCGATGCGCGTAGCGGACCGCGAACACCTCGTACTCGGGCAGGCCGGTCACGGCCGCCCGCCGCTCGGGGCGGCCGGCCGCTTGATGTGGCGAGCCTGGTCGGACATCGTTTTCCTCCGTGCGGCGTTGGGCCGAGACTACGCAGCGGCGATGGACCGGAGCAAGCGATGGGCGACACGATCCTGGTACTGAACGCCGGGTCATCCAGCATGAAGTTCTCGTTGTTCCATGCTGCGGCGGACGTGGTGGCGCTGGAGCGCGAGGGCCAGGTGGCCGGCATCGGCGCGGAGGCGCGCCTGCGCGTGAAGGCGGCGGGCGGCGAGGCGGCGCTGGACGAGCCGGTGCAGGGCGGCGCAGACCATCAAGCGGCGTTGACCGCCATCGAGGGCTGGCTGGCGGGCCATGGCGGCGCGCTGCTGGCAGTAGGGCACCGGGTCGTGCATGGCGGGCCGCGGTTCGATCAGCCCGTGAGGATCGACCCCGCCATCCTGCAAGCGCTGGACGACCTGGTGCCGCTCGCGCCGTTGCACCAGCCGCATGCGCTGGAGGGCATCCGGGCGGCGCAGGCCCTGTTCCCCGGCGTGCCGCAAGTGGCCTGCTTCGACACCGCCTTCCATCATGGGGCGCCGAAGCTTTCCCAGGCCTTCGGACTACCCCGGCGGTTCACAGAGGCGGGGCTGCGGCGCTACGGCTTCCATGGGCTGTCGTACGAATACATCGCCTCCCGCTTGCCGGACGTGGCGCCCGCCCTGGCCCGCGGCCGGGTCGTCGTGGCGCACCTGGGCAGCGGCGCCAGCCTATGCGCCATGCGCGCGGGGCGGAGCGTCGCGACCACCATGGGCCTGACGGCGCTGGACGGGCTGCTGATGGGCACGCGCTGCGGCGCGCTAGATCCCGGCGTGGTGCTCACGCTGATGCAGCGTGACGGGCTGTCGGCTGCCGAGGTGGAGCGCCTGCTTTACGAGGAATCCGGCCTGCTGGGCGTCTCCGGCCGCTCCGCCGACATGCGGGAGCTGCTCGCGAGCCCCGACCCGCATGCGCAGGAGGCGGTGGACCTGTTCGTCTACCGCATCGGCCGCGAAATCGGCTCGCTCGCCGCTGCTCTCGGCGGGCTTGACGGAATCGTGTTCACCGGCGGCATCGGCGAGAACCAGGCCGAAATCCGCGCCCGGGTTTGCCGGGACGCGGCCTGGCTGGGCGTCGGGCTCGACGCCGCAGCGAACGAGAGGGGCGGCCCGTGCATATCCGGGCCAGGGGGAGGGCCAGGGGGAGGGGCAGGGGCGAGCGCCTGGGTCATCCCGACCGACGAGAACCTGATGATCGCCCGGCAAGCGCTGGCCTGCCTATGAACGCAACACCGTTGCGATGAACGCCGGGTCCACGTCCTCCAGGCGTGGGGGCGACCAGCGCGGCGTGCGGTCCTTGTCGACCACCATGGCGCGCACCCCCTCGGCGAAGTCCGGATGCCGTGTCGCGTGCCGCGTGAGCGCCAGCTCGGCCTGCTGGCACTGCTCGAGCCTTCGCCCGGCGCCGGCGCGAACGATCTCGAACGTCCACAGCAGCGACGTGGGGGAAACGGCGCGCAAGGCGGCCAGCGTCGTGCGGGACCACTCCGTGTCCATCCGCCCGAGCGCCTGCACGATGTCGGCGACGCTGCCCGCGCCGAAGCAGGCGATTTCCGCCTCGAAACCGGCCATCTCGCCCAATGGAGGTGGGACAGCGGCGCCGGCCAAGGCGGCGATGCCGTGTTCGGCCAAGTCGTCGGCGAGAGCCCCCATCCGCTCGCGCGGGACGAAGTGCGTGGCCAGGCCCAGCCAGGCCGCGTCGGCGCCGCCCACCCGCGCGCTGGTGAGGGCCAGATACATGCCGAAGGCGCCGCGCAGCCTGGGCAGGATGAACGTCGCACCGACGTCCGGAAACAGGCCGACCACCGTCTCGGGCATTGCGAACGACGCGGCTTCGCTGGCCACGCGAATGGCGCCATGCACCGATAGCCCGACGCCGCCGCCCATGCAGATGCCGTCGATGAGGGAGATGTAAGGCTTGGGATACCGGGCGATCGCAAGGTTGAGCGCGTATTCGTCGACGAAGAACCGCTCGACCGCCGCATGGTCCCCGGCCATCACCAGGTTCCGCAGCGTCCGGACATCGCCGCCGGCGCAAAACGCGCGCTCCCCGGCCGCGTCAAGCACGACGGCATGCACATAGGGGTCGTCGCGCCAGGCTGCGAGCGCGGCAGAGAGCGCGTGGATCATGGGCTCGTCGAGCGCATTGAGCGCGCGTGGCCGGTTAAGGGTGATCCGGCCGATGCGCCCCTGCTTGCGGCAGATGACTGTGGAGTCCGTTCTGGGCGGCATGGGAGGTCTCACCAGGAAAGGGCCTTCGCCGGGAACCCGCCCGGCGGAGGCCCTTATCCCCGTTCCTCAGCGCCGGGCCAGGACCCGCGCCGCGATCTCACCCATGAGCCGCGCCGTGCCACGCGGATGGGTGTTGGCCACCGTCTTCGGACGCCGGCGAAGAACGAGCCCCGTCACCTCGCTGGCGAGCGCCATGACCGTCAGCGAGCGCTTCATCTCGATGACGGCCTGCTTGCGGACCATCAAGGCCTCGGTCTCGATAGCGTCGGGTTTGCTGCCCACCGCCACATATCCCAGCACGCAGGCGATGATCAGGTCGAAGGCCAGCAGGATCAATGCGGCCAGCACGGGCGTGACTATCCGAACGAGCAGTTGATACAGGACGACGTGAACGAGGACGAACACGGCAATGGCGAACACCGCCGCCCCTGCCCCGAAGACGGCGCGCATCATCTGCCGGCGCGCGATCCGGCGGAGGCGCAGAGCCTCCGCTGCAGCCGCGACTTTTGCGAGTTCGACCGTGCGCATCGACTTATCGCGCGATGCGGCCGAGCAAGTACCCGACGCCGGCCGCGATCAGGATCGCAATGATCGGCGACTCCCGCACCCGCTCGGACAGCATCTCGCTCTGGTCGTCGTACATG
Source organism: uncultured Acetobacteraceae bacterium (assembly GCA_964235765.1). Taxonomy (GTDB): domain Bacteria; phylum Pseudomonadota; class Alphaproteobacteria; order Acetobacterales; family Acetobacteraceae; genus JAVVHH01. Next base: position 14,348 of record CAXSDH010000090.1, read on the forward strand.
TCCTTGGCTTGGCGAGCGTACTGCTCGGCCTGCCCGGCGGCATTCGCCAAGGCAGGGGTCACACGCTCGGACATCAGGCTCTGCACCTGATCGCGGAGTTGGGCGATCTGCTCCTTGGCGTCCTGTGTGGCTCCGTGAATGTCATTTGATGAGGCCATCGATCCAACTCCTTGCTTCGGGTGCAGTCTGCAACGCGGCCCTTTCCGAACGGTTGCCCCCGCTGCACCTCGTTTTCGTGACAAGGGCGCCACCGTTGGACCGCGGGCCGGGCTGAACCCTCTTGCGCATCCGCGAGGACCCGCCTAGAACGCGGAACTTCGGAGCGCGGGCGTAGCTCAGGGGTAGAGCACAACCTTGCCAAGGTTGGGGTCGA
>CAXSDH010000091.1:0-14592 GCA_964235765.1 uncultured Acetobacteraceae bacterium
GCGCCAAGGCGAGGTCGGCTTCCAGCGCGCGCTCGTGCACCTCGTCCAGCAGCACCGCCGCCACGCCGTCCAGCGTGGGGTCGGATTGCAGCCGCCGGACCAGCAAGCCTTCCGTCACCACCTCGATCCGCGTCGCCTCCGAGACCGCGCTGTCCAGCCGCGTTCGATATCCGGCAGTGCGCCCGACCGGCTCGTCCAGCAAGAAAGCCATCCGGGTCGCGGCGGCACGGGCCGCGAGGCGGCGCGGCTCCAGCACCAGGATGCGACCGTCGCCGCGCCAGGCGGCGGGCAACAGCGCGAGCGGCACGAGCGTCGTCTTGCCGGCGCCGGGCGGCGCAACGAGCACGGCATTGGGCCCGCGGTCCAGCACGGCCAGCAACTCGGGCAAGGCGTCGGCGACGGGAAGATCGGGCAGCATCCGGCCATGTAGCGGCACGGCGCCGGGATCGGCTATAGGAGGGGGATGGTGCGCGCTTGGCTGCTGCTCGTTATGCTCGCGATCTCCTCGCCCGGCTGGGCGCTGGAGAGCGCACCCGTGCGCAGCAAGCGCCTGACCGCCACCCTCATCTCCGACACCGATGCCGCCGAGGCAGGCCGCCCCTTCCAGGTGGCGCTGCGGCTGCGCATGGCGCCGGGCTGGCACACCTACTGGCAGAACCCCGGCGACGCCGGTGCGCCCCCCGAAATCACGCTGACCTTGCCGCCCGGCGCCGCGGCGGGGCGGATCGCCTGGCCGACGCCCAACCGGCTGCCGGAAGGCCCGGTGATGACCTTCGCCTATACGGACGAGGTGGTGCTGCCGATCACCATCACGCCGGGAGCCGGCACGGTTGCGATCCAGGCCGCGGCCACCTGGCTGGTTTGCGAGAAAATCTGCGTGCCGGAAGAGGGCGCCTTCACGCTGGAACTGCCCACCGGCGCCCCCGCGCCTTCGGCCGAAAGCCCGCTGTTCGCGGCTGCGCAGGCCCGCTTGCCGCGCCCCTCGCCCTTCGAGGCGCGAATCGCCGGGGATGGAACGCTCTCGCTCGAGGGCGCCGGGCTCTCGGCCGCGACGGTGCGGGACGCCTGGTTCTTCCCCGCCGCCTGGGGACCGATCGAACAGGGCGCGCCGCAGCCCGTAACCGTGCGGGACGGCATGGTCGGGCTCGGCCTCAAGCCCGGCAGCGGCTTCGTGCCTGCGGCGACGCTCGCCGGCACGGTGGTGCTGCGCGACCCCGGCGGGCAGGAAAGCTTCCTCGCCGTGTCCGCGACGCCCGGCACGCCCAACACGCCCAGCCCGGCCACCGCCGCGGTGCCGCTCGGGCAAACATTGCTGCTGGCCCTGCTCGGCGGGCTGATCCTCAACCTGATGCCCTGCGTGTTCCCGGTGCTGGCGATGAAGGCGATGGCCGTGGCCCGCATGTCGGGCGAGGCGCGCGGCACGGTGCGGGCGCACGCCGCGTCGTACTCGTCCGGCGTGCTGATCGCGTTCCTGGCGCTCGCCACGGTCTTGCTGGCCGCGCGCGCGGCGGGCGGGCTGGCGGGCTGGGGTTTCCAATTCCAATCGCCGGTGTTCGTGGCGGGCATGGCCTGGGTGCTGTTCGCGGTCGGGCTCAACCTCTCCGGCGTATTCCGGATCGGCGGCGGGCTCGCAGGGGCTGGGCAGGGCCTGGCGGGCAGAGGCGGCCACGCCGGCAGCTTCTTCACCGGGCTGCTGGCCGTGCTGGTGGCGACGCCGTGCACGGCCCCCTTCATGGGCGCCGCCATCGCGGCCGGCCTGGCAGCGCCGCCGGCGGTCACGCTGCTGGTGTTCTTCGCCATGGGCCTGGGCATGGCCGCGCCGTACGCCGCCCTGGCCGCGTTCCCCGGCGCGGCCCGGGTGCTGCCCCGGCCGGGGCCCTGGATGGACGTGCTGCGCGGCGCACTGGCGTTTCCCATGTACGGCGCAGCGGCGTGGCTGGTCTGGGTGCTCAGCCTCCAAGCCGGCCCGGCGGGCGTGCTGGCGGCGATCAGCGGCATGGTGCTGCTGGGCTTCGCGGCCTGGGCGCTCGGCCTGGCGCAGGCCGCCGAGGGCCGCGGCCGAGGCCTGGGCCGTGCCGCGGCGGCTGTCTCCGTCCTGGCCGCAGCCGCGGTGCTGGGCGGGATCGCCGCCACGGCGCCGGCCACCGCGCAAGCCGCCGCCGAGGCCGGCACGGAGCCCTTCACGCCCGCGCGCCTCGCGGCGCTGCGGGCCGAGGGCCGCCCGGTGTTCGTCAACATGACCGCCGCCTGGTGCGTCACCTGCCTGGTCAACGAGCGCATCGCGCTCTCCCCCGAGCCGGTCCGCCGCGCCTTCGCCCAGCATGGTGTGGCCTACCTGAAAGGCGACTGGACCCGGGCCGACCCGGACATCACCGCATTCCTGCGCGGCCACGCGCGCGACGGCGTTCCGCTGTATGTGCTGTATCCACCCGCGCCGGCCGCGCCTACGGTGCTGCCGCAAATCCTGACCGCAGCGGAGATGCTGTCCCAACTCGACAAGCTCGGAGGCTAGGACCCCATGACGACCCTTTCCCGGCGTGCCTTGTTCCTCGCCAGCGCGGGCCTGTCCCTCGCGCCAGCCGCCGCCCGCGCCGCACCGGTGCTCGGCGCGCCCGCACCGGACTTCACCGGCCGGGACAGCGACGGCAACACCGTCAGCCTCTCCGCCCTGCGCGGCAAGCTGGTCGTGCTCGAATGGACCAACGACGGCTGCCCCTACGTCAAGAAATGGTACGGCTCCGGCGCGATGCAGGCGCTCCAAGCCGAGGCGGCCTCGCGCGGCGCCGTGTGGCTCTCGGTGATCAGTTCGCCCCCGGGTGAGCAGGGCTATGCCGAAGGCCCGCTCGCCAACGAACTGACCCGCACCCGGGGCGCCGCGCCGGCGCATGTGCTACTGGACCCGAACGGGGTCATCGCCCGGCTCTACGAGGCCAAGACCACGCCGCATCTGTTCATGGTCCGCCCCGACGGCGTGCTGGGCTACATGGGCGGCGCCGACAGCGTCCCGACCGCCCGGGCCGAGGACCTCGCTCGCGCCACCCCTTACGCCAGGGAAGCGCTGACCGCCTTGGCCGAAGGCCGCCCCGCACCAAACGCGGTAACGCGGCCATACGGCTGCGTGGTGAAATATTCGTCGTAGGGTGGGGTAGCCGGCCGGCACCCTCCCCGGCACCTCCCAGGCACCTTCAAGGTATCTTGCGTGTGCCGCCGCCGCCCTTGCCGACTTGGCGTGCCGCCTTTTCCGCGACTCCGCTCACGCCTTCGCGCCGTTGCAGCTCGGTCCAGACCTCGTCCGGGTCCACTCCCGCCGCCACCCACATGACGATCAGGTGGTACAGCACGTCGGCGCTCTCGGCCACCAGCGCCGCCGGGTTGCGGGCCACGGCCTCGATCAGGCACTCGACTGCCTCCTCGCCGAACTTTTGCGCCACCTTCGCAGTACCGCGCGCGAGCAGGCGCGCGGAGTGGCTGTTGGCCGGGTCGGCGGAGCGCCGCTCCACCACCACCGTCCAGAGGCGGTCCAGCACCTGGGGCCCGATCATCTCGGCCTCAGCCGCGGCCTTGACCTTCTGCCCCTTGCGCGCCGGGGGCGATTTCGGCGGCTTCGTCACGCGGCGGCCGAATCGGGCAGGCGCACCGGCAGGCGCACTGGGAGGCCGGCCGCGTGCAGCGCGGCCTTGACCTGCGCGATGGTGAACGTGCCGAAATGGAACACGCTGGCGGCCAGCAGCCCCGTCGCCCCGGCGCGTGCGCCGTCCACGAAGTGCTGCAGGCTGCCCACGCCGCCCGAGGCGACCACGGGCACCCGGACCGCGCCGCACACCGCCCGCAGCAGCGCCAGGTCGAAGCCATGCCCGGTGCCGTCGCGGTCCATGCTGGTCAGCAGGATTTCGCCCGCGCCCAGCGCCGCCACCTGCCGGCACCAACCGACGGCGTCGAGCCCGGTGCCCTTGCGCCCGCCATGGGTGAATACCTCCCAGGCGCCGGCCCCGCTCGCCCGCGCATCGACCGCCACCACCACGCACTGGCTGCCGAACTTCTCCGCCGCCTCGCGAACCAGGTCGGGCCGGGCCACCGCGGCGGAGTTCATGCTGCACTTGTCGGCGCCGGCCAGCAGCAGGCGCCGGATATCCTCGGGCGAGCGCACGCCGCCGCCCACCGTCAGCGGCAGGAACACCTGCGCCGCAGTGCGGGACACGACATCGAGGATGGTGTCGCGGTCCTCGTGGCTGGCCGTGATATCCAGGAACGTGAGCTCGTCGGCCCCGGCCCGGTCATACAGCCGCGCCTGCTCCACCGGGTCGCCCGCATCGCGTAGGCCGACGAAGTTCACGCCCTTCACCACCCGGCCGTCCTTCACGTCGAGGCAGGGGATGATGCGGAGCTTCAGCATGTCCGTGCATAGACAGAGCCGGGGAGGGCTTGCAAGCGCCGCGAGCGACGCAGTCGTCTAGACAGCCAATTCACTGGCCTCCGGCGACGCGAGCAGCGCCAGGGCTGCTGCCGGATCGACTCGGCCATCATACAATGCGCGCCCGACGATCACGCCCGCGACTCGGCCCGCCCCGCCTTGGGCGCCCTGCACCAAGGAACGAAGGTCGTCCAGCGACCCGACCCCGCCGCTGGCGATGACGGAGGTGCGAAGCCGGGCGGCGAGCCCGAACGTCGCCTCGAGGTTCAGCCCGGTCAGCATGCCGTCCCGGCCGATGTCGGTGTAGATGATGGCGGCAACCCCCGCGTCCTCGAACCGCAACGCCAGGTCGAGCGCGGCGATGCCGGAGCTTTCCGCCCAGCCTTCCGTCGCCACCACACCGTCCCGCGCATCGATCCCCACCGCGACCCGGCCGGGAAACGCCCGGCACGCCGCATGCACCAGCGCTGGAGTCTTCACCGCCGCACTGCCCAGGATCACCCGGGTCACCCCCGCCCCAAGCCAGCGCTCCACCCCCGCCATGTCGCGGATGCCGCCGCCCAATTGCACCGGCACGCGGGCCGCCGCCAGGATCGACGCGACAGCCGCGCCGTTGCGGGACTGGCCGGCGAACGCGCCGTCGAGGTCCACCACATGCAGCCAGCGGCACCCCGCATCCTGCCAGGCCCGCGCCTGGGCGCCGGGATCGTCGGAATAGACGGTCGCCTGATCCATCTCGCCGCGGCGCAGGCGCACGCAGGCGCCGCCCTTCAGGTCGATCGCCGGAAACAGGATCACGCCTTGCGCTCCTCCTGCAGCAGCTTGACGAAGAACACCCCGCGAACCGTGCCGCCGCCTACCCGGGCGTAGCAGGGGTGTTCGCCCCACCGGTGATAGCCCAGCGTCTCGTAAAGGTGGATGGCGACGGACTGGGTCTCGCGCACGTCGAGGTTCAGCACCTGGTACCCGAGGGCGCGCGCGCCGTCCTCCACGCGCTGCGTCATGAGGCGGGCAAGGCCGTGCCCGCGGGCATAGGGCGCGACGAAGGCGTGCATCAGGGTCGCCGCGAACGCCTGCGCCTCGTTGTTGCGGGGCGGACGGACCAGCTGCGCGCTGCCGACGATGACGCCATCCAGCCGGGCGATGAACAGCTCGCGCTCCGGCACCAGCAGCACGCCGCGAAAGTAGCTCTCGAGCGCCAGCCGGCCGGGCGACTTCACCCAACCAAAGCCGCCGCCCTCGAGAATGGCGGCGTCGGCGGCCTCGCACAGGTCTTGCAGGTCGCCATCGTCCGGCAGTTCGCTGACTCGCTCGACGAGCAGGCTGTGCGCCAGCTGGTCCGGCACTACGGCGCCCAGCGCAGGAAGTTGCCCAGGATGCGCAGGCCGACGCCCTGGCTCTTTTCCACATGGAACTGGGTGCCGGCCCGGTTGTCGCGGGCGACGATGGCGGGGACGGGGCCGCCATACTCCGTGGTGGCGAGCAACTCCTCGTCCCGGCCACCGCGCAGTGCATAGCTATGCACGAAGTAGGTGTGCTCGCCCGGCCGCAACCCGGCGAGCAAGGGGTGGGAGCCCGGTTCGAACGCCAGCGCGTTCCACCCCATTTGCGGCAGGCGCAGACCGGCCGCCGGCATCTCCGCCACCTCGCCGCCGATCCAGCCGAAGCCGGGTGTTTCCACATGCTCCAGCCCACGCTCGGCCATCAACTGCATGCCGACGCAAATGCCGAGGAAGGGGCGGCCGCGCCCGGCGCTGCATTCGATGGCTTCTCGCATGCCCGAAACGGCGGCCAGCCCGGCCGCGCAATCGGCAAACGCGCCCTGGCCCGGCAGCACCACCCGGTCGGCCCGCGCGACCTGGTCCGGATCGGCAGTCACGCTTACTTGGGCAGCGAGCCCCATCTCCGCTGCGGCAGCCTCGAGGGCGCGCGAGGCCGAGGCCAGGTTGCCGCTCCCATAGTCCACGACCGCGACCCGCATCATGCCAGGTGCTCGGCATAACGCTCGGCAATGTCCGTGCGGGCCGTCAGCAAGCGGCCAAGGGCGCCATCCTCGTCGCGCGCCGCCAAAACATGGGCCAACACGTAACCCCGCCGGGCCAACGACCAGCGCACCACATCGCGGCCCAGCAGCCCGGCGAGCACGGCCAAGCCCAGCAACAAAGCGCCATGAAGGGATCGCGGAGTGAGCGCCAGCACCGCAACCAGGATGGCGGCCTGTAGCAGTGCCGCGATCCAGGCACGATGCGCCAATAGCCAAAGCGGGCCGAACAGCGCGGCGCCCCAGCTCCAGCTCTCCCGGACCAGGATCGGCGGCCGGCCGGCCTTCAAATGGGCGGTGTAGGTCTTCATAGCGCGCCCTTGGTGGAAGGAATGCTGCCGGCCGCGCGCGGATCGGGCTCCGTCGCCTCGCGAAGGGCCCGGGCCACTGCCTTGAAGCACGCCTCCGCCACATGGTGCGCGTTGTGCCCGGCGCGCCTCGCCACATGCAAGGTCAGCAACCCGTTCATGGCGAAGGCGCGGAAGAACTCCTCGAACAACTCGGTATCCATCTCACCGACCTTGTCGCGCTCGAACGCGACGGACCAGGCGAGAAACGGCCGGCCCGACATATCAACGGCCGCATCCACCAGGGCCTCGTCCATCGGCGCCACGGCGTGCCCATAGCGCCGGATCCCGCGCTTGTCGGCCACGGCCTTGGCCAGCGCCTGGCCAAGCACGATGCCGACGTCCTCGGTGGTGTGATGGAAATCGATGTGCAGATCGCCCTCGGCCCGCACGTCGAGATCGAACGAGGCGTGCCGGGCGAGCGCCGTCAGCATGTGGTCGAGGAAGCCGACGCCGGTGGCGGCGGTGCACAGCCCGGTCCCGTCCAGCGCAAGCCGGACGGTGATGCGGGTTTCCGATGTGTTGCGGGTGATCTCGGCGGTGCGGGCCATGGGGATCACCTAGCGGAAAGCCCTGCGCGGGGGAACCTCAGGCGGAGACCGTCACACCCTTCCAGAACGCGACCCGGCCGCGAATGGCGGCCGCCGCTTCCTTCGGCTCGGGATAGAACCAGACCGCATTGCCGTTCACCGCACCGTCCACGGCCAGGCTGTGGTAGTGGGCGGTCCCTTTCCACGCGCAATTGCTGGTGTGCGTGCTGGGCTGGATGATCGCCGGGTCGAGGCTGGCGGCGGGGAAGTAGGCGTTCCCCTCCACCGTCACGATATCGTCGCTCTCCGCCAGGACGCGGCCGTTCCAGGTGGCCTTCACTCCACCGTCTCCGGCTCGCGCTCCATGCCGCCCTCATCGCCGTCGCCCTCGGCCTTCGTGGTCACGGGCACGGCGGCTTCGGTATACTCGAAGTCGAGCTTGTCGTCCTTCAGCGCGACCTTGACCGCGCCGCCCTTCACCAGATGGCCGAACAACAGCTCTTCGGCGAGCGGCTTCTTGATGTACTCCTGAATGACCCGGCCAAGTGGGCGCGCGCCATACAGCCGGTCGTAGCCGCGCTCCGCCAGCCATTCCTTGGCCGCCGACGACAACTCGATCGTCACGTTGCGGTCGGCAAGCTGCGCCTCGAGTTGCATTACGAACTTCTCGACCACGCGGCCCACGATCTCGGGCGTGAGGCCGGCGAAGGTGATCGTCGCGTCGAGCCGGTTCCGGAATTCCGGCGTGAACAGCCGCTTGATGGCCTCGTCGTCCTCGCCCACCCGCACGTCACGGCCGAACCCGATCGCCTCTTTGGCCATATCGGACGCACCGGCGTTGGTGGTCATGATCAGGATCACGTTGCGGAAGTCGACGACCTTGCCGTTGTGGTCGGTCAGCTTCCCGTGATCCATCACTTGCAGGAGGATGTTGAACAGGTCGGGGTGGGCCTTCTCGATTTCGTCGAGCAGCAGCACGCAATGCGGATGCTGGTCGATGGCGTCGGTCAGCAAACCGCCTTGGTCGAAGCCCACATAGCCCGGCGGCGCGCCGATCAGGCGCGATACGCTATGCCGCTCCATATACTCGCTCATGTCGAACCGGGTCAGCTCGATGCCCAAGGTCGAGGCCAACTGCCGGGCCACCTCGGTCTTGCCGACCCCGGTCGGGCCGCTGAACAGGTAGTTGCCGATCGGCTTCTCCGCCTCGCGCAGCCCGGCGCGCGACAGCTTGATCGCGGCAGCCAAGGCCTCGATCGCCTTGTCCTGCCCGAACACCATGCTCTTCAGGTCACGCTCAAGATTGCGCAGCGTCTCCTTGTCGTCCGCCGAGACCGACTTGGGCGGGATGCGGGCGATCTTGGCCACGATCTCCTCCACGTCGCGCAGCGTCACCATTTTGCGGCGCTTGCCCTCGGGCTGGAGCATGCGGCTGGCGCCCACCTCGTCGATGACGTCGATCGCCTTGTCGGGCAGCTTGCGATCGTTGATGTACTTCGCCGAAAGCTCGACGGCGCCCCGGATTGCCTCCTCGGTGTAGCGAACCTTGTGATGCTTCTCGTAGTTTGTCTTGAGCCCGCGCAGGATTTTGACCGCATCCTCCAGGGAAGGCTCGTTCACGTCGATCTTCTGGAATCGCCGCACCAGCGCCCGGTCCTTCTCGAAGTAGTTCCGGTATTCCTTGTAGGTCGTGCTCCCGACGCAACGCATGTTGCCCGAAGCCAATGCCGGCTTCAGCAGGTTGCTCGCATCCATGGCGCCGCCGCTCGTCGCGCCCGCGCCGATTACCGTATGGATCTCGTCGATGAACAGGATGGAGCCGGGATGCGCCTCGAGCTCCGTGACCACGGCTTTCAGCCGCTCCTCGAAGTCGCCACGATACCGCGTGCCCGCAAGCAGGGCGCCCATATCCAGGGCGAATATCGTGCTCTTGGCCAGGACCTCGGGCACGTCGCCTTCGACGATCCGCTTGGCCAAGCCCTCGGCGATGGCCGTTTTGCCCACGCCGGGATCGCCCACGTACAGCGGATTGTTCTTGGTGCGGCGGCAAAGGATCTGGATGGTGCGCTCGATTTCGCTATCGCGCCCGATCAGCGGATCGATCTTTCCCGCCGCCGCCTTCTTGTTCAGGTTTACGCAATAGTTCGACAGCGCGTCCTGCGCGCGGCGGCCCGGCTTCTCCTCGCGCTCGTTTTCCGCGACACCCTCCTCTTTTGCGCCCTGCACCGGCCGCTGCGCTGTCCGGCCCGGCGCCTTGGCGATACCGTGACTGATGAAATTGACGGCGTCGAGCCGGGTCATGTCCTGCAACTGCAGGAAATACACGGCGTGGCTCTCCCGTTCGCTGAACAGGGCGACCAACACGTTGGCGCCCGTGACCTCGTCCCGGCCCGAGCTTTGCACGTGAATGGCGGCCCGCTGCACGACTCTCTGAAAACCGGCTGTCGGCTTCGGATCCCCCGCACGGTCCGTGGCAAGGCCCGAGAGGTCCTTGTCGAGGAACTCCCCTAAATCCTGCCGCAACTTGTCCAAATCGACGCCGCAGGCGCGCAAGACCGTCGCCGCGTCACTGTCGTCAGCGAGGCCGAGCAGCAGGTGTTCGAGCGTCGCGTACTCGTGACGGCGCTCGCTCGCCAGCGAGAGTGCACGATGCAGCGTCTGTTCAAGGTTGCGTGACAACATGGTGATTGACGCTCCTTCGCACTGGTCCCGCTTCGCCGCCGTGCAAACGGACGGCCATTAAGCGGCCAGTGAATTCAAGAATTCCACATAAATGAGCCGCCCGGCCTTGCAGCCTCAATCCTTCTCGCCTCATTCCTTCTCGATCGTGCACTGCAAGGGATGCTGGTTCTGCCGCGCCAAATCCATGACCTGGGTCACCTTCGTCTCCGCGACCTCGTATGTATAGGCGCCGCAAACCCCTACGCCCCGCCGATGCACGTGCAGCATGATGCGCGTCGCCTCCTCGCGGGTCTTCTGGAAGAAACGCTCGAGCACATGCACCACGAATTCCATGGGCGTGTAATCGTCGTTCAACATGAGGACCTTGTACATGGCAGGCTTGCGGGTCTTTGGCCGCGCCTTGACCACCACGCCGGTATTCGGCCCCTCTCCATTTCCGCGTTTATCGTTGTCGCTCATCCGTCCTAACATCCTGGCCGAAACCTACCGGCGCCTCACCCTGCCAGCGCCCCGGCTTGGCGCGCCTCCGAAGCTCGGTTGCTCCATTGCTCACCATATCGGAATGCGCGCCGCAGGGAAAAGAGTACGCGTGGCCCCTCCCGGATAATCGGCTAGGAAGGTTACCGAACGATAAACGACAAACGGCCCGGGGCGTGCCCCGGGCCGTTTCGATCGGACGTTGCCCGGGCAACGCAGCCCGGTTCGGGGCGAATGCTAAAGCGAACGCCCTGGCAACGTTAGGCGGCCTTGAACGACTCGACGGCCAAGGTCATGCGGCTGGCGATCGGCGCGATCGCCTGTTCGGCCAGCTTGAACGAGGTTTCGGTCACCTGTCCGCTCTGGCTCACAGCCTTCTCGATCGTCGAACGGGCGAGCGTCGCCTGCAGGTCCATGGCTTCCTTGACGGAGCGAACGGTCGTGAGCGCGCGGAAGGTCGACATGGTTTCGTCCATGGCGGCCTGAGCATTGGCAGCCATCTGCTTGCCCAAATCCTGCAGCCCGGTGGCGAAAATCTGGCCCGACTTCACGAGGGCTTCGACGTTGCCCTGGCCGAATGTGACGAATTGCCCAGCGGTCTTCATGATGCGTCTTCCTTTTTGAAAGTTTGGCCGAATGCCAAAGCAGGTTCTCAGACTTGCGAGACAGCACCAGGCTTCCTCCCCCGGCTTTGCTGCACTGCAACATAACCTAGATGAGATGCCGTGGACGGAAAGTCAACGGCGTTTTTGTGCGGTGCACAATGCACTCCATGCAGGCCTGCGCTGGCTGTTAGGAGTCCGTTAAGAGCCTGGTGCTATAAGCCTCTGGCACTGCTGCAAAGATACTAGACAGACCCTACGCGCCGAACCTACACTGTTGAAGCGAACGACAAGGGATAGGGCCCGATGCCCGGTTTTGCCACTCGGCCGCGGCTTGTTGCGCGGGCCATCCTAGCAATTAGCCTGCTCGCCTCGGTGTGCGGTGCAGTTCGGCCGGCCGCTGCCCAGGTGGGTTCGGACCGCTATTCCTCAATCGTGCTCGATGCGGCGAGCGGCAGCATCCTATCGGCGGTGAACGCGGACGAGTACCGCTTCCCGGCCAGCCTGACCAAGATGATGACGATCTATATGCTGTTCGAGGCGCTGAGGGACCGGCGTATGTCCCTGAACGATGCCGTGCCCGTATCGGCCTGGGCAGCTTCCATGTCCCCAACCAAACTCGGCCTGCTCCCCGGCACCTACATCACGGTCGAACAAGCCCTGTTGGGACTGGTCACCAAGTCGGCCAACGACGCAGCGGCGGCGCTCGGCGAGATGATGGGCGGCGACGAGGAGCGGTTTGCCCAGATGATGACGTTGCGCGCCCGCGCACTGGGCATGTCCAGAACCACGTTCCGCAATGCGTCCGGCTTGCCCGATTGGAGCCAAGTGACCACCGCGCGCGACATGGCGATCCTGGGCCGACGCCTGATCCAGGACTTTCCAGGCTTCTACCACTACTTCAGCACGCCCTCGTTCCAATTTCATGGCCGGACCATCTACAATCACCAGCGCCTTCTTCAGAGCTATCCGGGTGCCGATGGTCTGAAGACCGGCTATATTGAAGCCTCCGGCTACAACGTCGTGACGTCCGCCTTGCGTGGTGACGCCCGGCTGCTGGCCGTGGTGATGGGCGCCGCAAGTGGAGGAGAGCGGGACCTGCACACCGCGTCGCTGCTCGATCAAGGGTTCGACCGCATGGGCGTGCCAAGCTTCATGGCGCGGCGGGAGCCCACGCCCTATCGGATGCCAGCGCTGATCAGCCTGGCTCATGCCACGCCGCAGCCTCGTGTCCTGCCGCCCCCGCCGATGCCAATGCCGATGCCGATCCAAGTGGCTGAAGCGCGGCTGCGCCTCCGGCCGGCGCGGCCAATCGAACTCCGCCCGGCTCCCCGGCGCTCGCCGGAACTGCGCTCCGAAATGCGGGGCGAACGCTTGCGGCCGCTTGTCGCCACACGTGGGCCGGTGGGTTATTTCGAGTCGCCGCCGCCCCGCGCGACAGCGGCAAGGGTCGGGCAGAGCGGCGCTGCGCACGGCCCGGGCTGGAGCCGTTTCCCGGGCTGAAGCCGCGCCGGGCAGCCTTGCATCGGCCTTCGGAGCCAAAAGCGCCCTTGCGCGGCGCGCCATGGCTGCGCATTTTGGGCAGGAACGGCAGAGGATCTGGTCCGTATGGACGGTGGCAGCGACGCACGACGGATCACGATCCACTCGCAGGCAGACTTCGCCGGCATGCGGGCCGCCGGCCAACTCGCCGCCGAGACGCTGGATGCGTTGACGCCCCATGTCCGCACCGGCGTCACCACCGGCGTCCTCGACCAGATCTGCCACGACCACATCATCTCGCGTGGCGCTACGCCGGCGCCGCTCAACTATCGCGGCTTCCCAAAGTCGATTTGCACCTCCATCAATCACGTCGTTTGTCACGGCATCCCGGGCGACCGCAAGTTGGTCGACGGGGACGTGCTGAACATCGACATCACCGTGGTAATGGATGGCTGGCACGGGGACACCAGCCGGATGTACGTGGCCGGAACCCCCTCCACGCGCGCCAGCCGCCTCATGGACGTGACCTACGACGCCCTGATGCGCGGCGTGGCAGCGGTTCGCCCAGGCGCGACCTTGGGGGATGTCGGCCACGCCATACAAGCATTCGTCGAAGCCAACCGCTTCAGCGTGGTCCGCGATTTCTGCGGCCATGGCATCGGCCGCCGCTTCCACGAGGCGCCCAACGTCCTCCACTTCGGCCGGCCCGGCGACGGCCCGGTGTTACGGCCCGGCATGTTCTTCACCATCGAACCCATGGTGAACGCCGGCCGCCCGGAAGTGAAGGTGCTCGACGACGGCTGGACCGCCGTCACCCGCGACCGCAGCTTGTCGGCCCAGTTCGAGCATATGGTCGGCGTGACCGAGGACGGCGTCGAGGTGTTCACCGTCTCCCCGGCAGGGCTGCACAAACCGCCATACGGTTGACATGCCGGCCTTCCTGACCACCCACCGGTTGCGATTCAACGATACCGACCGCTTGGGCCACGTGAACAATGCCGTGTTCGCGGTCATGCTGGAACAGGGCCGCTCGGAACTGGCCGTCGCAGCCGGGCTGCCGGTGGAGTCCACAGGCCAGGCGCTGGTGATCGTGCGGCTGGAGCTAGACTTCGTGGCCGAAATGTCCTGGCCCGGCGACGTCACGATCGAGACCGAACTCGCGCGGCTCGGCACCCGCTCCTTCACAGTGCGCCAACGCCTGCTGCATGGCGGCACTCTATGCGCCCGTGCGGTGACGGTGCTCGTGGTCATGGATCGTGCCGCCCGGCGGGCCGTGCCGGTGGAGCCGTGGCGCGCCAGCCTCGAACGCTGGCTGGTGGCGGAGGCCTGAACGCTGCATGTCCGATGCAGACCGGGACTTGCTGCACCCCCTCGACCTGCCGGATACCGCGGCGGCACACGACCCCCAGCCCGCCAGCCCGGTCAGCGCCGAAGGGCATCGCGCCCGGCTGCGCGCGCGCTTGCTGACAACGGGGCCGGACAGCGTCGCCGACCATGAGTTGCTCGAAATGGTGCTGTTCCTGGCCTTGCCGCGGCGGGACACCAAGCCGATCGCCCGCGCCTTGCTGTCCCGCTTCGGCAGCTTCGCCAACGCCGTCACTGCGCCCGTGCCAGACCTCCGCACCATCGAGGGCCTGGGTGACGCCGGGGTCGCCGCCCTGAAAACCATCCAGGCCGCGGCCTTCCGCCTGGCCCGGGCTGAAGTCCAGCACCGGCCGGTGCTGGCCAATTGGGATGGGCTGATGGCCTACCTCACCACGGTGCTCTCCCGCGAGCGGGTCGAGCAGTTCCGCATCCTGTTCCTCGACAACAAGAACCGCTTGCTGGCCGACGAGGCGCAATCCCGTGGCACCGTGAACCACACGCCGGTCTACCCCCGCGAGGTGATCAAGCGGGCCCTGGAGCTGCACGCAACGGCGATGATCCTGGTGCACAACCACCCGAGCGGCGACCCGGCGCCCTCCCGCGACGACGTCGCCATGACGGCGGAGATCAAACGGGCTGCAGCGGCACTGTCCAT
>CAXSDH010000092.1:0-14570 GCA_964235765.1 uncultured Acetobacteraceae bacterium
GCGAACTGGAACCCGCAGGGCTACGGCGCCAATCCGTTCCACCGCGTCGCAGTTCTGGTTGGATGAAGTTGGCGCTGGCGCTGCTGGGCGGCCTCCTGCTGCCCGGCGGCGCCTGGGCGCAGGCCGGCGAGGATACGCCGGAGCGCTTCCCCGCCGGGCCGCACCGGGAGGAGACGTTCTACTTCTGCGTGGCCTGCCACAGCTCGCAGATCGTCACCCGGCAAGGCATGGCGCGGGAGCGCTGGGACGAGACGCTGCACTGGATGAGCGAGAAGCACGCCATGCCGGTGCTGGAGGGCGAGGAACGGCGCCTGATCCTCGACTATCTCGCCCAGGCCTTCCCGCCCAAGCCGGCGGCGGGCTGGCAGAACCCGTTCGCGCCGCAGTAGCGCCGCAAGCCCGCCATATCACGGGCGGACGGCCTCGACACCGATATCCCGCCGGCAGAACCCCTGCGGCCAGCGCACATGGCTGATCGCGCCGTAAGCCGCCGCCCGCGCCGCCGTCACGTTCGCGCCGGTGCCGCAAATGGTTAGCACCCGGCCGCCATCGGCCAGCAGCCGGCCACCCTCCACCCGCGTGCCGGCCTGGAACACCAGCGCGCCCGGCACCGCGGCGGCAGCCTCCAGCCCATCGATGACGGAGCCCGGCACCGGGTTGCTCGGATACCCCTCGGCGGCCATCACCACCGAAACGCTCGCCTCGTCCCGCCAGCGCAGGCCGAAGCGGGACAGCTCGCCATCGCAGGCCGCCAGCAGGGCCGGCAGCAGGTCGCTGCGCAGGCGGGGCAGCAAGGCCTGGCACTCGGGGTCGCCGAAGCGGACGTTGTATTCGATCAGCCGCGGCCCGCTCGCGGTCAGCATCAGGCCGGCGAACAGGACGCCGCGGAACGGCGTGCCGCGCGCCGCCATCTCGGCCAGCGCCGGGCGGATGAACGCCTCCATCGCCGGAACGGGGTCGAAGCCCGGCACCGGAGAGACGGCGCCCATGCCGCCGGTGTTGAGGCCGGTGTCGCCGTCGCCCACCCGCTTGTGGTCGCGCGCCGCCCCCAGGAACATGAAATCGGCGCCGTCGCACAGCGCGAATAGGCTGCATTCCTCGCCCACCAGGCATTCCTCGATCACCACCGCCGCGCCGGCGTCGCCGAAGCTGCGGTCGTGCAGCATGGCGTGGATCGCGGCCTCCGCCTCCTCGATGGTGGCGGCAACCACCACGCCCTTGCCGGAGGCGAGCCCGTCCGCCTTCACCACGACCGGCGCGCCCCGGCGGCGCACGAAGTCCACCGCTTCCGCGGGGTCGGTGAACCCCTCCCAAAGCGCGGTCGGGATGCCGGCCGCGTCGCACAGGGCCTTGGTGAACGCCTTGCTGCCCTCCATCTGGGCCGCGGCGCGGGTGGGGCCGCAGCAGCGGATGCCGGCCTCGGCCATGGCGTCGGTCAGGCCCGCCACCAGCGGCCCCTCCGGTCCCGGCACCACCAGGTCCACGGCGTTCTCGCGTGCGAACTGCACCAGGCGGTCGAGGTGCATCGCCTGGATGTTCACGTTCTCGGCCACCGTCGCCGTGCCCGGGTTGCCCGGCGCCGCCCAGAGCTTGGTCAGCAGCGGCGAGGCCGACAGCGCCCAGGCCAACGCGTGTTCCCGCCCGCCCGATCCGACCACCAGAACCCGCATGCCCCCGCCCCCGCTTCAACCCGGCGCGGCTGTAGCATAGGTTGCCGGAATGCTTGAACCGGCCAGCAACACGCCCGAATACACCGTCAGCGAAATCTCCGGCGCGGTGAAGCGCACCTTGGAGGGCGCGTTCGGCCGCGTGCGGGTGCGCGGCGAGATCACCGAGTTCAAGCGCTACCCTTCGGGCCACCTCTATTTTTCGCTGAAGGACGAAGGCGGCAAGATTTCCGGCGTCGTCTGGAAGAGCGGCGCCGCCCGGCTTGGGCTGGAGCCGGAGAACGGCGTGGAGGTGATCGCCACCGGCCGCATTTCCTCCTATGGCGAGCGCAGCTCGTATCAACTGATCGTCGAACGCATGGAGTACGCCGGCGCCGGCGCCCTGCTCGCGCGGATCGAGATGCTGCGGGCGCGCTTGGCCGCCGAGGGCCTGTTCGGGCAGGACCGCAAGCGGCACATCCCGTTGCTGCCGGAGGTGGTGGGCGTCGTCACCTCGGCTTCCGGCGCCGTGCTGCACGATATCGCGACCACCATCCTGCGCCGCTTCCCGCGCCCGGTGCTGGTCTGGCCGGTGCCGGTCCAGGGCGAGGGCGCCGCACTCCGCATCGCCGCCGCCATCGCCGGGTTCGACGCCATCGCGCCCAATGGGCCGGTGCCGCGGCCGGACGTGCTGATCATCGCCCGCGGCGGCGGCAGCCTCGAGGACCTGATGGCCTTCAACGACGAGGCCGTGGTGCGCGCCGCCGCCCTGTGCCGCATTCCGCTGATCTCCGCCGTGGGCCACGAGACCGACCACACCCTCATCGACCTCGTCTCGGACCGCCGCGCGCCCACGCCGACCGCCGCCGCCGAACTCGCCGTGCCGTCCCGCACCGAACTGGCCGCCAACCTGGCGCAGGAAGTGGCCCGGCTCGCCGGAGGCCTGCACCGCATGACGCAGGAGCGCCGCCTTCGGCTGGGGCGTGCCGAGCGGGGCCTGCCGGACTTGCCCGGCCTGCTCGGGGTCGCCCGCCAGCGGCTCGACGACCGGGCGGGGCGGCTGGCGATCGCGCTGCCCAACCTGCTCGTATCCCGCCGGGCCGCGCTGGTGCGGGCGGAACGCGCCATCCCGGACCTGCCGGCGCAGTTGCGTGCGGCGCGGGTGGCAGTCGTCGATCGCGGCCTGCGGCTGCGGCTGGCGCTGCCCAACCTGGTGGCGGCGCGGCGCGGCGGGCTGGCGGCGGCCCAGCTCGACGCCGGGCTGCGCCATGCGGTGGCGCGGCACCGGCGCCTGGCCAGCGCGGGCCTCGCACGGCTATCGCCCGCCATGCTGCAATCCGGGCTGCGCGAGGCCCGCACCCGGCTCGAGGCCACGGCCGCGCGGCTCGGCTCCGTCTCTTATGAGCAGGTGCTGGCGCGCGGCTTTGCCCTGGTGTCGGACACGAAGGGCCACCCGGTGACCCAGGCGAGCGCGGTCAAGCCCGGCGCCCGGTTGCTGCTACGCTTCGCCGATGGCACGATACGCGCGGCCGCGGACGCTCAGGCGTCCCTGCCCTTCTAGCCCGCCTGCCCTTCTAACCTGGAGATTGCGATCTTTACTTCGGCGCGGCGCGGGTACACCTAGCCGCCAACGCCTCGCGCGCAATCAGGGGGAACCACCATGGTCTTCAAGCCGAATTACAACATGCAGCGGACCGAGCGCACCCGCGCCAAGCAGGCCAAGAAGGACGAGAAGCTGCGCGAGAAGGAAGAGGCCGCCGCCCGCCGCAAGGCCGAGCTGGAAGGCGGGGCGCCTGCCGAGACCGCGCCCAGCCCCGACCCCTCGTAGCCTAGAGCGCCGCGTACATCTCCTTCGGCCAGCGGCGATGCAGCCATAGCCAGCTCTCGGGCCGCGCCCTGATCCAGGCCTCCATCCGGTCGTTCACCGCCTGGGTCAGGGAGGCCACGTCCGCAGCCCGGTCGCCGGTGTCGGGCAACGGCACCGGCGCCTCGAAGATGACGCGGAACCGGGCTGGGGCGAGGCGCTGTACGTAGGTCGGGACGACCGGGCAGCGCATCCGCAACGCAAGGGCCGCGAGCGCCGATGCGGTCATGGCCTTGTGGCCGAAAAATCGGCTCTCGATCCCGTCGTTCATCTTCTGGTCCGGCAAAAAGCCCAAATAGCCGCCGTGCTTGAGATGCACCAGCGCCTCCCGGGCGCCTTGCGCCCCTTTGGCGAATAGCTTGCCCCGATGCCCCATCGCCGCAAGGCGCGGTTCGAGGATCATCCGGTCGATCAGGGGATTGTCGGCCTTGCGGTATAGCGTCGCGAAGCCGGCGCCCTTCTTGGCCGTCGCAAGCGGCACGACCTCCCAGTTGCCGATATGCGCGGACACCAGGATGCCGGGACCCCCATGCCGGATCAGCGCCTCCAAATGTTCGCCGCCCGCCAGTTCCCAGCCCGGCCCGGCCGCATTCTCCTGCAACGTGCTGACGTGCGGGAACTCGCCCACGGTCCGTCCGAGATTGTCCCACACGCCCCGAACCACCCGGCGCCGCGCCGCGCCGTCGAACTCGGGCATCGCCATCAGCAGGTTGGCGTGCGCGACGCGCGACACCGGAAGCAGCGGCCCGATGGCCCGTGCCACGCCGCCGCCCAGATTACTGGCGCGCACCGGCCCCAAGGCGCGCAGCAGGCGCAGCGCGGCTCCGGCCGCGGCGGCCTCCATCCGGTGCGCCAGCCTCATCCCATCGCCTCCGCCAGCAAGCGATCCAGCGCGGCTTCGTCGTTCCAAGCGAGGGAAACACCTACCACGCACATCGCCTCGCGCGCACCGGCCGGCAGGCGCACCGCGTCCTTCGGCGTGGTCGCCGGCACCGCGCCGAGCGTGGCTGCGCGATCCAGCACGCCCTCGATCTCCCGGGCGGTGAAGCGGTGGTGGTCGGGGAAATCGGCGGTTCCAGCCAGCTCGGCCCCGGCCTGCCGCAAGGTCGCATGGAACTTGCCGGGCCGCGCGATGCCCGCGAAGGCGAACACGCGCACGCCGTCCAGCAGCCGGTCCGGCACCAGCCGGGCCCTTAGCACGGGAAGGCCCGGCACCGCAGCCAAGGCGTCCCGGTCGTCCCGCCCGATCAGCACGGCGGCCCGGCATCGCGCCGCGGCGGCCGCCGCCGGCTCGCGGAGCGGGCCGGCGGGCACGACCCGCCCGTTGCCGAACCCCGCCGCGCCGTCGATCACCAGCAACGACACGGATTTCGCCAGGCCCGGGTTCTGCAGTCCGTCATCCATCAGCAGGGCCTGCGCCCCGCCGGCCAAGGCCGCGCGCGCCGCGGCCGCCCGGTCGGCGGCGACCCAGGTCGGGGCGACGGCGGCCAGCAGCAACGGCTCGTCGCCGACCAAGGCGGCATCGTGGCGGGCCGGGTCCACCCGCAGCACGCCGCGTGCCCGGCCGCCGTAGCCGCGGGTGAGGCAATGCACGGCCACGCCGCGCGCCCGCAGCCGCCGGGCCAGGTCGAGCACGAGCGTGGTCTTGCCGGCGCCACCCAAGCCAGCATTGCCGCAGCACAGCACGGGCACCGGCGCGCGCCATCCGGGCGCGGCGGCCCGGCGCGCCGCCGCGGCGGCCAGCACCGCCGCCACTGGGGCGAGGATGCGGGGCAGCAGCCCGTCGTGCTGCCAGAATGCGGGCGGATTCACCGGGCCGACGTCATCAACTGGAGCAGCACCTGCGCCACACGGCCCGGCAGCGCCGCCTCGCCGTTCGCCACCGCTTGCGCCGCCGCGCCCGCCGCCGCCCGGCGTTCGGGATCGCCCAGCATGGCGTCCACCCAGCAGGTCAACGCCGCCCCGTCCGCCACCAGCGCCAGCCCGCCCGCCTCCCGCAAGCGGGCGACGATCTCGGTGAAGTTGCCGGTATGCGGCCCCGCCGCGAGCGTGCAGCCCAGCCGGGCGGCTTCCAGCGGGTTCTGCCCGCCCTGGCCGATCAGGCTGCGGCCCATGAACACCAGGGGCGCCAACCGGTACAGCAACCCGAGTTCGCCCATGGTGTCGGCGATCCAGATGCCCCCTGCCGGCGGCCCCTCGCCGCTAGCCCGGCGGGGGGCGCCGCCCAGCCCGGCCGCGATCTCGCCGCCGCGGCCGGGGTGGCGCGGGGCGATGATCGTCAGCAGGTCCGGGCGCCGCGTCCTCAGCGCTTCATGCACCTGGGCGACCAGGCCCTCCTCGCCCGGATGCGTGCTGGCGGCCAGCCACACCGGGAGGCCGCCGATCTGCCGCCGCAGCCGGGCCAGCTCGGCGGCATCCACCGGCAGCGGCGTCGCCGCCAGCTTCAGGTTGCCCGGCGGCTCCAGCCGCCGCGCCCCCAGCGCCAGGAGGCGCGCCCCGTAATCCGGCGATTGCGGATGCACGCTGTCGAACGCGCCGAGCACCTGCCGCGCGAAGCCCGGCACGCGCTGCCAGTTCCGGAAGCTGCGGGCCGACATCCGCGCATTGACCAGCATCAGCGGAATGCGCCGCGCCTGGCACGCAGCCAGCAGGTTGGGCCACAGCTCGCTTTCCACGAAGGCGGCGGCGTCCGGGCGCCAGTGGTCGATGAAGCGCGCGGCCCAGGCGGGCACATCGAGCGGCACGAAACGGTGCATCACCCGATGCAGGCCAAGCTCCGGCAAGCGCTGCGCCAACAGCCGGGCGGAGGTAACGGTGCCGGTGGTGAGCAGCACGCCCACCTCGGCGGAGAGGCTGGACAGGACGGGCAGGATGGAGACCGCCTCGCCCACGCTCGCCGCATGCAGCCACAGCAGGAGCCCGGGCGGCCGCTTCGTGGCGTCACGCCCCTCCCGCTCGGGCAGGCGTTCCAGCACTTCCTTGCCCTGCGCGGCCCGGCGGCGCAGCAGCACCCTTAGGGCCGGCGCGCCAAGGCCCGCGACTAGCCGCCAGGCGCCGGGGATCAGCCCGCGCACAACAGGTCGGCTTGCTGGGCCGCCAGGGTCAGGGCGGCTTCGATCACGGGCAGGCTGCTGGCCCAATCCTCCCGCGGCACCCCGATCGGCTCGCCGCAGACCAGCACGCCGCGGCCGAACGGCAACGGGAGCAGCATGCGGTCCCAGGTGGGCAAGGCGCGCCGCCGGCTGCACTGCGCGGCACAGGGCAGCACCGGCGCACCGGCTAGGCCGGCCAGTTGCGCGACGCCTGGGGCCGCTTGCCGCGCCGGGCCACGCGGGCCGTCGGGCGTGATCACGACTTGGTCGCCGGCCGCCAGCACGGAGACGAGCGCCCGCAGGCTCGCGGCCCCGCCCCGCTGCTCCGCCCCCTTTGCCGTAGAGCCATGGACCAGGTCCAGCCCGAACCCGCGCATCATGCTGCCGATCAATCGTCCGTCCCGATGCCGGCTGACCAGCACGTGCATGCGCCCGCGGCGCCCGCCGCTCCGGGCGCGCTCGCGCAACGCCAAGGTCCACAGCGCGGGCATCAACGGCAGGCGTTCGTGCCAGAAGGCAAAGATCGCCGGTTCGGCATGGAGGTACCGTCCGAGCGGCTCCGCCCCATGCAGGGTCCAGCGTGTGGTGCGCAGCGCGAATCGCAGGTAGGCGCCGAGCGCCCGGGCACCCAACGCCACGGTGCGGGGATGGCGAAGGAGGCGCTTCATTGTCCGGCGGCGGGTAGCATGCCGGCCCGGAGGGGGCAAACCGCCGCCTCAGGCGGGCCTGGCCAGGTTGGCCAGGAACGCCTCCGCGCAAGCGCGCCAGGAGAAGCGCTCGGCATGGGCGCGGCAGGCGGCGCGGTCGCCGGACAAGGCGCGGAGCGCCGCGGCGCGCAGGTCGGCATCGAGCGACCCGACCCCCGGCCGCGCGCCGGCGAGGATATCGGCCGGCCCCGTGACGTCATGGGCCGCAATCGGCGTGCCGCAGGCGAGGCTCTCCAGCAGGACCAGCCCGAACGTGTCGGTCAGGGACGGGAACACGAACGCGTCGGCGCCGGCATAGGCCTGGGCCAGCGACGCGCCATGCCGCTCTCCGACGAAGCGCGCGGCCGGGTAGGCTGCCTGCAAGGCCGCAAGCTGCGGGCCGTCGCCGACGACGACCTTCGTGCCCGGCAGGTCGAGCGACAGGAATTCGTCGAGGTTCTTCTCGACCGCAAGCCGCCCGACCGACAGGAAGATCGGCCGCGGATAGGGCCAGGCCTCGGGCGCCCCGGGCCGGAACCCGGTAAGGTCGACCCCACGCGACCAGGGCAGCAGGTTGCGGAAGCCCCGCCCGGCCAGCTCCCGGCGCATGCTGCCGGCGGCGACCATCGTCCCTGCGGCGCGGCCATGGAACCAGCGCAGCCAGGCGTACCCCAGCGCCACCGGAATCCGGGCGCGGGCATGCAGGTATTCCGGGAAGCGGGTGTGGAACGACGTGGTGAACGGCCGCCCCCGGCGCAGCGCCCAGCGGCGGGCCGCCCACCCGAGCGGACCCTCGGTGGCGAGATGCAGCGCGTCGGGATGGAAGGCGTCCAGCATCGGCGCCAAGCGGCGGGACGGCGCGATGGCGAGCCTGATGCTGGGGTAAGACGGCATGGAGAAGGTGCGGAAGCGGTCGGGACCGATGACCTCGACCACGTGGCCCAGCGCCGCCAGTTCCTGCGCCAGCATGTGCAAGGTCCGCACCACGCCGTTCACTTGCGGGTGCCAGGCGTCGGAAACGATCAAGACGCGCATCGGCCGGGGCGGCTGTTTACGCAGGCAGTGCTGCGGGCATCGGCTCAGCCTTGGACTTGAAGAACGACAGCTTGTTCACCGCCGCCCAATCGAGCAGTTCCAGCCTGCCGTCGTGATGCTCCACCAAGGCGGTGCAGCTCTCCACCCAATCCCCGTCGTTGCAATACAGGATGCCGTTCACCATCCGCATCTCGGCATGGTGGATATGGCCGCACACCACGCCGTCGAAGCCGCGCCGGGCGGCATCGGCGGCCAGCGCGGTTTCGAAGCGGTCGACCGCCTTCACCGCCCCCTTCACCTGCCGCTTCAACCACTGGCTCAGCGACCAATAGGGATAGCCGAGCAGCCGCAGCACCGAGTTGAACCAACGGTTGACCACCAGCGCCGTGCCGTAGGCCCGGGCCCCCAGGTGGGCCAGGAACTTGGCGTAGCGCAGCACGCCGTCGAACTCGTCGCCATGGATCACCAGCAATCGGAGCCCGGCCGCGGTCACATGCGTCGCCTCGCGCCGGACCTGGATGCCGGCCACCTCCAAGGCGGGCGCATCCTGCGCCGGCGGCAGCCAGGCGCGGAACATCTCGTCATGGTTGCCGGGGATGTAAGTGACGGTCGTGCCCTGCTTCGCATGTTTCAGGATCAGGCGGACGACCCGGTCGTGCGCCGCGTCCCAATACCAGGATTTCCGCAGGCGCCAGCCGTCCACGATGTCGCCGACGAGGAACAGGTGCTCGCACGAGACCTGCGCCAGGAAGTCCGCAAGGAATTCGCTGCGGCAGCCTTTGGTTCCGAGGTGCGTGTCCGAAATGAATATCGAGCGGAACCGCAGGGTACCCGGGTAGGCGACGGCGACGTTCATGCGACCGAAAACCTCGCTTCGCAGATACGACAGCGTCATACCTGCTAAACGCAACCTTGCATATGAAGTTTCAGAGAGGCAGCGAGCATGCCACCCTGCATCGAGATACGAAAAGATGGGGCCGCCGGGTTGCCCCGGCGGCCCCAAACGATTGCGGCTCGAACAGACTAACGGGTCTGCTGGATCGCCGAGAGCAACCAGCGTCCGCCCGGCGCCCGCACGAACGTCCACAACTCGGTGGCCATGCTGCGCAGCGCTGCATCGCCGTCCACGATCCGGCCGGCCCCGTCGCGTGTTATGTCAAGCATGGAAAAGCGCATCGCCACCGTCGCGTATTCGCGGCTGCCCTCGGACCACGCCTCCGACAGGTCTCCCTGCTCGAGCTTCACGTCGGTCACGCTGTTTCGCACGCCGCGGCTCGACTGCTCGGCCAACTGCTCCCCGAAGTAGCTGAGCATCTCTGGGGTGGCCAGGTTCTGCAACGCCCGCACGTCCTGCGCCGACCA
This sequence comes from uncultured Acetobacteraceae bacterium, assembly GCA_964235765.1. Lineage (GTDB taxonomy): Bacteria > Pseudomonadota > Alphaproteobacteria > Acetobacterales > Acetobacteraceae > JAVVHH01. The sequence continues at coordinate 9,686 of CAXSDH010000092.1, forward strand.
GGCTCCCTGCACGTCGTGCAGCATGCGGTCGAACGCGGCGTAGTCGTTCGGGCCGATCGTCACCGGGGCAGGCCCGCCGCCGCCACCCGGGCCGGGCCGGGCCGGCTGCGCCGTGCGGGCAAGGCCGTTCATGCCCGGACCGGCCATGGCCGGCTGGCGCCGCGCGAACATGCGGAACAGCCAGCGTGCCACGAAGAACAGGAGCGCCATCTGCAGCAGGAAGCCGATGAAGCCAAACCCGCCCATGCCGCCGCCGCCGCCGCCGAACAGGCCGTTGCCCATCAGCAAGCCGCCGAGCCCCACGCCAAGCAGGCCGCCCATCAAGCCGGAGCTGAATGCCGACCTTCCACCGAAGGCGGGCTGGGCCGGGGCGCCGTAGCTGGGCGCCGAAGGGCTCGGCCGCGGCGTGAAGCTGCGCTCCATCGGGGCGGCCATGGAGGGGGCGGTGTTGGTGCTCGGGGGAGCCGAGTAGGTCCGGCTGCCACGGCTGCCGGACGATGAGCCGAAGCCCGCCCGCGCATCGGCGGCCGAAGGCGCAAAAGCCAGGGCAGCGACGGCCAGCGCGGCGACGAGGCTTGAAGAACGGCGCATTGAGAAGTGGCCTCCTTGTTTCACCAGGACAATATAGTGCGATCCAGAGTTCAATATAGGGTTAAGATGTAAAATCGTTGACGTCCCGTCCCGGTCTCGCCAAGGCTTGGGGCGAGCGGGCGTCAGACCCGGAACGGAGGGGAACCCATGCGCATCCTGTTCGCGGCCGGGGCGGCCATGTTGCTGTCGGCCTCCGCCAATGCGAAGCTGCTCGAACTGCGCGTGCTCGATCAGCAGTCCTTTGCCGACGGCGCCGCGTTCGGCGATGCCGGCCCCTATGTCCGCGTCCGCGCCACCGCCCGCGGCGAGCTCGATCCGGCCGCGCCGGCGAACGCTCGCCTGGCGCTCCTGGACAAGGCGCCCCGCAACGCGCGCGGGATGGTCGAATACGAGACCGACGTGTTCATCCTGCGCCCGGCGGATGCGCAACGCGGCAGCGGCGTGCTGCTGTACGACGTGGTCAACCGCGGCAACAAGTATGTGCCTTCCTGGCTGAACGACGCGCCGGAGCCGCGGGGCGGCATGCTCAACGACCCGCGCAGCGCGGCAGACGCGGGCAACGGCTTCGTCTTCCGGCGGGGCTATACCCTGGTGTGGTCCGGCTGGCAGCCGGAGGTCACCGGCGACAATGGCGGCATGGGCATCCGGGTGCCGGTCGCGACCAACGGCGGCGACCCCATCGTGGCGCGCATCCGCCACGAGTTCCTCCTCGGCACCCGCACGCCGGAGGGCGCGCTCCGCAGCGTGTTGCCCTATCCCGCGGCCAACATGGAGCACGCGAGCCTCACCGTACGCGCCAACGAGGCCGATCCCCGCACGCCGCTGCCCCCGGAAGGCTGGCGTTTCGTCGACAGCAGGACCATCCAGCTAATGCCCTTCGGCACGCCGCCGACGCCCCGCCACATTTACGAGTTCACCTACGAAGCCACCCGGCCCACGGTGAACAGCCTGGGCTTCGCCGCCGTCCGCGACGTGGTGAGCCATATGCGCCAGCAGCCTGGCGTCCGGCACACGCTGGGCTTCGGCGTGTCGCTGAGCGGCCGGTTCCTGCGCCACTTCCTCGACCTGGGCATGAACCGGGACGAGGCCGGCGCCCGGGTGTTCGACGGCGTGCTCGCGCATATCGGCGGCGCGGGCAAGGTTTTCGGCAACGAAGCCTTCGCCCAGCCGGGCCGCACCGCGACCCAGCACGAAGACCGCTACTATCCAGAGGTATGGGAGCCGGTGGGCTACCCCGGCCTGCTGCGCCAGGGGCCGGCCGACCCGCTGGTGATCGAGAGCAACACCTCCACCGAATACTGGCAGAAGGCGGCCTCGGCCGTACATTCGGACGGGGCCGGGCATGACGTGGCGCCGCCGCCGGGCGTGCGGATGTACATGGTCGCCGGCACGCAGCATGGCGGCCACGCCGGCAGCACCTCGGCGCCCGGCTTCTGCGCCAACCCGCGCAACCCCAACAGCTCCGGCCCGGCGCTGCGGGCCATGCTGGCGAACCTGGAAGCCTGGGTGGTGAAAGGCGTGCCGCCGCCGGACAGCCTGGTGCCGCGCCGAGCCGACGAGACGGGCGTGCCCGCCACGAGCATCCGCATGCCCGCCGTGCCCGGCGTGACCTGGGCCAGCCGGGACAATCCGGTCAGCACCCAGCCGGTGAGCTGGGTCGATCCGCCGCCCGCGCCGGTGCAGCCCTACCCGACCTTCGTCTCGGCCGTGGACGCGGACGGCAACGAGGTCTCCGGCCTCCGTCTGCCGCACGTGGCCGCCCCCTTGGGCACCTATACCGGCGTGAACGTCTACAAGGACCTGCCGGGCGAGCTCTGCGACCGCGACGGCATCTATCTGCCCTTCGCCCGCACCCGGGCGGACCGGGAGCTTACGGGCGACCCACGGCCGTCGCTGGAGGAACGCTACGGCAGCCGGGATGCCTATGTGGCAAAGGTGCGCGAGGCGGCGGAGTCGCTAGTAGGGGCGCGGTTGCTGCTGGCCGAAGATGCGGCCCCATATGTAGCGACCGCCAGCAAGGCTGATAGGTTTTAAGCCGAGCATTGATGGCGCTTGACGCCGTCAGTGCGTTGATGGCAAAAAATTCCATCATGCCTAAGGCAGCTCTTGTGCTCCGGCGGCGAGTTGCCTTCGAGGATGGGTCTTTCGTCGCCTTGAGAGCATGGTCCGTTCCGTCTCCGGTGCCCCCGAGTCGGCACGATTACAAATACAGCATGGTCTATATCGTCGAGGGCAAGCGGGTCATTGGATACGACAACGAGCGGGGGAAGGGAGACCATCGCCACATCGGGGACACCGAGGTGTCCTACACATTCTTTACCCTGGAACGACTTCTGGATGATTTCGCATCCGAAGTCGAAACGGTACGGAATTCACGTCATGAAGTTCAACGTAGCGGCTAATGTCCATGTGGGCGGTTCTCTTCGAGATACCGTCGCAGACTTCAAGGAGAACATCGCCCGGTTTGAAAGCGGGCAGTCCGTTCATGAGGATCACCTTACGTTCGAGAACTGGCAGGCATTGTTCAATGTCCTCACGCCGAAGCGTTACGAGCTTCTGCAGCACCTCCATCGGCAGCCGGAACTAACCGTACGGGCACTTAGCCGGGCCCTGGATCGAGACTTCAAGCGGGTTCATGCAGATGTTCAAGCCCTGCTGGCAGTCGGGCTGCTGACGCGAGATGAAGAAGGCTTGAAGGCGGACTATGGCGCGATCGAAACAAGAATTGCTTTGTAGCCCGGGCGATCAAGCCCCGGCCATCGTCATCCCCTCCACCCGCACCGTCGGCGAGTCGGTGCCTCGGCGCAGCCGCAGGTCGTTGGCCGGGGTCATCGCCAGGAACATCGCCGGCAACGATCCGGCGATGGTGATCTCCGCCACCGGCTCCGCCAACGCCCCGTCGCGGATCATGAACCCGGCCGCGCCCCGGCTGTAGTCGCCGGTGATGCCGTTCACGCCCATGCCGATCAGTTCCGTGACATACAGCCCCTCCTTGATGTCGGCCATCAGCTCGGCCGGGGTCATCGTGCCTGGCGCGAGATAGAGGTTGCTCGGCGAAGGCGAGGGCGGGCCGCCGGTGCCGCGCACGGCGTGGCCGGTCGAGCGCAGGCCGAGCTGCCGGGCGCTGCGGCTGTCCAGCAGCCAGGTGGTCAGCACCCCGTCCTCGATGATGGTCCGCGCCGCGGTCGGCACGCCCTCTGCGTCGAACGGGCGGGAGCGCATGCCCCGCACCCGCCGCGGATCGTCATGCACCTGGATGCCGCGGGCGAACACCGCTTGGCCCAGCCTGTCCTTTAGAAAGCTCGTGCCGCGCACGATGCCGGCGCCGTTGATCGCGCCCATGAGGTGGCCCAGCAGGCTGCTCGCCACCCGGGGATCGTACACCACTGGCAGCCGCGCGGTGCGGGGCCGCTGCGGGTTCAGCCGGGCGATCGCCTTCTCGCCGGCCAGGCGGCCGATCCCGGCCGCGTCCTCGAGATCGGCCATGTGAACCGCGGTCGAGTAATCGTAATCGCGCTGCATGGCGGTCCCCTCGCCAGCCAGCGCGGTGGCCGACACCGAATGCGAGGTGCGCGCGTAATGCCCGGCGAACCCGGCCGAGGTCACGAGATACACCTCCGACCGGCCGAACCCGGCCTCGGCGCCCTCGGAGTTCGTCACCCCCGCCACGGACAGCGCCGCCTCCTCCGCCACGGAAGCGCGCGCGACCAGGGCGGTGGCGTCGGGCTCCGCCGGGTCCTCCATGTCGAGGCCGGCATCAGCCGGGGGCGCCGCATCCTCGGCCAGGCCGGCGAACGGGTCCTCCGGCACCACGCGCGCCATCGCCACGGCGCGCTCGGCCAAGGTCGCGAACCCGGCCGGGTCCACCGCCGAGGACGACACGATCGCCGAGCGCTTGCCCACGAACACGCGCAGCCCGAGGTCCCGCCCCTCGGACCGCTCCAACTGCTCCGTGCGGCCCAGCCGGCGCTGCACCGAGATGGAGGCGCCGGCGATCAGCACCGCATCGGCGGCGTCCGCCCCGGCCGCCTTTGCGCGCCCGATCAGGTCCAGCAGCACATCCTGCTGGTTCATGCCGCCAGCCGGTCCATGATAGCGGGCAGGCTGGGCACCTTTTCGGCCGGGCCAAGGGCGGCCAGGGTCGGTGGCGCACGGAATATGCGGGTGGCGGCCCGGCGCACCGCATCGATGTCCACGGCGTTCAGCTTGGCCACCGTCTCCGCGGTCGGCACGACGCGGCCGAACACCTGCATCTGCCGCGCCACCTGCTCGCAGCGGCTGCCGGTGCTTTCCA
>CAXSDH010000093.1:0-7092 GCA_964235765.1 uncultured Acetobacteraceae bacterium
CCGCAAAGGCTTGCGCCCGGCCACGATGTGGTTGGGCACGGTGAACTGGATGTCGTCGCCGGCTTCCGTGACGTCAATCCGCCTGGCCACGGCGGCCGTGAAGGCGGCCCGGCAGTATGCGTTGAGTGCCTGAAGCTTGGCGTCGCTGCCCCCGAGCTCGCTGTCCCGCCGGGCCAGGGTCGATTGGCGAAAGTGCACCCGGCTCACCTCCCGCACCGCTTCGAATCCTGCCTGGCCAAGCATCGGCAGAAGCTGGTCGAGACGGAAGAAGTAGCGGTCACGCACCAGCGATTCATACCCCGCCAAGGCATTCTTCTCCTGCATGATGGCGTTGAACACGTCTTGCACCTCGCTGTCGGGCGGCATCACGCCCCAGACCACGAACACGCCGCCCGGCCGCAACACCCTGAGCACCTGCGCGCAGACGAGCGGCTGGTCGCATTGGGGAACCTCGTGAAGAGCCATTTTCATGACGACGGAGTCGAAGTGGTCATCCGGGAACGGAAGGCTTCTCGCATCGCCGACGACGATTTCGCACGCGCGCCTCGCGACCGCCGTCGGGACGAGCGCGAGTTGTGCCCCATGCAGATCGCAGAGGTGAAGATCGATCTCAACATTCTGCCGGTCAGCTTCTGCAAGGATGCTGGCCGAGACCTCGCCACACCCGCACCCCAAATCCAGCACCCGCGCGCCATCACGGAGTCCGAGCGTTTGCGCGAGCAAGGCCAGATCGCCTTCACGGACGCCGTGCACCTTGGCGAAGTCGACGTGGCGCTTCTCGTAGCCGTCGGCCACCAGCTCCACCCGCACCTGCAGGCCGGCTTGGTGCGCCGCCGCCGCGAACTCCGGCGGCAGGACGGCGCCGGAGATCGTCCCGTCCGCGGCCACGTCGACGCCGAGCGTCAGGCTCGTGCCAGGGGCCCGGGCTGCCAACAACTGCCTGGCCGCCGGGCTGAGGCCGACCAACGTGCGGAGCCGGCGCGCGCCGGCCTCCTGTTCGCCGGGCTCCACGACCTGCATGCGCCAGTCATACGCCATGATGCGCCCTCTCCGGATGCCCGGGCCGTGCGGACCTAACCGACCGCATCGGTCATCCAAGTGTCGAGATAATCTGCGATTTCCAGGCTGTTGAGTTCGAGCATCATCATGTGGCCGTTGCCCCGCAGCCCCTTGTCCGCCAGCCGCACGAAGGTGGTCGCCACCCCGGCTTGGCTGAGGTAGCAAGCGGTACAGTGGTCGTACATTGCGTGATACGATGCTTCAGTGGTGGCGACCAAGACCGGCACGTCCGCCAGGTTCGGCAGGCTGCGAGGAGTTCCCCGCTGTGACCAGCACGGCAGCAGTCCGGGAGCGTCGGCAACCTCCTGCAGCTCAAACTCGAGCGGTGCATCCGGCGTGACCTCCGGGTTGTAGCGCAGCGGCAGGCTGGTCAGGCCGTAGGTCCGGTCCACCCCGGTCTGCAGCACGGCGTCCTTGTTGGGTGGCCCGGCCGGCTCCACTGCCACGATAGCCCTAACCAGGCCCGGCCGCGCATCGGCGATCAGCCATCCGAACAGTCCCGCTTGGGAATGCGTCAGCAGGACGGCCGGCCCGATCCGGTCCAGCAGGGCGGCGCCGGCCGCCTGCATCAGCCGTTCGCTCTCGACATTGCCAAGCGAGGGGACCTGGCTGGCATAGAATCGATCGAACACCGGATCGCCAGCGTGCCCTTTGCGCGGGCCGCCGGGCCACTGGCTATGCAGCTTGGCTTGCGGCCAAGTTGCTGCGTTCCCGGGCGCGGTGAAAAGGTTCTCGATCACGGAGACCGGGATGGTCTTCGGCGTCCCGTCGACGCCGGGCTGCCAGCCGGAGCGGCCGCGGGCCGGCTGATCGAGGATATAGACCGTCCAGCCACGCTCGGCGAACCGCTCGGCCCAGCCTTGCCGCCCGTCCGGCGTCGTCAGCCAGCTCGCCCCGGTCTGCGCCGCTCCGTGGATCAGCACGAGCGGATAGGGGTGCAACACATGCTCGGGCGTCAGCACCTCGACAAACATCTGCCCGTGCATGACCCGCGCGTCGGGCGGTCCCGTATAGGCGCCCCCGACGAAGAAGCTGCTCCGCTGCACCGGCTGCGTATTCGTCATATTCGTGCTGCTCAGTAGTCCAGGAACTCGACGACGCCGTCATCGAGGTCGTAGCGGGCGCCCACGATCTTCAGCGTGCCCTCCTGCAGCGGCCCCAGCAGCATCTGCTCCGTCGTGCGCAAGCGTTCCACCACGCGCCGTATGTTGGCGCGGACCGAACGGTCGAGCAGGTCGTGCTCCCCCTCCCGTCGGGCGCGCAGCACGGCGGGAATGATTGGCTCGATCATCTGGCCAATGCTGCCCGGGAAGGCGGCATCCCGCTCCACGACGTCGATCGCCGCCTGCACGGCGCCGCAGCGTTCGTGTCCCAGCACGAGGACGAGCGGCGCGCCGAGGACCGCGACGCCGTACTCGATGCTGCCCATGGCAGCCAGGTCGACCACGTTGCCGGCGTTGCGGACGATGAACAGCTCCCCCAGGCTGCGGCCGAACAGCAATTCGGGCGAGACCCGGCTGTCGGAGCAGCCGACGAGCACGCAGAACGGGCGTTGCGCCTGTGCGAGTTGCCTCAGCTGCTCCGGCCGGCTGCGCGGCGGGCTGGCAGCCTCGCCGCAGTGAAACCGCTGGTTCCCGTCCCGCAGCAATGCCAGCGCCGCACCCGGCGACATCAGGGGGGTAGGACGGCCTGCGTACTGGGCCATGCACGTACTCCGTTCGGGACCTGGGGTCCGTTGCTAATGGTACCCCATGTCGCCGCGCATCTTGCCGCGGAACACCCAATACGACCAAGCCGTATACATCAGGATGACCGGGATCAGCACCAGCGTGCCGATCAACAGGAAGGCCTGGGTGCCCGGCGAGGACGCAGCCTGGTGCAGCGTGAAGTGGCCCGGTACGATCATCGGCCACCGGCTGATCGCGATCCCCAGATACGACATGAAGAACAGCCCCATCGCCGACAGGAACAGCGTGGCATCCCCGCCCCAGCCGCCGGCCGCGTGCCACGCCGCGAACGCGATGAGTGCCGTCAGGATCGGCACCGGCGACAGCAGCACTATGCCGGGCCAGGAGAACCACCGTTGCGCCACCAACGGGTCGGCCAACGGCGTCCAGACGCTGACCGCCAGGATCGCGAACAGCACGCCGCACAAGCAGATCCGTCCAGCCCGGCGGGCCCAGGCCTGCAACTCTCCTTCCGTCTTGATCACCAGCCAGCCCGCGCCCAACAGTCCGTAGCCCAGCATCAGCGCGACGCCGGTGAGCACCGAAAACGGGGTCAACCAGTCCCACGACGTGCCGGCAAAGTCACGGCCGCTCACTTTGAAACCTTGGATTAGCGCGCCCAACACCGCCCCTTGCGCGAAAGCGGCCAAGGCAGAGCCTGCGCAGAAGCCGCGCGACCAGAACCGGTGTAGCCAGGGCTGCTCGAAGCGGAACTCGAAGGCCACGCCGCGGAAGACGAGGGACAGCAGCATGATCAGGATCGGGAAGTAGACCGCGGGGATGATGATGGCGAAGGCGACCGGAAAAACGGCGAGCAGCGCCACCCCGCCCAGGATCAGCCAGGTCTCGTTGCCGTCCCACACCGGGGCGATCGAGTTCATCACCAGGCTTCGCGCCCCCTCCGGCGCGAAGCCGTAGAGGATGCCGACGCCCAGGTCGAACCCGTCGAGCAGCACGTACAGGAACACGCCGAGGGCGATGATCCCGGTCCAGATCGGCACGAGGTCGAGCAGCTCGCCACCCATGGCCGCTATTCCGCCGGGCCGGTGAGCGGGGCCGCGGCAATCGGGCCGCGGGGTTGCAGGCCTTCGATCGGCTTCTCGGCCATCGCCTCCTCCTGCGGACCAAGGCGGACCATCCGCGCCATCACGGCGATCCCGGCCGGGAACATGACGAGGTAGACGGCCATGTACGCCAGCAGCGACCACAGCACGTCCTGCCCGGTGAGTGACGGCGATACCGAGTGCGCCGTCCGCATCTGGCCATAGACCGTCCAGGGTTGGCGCCCGACCTCCGTCGTCGTCCAGCCCGCCAGCACTGCGATGAACCCCATCGGGGCGGCGAACTGGCACAGCAGCAGGAAGCGCCGGGACTGGAACAGCCGGCCGCGCCACCGGAGGACCCAGGCGAGCGCGATGAGCCCCAACATCAGGAAACCGATGCCGACCATGATGCGGAAGGCCCAGAACACCACCCAGACCGGCGGGCGCTGGTCGGCCGGGAAGTCCTTCAACCCCTTGATCTCCCCGGTCAGCGAGTGGGTGAGGATCAGGCTGCCAAGATAAGGGATCTCCACGGCGTAGGCGTTGCGCTCCGCCGCCTGGTCGGGCAGCGCGAACAGCGTCAGCGGCGCCGGCGAGGCCGTGTCCCAGCGCCCCTCCATCGCGGCGAGCTTCGCCGGCTGGTGCTCCCGCGTGTTCAGCCCGTGCATGTCGCCGAGCACGATCTGCAAGGGCACGAAAAGGGTCAGGAAGCCGAGCGCCATCATCATCATGCGCCGTCCCTCCCGATCGAAGCCACCGCGGCGGATCAGGTAGGCCGAGACGCCCAGCACCACGAAGGCGGTGGTGACGTAGAAGGCGCTGACGTTGTGCGCCAGGCGATAGGGAAAGGACGGGTTAAAGACGATAGCCAGCCAGTCGGTCGGGAAGAAGCGGCCGTCCCGCATTTCGTACCCGGCCGGGGTCTGCATCCAGCTATTCACCGACAGGATCCAGAAGGAGGAGAACAGCGTGCCGGTCGCGACCATGCAGGCGGCCAGGAAGTGGGCCCAGCGCGGCACCAGCTTGCGGCCGAACAGCAGCACACCGAGGAACGTCGCCTCGAGGAAGAAGGCCATCAGGCCCTCATAGGCCATCATCGGCGAGATCACGTTGGCCGCCGCGTCCGAGAAGCGGGACCAGTTGGTGCCGAACTGGAACGGCATCACGATCCCGGACACGACGCCCATCGCGAACGACACGGAGAAGATGCGGGTCCAGAACCGCGAAATGCGGAACCAGTCCTCCTTGCCGGTGAAGAAGAAAAGGCCCTCCAGCACGGCGATGTAGGAGGCGAGCCCCACGGTGAACGCTGGCAGCAGGATATGCCAGCCGATCACCCACGCCCATTGCAGGCGCGACAGGAACAGCGGGTCAAGTGCCATGGCGGGTTCTCTCTATCGACGGAGCGTCGGGCTGGAGCCTAGCCTCATATCGTCACGACAGTCTGGGCGGGAGTTGCAAGTCCTGGCTGTCTTCCATCAGGGGCGAGCCGAGCGTCTCGGGGATCCGCAGTAGCGTCACCAGGGAGACCGCGGCGGCGGCCATCAGCAGGTAGGCCGGGGAGAGGTCGTCGGCCTCACGCCGGATGAGATACAGCGCGACCAGCGGCGTCAGCCCGCCGAGGACGCCGAAGCCGACGTTCAGCGCGAACGACATGGATGTGCAGCGCACGCGCCGGGGCAGCATCTCCGCCATGATCGTCGAGACCGGGGCGGTAAAGGCGCCGGCCATCGCCGCCAGCGTGCATTGGCCGAGCAGCGCCAGCGCCGGGTTGGAGTGGTGCAGCAGCCAGAACAGCGGCCACGCCAGGACGAGTTGCCCGGCGGCGGCGGCATACAGGACCGGCTTGCGGCCGATCCGGTCGGCCAGCGCGGCAGCCCCCAGGGTGGCGAGAAGCTGCACCACCATCGCGACGGTGTTGATGTCGAGCGCCGCGGACGTGGTCATGTGCTCGGTCTACCGCAGGTAGGTCGTCACGAACAGGAAGCAAAGATAGAAGCCGACCGCCCCCACCGCGTTCAGGCACAGCAACGCCAGCATGGTGCGCCACTGGGTTGCGAAGGCCTCCTTCAACGGCGCGGACGTGCTCCCGCGGCGATCGTCCACGGGCAGGTTGCGCCGGGCATACAGTGCGCCGGCGCTGATGCAGAGGCCGAACAGGAACGGCAGGCGCCAGCCCCAAGCCTGGATGGCGGCGTCGCCCAGCACCGTCGCCGAAGTCGCTCCGACCGCGGAACCGGCCAGCACGCCCAGCCCAACCCCGATCGGCCCGGCCGCTCCGGTGCGGGCCCGGCGCCCGGGCGGGGCATGCTCGGCCAGGAAGGCGAGCGACGTGCCGACTTCGCCGGCGACGGCCAGCCCTTGCAGCAGCCGAAGCGTCACCAGCAGCACGGGGGCCGCCGTGCCGATCTGGGCATAGGTGGGCAACAGGCCGATCAGGAACGTCGGCACCGCCATGGCCAGCACCGAGATCCACAGGGCGGTCCGGCGCCCCCACTTGTCGCCGATATGGCCGAACAGCAGCGCCCCGAACGGGCGGACGACGAAGCCGACCGCAAGGGCGCCGAACGAGGCGAGCAGCGAGGCGAACGGGTCCTGCGACGGGAAGAACTGCCGCCCGATCGAGGCCGCGAAGTAGCCGTAGACGGTGAAGTCGTACCACTCCATCACGTTCCCTGCCGTGCCGGCCAGAAATGGGCGGCCGGAGGCTTGCGGCGCGTGCGAATGCCCGGCCGTAAGAGCGATTGCAGTCATGGTGCTTCCTTCGGCTACTTTGTTAGACACTCAACAGTTCGCGCCCCCGCATCCAGTCCCGGCGGCTGCATCCTCGCACCTTGCTACTCCGGCTTGAGAGGTGGCCCAAGAAACTCGACGTCCCAGCGTTGCCCGAACCCGGCTTCTCAAAGGAGGTCTCAAGAATTGGAGCCTTCGACAAACCCGGGGCGGTACAGCCTCTTTTGTGCCGGACCAAGTAGAGCGGCTGATGCAGGGGGCCATCGATGACCATCCGGCGATATCCCCGCCGAGTATGCCACCCCCGGTCACGCCAAAAGGTGGCGTCCACTGTCACTGGTAAAATCGAGCTGGACGACAAGGTCGTTGTAGTCCCGGTCGCCACCGCCCAGCATATCCTCCCATCCCCAGGTGTTCAGGCCGTAGCTCCAGATATGACTAACGGGTTGACCATTCACCGCCTCATTGGCGGCAGCGAAGGCGAAAAGAGTATTGTCATTGGATCGCATCTCCATCGCGATCAAGTCGCC
>CAXSDH010000093.1:7192-14509 GCA_964235765.1 uncultured Acetobacteraceae bacterium
TGACTGTCGAAGTCCACGAAACCATACGGGGCGGAAAGCGCCGCCTGCGGGGCGTCCGTGGCAGCGCCATCGGCGAACACGCGGAGTTTCTGGCCTGCGGCAATGTCGGTCTGGAACGCCAAGCCGTGCGATTGTCCGTCGAACATTGTGACGAGCTCCGGCGAGAGGTTCGGCTGCACTGATTGCTGCGCGAACCGGTCCGTCCATGCATAGTCTGCGGATGGCCCGCTCGCGACGGCCGCGATGTTGCCGTCGATCGTCACCGTCATCGATCCACCTGCCGCGTAGCTCGGCTGCAAGTTCAAGGTTTCGGTGGTGCTTCCCGTCCACTGTCTGTCGGCGTCCCGATCGAGCACCGATGGCGTGTCGAACGACGTTTGTGCATGTGCGATGGCAGTGAGGGCACGGGCCAACAGCAGCCCGTTGGGCGAGCCGAGACCGGTGACAAGGTCGTAGCCGGCGCCGGCCTGGTAGCCGAGGCCGGTCGGCGTCAGGTGGTAAGGGTCGCCGGCAACGGTAAACCCAGACGCGGTGGGCGACGTGATTGGCCCGCCATTGATGTACGACGTGACGTTGTTGCCAAGCTGGATGTCGTTGAACGAGGCAGGCGCGACCACAGCGGCGATGTACAAAAGGTCGTTCATGTAACCCGGCCGCGGCAGGCCCTGATCCTCGAAGACGGTCTGGATCTGTAGGCCGAGGCTGGCCCAGAGCGGCGCGGCGGCGCTGGTGCCGTAACCGCCCGGCCCGTTGCCGGGTACGCCGATCGTGAAGTCGGTATTGGGTGTGAAATAGGTCGTGTTGCCGCCTGCGCCAGCCGCAACGTCCGGCATGCCGCGCCCGGTCTTGCCGGTGGCGGCGTCCACCGGGTCGAGCCCATAGGCCTGTTGGTAGTCCGGCACCGGAGTCGTTATGTCGGCACCGCCGGCGCTCGACGAGGCATCGTAGTAACCGGCGGCTGACCCGAACGTGCTGCCTGTGAGGACGATCTGGTTCCACGCGGTTTCGATGAAGCTCGACAGCGCCGCCGACTTTCCGGGAAGGCTGGTCAGGCCGGTTGCCGTCAGCATCCAGATCGTAGCGAGGTCGCCGGCCGCGGCCTTGGCGACGATGGTGGCGAGGGTGGCGTCGTTACCCGCCACTGCAGGGATGCTGAGCGACGTACCGCCGACCATGACGATGTACGGGCTGACCTCCGCCGGTTCGACGTTGGTCAGCCCATTCGGGAATCCGTTGCTCGATCCACCGTCGTTGGATGCCTGGTAGATCGTGAGATTACGCAACGCGGCGTCGGTGAACAGATCGTGGTACGCGTTGAGAAAGGGCGAGCCTGGCGCGGGTGCCAGGACGTCGCCGAATGATGAGGACAGGACACCAGGTTGGCGCTCCAGGTCGAAGATCGCACTCTGGTATGCGGAATAGGATGTGGAGTTGCGATTGTTGGACCCGACGTAGAGGCCAAGTTGGGCGTTCTTGTTGACTGCGGTTAGGATACCGACATCCAAGTTGCGCTCGCCGGCATCGTCGAACTTCGTGCCTGCATTCGGTCCGAGATAGTAGCGGAACGGCGTGGCGGAGTTGTCGATGCCGATCTGTGCCCGGTAGTATTCGAAGCCCTGCTGGAAGTTGTAGCCGTTCATGGTTTTGGACGGGATCGCGTCGCCGACGACCGGTTCCATGATCGCGGCGGCGTCCGTCACGACCGCCGTATCCTGGAGCGGGAAGTTGTAGAGTTGCGCGACCTGCTGCGGTGTCAAGGAGCCAGCGCCGGTGTTGCCGTTTCCTGGGCTCTGTGCGCCCTGTGGCAGGGTCACCGGCGTGCCTTGCAGGACGGTGCGGATCACCGGTAGGTCGGGTTCGTCGAGCCACAGCGAGGTGACGGCTGGCCGGCCGCTTGACGGATCGGCCCAGGCATCCGGCACCGAAAGGGTGCCGCGCCAGAACAGCGTGGTGCCCTCGTCATTGTTCGTGCCGGCAAGTAACTCGGTGCCGAACACGCGCTGGAACTGCTGTGCATTGACATCGATCCAGATCGTACGCGAGGCAGCCGATGAGATGTAGCCCTGGTCGGCACCGAGGATGGTGACGCCCATCGCCTCAAGGTCGTGCTGGATCGTGTTGTAGGACGTGGGGTCGGCACCGTAGGTCGTCCAAAGCGTGCCACTGGCGTTCAGTGCGGCCAGGGCTTTCTGCCTGTCGCCCCAATCCATGCTCAGCAACGCCGCCGGATCGTTCTGCCGCCGCAGCACCAGGCCCATGACGACCCTGCCCATGGCATCGGCCGACCCAATCTCGTTCGGCGCATAGCCGTATGCCGCCGTCGGATCGGTCTCGGTCGTGTAGGACCAGCTGTTCGCGTTGAGGAACTGGGACAACGGTATTCCGGTCATGCAATCCTCCCTAACGTTCCCGGCCCGGCGTTCAGCGTCACGATGAATGCGGACTGGTCGGGCACCTACCGTGCGTCCGCCTTCGCTGCCTCGATCTCGCCGATGGCCGCTTCAATGAGGCGCACGGCCTCCACCTTGTGTCCGCCGAAGATCGGCGGCGCCTGCCGCAACGACGCGATGGCCGCCTGCAAGTGGCTTTCCGCATCATTCAGGTTCGGGAATGGGCCGGGTCCCGGGCCGTATTGGGCGACGCACCCTCCGACCGTGAGCAGGAAGGCGGCACCCGCCATCGCCGCCTGTCGGCCATGCCGGCGGGTGGTGCGGGTCATTGCCACACCGCCTCGCTCACCTTGCCGTCGGCCCCCACCAGCAGCGTCAGCCGATTCGGGTCAGGTGCGACGTCCGGAAACGGATCGGCCGGCCCGAGCACGCGCGTGCCCTTGGGTAGCGCGCCGCGCGCGACCGTGTCCGGCCCGGCTGTGTCGCCCAGGGTGCGTCCGATGCAGGCGTGGCAATCCTCTCCGGCCGGTGCCGCTTCGGCCTTGCCCGGCAGCCCTGCCACCGTCAGAACGTTCGTCGACGAGCGGACCCGCACGCCGCGGTAGGGATGCTCCCGTTCGATCAGCAGCACCGCATTGACCGGGGCGAAGCCGGTCGCCGCCATCGCCTCCGGCGGCGGTTCCGCGACGAGGATCACGTCCAGGATCCCGTCCGGAGGCACGCCGCGGGACAACGGAACCAGCGTCGGCTCCTGCCAACCTGCCGTCGTGGTCATGCCGTGCACCTTGACCATGGTCAGGGCGCCGGCCTGCGTCACCTCCAGGCTGGACACCGCGAACACCGGCCGCTGATGCGGTTCGATCACGGGCGGGCCGCTGCGCTGCTCGTAGTCGCCCGGCGGCGGCGGCGACGGTTGCGCAAAGGCCGCCGGCGTCAGGACGAACGAGAGCAGGCCCAGCACTAGGGCCGTGATATACGGGCGGGTCATGCAACCTCCTTCTGAACTTGTGCCCGGCCTGCGACGGCGCCCTGCTGCCCGACGCGGTCGATGGCTCCGAGAATGATGTCGGTCGGGACCATCTGCGTCAGGCGGCAGTAGCCCGTGCGCGTGGCCTCGAATCCGCCTGCTTCGAACAGCTTGTTCACGGGCGCTCCACCACCACAGACCGAAAAGTAGCCGCACTCCTGCTCGCACTGCCGCACCCCGGCCTGGATCGCGGCGTGCAGGGGGGACCGCAGGCAGGCGGAGTGGATGTCCTCCAGCGTGTCGTGGTGGATGTCGCCCAGGAAGAAATCGTTGAAATGCGCGTTGCGCTGTCCCAGCAGCTCGGGCGAGAAGGTCGAGACGCGGCCCTGCACGTCGACGTTCAGCATTGCCAGCGGCACCGTCTGCGGGTTGTGAACCGGCAGGTGCGTGGGGCGGAAGATGCGCGGGATCATCCCGTCGATCTCGCGCAGGAAGGTCACCTGCCCTTGTGCGCGGGCACGCTGCCAGAATGCCTGGAGGAAGGTGCGGAAGGACCCGTCCGGATCGGGCGTGCCGAACAGTCCCGACACATGGTCGCCCTCCGACTCTTCGACGTTGAAGCAGACCTGGGCGATGCCGGCGTTGGCGAAGAAGTCGTGCAGCGCCGCCGGGTCGGCCAGGCTTTCGGTCGACAGCACGGCCAGCGCATGGAACGGGATGCCCCGCTGCTGCAGCAGGCGGATGCCCTGCATCGTGCGGTCGAACGTCCCGCGCCCGGCGCGCGTCACCCTGTGGGCATCGTGCACGGCGCGAGGACCGTCGATACTCACGCCGACCCGGACCTTCCAGACCTCGAACAGCTTACACCACTCATCCGAAAGCAGCATGCCATTGGTCTGGATCGAGTGGACCACCTGGACGCCGGGCGGCCGCAGCGCCTCGATGGCGGCGAACGCTTCATGGTAGAACCCGCAGCCAACCGCCAGCGGCTCACCCGCGTGCCATATGACGGCCAGTTCCGGCGCGGCAAAGCCGGACGCGAACAGGCGTTCGAAGACGCGACGCACCGTCGCCTGCGGCATCGTCGCACGGTCGTTTCGCGCTGGCAGATAGCAGTATGTGCAGGCGATGTTGCAGAAGGCGGTCGGCTGCATGACGACCATCTCGACACAGGGTCGGCCGTCGTCGCCGTACCCTGCCGCCGACTGGGCTTGGTGTGCCATGGCGGGCGCCCTCAGAGATTGCCCCACGGGTGCCAGTTGCCCCAGCCGCCGTTGCCCCAGGGGTGCCAATTGCCTCCCCCGCCGTTGCCCCAGCCACCGTTACGCCAGCCGCCGCCACCCCAGCGCCAGGGACGACCCCAGCCATGGTTGCCCCACCATACCCGGCGGAGCAGCGGTCCCTGCAGGTCCTCCGGCCCGTCCGTCGCCACTGCAGCGGTGACCGCGTCGCGGATGGACGACAACCGGGCCGCCACGTCGGCCTGCGCGGGCTGTCCCGGTGAAGGCGCGCCCACCGCCGCGGTGGCCTGGGCCGCCGGTGCAAGGGCCATCGACACGCCCAGCACGCCAGCCGGCATCAGCCTGGCGACAAGTATCTCAAGACGCTTCCGGCGCATCGTCGCCCTCCGTTCAAGTCGCACTTCCGTCAGGGACCGGCTGACGGGAATAGGTGCTCATCTCTTTGGTCTCGGTCCGTGACACGCGGCAACATTGGTTCCGGTGAAGGCTCCTGTCATTCAACTAGTTTCAGAGCTGACGCACGGCGTTCACCGTCCCACGCCGTCATCGCTGGGCTGAACCCTTGGCGGAGCCCGACGCTTTCCGTCTTCCTTTGCTCGCGACACGGAGGCCGGGACGGGGCACGATGCCGCATGGCTTCCTTGTCTTCCCCGCGCCTGGCCGCGATGTCCCTGCTGTGGTTCGGCTGGAACGCCCAGTGGCTGACCGTGCCTACCGTGCTGGTGCCGAACCAGGTGCTCGCCATGCTGGGTGGTGACCGGGCACTGGCGGAGCTTGCATCCGGCTGCGTGCTGGCGGCGGGCGCGCTGGTGTCGCTGCTGGTGACGCCCCTGGCCGGCGCGCTGTCGGACCGGTCACGCCGGCCACAGGGTCGGCGGCGTGGCTTCCTTGTGGCCGGCGTGGCCGGCACGAGCGTCGCGTTGGTGTTCCTGGACTGGGCGAGCCGGGAGACGCTGACATGGTATGTCCTGGCCTACCTGAACCTGCAGCTGTGGTGGAACTGGGCCGCCGGACCGTTTGCCGGGCTGATCCCGGACGTGGTGCCGTCTGGACAGCACGGCACGGCGAGCGGGTGGATGAATGCGCTGGGCATCGCGGGCACGATCGCGGGGAACCTGATGCTGCTGGCCGCCTACGACCCCGGCCGGCCCGGGCCCGTGCTGCTGTGGCTCGGCCTGCTGAACATCCTGTGCCTGGCAGCGACCCTGGCATGGCTGCGGGAGCCGCCGCCCGGCGCGCGCATGGCGGAGTCTGGCGTGCGTCGGTTCCTGCGCGGCTTCCGTTTGGCGTGGGCCGGCCATCAGGACTTCTACTGGGCTCTGATCGCCAGGTTGCTGACCAACATGGGCGTGTGGTCTATCCTGGCGTTCCTGGCGTTCTACCTGCAGTTCGTGCTCGGGCTGACCCAGGTGCAGGCGGCGGCGCTGCTGCCCGGCTTGTTAGCGGCCGGAGCGCTCGCCGGCATACCGGCCAGCCTGGCCGCGGGCTGGCTGATTCGCCGCTGCGGCGTGCTGCAGGTCGTACGCGGTGCAGGCTGGGTCATGGCGCTGTCCGCCACCTTCTATGCCCTGATCGCGTTTTCGCCCGCCATTGCCCCTGTGGTGGCCGCGATGCTGGTGTTCAGCGTGGCCCACGGCGTGTTCGGCGCGGCGGACTGGGCGCTCGCGCTGCGGGTCCTGCCCGGTGGTCCGGATGCTGGGCGCAGCCTGGGCATCTGGCATGTTTGCATGGTCCTACCGCAGATGGCCGGACCGCTGACCACGGGGGCGCTGATCACGCTGGCCAGGAGCGTTGTCCCCGTTCAAGTTGCGTATGGACTGGCGTTCGGCGTGGCAGCCTGCTGGTTCGTGGCCGCCACCCTCTTGATCAGCCGGGTCCGTGTCCCGAAATGAGGGTGGCGATCCGCTCGGTGGGTCCAGATCAGACCGAGTGCGGAAACACCCGGGACGTGGCAGTCTGGCGACACAGCCATGCATCTGCTCGTCGACTACATCACCCGGCGTTCCAACCTGCCGCGCGAGGAAGCGGAATGGCTGGCGCGCGCCAGCGAGCGACGAGGTCTGCGCAAGGGCGAGGCGTTCTGCCAGATTGGCCAGGCCCGGCACGAGTACGGCTTTCTGCTCGACGGCATCCTCCAGGTGTACGGCGTGTCGCCGCGGGGCGAACGGATCGTGCTGGACCTGCTCTTCCCCGGCACGTTCGCGCTGGCCTTCAGCGGCGCGTCCCGCGGACTGCCGGCCGACGCCTGCATTGAGGCGGTGACCGCCTGCACGTTGCAGGTCTGGCCCTACGAACTGCGCCATAAGGCATTTGCCCGTCACGCTGAATGGCTGCGCCTGGGGCTGCGGATGGCCGAGGACGCGTTCAATCAGAAGCACCAGCGCTACTTGTCTATGCGGGTGCTCAACGCGGAGGAGCGTTATGCCGCCATGGTGGCGGAGCTTCCGGACGGGTGGCGTCGCATTCCCCAGCACCTGATCGCGTCATACCTGGGGATCACGCCGCAGTATCTGTCTCGGATCAGGCGCACCAACCGGGACCCGGTGAGAGCGGCCGTCAGGCCCGAGCCTGCAACGGTGGCGCCCCGCAAATGACGCCGTAGAAGGCGCGGCCGTGCATCCGCTCTGAAATCAGTTAAATGACAACCGCCGCTGTTTGGCTTGAACTAGGGTCAGGACGCATAACGGGTTGACCCGGCTCGACCCGGTCTGATTCTGAT
>CAXSDH010000094.1:0-14468 GCA_964235765.1 uncultured Acetobacteraceae bacterium
TTCCGCACCAGCCCGCACGACGAGATGTTCACCGAGGCGATGTTCGACTTCTTCAAGGAGGTCGGCGCCAAGACGGGGCGGCCGGTCAAGAGCGTGGCGCTGTTCTATGAAGACAGCATCTTTGGTACTGACAGCAGCACCGTGCAGCGCAAGCTGGCGGCCGACAACAAGATGACGGTGGCGGCGGATATCAAGTACCGCGCCAACTCGCCCTCGCTGTCGGCAGAGGCGCAACGCCTGGCTGCGGCCAAGGCGGACGTAATCATGCCATCCAGCTACACCTCGGATGCGATCCTGCTGATGCGCAGCTTGTCTGAGATGCGGTATACGCCGGTGGTGATGGCGCAAGCGGCCGGGTTCCAGGAGCAGGCCTTCCTGACCGCGGCCGGGCCGCTGGCCGAGGGCGTGTTCAGCCGTTCGAGCTTTGCCGGCGACGCCGTGAAGTCTCGCCCGGCGATCACCGCCGTGAATGCGGCCTACAAGGCGAGGAGCGGCAAGGACCTGAACGACAACACCTCCCGCCAGGTGGTGGCGATGCAGATCCTGACGGACGCGATCAACCGTGCCGGGTCGGCCAAGCCCGACGACATCCGGAAAGCGTTGGTGGCGACCAACGTGTCCGGCGACCAGACCATCATGCCGTGGCGCGGCGTGCGCTTCGACGAGACGGGCCAGAACGTGGAAGCGACGCCGGTGATCCAGCAGGTGGTGAACGGCGCCTACCGCACGGTGTATCCGGCCGCGGTGGCGGTGCAGGAGCCGACCTGGAACGTGGGTAAGTAGGAGGATTGGGATGACCATCACGCGCCGGGGCCTCGCGGGCGCCGCCATCGCCTTGTCGGCTGCGCTGCCGGCCGCGCTGCCGACCGCGCTGATCGGCACGGCGCAGGCGCAGACCGGCAACGAGAGCACCATCGACCGGGTGACCCGCACGAAGGTGCTGCGCATCGCCGCCCTGCCGGGCGAGCTGCCCTATTTTGCCAAGGACCTCGCGACCGGCGAATGGAAGGGGGCGGCGATCGAGTTCGCCAAGAGCATCGCCACAGTGTTCGACGCCAAGCTGGAGTATGTGGAAAGCACCTATGGCGGCTCGGTGCTGGACTTGCAGAGCAACAAGATCGACCTCGCCTTCGCGCTGAACCCGACGCCCCAGCGCGCATTGGCGATCGGGTTCACCCGGCCGTACTTCATCCATCCGTACGGATGCCTGGCCAAGAAGGGCTTTGACCCGACGACCTGGGACGACATCAACAAGCCCGGCATGCGGATCGCCTGCGACCTCGGGTCCTTGCATGAGACCGCGGCGCGGCGCTTCGCGCCCAAGGCCGAGATCACCGGGTTCAAGACGCGGGACGAGGCGACGCTGGCCTTCCAGTCCGGCCGGGCGGACGTGTTCATCCTGGCCGCCATCCTCGGCCTGAGCACGGTGGCGCGGAACCGGGCACTCGGGCCGTATCACCTGCTGACCAACCCGCTCGTGGCGCTGCCGAGCAACCTGGGCGTCCGGCGCGAGGCGGATACGCGGTTCGTGGACGTGATCAACGCCTGGATCGACTATAATCGCGGCGTGGGGCAGATCCGCGAGTGGCTGCTAGGCGGTCTGGCGTTGAATGGGGTGACGCCCGAGGACATCCCGAAGGAAGTGGTGTTCTGACCATTCGGCTGCTCCCTTTCCCGCGGACGGGAGACGGATTTTAGGCATGGGTTACGAGTGGAGCTTCGGCTTCCTGCTCCGCTACACGCACCTGTTCTGGGTCGGCATCGGCTATACCCTGGCCTACACGGCGGGCACGGTGTTGCTGGGCCTGGCCATCGGGCTGGCGCTCGGGCTCGCGCGGCTGTCGCGGTCCTGGTGGATCAACGCGCCGCTGATCGGCTTCATCGAGATATTCCGCTGCACGCCGCTGCTGGTGCAAATCGTCTGGTTCTATTACGCGCTGCCCGTTATCCTGAACGTGCAAATCCCGGCGGCCGTCGCCGCAACCCTGGTTTTGTCGCTCTATACGGGCGCGTTCTATGCCGAGATTTTCCGCGGCGGCATCGTCTCCATCGAGCCCGGCCAGTGGGACGCCGCGCGGGCGCTCGGCCTGCGCTGGCGGCACGTGATGCGGCTGGTGGTGCTGCCGCAGGCGGTGCGGCGCATGGTGCCACCGTTCATGAACCAGTCGATCATCCAGTTGAAGAACACGTCGCTGGTCAGCACGATCGCGGTTCCCGACCTGCTCTACCAGGGCGTGCTGATCACCGCCGATACGTATCGCCCGCTCGAGACCTACACCGTGGTCGCGATCATCTACTTCGTTCTGCTGTTCCCGGCGACGCGGCTGGTGCAGTGGTACGAGCAGCGCCTGGCTCGCCGCCGGTGAGCGGATGCGGCCTGATCCGCTTGCACGGTAGGGACCCGGCCAGCGGCTAACCCACGGTCCCGGGGTCCGTTCCGTTCGTTGCCCCATTTTCCAGCGCGCTTTCCGGCGCGTTTTCCGGCCCGCTTTCCGGGTCGTTCTCCGGCTCGCCGTCGGCGTCCAGCTCGACAGCGGCGCCCTTGACGATCGTCTTGAGGTAGTCGCCGAGCTTGATCGCCGCGGTGGCTTTGTCGGTCTTGTCCAGCGCGCCGAGTTCGGCGGCGAGCCGGTCCATGGCCGCCTCGTAGATCTGCCGCTCGCTGAAGCTCTGGTCAGGCTGGCCGGCGTTGCGGTGCAGGTCGCGAACCACTTCGGCGATCTGCATCGGGTCGCCGGAGTTGATCTTCTGCTCGTATTCCTGCGCCCGGCGGGACCACATGGTGCGCTTGATGCGGGCCCGGCCCTTCAGCAGCGCCAAGGCCTCGTCGAAGGTCTTGCGCGTGGCCAGCTTGCGCAGCCCGGCGGTGCGCGCCTTCGAGACCGGGACCCGCAGGGTCATCCGGTTCTCTTCGAAGGTGATGTGGATCAGGTCCAACTTGTGGCCGGCGATCTCCTCGGTCGCGATGCGCTCGACCTTGCCGACCCCGTGCGTGGGATACACCACGTAGTCGCCCTCGACGAAGTTCTCCTTCGCGGCCATGGCGCGCGGCACGATCTGCGGCCGGCCATGCATTCCCGGCATGTGCCCGGGCATCTTCGGCGGCGAGCGGAAAGGCGGCTCGATATCCGGGGTGGGCGCAGGCGCGACGGGGGCCGCCACGGGCGGGGGCGCCAGCGTTTCCGCCGCGGCCTCCTCTACAGGAGCCGGGACGGCACCCGCGATCAAGACACCGTCTGCCTGCCGGTCGTTTGCCTGTGTCTCATTAGCCTGGGCCATGGCGTTCGCGGCAGGAAGCGACTTGGCTGGCGCGAGGGTCTTCGTGGCTACGGTTTTGCTGGACACCTTCAGGGACAACTCCTGGCCTGCCATACGGCAGGCCCTCTGCTTTTAAACTGGAACAACAGCCGCACCCCAGCCCTCGTCACGGGCCGGCTCGATCAGGCATTGCGAACTGATGCCGAGCCCATAGCATGTATTTTGGGAAAAGTCACAGCTTGCCTGGAGCAGGTCCACCCCTTGGGCAAGCGGCGGCGCTCGTCAGGCCTTGCCGGGCTCCGGGGAGAACAGCTCCTCCTTGCCGGGCTTGTCCTTCCACTCGTCCGCATCGGCCGGGGCCTCGCCCTTGCGGGTGATGTTCGGCCATTGCATGGAAAAAACGCGGTTGCGTTCGGCCCAGGCCGCGGCGCGATCGTCGCTGTCGGGCACGATGGCTTCGGCGGGGCATTCCGGCTCGCACACGCCGCAGTCGATGCACTCGTCCGGGTGGATCATCAGCATGTTCTCGCCGACATAGAAGCAGTCCACCGGACACACCTCCACGCAGTCCATGAATTTGCACTTGATGCAGTTCTCGGTGACCACGTAGGTCATCGCAGGCTCCCTATGTGCCGCCGCTCGGGGTTTGCCGCCGTTCGGGGTGTGCCGAGCCGGCCGTCGCCGGTCAGCGCGATATGCAGAGCTTTCAGTCAAGGCGCAAGCCGTCGTGGCCCGGCGCCTCCTCGACCTCGGCATAGAGCGCGCGCGCTTCCGGCGCGGGGCCGCGCCGCGCCGCTATCGCCAGGACGCGCAGGACGCGCACCTCGCCCCGCAGCGGCAAGGTGAGCACGTCGCCGGGGCGCAGCCGCGCGTGCGGCTTATCGGTGGGCTGGCGGTTGATCCGCACCAGCCCTTCGGCCACCAGCCGCGCGCAGTCCGACCGGCTTTTCAAGAAGCGGGCGCACCACAGCCATTTGTCGAGCCGCTGCCATGCCAGGTCCTCCGGGCCTTGATCTGCCACCACCTTACCGCCTCAGCGACACCAGCGCGGCGAAGGGTCCGTCAGGGCGGACCGGAGCCGCTGCCGGTCGCGGCGGCGCGGCGCGCAGGGCGCGCGCCGGTTGCATCATCGGCGGCGCCGGTGGGCCGAACTGGCCGGCGGTCAGCGCGGGGGCAGGGGCCAGGCGTACGCCAAGGCCGCGCAGCACGGCCGGCAGGGCCTCGCTGCGCACGGAGAGGCGGGAGGCCAGGCCTTCAGGTACGGGGGCGGCGCGCTGCCGGGTCGCCCAGGCGAGCTCGGCGGCGATGCGCTCGGCGATGTCCAGCCGCAGCAGCACCGGGCCGGCCGCCACCCACCCGATCGCGGCCGCGAAACCCGGCGGCCAGGCGGGAGACGGCAGCGACACCAGCCCGGGCGCGGGCAGCGCCGGCGTGGGCAGGCCCTGCTGCAAGGCCCAGAGCGCCGCCCGCGTCGCCGCCGCCTGCGGCTTGAGCAGCGCCGGCAGGAACAGGGCGAACCGCCCGGCGCGCAGGCCGAGCGCCTTGAGCGGCCCGCGCAACCCCGGCGCGATCCAGGCCTCGGTCGGGCCGGGCACGACGCCGCCGGCTTCGACCAGGCGGTGAAGCGGGCCGCGCAGTGCCGCGTCGCACGCGGCGGCGGCCTCGGCCGCAAAGAGCGGCGCCAGATCCCGCTCGATGATGGCGGCGACGTAACGATGCAGGCGCAGCCGAACCTGCTCGCGCCGGGGACCATCCAGGTACTCGCTGTCGATCACCTCGACGGCGGGGCGGGCGAGGCTGGGTCCGGGCCGCAGCCGCGCGACGGGCACGCCATCCCAACCTAGCCTATGGTCGGCGCTCCAGGAGAATGCGCTGTCCGCCGCCGCCTCGAGCGCCAGCACGCGGCGGGGCATCCACTCCCGCAGCGCGCGCCGCGCGGCGCGCAGCACCAGCCGGCGTTCCGGCCCTTCGGCCAGCGGATCGGGCAGGAAGGCGAAGCCGCCGACGTGGCCGACCGGGTGGCCCTCGACCACCACCTCGCCCCGCGCGGTCACGGCCGAGAGCAGGTCCTCGCCGGGGCTTTCGTCCAGGCGCCGCATCAGGTGGGCGGCCCTGCGGTCCACGAAGCGGGCGGTCAGCCGCTCATGCAGTGCGTCGGACAGCAGGTCCTCGACCTGCCGGGTGCGGGCCTGCCAGGCGGGCGCGTCCGGCACCCAGTCCGCCCGGGCAGCGATGTAGGCCCAGATGCGGACCCCGGAGAGGCGCTGCATGAGGGTGTCGATATCGCCGTCGGCGCGGGCCAGGCCGCCGATGCCGCCTTCCAGCCAGTCTGCCGGCACCGCCCCGTCGCGGGCCAGATGCTGGAACACCCGGGCGCAGAGGCGGGTGTGGGTGTCGTCGGCCAGCTTGCGGAAGTCGGGGATGCCGCAGGTTTCCCACAGCAGGCGCACCAGGCGGCGGCCGCGGGCGAGGGCGCGGATGTCGGGCTCGCGGGCCAGCGCCATCAGGGTTTGCAGGTCCACCGCATCGGGGCCGCGGACCAGGCCCGGCCGGCGCGGCGCGGCCTGCAAGCTGGCCAGCAGAGCGTCCACGCTGGATAGGTCGAGCGCGGCGTTGCGCCAATACAGCTGCTCCAGCGGCTCGAAGGCGTGGTTCTCGACGGCGCGGACCAGGTCGTCATCGAGGGGTGGGCAATCGGCGGTGCTGCCGAAGGTGCCGTCGCGCATTCCGCGCCCGGCCCGGCCGGCGATCTGCGCCACCTCGGGCGGGGTCAGCCAACGCGGCCGGTGGCCGTCGAACTTGGTCAGCCGGGCAAACGCCACATGGTCCACGTCCATGTTGAGGCCCATGCCGACCGCGTCGGTGGCGACCAGGAAATCGACTTCCTTGTTCTGATAGAGTTGCACCTGGGCGTTGCGGGTGCGGGGCGAAAGGCGGCCCATGACCACGGCGCACCCGCCGCGCCGACGGCGGATCAGCTCGGCGATGGCGTAGACCTCGCCGGCGCTGAATGCCACGACGGCGCTGCGCGGCGGCAGGCGGACCAGCTTGGCCGGGCCGGCGTAGGTGAGCTGCGAGAGGCGCGGGCGGGTCTCGATCTCGGCGTGCGGGACGAGGCGTTGCAGCAGGGACCGGATGGTTTCGGCGCCGAGGAACATGGTCTCCACCAGGCCGCGGGCGTGCAGCAGGCGTTCGGTGAACACATGGCCGCGATCGGGGTCCGCGCAGAGTTGGATTTCGTCCACGGCGACGAACTCGGCCGGCATATCGAGCGGCATGGCCTCTACGGTGCAGGAGAACCAGCGGGCGCCGGCGGGGACGATCTTCTCCTCCCCGGTGATCAGGGCCACGGCGCGCACGCCCTTTTGCGCCACCATGCGATCGTAGTTCTCCCGCGCGAGCAGCCGCAGCGGAAAGCCGATGATGCCCGAGGCATGGGCGAGCATCCGCTCCATCGCAAGGTGGGTCTTGCCGGTGTTGGTGGGCCCGAGCACTGCCTTGACCCGGGAGGGGAAGCCCAGCATGCGGAGAGGTTTGGCCCTGCCGCCTCGGAATGCAAGCGCTGGCGGGCGATGCTCGGGCGATGCCGGGGCCGCTTGCTGCAACCTATCCTGGAACCGTAACTTCTGTGCGGAGCAGGGGATGGGCAGGCATGAACGGCGAAACGATGTTCGATCGTGAGGTGGACTGCTTCGCGGCGCCGGGTTCACCTGCGCTCCCGTTGGTGTCCGTGCGCCCGGAGGGGCTGCAAGCGGCGCTCGAGGCGCTGAACCCGGCTCAGGCGGCCTTCGTGCGTGCCGGCGGGTTCAAGGCGGCGGCCGGGCAACTGGTGCTGCTGCCGGGCCCGGCAGGGGTGGTCGGCGCCCTCCTGGGGCTTGGGGCGGACCGCTCGTGCTACGCGCACGGCATGTTGCCGACGGCGCTGCCGGAGGGTTCGGCGTGGCGGCTCGAGCCCGGTGATTTCGATATGGCCGCAGCCGTGCAGGGCTTCTGCCTCGGCGCCTACCAGTTCACCCGGCTGACCCGGCCTGAGCGCGGGCCGGCCCTGCTGGCCGGGTTCGGGGACCAAGCCTGCGCAGTGGCGACGGCGATAGCGGGGGCGGGGGCGGCGTGGCTGGTGCGCGACCTGATCAATACGCCCGCCAACCTGCTCGGCCCGGCGGAACTGGCCGCAGCGACGGAGGCGCTCG
The DNA here is from genome assembly GCA_964235765.1 of uncultured Acetobacteraceae bacterium. Lineage (GTDB taxonomy): Bacteria > Pseudomonadota > Alphaproteobacteria > Acetobacterales > Acetobacteraceae > JAVVHH01. Next base: position 7,449 of record CAXSDH010000094.1, read on the forward strand.
GGCGGCGGTTCGGCGCCCAATGCGAGACGGTTGCCGGGGATCGGCTGGCGGCGGAGTATCCGGCCATCGCCGCCGTGGGCGAGGGGGCCGAGCGCAAGCCGCTCGTGGCGCTGTTCACGTGGTCGGGCAGCGATGCCGGGCCGGGATCGAAGCTGGTGTCGCTCTGCGGCAAGGGGGTCTGCTTCGACTCGGGCGGCTACGACCTGAAGCCGCCCGGGGCGATGCTGCGGATGAAAAAGGACATGGGTGGGGCGGCGCTCATGCTGGGCCTGGCCAGCGCGATCATGCAGGCCGACCTGCCGGTGCGGTTGGAGGTGCGGATCGGCTGCGTGGAGAACATGGTGTCCGGAAGGGCGATGCGGCCGCTCGATGTGCTGCGTACCCGGCGGGGCCTGACGGTGGAGGTCGGCAACACGGACGCCGAAGGGCGGCTGGTGCTGTGCGACCTGCTGGCCGAAGCCTCGGACCGGCGGCCGGACCTGTTGCTGGATGCGGCTACGCTGACCGGGGCGGCCCGGGTCGCGCTCGGTCCGGACCTGCCAGCGTTGTTCACGCCTGATGAAGGGCTGGCCGAAGGGTTGTTGCGGGCCGGTGTGGCGGCGCACGATCCGTTGTGGCGGTTGCCGTTGCACGCCGGCTACGATGCCTGGCTCGCCAGCCCGATCGCCGACCTGAACAACGTGTCGTCGAAACCGTTTGGTGGCGCGATCGTGGCTGCTTTGTTCCTGCAGCGGTTCGTCGCGCCGGGCGTGCCTTGGGCCCACCTCGACACCTACGCGTGGAACGACACCGGTCGGGCAGGCCGTCCGGAGGGCGGCGAGGCGTTGGGATTACGAACACTTCATGCCTATGTGGAAACATTAAGCCGTTTTTAGGGTTGAACCACAGCAAACTCAGGTAATTCAATCACGCTTGCGTGGGCGGGGGTATTCCTGGCGAGGGGAGAGTGTAATAAATTGGTTCACCACCAATTACCCACGCATCGGAGTCGATTGCACCATTCGGTGCAGAGCGCCCCTTTAACAAGGAAGGATTACACGTGCCGATCTCTCAAAACGCCGACCAGATGGTCGGCATCCTTCGCGACACGATCGTGTCGCTCGTGCGCCGTGATGGCCCCGACCTTTCGGCGCGTCAACTTGGCGTTTTCTTGACCTGCTATCTGAATGATGGCGCCCATACTGTCCGAGGACTGGCGGCCGATCTAAACGTGTCGAAGCCGGCCATTACCCGCGCGCTCGATCGATTGGGCGAGCTCGAGCTGGCCCGGCGCAAGGTGGACCCGGCCGACCGCCGCAGCGTCCTCGTGCAGCGCACCGTCAAGGGCCAGGCGTTTCTGCGGGACCTGCGCGGCATCATGAGCGAGGCCAGCGCGCCGGCGAAGAAGTCGAGCGGCGGCTCGTCGACGGGCGATGCCGTCCGAAAGGCCGTTCACGCCTGAGGCCGCCGTAGCGGCCGGGGAACCGGCCGCTACTTCACGCCGCCGGCCGTGAGCCCGGCCACGATCTCCTTTTGCATGAGGAGCGTCAGCAGCAATACGGGGAGGGTCACGAGCAGGGCCGCCGCGGCCAGCGGGCCCCAACTGACCTGCTCGAACGTCAGCACGTTATAGACGGCGACGGGCAGGGTGCGGGTCTCTCGCCCGGCCAGCACGACGCCGAAGATGAAGTTGTTCCAACTGAAGATGAAGGCCAAGATGGTGGCGACGGTGATGCCCGGCCGGGCCAGCGGCAGTGCCACGTGCCGGAATGCCTGCCAGATGGTTGCGCCGTCCACCAGCGCCGCTTCTTCCAGCTCCGAAGGGAGGCCTTCGAAGAAGCCGATCATGATCCAGACGACGATCGGCACCGTAATGACGAGATGCGTGACGACGATCGGCGTCAGCGTGCCGGTCATCCCCAGCCATTGGAACAGCAGGAACAGTGGGATGAGGTAGGATAGGCCCGGGGTGATCCGTGCGATCAGGATCAGCAGCGCGGCGCGGGTGGCGTTCGCCTTGGCGATGCCGTAGCCGGCGGGTACGCCGATCAACAGCGCAAGGCCGGTGGCGGTGAACGACACAATGACGGAGTTCCAGGTATAGCTCAGGAAATCGTTCCTCTGGAATACATCGATGAAGTTCGCGAGCGTGGGCGGATTGGGAATGAACACCGGCGGGAAGGCGGTATTGTCGACCTCGTTCTTGAGCGAAAGCGACAGCATCCACAGGAACACCAGGACCGCCGGAGAGACCAGCACGATGACCGAAGCGTACAGGCCGATGCGGCCGAGCACGCGGCTGGCCCTGGGGCTTGCGAGGGTGCTCACGCCAACTGGTTCCGCTGCCTGAAATAAAGCATGAGCGTCGTAATAGATAGTATAAGCACGAAGAACACGGCCACTATGGCCGAGGCGTAGCCGATGTCGTAGAAGCTGAATGCTTGCAGATACAGGAGGATATTCAGTGTTTCACTTGCCGTGCCCGGGCCGCCGTTGCTGATGACGAAAATCGTATCGAAGGCCTTCAAGGCGTCGATACCTCGGATGACTGCCGCGACCATGATAAACGGCCATACCAGCGGCAGGGTGATGTGCCAGAACACTTGCCACAAATTGGCGCCGTCCAGCACGGCGGCTTCGTATGGATCGGTCGGCAGGCTCGCCAGGCCGCCCAGGACGATGAGCATCACGAGCGGGGTCCACTGCCACGTCTCGACCATGACGAGGGTCGGGATGACCGTGCTCGACGCATACACCCAGGACGAGGGCGGCAGGCCGATGGTCGAAAGGAGATAGTTCAGCACGCCCAGTTGAGGGTGGAACATCATGGTCCAGACGAGCGCGATCGCGACCGGGGTCGCCATCATCGGCATGATGAACAAGGTCCGCGCCAGGCCACGGCCGCGGAAGTTGCGGTGGAAGCAGACCGCAGCGGCGACCCCGAACACGAGCGGGAGCAGGACGGAGAGGCTCGTGAAGTAAAGCGTGCGCCACATGGCCTGTTGGAAGCGTTCGTCCGTGAGCATGCGGGTATAGTTGGCGAGGCCGGCAAAGGTGCGGGTGCCGCCGATGTGCCAGTCGTGGACCGACATGAAGAGGGTGAAGACCCATGGGAACAGGATCACCGCGAAGACGACCAAACCGGCGGGGAGGATGAACGGCCAGTAATGGCGCGCGTAGTTGCGCCGCCGCCGGGCACGGTCGGCCGCCGCGGCCTGGGCGGCTACGCTCAGCGTGGTCCCCATCGTTCCCCCTCCGCGGTCCGTTACCGCGTCGAGCGGGGCCGCAGTCAGCCGGACATTAGCGGACCGGCGGGGGGCGGCAAAGCGTTTAAGGCACGCGCAGGTCGGTGATGGTGCAGAGGTTCAGCCGGCGGCGCTCCGTCGCCTCGCCATTGGCGAACACCACCCGCACGTCGTATAGGCACTGGCCGTTCGGCAGCCGGATCACCTTGGTGGCGCCAGCCGCGACCGTATCGTCGCCCAGCCGGTCCCGGCCCCAGCTATCGACGCCTGCAGCGCTGGCGTACACTTCGTTGATGTCGCTCCGCCCGCGGTTCACCAGGCGGAACGAGGGGTCGTTCGTGGCCTGTTGCGCGCCGCCGGCGCTGCCGCCCCCGGCATTGCCTCCGCCCGCGGTGGCGCGCCCGGAGGGGAAGGCGACGTTTTCCACGGCGCAGGTGTTCATGGCCCGGCGTTCGTCCGATTGGCCGTTCGCGTACACGACCTTGATGTCGTACACGCAATTGCCGTCCGCCGGCAGGCGGACCGGGTAGGTCTGGCCTGGCGGAATGCTCGCATTGCCCAACCGGTCCCGGCCCCAATTCGCCAGCCCGGCCGGGGTGGCGTATACTTCGCTGATGGCGCTGCCGGCCCGGTTGACGAGGTTAAAGGACGGGTTCTGCTGCGCGGCGGCCGGCCCGGCCGCTGCAAATGCAAGCACGGCGGCGATCCAGAAACGCATCAGCATGGCCCCACCCCTCATGTCGGCGGTGGATTAAACCGCGTTACGCCGATGAAGTGAAGCCCGAGGCGCCGTTCATGGTCTCGCAGACGAGCAAGCTGCAAGCGAGGCCAGCGCATCCCGCTGCTCCGCCGATAAGTTGGCGATGAAATGCTTCATCACGGCTTCGTCGTGGATCGGGTCGGCGGCCTTCCGGGCAGCGTCGCCTTGCGGGGTGATCGCGACGGACCGGCTTCGGCAAGCCGCGAAAAAATCCCGTAATCCGCGCCGGATAGCTGCGGCGCTTCCCTATCCTCTCGCCGCAAGCCGCCCGTCCGCTCCGTGCCTCGACCTAGGGTCTGCCCGGTTCTGCCGGGAGCCTCGATACGTTCGGCGTCACAGCACCGACACGTGGAACCGGTAATCGCATACCGCGCCGGCCGGGGACGTCGCGCGGACCTGGATCAGGTCCACGCCCCTTGCCAGGGGCCCGGCCACCGTCACCACGCCTTGCGCATCGATGGCGTACCGTCCGGGGGGCGCCCAGGGCACTTGCCCGTAGTAGTTCTTGTCTTGGCTCAGCGACCAAACGGCGCCGACGGCGAAGGGGTTGGTCCGCGGGTCCGGCTGGGCCTTGCCCAGGGTGAACCAGGACGCGCCATAGGCGGAGCAACGGGCGAGCACGGTTCCGGCCGGGCTGGCGGCTTGCAAGCGGATGTCGTCGGCGCCGGGATCGATCTGAACCAGCGTGAAGTTGTCGTACGTCTTGCTGTTGTCGGCCACGAAGGTGAGCCAGCCCAGCCGTTGCACTTGTCCCGGCCCCCAGGGCCGCGTGAAGTCCAGGGCGGGCGGCGCGGTGAGCGTGACGGTGCCGGTCTCGGCGATGGCTTGCGTGTGGCCGGCGGCGTGTATCTCCTGGAACTTGGTTGCACCCGGCGACAAGTAGAAGGCGTTCCCCTTCGAGAGGAACTGGCTCTGCTCCCCCAAGGCGTTGAGCCGGCCGTAATGGCGGAGCGCACAAGGCGGGCCGAAATGGTTGCCCGCGGGCGTCGTGACGAAGAACTCGTTGTCCTCGGTCTCCAACGTGTTCTGTGCATGCTCGCTGAGCATCTCGGCGCAGAATTGCAGGCTCGAGCCGTTCTGGGCATTCGCGCCCTTATGGAACTTGTTGCGCCGGACCAGATACTTGCCGCCGTCTGGCAGGTCGATCTGCGCCGAGGCGGAGCCGCGCTCCCCATCATAGAAGCGGTTGTCCTCGAGCAGGCCGTAGGCCATTCGGCTTTTGAAATCGTGCCCGTTGGTCGCGCCGTGGAAGATGTTGCGCCGGGCTTCGACCCGCCAGCCGTCGCCGAGATAGACGTTGTGGGTGGCCCCGGAGCCGACGTAGGCGGTGCCGCCACCGCCGATCTCGCAATCCTCGATCACGACGTTGCCCGGGCTCGCGCCGGTGTGGATGCCGTTGTCGCAACTGACGATGCGGCAGCGGCGGACCGTGAGGTTGCCATAGCTTTTCTCGTCCTTGCGGACGCCCGTCAGCCCGTGGCTTGGCCAGCCGCCGGCCGGGTCGCCGCCGCCATGGACGTGGCTGACCTCCACGTTCTCCAGCACGAAGTCGCCCTGGTTGAAGATGAAGAACGCCTTGCCGCTCATGTCGCTGCCGCCGGCGGCGCAATCGACGGGGCCGCCCAGGCGGGGCTGCTTGGCCCCTTTCGACACGCCGCGGATGGTCAGCGGCCCGTGCCAGCCGTAGCGCAGCGCGTAGTCCCCGCCGGTATCGTTGGCGTAGTAGTTGGGGTCGTCGTCGGCATAGATGAGCACAGTCGGCCAATCGCCTTCGCGCCGGGCGGTCTGGAACTTGTAATAGACATCCTTGAGGTGCTCGAAGCCGAGCGGCCCGTGCGCTGCCGCCATGCCGCGGCCCACGTGGAAAACGGGGCCTCTGGGGGCGGCGGCCACCGGCACGTCGAAGCTGCGGGTGCAGGTATTGATGCCGTCGGTGCAGGTGATGACGAGCTGGTCCGTTTGCGCCGAGAGCAGGCCCGGCGCCGTCACCACGCCGGTCACCGCGTCGATCGCGTAGCGGCGAGGCAGGGCATAGGCGCCGGTCTCGCTCGCCGCGTTAAAGTTGTTCTGGCCTATCGACCAGCGGGGCTTGCCGGTCACGCCCAGCACGGTCGGCTTGCCCACGGCTTGCCCCATGCCGGCATTGCGCAACGCGGAGGACACGGCCATCCGCATGTTCTTGGGCGGCAGCACCGTTCCCTGCTGGACGGGGATGGCGATGCCCTGGCTGTAGGCCGCCCGCCGGTCCACGACCTTGATGACGATGGCCAACGGGCCCGCCGGCAGCGGCTTGGCGATGGTGACCTCGCCGGTCCGGGCGTTGATCACGACCGCGCCGCCGCCGTCGCCCTCCAGAGACCAGGTCGGCGTGTTGCTCGGCGTGGTCGCCAGCGCGCGCCCGAGCACCACGCCTGGCGCCTGCGACGTGCTGACGGTTCCGGGCAGGAACTGGATCCGGTCGATGGGCGTGAACGGCGCCACCTGGACCACCACATCCAGCGACAGCACGTCGCCGCTGGCGCTGCGGGAGGTGACCGTGAGCGGGTAGCTGCCCAAAGGCGGCATCACGTTCTTGGCCGGGCGCACCGCGCCGTAGGACATCTCGAACCGGGGATCGGAGACCGTCACCGCGTCGGTCCGCCAATTATGGTCCCCGCCATAGGCCTGGATGGTCCAGGCTAGCTGCAGGAACGTGTTGTTCACGTTGGAATCGACCACGCGGCGGCCGCCGAAGAACAAGTAGCGCGCGGCGTCGGTCTTGCGGATCGGCACGCGTTTCTGGAATCGGCTGCCCGCCCCATCGATGCAGACCACCTCGATGACGTCGGCCGTGGCGCCCAGCGGGGCCCAGTAACCGAACACCCGGCCGCTGACGGGTTCCACGTCGTACTTGCCGTCCAGGCGAGAGACGAGCGACCACTGATAGGGCCCGATGCCGCCCACGGGCGCGACGTGGCCGAGCGTCGCCTGCTCGCGCATCAGGGGATGCGCCGGCTGTGGCTGGGTGAACACGATGTCGGTGACCGGGCCGGCGGC
>CAXSDH010000095.1:0-14219 GCA_964235765.1 uncultured Acetobacteraceae bacterium
TGACCCGCATCATCTGGGGCTTCATCAAGGACAAGCTGATCCTGCCCTACCTCGATATCGATCTAAAATACTACGACCTCGGCATAGAATACCGCGACCGGACCGACGACCAGGTCACCGTCGATTCGGCCAATGCCATCCGCCAATACGGCGTGGGCGTGAAATGCGCCACCATCACGCCCGACGAGGCCCGGGTGGAGGAGTTCAAGCTCAAGAAGATGTGGCGCAGCCCGAACGGCACCATCCGCAACATCCTGGACGGCACCATCTTCCGCGAGCCGATCATCTGCAGCAACGTGCCGCGACTGGTGCCGCACTGGTCCAAGCCGATCGTCATCGGCCGCCACGCCTATGGCGACATATACCGCGCCAGCGAAACCAAGATCCCCGGCCCCGGCAAGGTTACCCTGCAATACCATCCCGCGGGCGGCGGCGAGCCGCTAATCATGGACGTGCATGACTTCAAGGGGCCCGGCGTTGCCATGGGCATGCACAACACCCGCCAGTCCATCGAGGGCTTCGCCCGCGCGAGCTTCAATTACGGCCTGGCACGCACCTATCCAGTGTACCTCTCCACCAAGAACACCATCCTGAAAGCCTATGACGGCATGTTCAAGGACGTGTTCCAGGAAGTATTCGACGCCGAGTTCAAGTCCCGCTTCGACCAACTGGGGCTGACTTACGAGCATAGGCTGATCGACGACATGGTCGCCAGCGCCCTCAAGTGGGAAGGCGGCTATGTCTGGGCCTGCAAGAACTACGACGGCGACGTGCAGAGCGACATTGTTGCACAGGGTTTCGGCAGCCTCGGCTTGATGACCAGCGTGCTGATGAGCCCCGACGGCAACACCATTGAGTCCGAAGCCGCCCATGGCACCGTGACCCGCCACTACCGCGAGCACCAGAAGGGCCGCGAGACCAGCACCAACCCGATCGCCTCAGTATTCGCCTGGACGCGCGGCCTCGCCTATCGCGGCCGCTTCGACGCCACCCCCGACGTGACCGCGTTTGCCGATACGCTCGAGCGGGTGTGCGTGCAGACCGTGGAGAGCGGCTTCATGACCAAAGATCTCGCCAGCCTGATCGGGCGGGACCAGAAGTGGCTCAACACACAGGACTTCCTCAGTAAGATCGACGGCAACCTGCAGTCGGCAATGGCCAAGGCCTAGGCAGAAAGGAACAGCACATGGACGGCTCTCAAGGCTTGACGCACTTCCCGCTCGCCCGCCGCGGCATGTTGATGAGCGGGCTGATCAGCGGCTTCACCCTGGCCACCACCCGCGTGGACGCCCAGGTCATCACCACCGACCTGGCCGGGCTCGATGCCGGCGAGGTGCAGATCCCTGCCGATGGAGGGATGATGCCAGCCTATTTCGCGCGCCCTTCCGGCGCCGGGCCGTTCCCGACGGTGCTGGTGATCGAGGAGATCTTCGGCGTCCACGAGCACATCAAGGACCTGTGCCGGCGCCTGGCCAAGGCGGGCTACCTGGCCGTCGCGCCCGAGCTGTACGCCCGGCAGGGCGACCTCTCCAAGATGACCGACGTGCAAGCGATCATGCGCGACGTGATCAGCAAGGCCCCGGACGACCAGGTCATGAAGGACCTCGACGCCGCCGCAGCCTGGGCCCGCACCAACCGTGGCGACCCGGCGCGCTTGGCCGTGACCGGCTTCTGCCGCGGCGGCCGCGCCACCTGGCTCTATGCCGCCCATAATCCGGCCGTCAAAGCAGCCGTCGCCTGGTATGGCCCGGTCGGCGGCGCAACCTCCCCGATCCAGCCCAAGACGGCAACCGACGTGGCCGCGGACCTGAAGGCGCCGTTGCTCGGCCTATACGGCGGCCAGGACACCGGCATCCCGGTGGCCGACGTGCAAGCTGCCGCGGCCCGGGCCCGCGCCGCCGGCAAGACGGTAGAGATCGTCGTCTTTCCCGATGCGCCGCACGGCTTCAATGCGGATTACCGCCCCAGCTACCGCAAGGAAACGGCCGAGGACGGATGGAAGCGCATGCTGGCCTGGTTCAAGCAGCACGGCGTGGCCTAACCCTCCGCCGCCTCCGTCCCGCCCGTTCCTGGGACCATCCAGGGGACCGGGGCTAAGCTGCGACCGCCGCGCGGACGGCGTCGAGCGCGGCATCGGCCTCCGCGCCATTGGGCCCGCCCGCCTGGGCGAGATCCGGCCGGCCACCGCCGCCTTTGCCGCCCACCGCCGCACTGGCCACCCGCACCAGGTCGACCGCGCTGAACCGGCCGATCAGGTCGGGCGACACGCGCACGACGATGCTGGCCTTGCCCTCGGCCGTGGACACCACGGCAACCACGCCGCTGCCGACCCCGGTGGCGATTGCTTCCGCCATCGCCTTCAGGTCGCGCGCGGGCACGTCGCCCAAGTTGCGAGCGGCCAAGGCAACGCCCCCATACTGCTCCACCTCGGCCGGCCCCGACCCGGCGGCCAGCTTGCGCTGCAACTCCACCACCTGGCGCTCCAGCCGCCGACGGTCCTCGACGAGTTGCGTCACGCGCTCGACGACTTCGGCCGGGCTTGCCCGCAGCACGGAAGCGGCCTCGGCCAGACGCCGGTCGCTGTCGAGGACGGCCGCGAGCGCCGCGGCCCCGGTGACCGCTTCCAGACGCCGAACCCCGGCGCTGACGGCGCTCTCGCCCACGATGCGGAACAGGCCGATATCGCCGGTCCGGCTCACATGGGTACCGCCGCACAGCTCCACCGAGTAGGCGGGCTGGCCCGGCAGGCCCCCTCCCATCGACACCACACGGACTTCGTCCCCGTACTTCTCGCCGAACAGCGCCATCGCGCCCTCGGCGACCGCCGCTTCGGGCGTCATCAACCGCGTGGTCACTTCGGTGTTGCCGCGAATGCGCGCGTTCACGTCCGCCTCGACCACGGCCAGGTCGTTGCGCGCGATCGGCGTCGGCTGGCTTACGTCGAAGCGCAAGCGATCGGGCGCGTTCAGGCTGCCCTTCTGCATGACGTGCGGGCCGAGCCGCTCCCGTAGGGCAGCATGCAGCAGGTGGGTCGCGCTGTGGTGCGCGCGAATTGCGCCCCGCCTTGCATGGTCCACCTCCGCCAAAACGGCCGCCCCAACGGCCGCGCTTCCGGCCGCCACCGTGCCTTGATGGACGATCAGGTCGCCCAGCCGCTTCTGCGTGTCGGCGATCTCGACGCGCAGACCCCCGGCCCCGCTGATCATGCCGGCGTCGCCGACTTGGCCACCGCTTTCGGCGTAAAATGGTGTTTGATTGAGGATCAGCATGACCGCGGTGCCGGGGCCGGCTTCGGCCACCTCGGTGCCGCCCACGACCAAGGCCGCAATCTCGCCCTCCGCAGCCTCGGTCGAGTAGCCCAGGAACTCGGTCGCACCCAGCGTCTCGCGCAGGTCGAACCAGACGCGCTCGGTCGCTGCATCCCCCGTTCCGGCCCAGGCGGCACGCGCCCGCGTACGCTGCTCCATCATTGCAGCATCGAAACCGGCGACATCGATCCCGCGTCCCTGCTCGCGCAGGGCGTCCTGCGTCAGGTCGAGCGGGAAACCGAACGTGTCATAGAGTTTGAACGCGACAGCGCCGGGCAGCACCCCACCCTCGCCAAGCCGCGCCGATTCCTCCGCCAGCAAGCCCAGGCCGCGGTCCAGCATGGCCTTGAACCGATCCTCCTCGAGCCGCATCGTCTCGGCGATCAGCGGCTCGGCCCGCGGCAACTCCGGATAGGCCGCACCCATTTGCCGGACCAGGACGGGCAGCAGCCGGTGAAACACCGCTTCGCGCGTTCCCATCATATGCAGGTGCCGCATCGCCCGGCGCATGATCCGGCGTAGCACATAGCCGCGGCCATCCTTGGACGGCAAAACCCCGTCTGCGATCAGGAACGAGGCACTGCGAAGGTGGTCGGCGACCACGCGGTGGCTGGTCTTGAACGGCCCATCTGCCGCTTGCCCCGTGGCCTCCGCACTGGCGAGGATAAGGGCACGAAAGGTGTCCGTGTCGTAGTTGTCGTGCTTCCCTTGCAGGATGGCGGCGAACCGCTCCAGCCCCATGCCGGTGTCGATCGAGGGCCGGGGTAGCGCCGTTCGCGTGCCCGGCGGCCCTTCATCGAACTGCATGAACACCAAGTTCCAGATCTCGATGAAGCGGTCGCCGTTCTCGTCGGGACTCCCGGGCGGGCCGCCAGGAATCGACGGTCCGTGGTCGTAGAAGATCTCCGAGCACGGGCCGCATGGCCCGGTATCGCCCATGCGCCAAAAATTGTCCGAGGTCGCAATCCGGATAATGCGCTCGTCGGGCAGTCCGGCGATCTTGCGCCACAACGCCGCGGCGTCGTCATCGTCGGCATAGACGGTTACGGTGAGCTTGTCCTTTGGCAGCGCGAAGTCCCGGGTCAGCAATGTCCACGCATGCTCGATGGCAACCGGCTTGAAGTAGTCTCCAAAGCTGAAATTGCCGAGCATCTCGAAGAACGTGTGATGACGCGCCGTGTAGCCCACGTTGTCGAGGTCGTTATGCTTGCCGCCGGCCCGCACGCATTTCTGCGCTGTAGTGGCGGTGCTGTAACTCCGACGCTCCTGCCCAGTAAAAACGTTTTTGAATTGCACCATGCCGCTATTGGTGAACAGGAGGGTTGGGTCGTTGCGCGGCACAAGTGGGCTGCTGGGCACGACGGCGTGCCCAGCGCGTCGGAAATAATCGAGGAACGTCGCCCGGATATCGTTGCTGCTGGCCATAGCGCTCCGTAGCGCAGCGGCCCCTATCCGGCTAGTGGTCCTTGCCGCGCCCCGTTTTGCCCTGTAGCTCGTCAATCCGAATCGACGCTTCAGCTTTGGTCAAGCTACTGTCGAACTCTTCGCCAGCTTCCTCGGAAAGGGTTTTGAGGTAGCTTGCCTGGGCCCCGGTCATCGTCTGATTGCCGGTAGTCCAGTCATGCGGGTCCTTCTCGGCGTTCGACGGCGTTGCCTGCTCGTTCGCCTTGTCCTTCGGATATTCTGTCATAGCCGATGAACGGCGCCCAGCCGGTTTTGTTGCCAGCCGCCTGCTGAATTCATCGTTGATATGGGAGCGGCAGCAGGCTGCGAACCGGCACGCGGCGGAGGCCCTGGGCCGTGGCTACGATCACCGCGGCATCTGGAGCATGATCCAGCAAGTTTTCCCGGCAAGCCCCGCACGGCGGCACGACGGCGATGTTACGGATACTCTCATCCGGCTTTGGATGACGGACAGCGACGGCGCATTCGATTGTGCCGTCTCCCTCCATCACAGCGCGCCCAAGCGCAACCGCTTCGGCGCAGATGGACAGCCTGCCGACCGTGGCGCCCAAATGCACGCCGGTCCAGATACGCCCGTCCCGGGTTCTCAACGCCGCACCGACCGTGTGCCAAAACGGCTTGTAGTGCTTGAGCAGGACAGCCCTCGCTGCTTCGATCAGCTCATGATCCGCAGGCAAGAGCGGGACTGCGCCGGGCAAGCCCGGCACTTCCTCCTCTAAGAGCAACTTAATCCGCGGCGTCCGAGTCCTCACCTTCCTCTGGGATCGCGATCATGGAGTTGGCGACGACCCCAGACTGGTCGCGCACGCGCTTCTCGATGGATTCCGCCATATCCCGGTGGTCTCGCAGGAACTGCTTGGCGTTCTCTCGCCCCTGGCCAATTCGAGTGCTGTCATAGCTGAACCAAGCCCCGGATTTCTCGACCACGTTGGCTTTCACGCCAAGATCGATCAGCTCACCGACCTTGCTGATGCCTTCGCCATACATGATGTCGAACTCCACTTGCCGGAATGGCGGCGCGAGCTTGTTCTTGACGACCTTGACCCGGGTCTGGTTGCCGACAACCTCTTCGCGATCCTTGATTTGACCGATGCGCCTGATCTCCAATCGTACGGATGCATAGAACTTGAGCGCGTTGCCGCCGGTCGTCGTCTCAGGATTTCCGAACATCACGCCGATCTTCAGGCGGATCTGGTTCAGGAAAATCAGCATCGTGTGGGATTTCGACACACTGCCGGTCAGCTTGCGGAGCGCCTGGCTCATCAGCCGGGCATGCAAGCCGACATGGCTGTCGCCCATCTCGCCTTCCAGTTCCGCCCGCGGCACCAAGGCCGCCACGCTGTCCACGACCAGCACATCCACCGCGCCTGACCGCACCAGCGTGTCACAGATTTCCAGCGCTTGCTCGCCGCCATCGGGCTGACTGAGCAGAAGGTTGTCGACGTCGACCCCGAGTTTGCGCGCGTAGATCGGGTCCAACGCATGCTCGGCGTCGATGAACGCGCACGTACCGCCGCGCCGTTGCGCCTCGGCGATGGCGTGAAGCGCCAACGTCGTCTTGCCGGAGCTCTCCGGTCCATAGATTTCAACGATCCGGCCTCGCGGAAGACCCCCAATGCCAAGCGCAAGATCAAGACCGAGGGAACCTGAGGGAATGACCTCAATCTGCTGATCGCCAGCCTTGGCGCCCATGCGCATGATGCTGCCCTTGCCGAAGGCACGCTCGATCTGGATCAATGCGGCGTCCAGCGCCTTGTTCTTTTCCATGTCAGTTTCCTGTTCGACAACGGCTTCACGGCGGCGGTTTGCCGAATCGCGCCCGGCAGATTGCATGCTGATCACGGCCATGGTGTCACACCTTTAGGTTGCGCCGCAACGACCCGTGCGACCCTGTTAAGAATTTGTTCAGGCTATGTTCGAAAAGCGGCTCTTGCAAGAACATAATGCGAACTATTGAACTTTGGGCACCACGGCTCCGCGCAGCCGCCAAACGTAGGCGATAATCTCCGCCACCGCTTTGAAGTGCTCGGCCGGCACCTCGGCATCAAGGGGCAATTCATGCAGCGCGCGGGCAAGTGGCGGGTTGGCGACGAGCGGCACCCCATGTTTTTCGGCCGCAGCACGGATTCTTGCCGCGACCTCGTCCATGCCCTTAGCAACGACGCGCGGCGCCGCTTGGGCACCGCGATCATAGGCCAGCGCAACCGCGTAGTGCGTCGGGTTGGTGATCACCACGGTCGCGCGTGGGACTGCGGCCAGCATGCGGCGGCGCGCGCGCGCCATGCGCAACTGCCGCACTCGCCCTTTGTGCCGGGGATCACCGTCCGACTCCTTCTGCTCCTGCTTGATCTCCTCTTTGCTCATCAGCAAGCGCCGGCCGAAGCGGAATCGGACCCAGGCGACGTCAAGCAGGGCAATCGCGCATTGGCAGCCCAGCACGAGCAGGAGCAGGTGCAGCGCATCGCGTGCAAGACGGTCCAGCAAAGTATCCGGGCTCCACCACATCGCGGCGACCGCCTCCGGGAGCACGTCCGATAGAGCCCGCCATGCAGCCCAAGCGAGTACGCCGACTTTGACGAGTGACTTCGCTGCCTCCGCAGCATTGTCCATGCCAAAGACCCGCTTCAGACCGCGCCGGGGATCGAGGCGAGCGATGTCGGGCATCATGGCCTTGCCGTGGAGCAGAAAGCCGGTCTGCAGCAGCACCGCCAGGCTGCCTGCCCATAATATTACGCCCATGAACGGCAGCACCGCCATCAGCACGGCAAGCCCGGCATCCCGCATGGCGTCGCCGGGCAAAGCGTCCGATTTCGCCAGCATTGACCGCAACCGCGCGCCAAGCTCCCGCGTGATGCCAGGCCCGGCCATCGCAAGCGCCAGCGTGGCCGCTCCCAAGCCGCTCGCCACCACGACCTCTCGTGAGAGCGGCGCCTGTCCCTCCTCCCGCGCACGGAGGCGGCGGCGGTCCGTCGCGGCTTGTGTTCGGTCTTCCTGATCGGCCATTGGCTAGCGTTTCGACATCAAAGCCCGGGCAAACCGGCCCAACTGGCGGAAATCGACTCCGACCATGCGCTCATCATGCGAGTGGCCAGCAGACCCAGCAGCAGCACCCCGCCAAGGATCTGCCCCGGCGCCGCAGCGGTATAGACCTGTAATTGCGGCACCAATCGAGCGAGTAGGCCGAGCGCAAACTGCCATACAATCCCGGCGAGGAGAAACGGCGCGGCAAGCCGCAAGGCCAAGCCGAACGATGCTCCAATCGCCTGCACGATCAAATCTGCAATCCCGCCCGCCGGCAGCCCGCCACCTGGCGGCATGATCGCGTAGCTGCCCGCCAGCGCGGAGAGCGGAAGCGCGTAGAGCCCTGTGGAGAGTATCAGGACCGGCGCCACCAGCCCGAATAGCCGCGCCAGCGCAGCGGATTGCCCCCCCAGAGCTGGATCGGGCTGCACGACGCTGCTGAGACCCAGCATGTACGACACCATCGCGCCAGCCATGGAAAGAGCCAAAGCCGGAAGCCGCGCAAGCCAGCCCAGTACCGCACCGGTCAGTAGCTCCGCCGCGACCATTGCCGCGCCCAGACCCGGCGCGGGCGCGTCATGGACCGCCGCAGCCACCCCGGGCAGCAACAGCAGGCTTAGCGCGAGGGCCAGGCCCGCCCGCACCATGGCTGGCGGTTCCGCCTCGCCCAGCCCCGGCAACAGCATCACGACCACGCTCGTTCGGCATAAGACCAGGCTGAACGCGAAGGCGAGACTCGGCAGGTTAGCGAGCAGTTCCGAGTCGGTCACTGGCCGCCCGCCACCACGAGCCGATCCATCAATGAATGCGTGTAGCCGTTCAACGTCTCCAACATGAACGGTCCTAGCAAGGCCAGGGCCGCACAGAGTACGAGCAGCTTGGGCAGGAAAACGAGCGTGGCTTCATTGATTTGGGTCACAGCTTGCAGCAGTGAAATGACGAGCCCAACCACCAGCGCGGCGATCAGCAACGGCCCACCCAGCTTGAGGACCACCCATAGCGTCTCGCGCAACGCCCCAGCCATCTCAGCCTCGCCTAGCATCAGATCGGCATCCGCATGACGTCCTGGTAGGCTTGGACAACCCGGTCGCGGATCGAGACTGCGGTCTGCAAGGCAAGTTCGGCATGGGTAACGGCCGTGGCGACCTCGGTCAGGTTTCCTCCGCCGGAAATGGCGCGCATGGCCTGCGTATCGGCGTTATGTCCGGCCGAGACGACGCTATCGAGCGCGCTTGCCAGGGCGTCGCCGAAGCCCTTCGGCCCTTGTGCGCCGTCCATCAATCCGCTCTGGACCCGCGCATAGGCGTTCGCTGCGCCGGACGGTGTGATGGTAAGGGTAGGAACGCTCATTTCAGCAACTCGATCGTGCGGGTGAGCATCGCGCGGGTGACCTCCATCACGTTCAGATTGGCGCTGTAGCCGCGCTGCGCCTCACGCATATCCATCACTTCGATGAAGGAATTCACATTCGGCGTGCGGACATAGCCTTTCGCATCTGCCGCCGGGTGGGAGGGATCGAACCGTTGCGGCAATTCACTGCGGTCCGGTGCGACGTTGCGAACGCGCACGGTCTCGACCCCCAGCGCCTTGTCCATGCGGTTTTCGAAACTGATGACCTTGCGGCGGTATGGCTCGGCCCCGGGCGTCGATCCCGTCGAGTCCTGATTTGCGAGGTTCTCAGCGATGATGCGTAGCCGCGCCGTTTGCACGTCCATGCCGCGGGCGGAGATGGCGAGTGCCTTGGCAATGTCCATGGCCCTATCCCGCCCGACCCAAGGCGATGCGGAACAGGCCTTGGTATTTGTGGTAAAGGTTGCTGACGAGTTCCTGCGTTCCAGCAGTGTCCGCGACCTTAGCAAGCTGGTCCTCCATAGACACCGCATTGCCGTCCGGCGCACGGCCAGTCGTAGGCGCGCGAAGGCTTCTTGCCGAACTCGCGCTCGCACCGAAATGCATAGGCTCCGTTCGCGCCAGAATGGCGCCATGCCCGGCCAACGCGGACGCGAACGGGGCAGCATCGCGCGGCTGGAAGCCTGGCGTACTCGCGTTGGCAACGTTTTGAGCCAGCAGCTTCTGCCGCTGGTCCACCCAAGCCAGCCGACGCTCCGCCAAACGGAACAAGCCAATATCGGTCGGATCCATAGCCGCCTCTCACTGCTGCCGAGGGCACATCCTGCGCCGATCGGGTTAACGAAAAGTAAGCGGGCGGCAGCAACGATTTGCTAACCTTTTCGCGGCAAGCTGCGCCTATGCACAGCACAGCCCAGTTGCCGGGTAATTGGCCTTCGGCGTCGCACGATGCGCGGGCGCTGGCCGTTGCCCTGGCCGAACAAGCCTGCCGCACTGTGGCAGTCGCCCGAGGTTTGCTGGCGAGTGGCCGCCGGGTCGATCTGGGCGGCCTGGACCGAAGTATTGGCCTACTTTGCGCAAAAGCGCTGGATTTGCCGCCCACCGATGGCCGGGCCGCAAGGGTCGAGTTGGTCCGGCTCCTGGCCGAACTCGACGCGTTGAGTCTCGCGATGCGGGTGGAACCCGTATGATCCTCCTCCGGCAAAAGGCCGAACCATGCAAGTGTCCGCTACCACGATCTTCGCAGCGCTGGCGGCCCTGGCAGTGGTCGTTTGCCTCGTCCTCCTCGCCGGCCGTGCGGCCAGGGCAACCGGGCTGGGCCGCCTCGCGACAAGCCAGCGCCTAATCGTCCGAGAAAGCCTGGCGCTGGACCGTGCACGCCGCCTTCAGTTGATCAGCTGCGATGGGCGCGAGCTGTTGCTGTTGACGGGCGGTTCGACGGACGTGGTGGTCGGCTGGATCCCCTCCGCAGGCGAGGTGCGGCCATGATCGCCCGGCATCTGCCGATTCTCTTGGCCTACGCCGCGTTGATATTGGCCGCCCTGCTCATGCCGGGCATGGCGCACGCCCAATCGGTGAATATCGACCTCGGCGCCAGTGGCCAGGCCGGCGCAACCGGGCGGCTCGTGCAACTGACCGCACTGATCACCGTGCTTTCGCTCGCACCGAGCCTGCTGGTCATGGGAACGGCGTTCACCCGCATCGTCATCGTGCTTTCGTTGCTGCGCAGCGCCATTGGGGCGCAGGGGACGCCGCCAAACTCCGTGCTGATCGGCCTGGCGTTGTTCCTGACGTTCTATGTCATGCAGCCCGTCATGGATCAGGCCTGGACAGCCGGGATCGTGCCTCTAACCGCAGGTCAAGTAGGCGAGATGGAAGGCCTCAAGCTGACCGCCGAGCCCTTCCGCAAGTTCATGGCCGCCAACATTCGCGGTACAGACTTACAATTGTTCCAGGACCTAGCCGGGCTGCCTGCGGCATCGACACCAGATCAGGCACAATGGCGCACGCTGGTCCCGGCATTCATGATCGGTGAACTGCGCCGAGCCTTCGAAATGGGCTTCCTGCTCTATTTGCCCTTCCTGGTGATCGACCTTGTCGTGGGCAGCGTCCTGATGTCATTAGGCATGATGATGCTGCCGCCAAATTCGGTCAGCTTACCGTTCAAGCTTATCTTCTTCGTGCTGGTCGATGGATGGCGGCTCGTTTCGGGCAGCCTGGTGCAGGGGTTCGTCCCAACGTGATAGTCGGAAACCTGGACGTTGCACGGCGTTCTCATCCAGACAAAGGAGAGCGCCATGAAGCAGCCGCACACCGAGCGATCGGTCAAGCACACCGAGGACGAGCAGAACACCGGCAACCACAAGAAGCCAGGTACGCCCGACGCAGAGGGCGCTGACCGTTTCGGCGGAACCAGGACGGGCGCCGAGAACGTCGAGCCTGAAAAGGACGAGCGCGGGCAGCAGTAGCGCCGGGTCAGACCTTCTCCACCTGACTGTATTCGAGTTCGACCGGGGTGGATCGGCCGAAGATCGAAACGCTGACCTTTACGCGGCCCTTCTCCTCATCAACCTCCTCGACAGTGCCGTTGAAGCTGGTGAACGGCCCATCGGCCACCCGAATTTGCTCGCCAACTTCGAACAACACGGCGGGGCGAACCCGTTCTACGCCTTCGGCGCTCTGTTTGAGGATACGGTCCGCCTCGGCTTCCGTGATCGGCGAAGGCCGGGTCTTGGTCCCCAAAAAGCCGGTCACCTTCGGCGTGTCCTTGATGAGGTGCCACGTCTGGTCCGTCAGTTCCATTTTGACGAGAACATACCCGGGGAAGAACTTGCGTTCGGTGTTGATTTTCTGGCCGCGGCGCATCTCGAGCACATCCTCAGACGGAACGAGCACCTCGTCCACCAGGTCGGCCAAGCCTTTCTGGGCTGCTTGCTCCTTGACCTGCTGCGCAATCTTTTTCTCGAACCCGGAGTAGACGTGGACGACATACCAACGTTTGGCCATTGAACAGTCCCTTAAAACCCGACGCCAAACAGCGCCCGCACACCCACGCCGATCGCCTGATCCGCGACAAAGAAGAACAGCGCTGCAAGGCCAGATAGCGCAAAAACCAATCCCGTCGTGATCAGGGTCTCTTTCCGGGAAGGCCAAGTGACCTTGCCGATCTCCGCCCGTACCTCACGAATGAACTTCGCCGGATTAACTGCCACCGCCATGTAATCTAACTTCCCTAGACAGAGGCTGGCAGGGGTGGAGGGTCTCGAACTCTCAACCTCCGGTTTTGGAGACCGGCGCTCTAGCCAATTGAGCTACACCCCTGCAGAGCCGACGCCCCGCCCGGCGCGCGTGCCCGGCGCAGCATTCAGCGCAGGGCCGTAAAAACGGCGGGGCGGGGAAGATGTCAAGCCTTGCGGGCTGCCCAGGGCTGGCGCAGCCGACGTGCTCGCTTCATTCTTCGGCCCTCTACCGTCGGCGAAACCGCCGCTATCATGGGGAGAGGCATCTATGCTCACCGGAGGTTGCCTATGCGGCCAGGTCCGTTACGAGGCGGACGGCGCTCCATTCCACGCGACGGTTTGCCACTGCATCAACTGCCGGGGAGCAACGGCGGCCCCGTCCGTGGCGTGGTTCAGCGTGATGTCCCCGGCACTTCGCTTCCTTGCCGGCGAGCCCCGGCACTACAGTTCAAGCCCGGGCGTTAGGCGCAGTTTCTGCCCGAACTGCGGAACGCCGCTCACTTTTCAACGCACCGACCTGACCGATGAGATCGATGTCACGACCTGCAGCCTAGACGATCCGGAGAAGGTGCCGCCTCGGGATCATGTTCGAACGCGAAGCAAGCTGTCCTGGGTACGGGTGGACGACGGACTGCCTGCCTTCCCGGAGACGCGATCGGGCGGCCGGCCCGACTGATTAGGGCCGGAACATTGGGGGTGGAACCCCTCCCGGCTTGGGGCAATAGTCCTTCCCGCACCGCACGGAGCCCCGACCGCATGCTCGTCGTCCACCATCCCGACCAGGTCCTGCACGACCCCGAGCAGGTATTCCGCCTCGGAACCTTCATCGCCCAGCCCGACCGGGCCGAGCGGTACCGCATCTTCCTGGAGGTCGCCCGCACCGGTGGCCACCGAGTCGTCGAGGCGCCGGACGCCACGCTCGACCCGATCCTTGCGGTCCACGACCCGGCCTATGTCGCTTTCTTGCAGACGGCGCATGCACGCTGGCGGGAGCTGCCCGGCGCCGGGCCAGACGCCATTCCCAACGTGCATCCAACCCACCGCATGCACCGCATGCCGACCAACTTGCTGGGCGAACTCGGCTGGTATTCCAACAGCACGTCCTGCCCTATCCAGCGGGATACCTGGACGGCCGTGTTCGCCAGCGCCCGGTCCGCGATCCATGCAGCCGACCAGGTGGCCGCGAGCGGCAAAACCGCTTATGCGCTCTGCCGACCGCCGGGCCATCACGCCTACCCCGACCTGATGACGGGCGTTTGCTACCTCAATAACGCCGCCATTGCGGCCGAGCGGCTGGTGACCCGTTACGGCCGGGTCGCGGTGCTCGACATCGACGTGCACCACTGCAATGGCACCCAGCATATCTTCTGGACCCGGCCCGATGTCATGGTCGCCTCCGTCCATTGCGACCCCAACCTGACCGCGCCGTTTTACGCCGGGCACGCGGACGAGACCGGGGAGGGCGCGGGGCGCGGGGCCAATCTAAACGTGCCGTTGCCGATAGGCACGGCGAACCCGGCGTTCCTCGGCGGCGTCGATCAGGCGCTTGCCGCCATCCGGGCCTTCAAGCCTGCGGCCATCGTCGTCTCCTTGGGGTTCGACGCCTCGGAGCATGATCCGACCCAGACATTCAAGGTGACCATCGAGGGGTTTGCCCAAGCCGCGCGTCGCATCCGCGCGCTCGCCTTGCCGACTTTGCTGGTGCAGGAAGGCGGCTATCTCAGCCCCTATTTGGGCAACAACCTCCGCGCCTTCCTGACGGCGTTCGAGGAGGCGGCGGCATGAGCGACCGTATACTGGTCTGGGGCGCCGGCGCTATCGGCGGCACGGTCGGCGC
>CAXSDH010000096.1:0-2897 GCA_964235765.1 uncultured Acetobacteraceae bacterium
TAGGACGAAGAGCATGGATCGATGCCCTAGCGCCTGCTACTCGGCCTCGACATGCACCAGTTGGGCCGGGTCGATCTCGACCCAAGCGTCCGTGCCGGCGTTGAGTTCGGCGCTCGGCGGCGCGGCGAGGCGAAGCGACAGTTGGCCGTCCGCGCTGGCGAAGCTGTAGTCCCAGGTGTCGCCCAAGTAGGTGCGCTCGGTGACCCGGCCGGCGAGGACGATGCCCTCCGCCGCGACCGGGCATAGGGCGTGCAGGCGTATAGCCGGCGCGCGCAACGAGAACACGCCTGCCGCGCCGTCCGCCAGGGTTGTGGAAAGGCGGCACGCGGGCACGACAAGCCCCCCGAAGCGGACGGCGTCGCCCTCCCGCCTGCCTTCGAGAAGGTTGGTCCGGCCGATGAAGTTCGCGACGAAGCGGGTGCGGGGGCGGCGGAACAAGGTCGCGGGGGCGGCGATCTGTTCGATCCGCCCCCCCGACATCACCGCGATGCGGTCCGAAGTCGACATCGCCTCGGCCAGGTCATGCGTCACGTAGACCGTCGTCATGCCGAAGGCATCGTGGATGCGGCGGATTTCGCGCCGCATCTCCTCGCGCAGGCTGGTGTCGAGGTTGGACAGCGGTTCATCGAGCAGCAACACCTCGGGCTTGACGACGACGGAGCGCGCCAGGGCCACCCGCTGCTGCTGGCCGCCGGAAAGCTCGCCGGGATAGCGGCCCGCGAGCGCGCCGAGCTGCACCACGTCGAGCACCTCGGCCACGCGCTGGCGCAACTCGGACGCCGCGACGCGTCGCGCGCGCAGCCCGAATGCGACGTTCTCGAACACCGTCATGTGCGGCCAGATCGCATAGCTCTGGAAAATCATGGACATGCCGCGCCTGTGGGGCGGCACGACGCTGGCCGGCGACGACAGAACCCGCCCGTCCAGCGTGATCGTGCCGGCACTTGGCGCCACGAAGCCGGCGATCATCCGCAAGGTCGTCGTCTTGCCGCACCCGGACGGGCCGAGCAGCGAGATGAATTCGCCTGCTTCCAGCACGAGGTCGAGGCGATCGACGACCGCGCTGGCACCATACGACCTTGTCAGCCCATCGAGTGCCAGCTTGCCCATCGTCAGTCTCTTGCCACCATGAAGTCACGACCCAGGGACTTGCTGGCGGCGAGCACGACCAGCGCGGTGATCACCAGGACCAACAGGCTCATCGCGGACAAGGTCTCGAACCGGCCCTGCTCGCTCAGGTCCATCATCAGCACCGACATGACGCGGCTCTTGGGCCCGGTCAGGAATACGGCGGTGGAGAGCTCGCGCGTGGCGATGATGAAGATCAACACCCAGGATCCGAGCAGCGCCTTCTTCAACAGCGGCAGCACCACGAGGCGGACGGTCCGGATGGGGCCGGTGCCCAGCATGTTGGCGGCTTCCTCCATCTCGGCGTTGAGGCCCCGCACGCTGGCCGCGGCCGAAACGAAGGCGATCGGCAGGAACCGGGTGACGAAGGCGACCACCACGAGCGTGCCGGAGCCATAAAGCGCGAGCGGCGGGGCCGCGTAGGCGGCGTAAAAGCAGACGGCCAGGACGATCCCGGGGATCGCGGCCGGCGAGACCGCCAGGAACCCGAGAAACGGCCCGAACGGCAGCAGCCGCCGCCCTACTGCGTAGGCCAGGATAAAGCCGAGCAGCGTGCATCCCGTCGCGGCCAGGGCCGAGTACGCCAGCGTGTTCCAGATCGCGTCGCGGACCGTCGCCTGCCGCAACACCACGTCGACGAAGTTGTCGAGGGTGAAGTTGCCCGGCGCGAACCCGACCGCCCAGGCCTTGGAGAACGACGTCCCGAGGAGAATCGCCGACGGCAGGACGACGGACAAGGTGCAGACCAGCGCGGCGTAGGCCACCAGCAGATAGCCCCAACCCCCGATCCGCGTCCGCCCGGCCGCGGCCGCCTTGCCGGTGACCGTGACGAAGCCGCGCCGCGCCAGCACTAGCCGTTGCAGCCCGAGGAGGGCGGCGGCGGCGGCAAGCAGCGGCACCGCATAGGCGCACGCGACCTCCAGCCGGACCGGCGACGAGAAGAACGCCACGAGTTGCGTGCTGATGGTGTTGATCCCGGCCGGTATGCCGATCAGCGCCGGCGCGCCGTACAGGGTCAGCGCCTCGAGCAGCACCAGCAACGTGCCGCCGATGATCGAGGGCAATGCCAAGGGCAAGGTGACACGCAGCAGCACCCGCAGCGTGCGCGCGCCGTGGATCTGCGCGGCCTCCTCCATGTCGGCGGGGATCTGCCCGAGGGCGGCGGCGACATACACGTAGATCAGCGGGAAGCCATAGGTGGCGATCACGAACGATAGGCCCCAGAAGGAGTAGATGTCGAACGGCCCCGCCTGCCCGGTCAGCCAAGACCACGCGCGGTTCAGCCATCCGGCGTTCGGCCCGGCGAGCAACGTCCATGCGATGGCGCCGACGAGCGGCGGCACGAGAAACGTCGCGATGACCCCCAGATGCACGAGCGCGCGCGCCGGCATGTCCGTCCGCACGACACCCCAGGCCAGCGGCACCGCCATCGCCACGGACAGCAGCGCGGCGGCCGCAGCGATGCCGGCGGAGTTGATGATCGCCTCGACATAGCGGTACCGGCCGAAGGCCGAGGCATAGTTTGCAAGCGTGAAGGCCTGGGTGTCGCCATCCTCCAGGCTGGACATCGCGAGCTGCGCGAGCGGCATGACCACAAGGAACAGCATGATCGCCGCGACCAGCAAGGCGACCAGGATCGCGGGGCTGGCAGCGGCGGCGCGCATCCGGCCGGCCAGGGACGGCCCGGCTCCGCGTGGACCGGTCATCAGCCTATGCGCGGGCCGGCCGCGGGCCGGGCGCGGGCCGGCCGCGGGCCGGGCGCGGGCCGG
>CAXSDH010000096.1:2997-13210 GCA_964235765.1 uncultured Acetobacteraceae bacterium
GCGCGGGCCGGCCGCGGGCCGGGCGCGGGCCGGCCGCGGGCCGGGCGCGGGCCGGTGGCGCGCCCGGCGGCGGCTATACACCGAACGTGTCGCGCCACTTCTCGATGACGAGTGGGATGCCCTTCTCCAGGTCGGCGCCGCTCGCCTGCATGATCTTGATCTCCTCGGGCCGCTTGACGCCGGCTTCGGGCGGCACCGCCTCGCAGACGGGCAGCAGGAAATGCGTGGCGGCGATCGTCGAGGCCTGCTTGTCGAGCAGCCATTCCAGCAACAGCTTGGCGGCGTTCGGATGCGGTGCACCCTGCATGATCGAGGACGGGTTGATCATCATGATGGCGCCGTCCGCGGGGTAGACGATCGCCACCGGGTTCCCGCGATGACCGAGGTCCAGGATATTGTCGGACGGGCCGATGCCGACCAGGCGCTCGCCGTTGGCGACCGTCGTCGGCGGATCGATCAACGACCGGCCGATCAGCGGCTTGTTCTTCGCGAGCTTGTCGAAAAACCCCCAGCCGTAAGTCCGCTCCATGATGTAGGTCCAGGTGCCCATGCCGCCGCTGTAGGCGGGATGGCCAAGCGCGACCTTGCCCAGCCACTTCGGGTCGAGCAGGTCGGTCCAGGCCTTCGGCGCCTCGTCCGCCTTCACCTTGCTCGTGTTGTAGACGATGCTCGTGAAGCCCGTGTAGGTGACTTGCAGCTCGTGCGCAGGGTCATACTCGCGGAACAGCGGGCGCAGGCCGCCGCTGACGATCGGCTGGTACGGCATGAGCAGGCGTCGTTTGCTGAGGCTGGCGTATTGGCCGAGGTCGGTCGAGCTGAACACGTCGCAGTTCGAGGCGCCGGCGCGCAGGTCCTGGCTCAGCTTCTGGTAAACGACCTGGCCCGTCGCCCGCACGACGTTGACGGCGACACCGGGATAGCTCGCCATGAAGGCCTGGGCGAGTTGCTCGGCCTCGGCGGAGCCGATATGGGCGATGTACCAGGTGACCTGGCCATCCTTCTTCGCAGCCTCGTGCAACGTCGCGAGCAGAGGGTTGGCTGCCGCCCGCGCGGGGTGGGCGCCCGGCAGGCCGGATGCCGCCGCCCCCGCGAGGCCGGTGATGCATGCGCGCCTGCTGATCATTTGTTATGTCCCGCCCTTGCCCGGCTCGTTGGAGTCCGCCGAGTTGTTCGTAATTGCACCCGGACCGTGCCCGTCGGCCGTTTACGCGTCAACCGCCCTGCGGAGCTTGCGTGCCGGGTCGGTCGAAGCCGTACAGCATTTGGCTCGTTTCGTCGATGGCGGCGCGGTCCCTGGCGTTCGGCACCCAGCTCTCGTAGGCGTCGACCACCGCGCCGTAGGTGATCGTATCGCTGAAATCCGTGAAGGGGCAGTCGCTGCCCCACACCAGGCGCTGGGGTCCGCCGGCGGCCAGCAGCGAGCGCGCCAGTGGCGCCGGGTCGCAGCCGAGCCGGAAGGCGCCGGACAGCTTCACCCAGGTTCGCCCGGCGCCGACGGCGCGCAGCAAGGCCTGGAAACCTTCGGACGACGCGCCGAGCGCAGGATCGGGCCGGCCGAAATGGTCGATGACGAGCCGCATCGGCGCGGCCAGCAGCGCCGGCAGCAGGAGCGGAAGGCGCTGTCCGTCGATATGCAGGTGCACGTGCCAGCCCAGGTCGGCCAGCCGGCGAAAGAACAGCTTGTACTCGTAGGAGGCGAGGTCCGGCAGGTGCGCGGCGTCGCGAAGCGACAGGCGGACGCCGATGGCGCGGTCCCCGTCCATCGCCTTCAGGACGTAGGGGTCGGTCGCGGGGTCGAGGATCACGGTCGCCTTGAATCGGGACCGCCCGCTGATCTGGCGCATCGTGTAGTCGTTGTAGGTCCCTAGGAAGCGCGGGGCGGCGATCACGGCGAACGTCACCCCGTGCCGGTCCAGGATCGCTTCGTAGGCGTCGATCTCGAAGTCATCCTGGGGGACGAAGACCACGCCGGGCGGCATGGGAAGGTCACGGCGGAAGATGTGCGCGTGGCTGTCCACCAGCCGCCCGGGGGGCGAGGCGGCCTGCATGTTCGAGCGGCCCGCGCTATCCTGCGCTGGCATGGCCGGCCGCCTGCTTGCCCGCCTGGCGCAGGAAAGCCGTGCGGGCGCTGCCTGCGGCCATCATGTAGGCGTGGTCGGAACCAGAGAGGATGAACTGCGCCCCCATTCCGATGTACCGCGAGGCGTTCTCCTGGTCGTGGATCCCGCCCATCCCGAGCACCTTTCCAGCCCTGGCGCAGGCGGCGCCGACCCGGGCGTAGGCATCGACCACCTTCGGATGCCCGGACTGGCCGGAGATCCCAAGCTCCGCCGTCAGGTCCGAAGTGCCGATCAGCAGCACGTCCACCCCGTCCACGGCAGCGATCGCCTCGGCGTTCGCGACTGCTTCCGGGCTTTCGATCATGACGGCGATCAAGATCTCCGCATTCGCCTCGCGCTGGGCGTCGACCAGGGGAGGCGGGTTGAAGTTGAACACGGCCGGCGGTCCGCCCCAGCTGCGATGGCCGGCGGGCGGGTAACGGAAGGCCGCGGCGACGCGCTTCGCGGCCCCTTCGGTATCGACGTGGGGGATGACGATGCCGAGCGCGCCGTTGTCGAGCGCGCGCGTGCCCTCGTCCAGCGCACCGGCGCAGATGCGCACGATGGGCGTGATGCCCGTCGGGAGTGCTGCGATGCAGAGCTGCGTCGCCTCATGCACCGAGAACGCACCATGCTCCATGTCGATGAAAATCCAGTCGTGGCCGGTTGCGGCCGCCAGCATAGGCACCGCCGAGGTTCGCAAGTGGTTGACCTGGAAGCCGAGGGCTAGCTTGCCGTCCGCCATCCCTCGCTTCACCGTGTTCGATATGATCGGCATGGACGCTTCTCCCCCGCTGCGGTCGAGCATCCCCCCGCCGACCCTGGATAGCAACGCCCGGCGCCGGATGGTGCTTCCGCGAGCGCAGCGACCGGCACGGCCAAGGAGGCTTCAAGGGCCGGTCTCGGGGATCAGCCGCCGATCAAGCCCATTTGAGCTGCCCGTAGAGCGGGAGTTCGGCCCGCAGAATCGCATCCCCGAAGACGGTCCGCGTCCGGACGGCAGCGAAGCCATGCAGCAGCAACTCACGCGCCGCACGCTGCGCCGAAGCGTCCGCCATCTCCGTGGCAAGCCGGATGACGATCGTGCCAAGCGGCGCCAGCATGCGGCGGGCAGACGCGACGGTACGCCCAAGAACCTCGGCCGATGCGATCCCGGGTATGATCACGACGTCGGCCTGGCCGGCGCGAGGGCGGTCGCACAGCCGGACCATCGTCACGTCGCTATGGCCCCGGCGGAGCAACGCGCAGGCCAATTCCAGCGCGCCCGGAGCGACGATCACCACGCGGCAATCCAGGCCGGGGTCGGCTATCGCCAACAAGGCGGCCTCAGGTCCGCTCAGCGCCTCTGCGCATCCATGCAGCCCAAAGCCACCCAACCCGAGCGTCGCAGCCGCTGCCGCCAGACCAGTCTGATGGTACAAGTTTAGCTCCTGTGCTGAACAGGATCATGGAGGCCATGCCGACCGCTCACGATCCGCCCTCAGTTTGCGCCGAAAGCGCATCGCGGTTCGATATGCGGCCTGGCCGTGCCGTACTAAGCGGCCGTTAATTCTTAGGTCAAAGCTATTCCGTTCATCCGCCTGGGAGAACTCAGGTTTCCGATTCCAGCAGGCGGTAGCCGATGCCCGCCTCCGTCCTGATCAGTCCGGCAGCTTGCGGGCCGAGCTTCTGGCGGAGGTGGGATATGTGCACGCGCAGGTATTGCGTGTCCTCGGCGTGCTTCGTTCCCCAGACCATCGAGAGAAGCTGCTGGTGGGTGATCACCCGGCCAGCATTGCGAACCAGCACCGCCAGCAGGTCATACTCGCGCGGCGTCAGGACGACTTCATCATCGCCGGCCCAGACCCGGCGGCCTAGAAGGTCTACCTTGACGCTATCGCGCCGGAACGGCTGCACGACGCCCTTCTGTACAAGGGCGCGCCGCAGGCAAGCGCGCAGCCGGGCCAGCAGTTCGGTCATCGCGAAAGGCTTCTCGACGTAATCGTCCGCCCCCGCGTCGAGCGCCCGCACCTTCTCTGCTTCCTTGTCGCGCGCCGACACCACGAGGATCGGGGCGTGGGTGATGCCGCGCAGTTGCACCAGGGTGTCCTGCCCGTCCTGGTCCGGCAGGCCCAAGTCCAGCAGGATCGCGGCCGGGGGGTTTGCCGCGGCCAGGTGAAGACCCTCGGAGGCCGTGTTCGCGCGCACCACGTCGTAACCTGCGGTTTCCAGGGCAGGCTTGAGGAAACGGTGGATCTGGGGCTCGTCGTCGATGACCAGGATGCGGTTTTCGTTCATGGCTTGCCGATTGCCGCTTCCGGGACAGCCGCGGGAAGGCGGATCGTGATCACCGTGCCGGGCGCCCCGTCTCTCGGCAGATCGGGGCGGGGACTGTGGGCTGCGATGCGCCCTCCCATCGCCTCGATCAGGCCACGAGCGATCGCCAGGCCCAGTCCCGTTCCTGGCGCCACCCGGTCGCCGCGGCTGGCCCGAAAGAAGCTGTCGAAGACGTGCGGCAAGTCCTCAGGGCTGATCCCCACGCCTTCGTCGGCGATGGTCAGCACCGCTTCGTGCTTCTCCCGCCTGCCGCCGACCTGGATCAGGCTATGCGTCGGCGCATATTTGGAGGCATTTTCCAGGACGTTTATCAGCACCTGCTCCAGCATGACCGGATCCGCTAGCACAACCGGCTCAGGCTCCGAGATATTGACGGCGACGAAGGGCGAGCTGGTCATCCGGGCGGACGCGGCCTCCACTGCTTCAACCAAGCCGATCGGCGTCAGGTGCGGGGTGATCTGGCCGGTTTCCAGCCGGGTCAGCTCGGTGATGTTGGTGAGGAACCGGGCCATGCGCCCGACATCCTGCTCGATGCTCTCCAGCAAA
This sequence comes from uncultured Acetobacteraceae bacterium, assembly GCA_964235765.1. Classification (GTDB taxonomy): domain Bacteria; phylum Pseudomonadota; class Alphaproteobacteria; order Acetobacterales; family Acetobacteraceae; genus JAVVHH01. The sequence continues at coordinate 7,959 of CAXSDH010000096.1, forward strand.
TCGTTGCGGGTGGCCTCCTCCAATTGGGTCCAACTGGCTTTCAGCGTGCCAGCGGCGCCCTGGATCCCGGTCAATGGCGTGCGGAGGTCATGGCCCAGGGAGGCGAGCAGCGCGGTACGCAGCCGCTGCGTTTCCTCCATCGCCGCCGCGCGGGCGCCCTCCGAGGCGAGGCGCACCCGCTCCCACGCCACCGCAGCCTGGTCGGCCAGGGCCTCCAGCGCCTGCAACTGCGGCTCGTTGAGCCTGCCGGGGCTGCGCACACCCAGCGTGCCCAGCTTGGCGCGGGTGGTCTTCAGGGGAATGAACCGCCAACTCGCACTCGGAAGCGTGCTGGTCCCCTGCCCGGCTGGTTGCTGGTTGACCCAGGCCCACGTGGCAGCGGCCCAGGCCGCTTCGTCCATCGTGTTCGAAGGGGGCTCGGCGACGCGGATGTCGACGTGCGAGTCGGGGCCGTCAGCCACGGGCGCCAGTACGATCGCTTGCCCGGCGGTGGCCGCCGCCTGGCGCGCGATCTCGGCCAGCAGCTCCGGCTCCGTCGCCGCCTCGCCAAGCTTGCGGCTGAAGGCGCCGATGCGGCGCAGGCCGTCGATGCGCGCCTGGGCGGCCCGGCCCTCCGCCCGCACGCGGCTGGACAGGCTGCCCGAAAGCACCGCGACCGCGGCGAACAGCAGCAGCGCCATCAGGTCGTGGAGGCTGGTGAGGGCGATCGTGTACAGCGGCGGCAGGAACAGGAAGTCCCACGCGAGGAAGCCCGCCGCCGCCACCGCCAGTGCAGGGCGCAGCCCCCCCAGGCTGGCGCCCGCCACGACCGCGGCAAGATAGGCGAGGCCCATGGCTTCACCGGGCACGACGTCCCGTGCCGCCATGCCGAACCCGCTGACACCCACGACCAACGCGGCGGCGGAGGCCCAGGCGACCCAGCCGGCGGGCTCGGCACGCCGGCGCGGGACGGCAACGCCGGGCAACGGGATGACATGCAGCACGAAATCGGGCGCGTGCCGCAGCATCTGCACGCTCAGTATGCGCCCGGTCAGCCGCCGCCACAGGGACGGCGCGGCGCGGCCGATCACGAGGTGCGTCACGTTGGCGCTACGCGCGAACTCCACGGTGGTGCGCACCAGGTCGGACCCGACCCGCGTTTGTATGTCCGCGCCAAGCTGGGCGGCGAGGGCCAAGGCGGCGCGGGCGGCGGCCATGGTGTTGTCGCGCTCCACGTGCAACGCCGTCCAGGGTGCGTGCAGCGCTTCGGCCAGCCGCTTGGCGCTGCGGACGACGCCCTCGCTGCCCTTGTCGGGGCCGACCAGCGCCAGCACCCGGTCTCCGGCAGGCCAGGGCCCGGCGACCCCCGCCCGCTTCATCCAGTCCCGCACGTCGTCGTCCACATGGGCCGCGGTGCGGCGCAGCGCGATCTCGCGGAGTGCCGCGAGGTTGCCCTCCTTGAAGAACCCGTCCAGCGCGCGGGCGGCGTTGTCGGCGCGGTAGATCTTGCCTTCGCGCAGCCGCGTCCGCAGTTCCGTCGGCGGCACGTCGATCAGTTCGACCTCGTCGGCCGACTCCAGAACGCGGTCGGGCAGGGTCTCGGCCACGCGGACGCCGGTGATGCGGGCCACGTCCTCGTTCAGGCTTTCCAGGTGCTGCACGTTCAGCGTGGCCCATACGTCCAGCCCGGCGGCCAGCAGGTCCTCCACGTCCTCCCATCGCTTGGCGTGCCGGCTGCCGGGCGCGTTGGTGTGCGCCAACTCGTCCACCAGCAGCAGGCCGGGGCGGCGGGCCAGGGCGGAGTCCAGGTCGAACTCCTGCAGCACCTGCCCACGGTAGGGCACGTGGCGGTACGGCAAAAGGGGGACGCCCTGCAACTCCGCCTCGGTGCCTGCGCGGCCGTGCGTCTCGATCACCCCGGCCAGCACGTCGATGCCGTCCGCCGCGCGGCGCTTGGCCTGGACCAGCATCTCCCACGTCTTGCCGACGCCGGGCGCGCTGCCCAGGAACACCTTCAGCCGCCCGCGGCCTTCCGTGGCCGCCGCCGCCAGCAGTGCGTCGGGATCCGGTCTTCCGTCCTCTGGCATGGACTGACGCTAGGGCTTCGCCTTGTCCAAGGCGAGGTTCAGCGCGAGCACATCCACCCGCGGCTCGCCGATGAGGCCCAGCAGGCGGCCGCCGGTGTTCGCAACCAGCATTTCCCGCACTTGAGCTTCCGGTATGTTCCGCGCCCCAGCGACACGCGCCACCTGCCGTTCGGCGTTCGGCGGAGAGATATGCGGGTCCAGCCCGGAAGCGGACGTGGTCGCCGCGTCGCCCGGCACGGGCTTCGCTCCGGCCTTGGATACGTCCGCCGTCACCCGGTCGACCAGCGACTTGGCGGTCGGTCCCGCGTTCGACCCGGACGAGTTGCCGGCGTTGTAGGGCGCGGGCACCGTCTTGGTGCTGTCCGCCGGGTCGGTGTCCGAGGTCGCCGACGGACGGCCCTGGAAGTACTTGTCCTGCGTGAAGGCTTGGCCCAGCAGCGCGGACCCGATCACCTTGCCGTCGCGCTCGACAAGGCTGCCGCCCGCCTGAAACGGGAACACCGCCCGTGCGAAGCCGACGAACCCCAGAGGGAACGCGATACCCGTCAACAGGGTGAACAGCGCCACCAGCACCAGCGCCGGACGAAGTTGCGTGAGCATCAGGATATCCCCAGCAGCGTTAGGACGAGGTCGATCAGCTTGATGCCGATGAACGGGGCCACCAGGCCGCCCAGTCCGTAGATCAACAGGTTGCGCCGCAGCAACGCGGCCGCCCCGATCGGCGTGAAGGCCACCCCGCGCAACGCCAGCGGCACCAGCGCCACGATGATCAGCGCGTTGAAGATCACCGCGGACAAGATGGCCGATTGCGGGCTGTGCAGGCGCATGATGTTCAGCGCGCCCAGCTCCGGATAGGTCGCGACGAAGATTGCCGGCAGGATCGCGAAGTACTTGGACACGTCGTTGGCGATGCTGAACGTCGTCAGGGACCCGCGGGTGATCAGCAGTTGCTTGCCGATTTCCACGATCTCCAGCAGCTTGGTGGGGTCGCTGTCGAGATCGACCATGTTGCCGGCCTCGCGCGCCGCTTGCGTGCCGGTCTGCATGGCCACGCCGACGTCGGCCTGGGCCAAGGCGGGGGCGTCGTTGGTGCCGTCGCCGCACATCGCCACCAGGCGGCCTTCGGCCTGCACGCGGCGGATGTAGTCCAGCTTGTCCTGCGGCGTCGCCTGCGCCAGGAAGTCGTCCACCCCGGCCTCGGTGGCGATGGCCGCCGCGGTCACCTTGTTGTCGCCGGTGATCATCACCGTGCGGATGCCCATGGCGCGGAGCTGGGCGAAACGCTCGCGGATGCCGGGCTTGACGATGTCCTTCAGCTCGATCACGCCCTGCAGCCGGCCGTCCGCCATCACCGCCAGCGGTGTGCCGCCGGCCCGGGCGATCCGGTCCACGGCCTGCGTGAAGCCTTGCGGCGCCGCGCCGCCCGCCAAGGCGAGCACGCTGTCCACCGCGCCCTTGCGCCACGACCGGCCGCTGGCGTCCAGCCCTGAAACCCTCGTGTTGGCGGTGAACGGCACGACGGTCGCGCCCACTGGCGCCTCCAATGTCAGCCCGTGCCGGTCCCGCACATAGGCCAGGATCGACCGGCCCTCCGGCGTATCGTCGCCGAGCGAGGCGAGCGCGGCGCTTTCGGCCAGGCCCGGCTCGTCCACGCCGGGCACCGGGTACAGCCCGGCGGCGGCGCGGTTGCCGAAGGTGATCGTGCCGGTCTTGTCCAGCAGCAGCATGTCCACGTCGCCCGCCGCCTCCACCGCGCGCCCGCTGGTCGCCACCACGTTGAACCGGATCAGCCGGTCCATGCCGGCGATGCCGATGGCCGAGAGCAGGCCGCCGATCGTGGTGGGAATCAGGGTCACCAGCAGCGCCGCCAGCACCGGCACGCCCAGGTCGGTGCCCGAGTACTTCGCCAGGCCCACCAGGGTGACGACGGCGATCAGGAAGATGATCGTCAGGCCTGCCAGCAGAATGTCCAACGCGATCTCGTTCGGCGTCTTGCGGCGCTCGGCGCCCTCCACCAGCGCGATCATGCGGTCGATGAAGGTGTTGCCGGCCTCCGCGGTGATGCGCACCACCAGCCAATCCGACACCACCTGCGTGCCGCCCGTGACCGCGCTGCGGTCGCCGCCGGCCTCGCGGATGACAGGGGCGCTCTCGCCGGTGATGGCGCTCTCGTTCACGCTGGCGACGCCCTCGACGATCTCGCCGTCGCTGGGCACCAGGTCGCCGGATTCCACCAGCACCAGGTCGCCGCGCTTCAGGTCGGGCGCCGGCACCTGGACGGTACGGGCGCGGTCGGTGCCGGTCATTCGCTTGGCCATCGTGTCGCTGCGCGCGCGGCGCAGGCTTTCCGCGCGCGCCCGCCCGCGGCCCTCCGCCACCGCCTCGGCGAAGGTCGCGAACAGCACCGTCAGCCACAGCCAAACGGCGATGGCGAAGGCGAACCAGGCGGACTGCCCGGTCGCCAGCTCGCGCACCCCCAGCACGGTCACCAGCATCGCCACGACCTCGGTGACGAAGATGACGGGATTGCGGATCAGCCCGGCCGGGTTGAGCTTCTTGAACGCGTCGCCCGCGGCCCGGCGCAGGATTGCGCCATCGAACAAGGCGATCGTGTCAGCATTGGCTTGTGCCATGTCTATGGTCCCTAGAAGGTCTTGCCGGCGAGCATCGAGAAATGCTCCGCCAGCGGCCCGAGGCTCAGCGCGGGCAGGAACTGCAGGCCGCCCAGGATCAGGATCACGCCGATCAGCAGGCCGATGAACAGCGGTCCATGCGTGGGGAAGGTGCCGGCGCTGTCCGGCAGCTTGGGCTTCGCCGCCAGGGACCCCGCGATGGCCAGCACCGGGATCATGAAGGCGAAGCGGCCCAGCAGCATGCAGGCGCCCAGGCCGTAATCCAGCAGCGGCGTGTCCGCGGACAGGCCGGCGAACGCGCTGCCGTTGTTGCCGGTGGCCGAGCTGAACGCGTACAGCATCTCGCTCAATCCATGCGGCCCGGCGTTGGACAGGGAGGAGAGCCCGTTCTCCAGCACCAGGCAGATGGCGGTGCCGCCCAGGATGCACAGCGGCAGGATCAGCACCGCAAGCATCGCTAGCTTGATCTCCCGGGCCTGCACCTTCTTGCCCAGGTATTCCGGCGTGCGCCCCACCATCAGCCCGGCCACGAACACCGCCAGCAGCGCGAACA
>CAXSDH010000097.1:0-10579 GCA_964235765.1 uncultured Acetobacteraceae bacterium
TGCTGCCGGAGCGGCTGGAGGCGAGCTACATCGCCGAGGACAGCAGCCGCCAGCGGCCAGTGATGCTGCACCGGGCGATCCTCGGCAGCTTCGAGCGGTTCCTGGGCATCCTGATCGAGCAATACGCCGGGCGCTTCCCGCTATGGCTGGCGCCGGTGCAGGTGGTGGTCGCGACCATCGTGTCCGACGCGGCGGATTACGCGCAGGAGGTGGCGGCCGTGCTGCGCGCCCGTGGGTTGGAGGTGGGGACGGACGTTCGCAACGAAAAAATCAACGCCAAGGTGCGGGAGCATAGCCTGGCCCACGTTCCCGTCCTGCTAGTGGTGGGCCGGCGCGAGGCGGAGCAGCGCACCGTGGCCCTTCGCCGGCTGGGGGGCGAGGCGCAAGAGGTGCTGGCGCTCGATGCCGCGGTGGACCGCCTTGCAGCCGAGGCGGCGGCACCCGATCTCAAGCGTCTTGAATCGCACATGGCATCGGTTCAAGACTAGCGTGCAAAGAAACCGACAGAGGAGAGTACAATAGCCCGAGGACCCCAGACCGCTGCCGCGCCATCCCGCGATGGACCGCGCGTGAACGAGGATATCCGCGTCCCGCAAGTTCGCCTGATCGATCAGGAGGGCGAGATGCAAGGCGTGATGACGACCCGGGACGCGATATTGCGCGCGTACTCCCTCGGGCTCGACCTGCTGGAGATCAGCCCGAACGCCGATCCGCCGGTGGCGAAGATTCTCGACTACGGCAAGTTCAAGTACGAGCAGCAAAAGAAAAAGAACGAAGCCAAGAAAAAGCAGCGCGTGATCGAGATCAAGGAGATCAAGGTCCGCCCAAATATCGACGAGAACGACTATCAAGTGAAGATGCGCGCCATGAAGACGTTCATCGAGGAGGGCGACAAGGTGAAGGTCACCCTGCGCTTCCGCGGGCGCGAGATGGCGCACCAGGATATCGGCATCAAGGTGCTGGAGCGTATCCGCGCCGAGCTGGAGCTGGCCACCAAGGTGGAACAGATGCCGCGCATGGAGAACCGCCAGATGATCATGGTGCTGGCGCCGCGATAGGACGATCCCGGCCCGAAGCCGGCACACCATCTGGAAAGGCGGCCCGCAATGCCTCGTTCGACCCCCGGCCTGTTCGCCCTCTGCGTCCTCGTCGCCGCGGCGCCGGGCCAGGCGGCCGAGCCGCCCGTCACGTTCCGCCAGTTCCATATGGATGTCGTGGTCGGTCCCGGGGGACGGGCGGTTTCCACCGTGCACATGGAAGCCCTGGCCAGCAACGACGGCGCGGCGCGCGAGATCGCGCAGCAGGCGATGGCCTACGTCGATGGGCTGGAGCGGGTGGAGCTGGTGGAGGGTTACACGCTGAAGGCGGACGGGCGGCGCGTCCCTGTGGCGGAAGGCGCGGTCCGCACCCAACTGGCGCCGGGTTCGCCGAACTCGCCCCAGTATAGCGACCTCAAACGCGTGGTCGCCGTGTTCCCGGACGTGCAGGCCGGGGACGCGGTGGCGCTGACCTGGCGCAAAACCATCGACGAGCCGATCTTCCCCGGCCACGTCTCGCAGACCAGCTTTTTCAGCCGAACGCTGCCTTGGCAGGACGTTCGCATCCGCATCACCGCGCCGCTCGACCAGCCCTTGCAGACTGAAAGCTTCGGCCCGGTGATGGATGTGGTCGAGGCGGAGGGCCAGCGGACCTATACCTGGCGATACAGCGCGCCGGCCGTGATCGAGGACAGGGCGGCCCTTTCGCCGCTGGACCGCGCGCCACGGCTGTTTGCCTCGACCTTCGCCAATTGGAACGAGTTCGGCCAGGCCTGGGCGGCGCTGATCGAGCCCAAGCTGGCGCCCACACCACGCATCCAGGCGCTGGCCGACGAAGTCACGCGCGGGGTCGACGACCCGCGGGCCCAGACCGAGGCGCTGTATGCCTGGGTCAGCCGGCATATCCGCTGGGTGGCGCTCTATGTCGGCGTCGGCAGCTTCGTGCCGCATCCAGCCGACCAGGTGCTGGCCAACGGTTATGGCGACTGCAAGGACCAGGTGATCCTGTTGCTCGCGCTGCTCCGCGCCAAGGGGATCGCCGCGGAACCGGCGCTGATCAGCGCATCGCCCACCTATCGCCTAAGTGGCCCGGCAACGCTCAGCGCTTTCAACCACGTCATCGCCTACGTGCCGCAATTCGACCTGTATGCGGACACCACGGCCCGCGGCGCGCCGTTCGGCACCATCCCGTCCCAGCTCTATGGCAAGCCCACGCTGCATGTGCGGCGGGACAGGTCCGAGCTGCGCCGAACGCCCGTGCTGGCGCCTGGCGTGGCGACGATGCGCACGCGGATGGTGGCCAAGCTCGACGATAGCGGCCACGTGGCAGGCGTGACGACGACGGAGGCGGCCGGGCCGTTTGCCACGGTGCTGCGCAACGTGGCGGAGCGCATGCAGGGCCAAGGCACGGAGCGCGCCGTCGCCGAACAGTTGCGCAACCTGGGCCAGTCCGGCAGCGGAGACCTGACCATGGCTCGGCTCGACCGGGTCGGGCCCGATTACCGCGTCGAGGGCAGCTTCCGGCTGAACGCGCACCCGGATTGGCTGACCGGCGAGCCGTTTCTGATGCCGACTGGGCTGCGTTTGCTGGCCCGGCCCGGCGACGGGCTGCTCGGCTCCATGGCGGTGCGCAACCTTCCGCTGAGCGAGGCGACGCCCTGCTACGCCGGCGAGCAGCGCGAGGAGCTGTCGCTGGCGCTGCCGCCGGGCCGCCATCCCGGAACGTTGCCGCTGGACCGCCGGATCGACGCGGCCGACTTCACGTACCAAAGCCACTGGACGTTCACGGACGAGAACTTGAAGGTCGAGCGGATTTTCGTGTCACGCATCGCGCAGCCGCTCTGCGAGGGAAAGCTGCGCGGGGAGGCCGACCGCGCGATGAACCAGATCCGGCGGGATTTGGACATGCGGGTGAGCCTGGCCGAGGATTAAAGCAACGTCGCCCTGACTGGAATCGCACTGGCGAGCCAGTCAGGGCGACAAAGTTGGTCTGCAGACAAAGGCTAGACGCCATCGCCCTGACACACAGTCAGGGCGATGGCGGTCTAGAGCAGCGACTCCATCCCGCCGTCCACGCTGATGGCCTGGCCGCTGATGGTCGCGCCGAACGGGCTGCACAAGTAAAGCGCCATGTTGGCGATGTCCTGCTGGCTGACGAAGCAGCGCAGGCTGACCTGCGACACCGCGCGTTCCGTCTGCTCGTTGTCGCTGATCCCGCCCGCGGCCGCCTTGTTGCGCAGTACGCTGCGGATGCGGGGGCCTTCGACCAGGCCGGGCAGGATGGCGTTGACCCGGATGCCGTCCGGCCCCAGCTCCATCGCCAGCGTGCGGGTGAAGCCGACCACGCCCCACTTGGCCGCGCTGTAGGGGCTGCGCAGCGGGAAGCCGAACTTGCCGGCCGCCGAGCTGAGGTTGACGATGCTGCCGCCACCGGCCAGCCGCAGCGCCGGCACGGCCCGGCGGGCGCAATGGAACATGCTGGCGATGTCTACCTGCAAGGTCGCGTCCAACTCCTCGGGCTTCACATCCTCGACCCGCGCCGTCGGCCCCGCGATCCCGGCGTTGTTCACCAGCACGTCGAGCCCACCGAGATGGCCGAGCGCGCCATCCATGAACGCCTCCAGGTCCGCGACCCGGCCGGCATCGGCGCGCATGCCGGGGTGCCCGCACGCCGCCAGCCCCGCCTCGTCCACGTCCGACACGAACACCGCCGCGCCGCAGGCCGCGAAGCTGTCCGCGATCACCCGGCCGATCCCGCCGGCCCCCGCGGTGATGGCCACCCGCAGCCCCGAGAGGTCGAGCGGTACCGGCGTGCGTGCGGCCTGGGTCATGCTGGTCTCCTTACCGGTCTGTCAGCCGCAACTCGATGCGCCGGTTGCGCGCGAACGATTGTGGGCCGTCCGTGCCGTCGAGCGGCTGGAACTCGCCGAATCCGGTCGCGGCCAGGCGCCCCGGCGGCACGCCCTCATCCACCAGCAGCTTGACCACGTTGATGGCGCGCTGGGACGACAGCTCCCAATTCGACGAGAAGGCGCCACGGCTGATGGGCTGCCGGTCGGCATGCCCGTCCACACGAAGGATCCAATTCAGGTCCCGCGGGATGTCGGCGGCGATCTGCTTCAGGGTGGTGGCCAAGGCACGGATCTGGTCCTGCCCGGCGGCGGTCATGTCGGCGCTGCCCACGGGGAACAGCACCTCGCTCTGGAACACGAAGCGGTCGCCGACCACCTGCACGCCCTGGCGGTTCTGCAACACCTCGCGCAGGCGGCCGAAGAACTCGCTGCGGTATCGCTGCAACTCCTCGACCTTGGAGGCGAGGGCGGCGTTCAGCCGGGATCCCAGGTTGGCGATCTGCGCATCCTTGTCGCGCCCCGTCCGCTCGGCCATGTCCAGGCTCGCCGCCACCTGCTGAACCTGCGCGCGCAACTCCGCCATCTGGCGGTTCAGCAGCGCGATCTTTGCCCGGGCGCTTTCGCCGAACTTCTGCTCCTCGGCCAGTTGCGCGGCCGTCGCCTGCCGGCGCTGCTCTTCCGTGGTGGCCCGTGCGGCCGCCTCGCGGGACTGCCGCTCCAGGTCGTCCCGCAGCGCCGTCAACGCGCGCACCTGGTCGGCCAGCTTGGCGATGTCGGCCAGGCGCGCCTCGATGGTGGCGCGGTCGGCCCGCACCGTGCGGTCCAACTCGGCTTGCTGGGCCCGCAACTGCGCGAGTTGCCGCCGCGCTTCGGCCAGTTGCGTGGCGACGGCCGCCGTCTCCTGGCCGGCAACGTCGGTCCGCCCCGCGGTTTCCGCGACCCGCGCCTGAAGCTGCTCGTTGCGGGCCAGGGTGGATTGCGCCTGCAACTCCGCATCGGCCAGCCGCGCCGAGAGCCGATCCCGTTCGGCGCGCAGGGCGTCGCGTTCGGCTTGCGTGCGGCCCTGGTCGTCCCGCATCGCGGCCAGGTCCCGCGACAGCGCCTCGCGCGCGCCGGTCGCGCCTTGCAGATCGCGGTTCAGCGCGGCGACCGAGAGCTGCAACTCGCCTCCGCGCCCGCGCTCGAGCGACAGCATGTCGGTCAGTTCGGCCACTTGCCGGTTCAGCCGGTCGAGCGCCCGGTCCCGGCCGGTGAGCGCCACCGAAAGGAACGCCTGCGCCAGCACGAACACGAGCAGGACGAAGATGATGACCATGAGCAGCGTGGAGAGCGCGTCCACATAGCCCGGCCACGGGTTCAGCTCGTCGGATGCGCCACGGCGGCGGAGGCGGGCCATGGCCTAGGCGCCCCGGGAAAGGCGCTTCACCCCGGCTGCCCCTCGGCAAGCGCGGCGATCGTGCGCGTCAGCACGCGGATGTCGTTCCGCAGCTCGGTCGTGCTTTGCACCCGGCCCTGCTCGCCCTCGGTGAGCAGGCGCTGCATGTAGGTCTCGATGTTGCGCAGGTGCGCGCGCGCGGCGTCGTCGGCGCCCTCGGGGCGGCGGTCGCCCAGGCGTTGCAGCGCCGGGCCGAGCTGGGCCTGCATCTCCCCGATGCGCAGCATCAACTGCTGGCTGGCGCGCATGGTGTCGGACAGGGTGGCGATCTTCTCCGTCAGCGCCAGCATGGCCTGGTTCGCCTGCTGCCGGCCGTCTTCGCCGCGGACCAGGATGGTCTGCAGGTTCTCCATGTTCTCGGCCGTCTGCTCCAGCAGCGCCTGGACATAGACGGGGATGGAAGCCTCGCCCTCGCCGCCCAGCGCGCCCGAGGAAAGGCGGGTGAGGCCGGCCAGCCACTCCTCGAGTTCGTTGAAGAAGCGGTTCTGCGCCTGCCCGGCCGTGAGGTCCAAGAACCCGAGCACCAGCGCGCCGGCCAGGCCGAACATGCTTGACGAGAAGGCCGTGCCCATGCCGCGCAGCGGACGGCCCAGCCCGGACTTCAACTGCTCGAACAGGGCATTGAGGTCGCCCGAGCCCACCGACATGCCGCCGATGACGTCCGAGACGGCGCCCACCGTCAGCAGCAGGCCCCAGAACGTGCCGAGCAGGCCCAGGAAGATCAGCAGGCCCGTCATGTAGCGGGACAGTTCGCGGCTTTCATCGAGCCGGCTGGCCAGGCTATCGAGCAGGCTGCGCATCGCGGGCGCCGAGAGCGTGAACCGGTCCTGCCCATCGCGGCTCTTGGCTTGCCGGGCGGCCAGCATGCTCGCCATGGGCGCCAGCAGCCGCGGCGCGGGCAGGGCGGCCAGGCGGGAGCGCGCCTTCTGGAAGGTCTCCAGCCAATGCACCTCGGGAGCGAGCCGCGTCACCTGCAGGATGTTCCAGCCGATGCCGATCAGCAGCACCAGGAAGATGAGGGTATTGAGCAGCGGGTTGCTGGAGAACGCGGTGATCAGTGCGCCGGACAGCAGGCCGGTGACGACGAGCACCGCCAGCAGGAAGACGACCATGCGGACGAGGTAGGTATTCGGCCGGGTCATCGTGCGGGGCCAGATGCGGGTGGGCCAGATGCGGGTGGGCCAGATGGGGGTGGGCCGGGTGTGCCGCCCACCACGTCCACGCGGTCCCGGTCCGTGTCGCCGCCGACCGGGCCGAGCGCGCGCGGGTAGATGCGGGTGCTGGCGATGCCCTCGTTGATCAGCACCGCGCGGGCCGCGAGCGCGCGGGCCAGGGACAGGCGGCGCGGGGTCGAGGGGTCCTCGGTGCTGCCGGTCGCGTAGGCGTACACGTTCACGCTCGCCTCGCTGTCCTTGAGCCCGCGGGCGAACTGGCGCAGCGCGGCTTCCGTCACCGGGTTGAGGTCGGCGCGGTCGGGCCCGAAGGTCAGGCGCAGGCCGCCGGGCAGGGGAGCGGCCGCCCCCGGCGCGTCGGCGCTGGTGGGCACGACGGGGACCGGCGGCGGATGCGCGACCGGCACCTGGATGGGCGGCGGCAAGGCGAGGATCGCCGGCGGCGTGACCGGCACGGCCGGCGGCCGGGCGGCTTGCGGCGGGGGAGGGGCGGGCGTGGGCCGTACGGGCGAGCGCGGAGCGGGGTGAGCGGGCGCGGGCGACGGCACCGCGGCCCGCGCTGGCGGGGTTGGGCGGCCCGGGGCTGGCCGCCTCGGTGCTTGGGGCAGCAATTCCAGCGCTCCAGGGTTCACCGTCACTTGCGCCATTGCCGCCGACGACAGCGCCAGCACGGCGCCTATCGTAAACAAGTGGGCCGTAAACAAGTGGGCCGTAAACAAGCGGGCCGCGATGAAACGGGCCACGATCGAGCGGTCGGCGATCACGCAGCCGGCGATCACGCGGCGCGGCAGCATCAGGCGGCGCGACCCTCGGCGGCCGCGACGCCGTCGGCCACCACTTCCAGCAAGCGCGCGTGCAGATGCGGGTTGGCGGCGACGATGTCGTTTGGGCTGTCTTCGTGCATCGCCGACTCCGCACCGGCCGCGTCCGTCACGAACCCGCCGGCCTCGCGCACGATCAGCATGCCGGCCGCCATGTCCCAGGGCTTCAGCCCCAGCTCCCAATACCCGTCGAAGCGCCCGGCCGCGACCCAGGCCATGTCCAGCGCGGCCGCGCCGAACCGGCGGATGCCCGCCACTTGCGGCATCAGCACGCCGAGGGTGCGGGCGAAGGCCAACCGCCGCGGCGCCGAGACGGCCGCGAACGGGATGCCGGTGGCGAACAGCGCGTCCTTCAACTCGCGGCGGGACGCCACGCGCAGCCGGCGCTCGTTGAGGAAGCCGCCGCCGCCGCGTTCGGCCCAGAACATCTCGTCGACCACGGGATTGTAGATCATCCCGGCCACGACATCGCCGCCGCCATCGGGCCGGCGCTGCTCGAGGGCGATGGAGATGCACCAATGCGGCACGCCGTGCAGGAAGTTGGTGGTGCCGTCCAGCGGATCCACCACCCAGCGCCACGCCCAGTTCGCGCTGCCGGAGGCGCCGCTCTCCTCCATGAGGAAGGCGTAGCCCGGCCGCGCCTTGGTCAGCTCCTCGCGGATGGTCGCCTCCGCGCGGAGGTCGGCCTGGCTGACGAAGTCCGACGGGCCCTTGACGCTGACCTGAAGCTGCTCGACTTCGTTGAAATCCCGCAGCAGGCGCCGCGCGGCCTTCTGCGCGGCGTTCTGCATCACCGTCATGTGGGGCGAAAGGCGCAGGGCCATGGCTTAGCCGCCGGCCGGGGAAGGCTGGGTCAGGACTTTGCCCGTTCCACGTAGCTCGCGTCCTCGGTGCGGACCACGATGCGCTCGCCCGCCTCCACGAAGGGCGGCACCGAGGTCTTGACGCCGTTGGACAGGCGGGCAGGCTTGTAGGAACTGGTGGCGGTCTGGCCCTTCACCACCGGATCGGCCTCCACCACTTCGAGCACGACGGTGGGCGGCAGGCGGATGCCGACCGGGTCAGCCTCCACGAGGTCCACGGTCACCGACATGTTGTCCTGCAGGAAGGGCGCGAGGTCGCCCAGCAGGTCGACCGGGATCAGGGTCTGCTCGAAGCTCTCGGGGTCCATGAGGACGATGTTGTCGCCCTCGGTGTAGGAGTATGTGTACTCCTTCTCGGACGTCGCCAGCCGCTCCACGGTGTCCGCCGTGCGCCAGCGCTCGTTGGTCTTGTTGCCGGTCTTGAGGTCGCGCATCTCGACCTGGATGAAGGCGCCGCCCTTGCCTGGCGTGATGATCTGCTGCTTCAGCACGGTCCACCGGCGTCCGCCGTGGTCGATCACCTGCCCGGCGCGGATGAGGTTGGCCTGCTGCTTCATTGAAAGAACCTGGTTCGGTGTCGTGAGATGCCGGGCTTCTAAACCCTGGCGGCGGCACCGGCAAGCTGATGGGGGTTGCCTGCGGGGTCCCGCACCGCGCCGCCCCGGCCGAGATAGGCGGGCCCGATCGGAACCTTCCCATGTCCGCCCGGGATGTCCAGCACATACGTGGGCCAAGCCAGCCCGGTCACCCGGCCGCGCAGCGCGGCGAGCAGGCGTCGGCCCTCCTCGACCGGCACCGCGAAATGGGCGGTGCCCGGCGCCGCGTCCAACTGATGCAGGTAATAGGGCTTCACCCGGGCGCGCAGCATGGCGCGGAACAGCGCCTCCAGCGCGTCGGCGCTGTCGTTCACGCCGCGCAGTAGCACGCTTTGCCCGAGCAGCGGCACCCCCGCCAGGCCGATCCGCCGCAGCGCGGCCGGGGCGTCCCCGCAAAACTCCCGCGCATGGTTCGCGTGCACCACGAGCCAGAGTGGGACATCGACTTGCATCGCCTCGGCAAGCGCGGCCGTCACGCGCGCCGGGTCGGCCAGGGGCACGCGGGTGTGGATGCGCAGCAGCTCGACATGCGGGATCGCCGCCAGCCGGGCCAAGATGGCGTGCAGCCGGCGGGGCGACAGCATCAGCGGGTCGCCGCCGGTCAGGATCACCTCGCGGATGGCCGGATGGGCTTCGAGGTAGGCGTAGGCGGCCTCGAGCTGCGGGCTCGAGAGCACGCCGCCCCCGGGCCCCACGTGCTCGCGGCGAAAGCAGAACCGGCAATAGACCGGGCAGACCAGCAGCGGCTTCAGCAGCGCGCGGTCGGGGTAGCGGTGCACGATGCCGGGCACGGGGGAGAGCGCGTCGTCGCCGATCGGGTCGGCGTGCTCGTGCGGCGCGTGCAGCAACTCGGCCGGGCTGGGGACGAATTGGCGGCCGATCGGGTCGTCGGCGGTCTCGATCAACGCCCGGATCGTCGGCGTGATGGCGACGGCGTAGCGCGCGCCCACCGCCTGCAGCGCCGCCTGCTCGGCCGGGCGGGCCAGCCCCGCCGCCACCAGCCCCGCGGCGTCGCGGATCACGCGGCGAACTCGTCGGCGCGATAGCCCTGCATGAACAGCAATGCGCGCAAATCCGCATGTTCGATCCGTGCCCGGGCGTCCGCGGCGACGATCGGCTTGGCGTGGTAAGCGACGCCCAGCCCGGCCGCGCGGATCATGGCGAGGTCGTTGGCGCCGTCGCCCACCGCCAGGCAGTCCTGCAACGCGAGCCCGCGCGCCTCGGCCATCTCCCGCAGCGCCACGAGCTTGGCGTCGCGGTCGAGGATCGGCTCGGCCACCGTCCCGAGCAGGGCGGCCCCGTCGTCCAGCAGCACGTTGGCCCGGTGCTGGTCGAAGCCCAGTGCGGCCGCGACCCGGCCGGTGAACCAGGTGAACCCGCCCGACACCAGCGCGGTGGCCGCGCCGTGCGCCCGCATGGTGGCGACCAGCTCGCGCGCGCCGGGCGTGAGGCGCGTGGCGGCCCAGGTCGCCTCCAGGGCCTCCAGCTTCATGCCGCGGAGCAAGGCCACCCGCTCCCGCAGCGCCGCCGCGAAGTCGATCTCGCCGTTCATGCTGCGGCGGGTGATGGCGGCCACGTGCGCGCCCACCCCGGCATGGACGGCCAGCTCGTCCAGCGTTTCTGAGGTGACGATGGTGCTGTCCATATCGGCGATCAGCAGCCGCTTGCGCCGCCCTTCGGCCTGTGTGACGACGGCATCCACCGGCGCCGCCTCGAGTGCGGCCGCCAGGGCGGCGGGATCGGGCATGGCGGTGCAGGGAATGTCCACGGCCTCGCCGGGCGAGAGGACCGTGACGGCGCCCC
>CAXSDH010000097.1:10679-13114 GCA_964235765.1 uncultured Acetobacteraceae bacterium
GCCGGGGACGCTGCCGGGGGCGCTCATCGTCGCGGGCCCCACCTGCAGCGGCAAGTCGGCGCTGGCGATGGCGTTGGCCGAGCGGGTGGGCGGCACCGTCATCAACGCGGATTCCATGCAGGTGTATCGCGAGCTCCGCATCGTCACCGCCCGGCCGGGCCCAGCGGACGAGGCGCGCGTGCCGCATGCGCTGTATGGCGTGCGCCGGGCCGCGGAGCCCGGCAGCGCCGCATGGTGGCGGGAGGCGGCGCTGGCGGCCATGGCGGCGGCGCATGCGGCCGGCCGGGCGCCGATCCTGTGCGGCGGCACCGGGCTGTATCTCTCGGCGCTGACCCAAGGGCTTTCGCCGATGCCCGAGCCCGGCCCCGCGGCCCGCGACGAAGCCCGCGCGCTGCTGGCCGCCATCGGCCCCGCGGCGCTGCACGCCAGGCTCGCCGAGGCCGACCCGACCACCGCCGCCCGCCTCCGCCCCAGCGATGGGCAGCGCCTGGCACGCGCCTGGGAGATCTGGCGGGCGACCGGCACGGGGCTGGCGGCATGGCAGCAGGCGGTCGGCCCGCCCCCGCCCTGGCGGTTCCACATGGTTTTGCTGGACCCGCCCCGGCCGGCGCTTCGCCAAGCCATAGCCGCCCGCTTCGCCGCCATGCTGCAGGCCGGCGCAGTGGAGGAGGTGCGGTCGCTGCTGGCGCTCGATCTCGACCCGGCGCTGCCGCTGCTTCGCGCGCAGGGCGTGCCGGAACTGGCGCGCTATATCCGTGGCGAGCTTTCCCTGGAAGCGGCGGCTGCCCTGGCCGTGCTGGCCAGCGGCCGCTACGTGAAGCGGCAAGCCACGTGGTTCCGCAATCGCAGCATTGCTGCCCCGCCCCACACGCATACGATCAGTGCGTGTTTCGGGGATGTCGCGCAACTTTCGGAAAGCGAATGGTTGGATTTGGCCGCGTTCGTTAGCCGCTCGGGTTGACGCGGTGCAGCTAGGCTGGCACATGACCGCGCACAGGGAGCACCCATGACCGCAAGCCAATCCCAATCGGGCGCCGAAATCCTCCTCCGCGCCTTGCGCGAACAGGGCGTGGAAGTCGTGTTCGGCTACCCCGGCGGCGCCGTGCTGCCGATCTATGACGCCTTGTTCCAGCAGAACAGCATCCGCCACGTCCTGGTCCGGCACGAGCAGGCCGCCGTGCATGCCGCCGAGGGCTATGCGCGCAGCACCGGCCGGGTCGGCGTCGTGCTGGTCACCAGCGGGCCGGGTGCCACGAACGCCGTCACCGGGCTCGTCGACGCGCTCATGGACAGCATCCCCATCGTGTGCCTGACCGGCCAGGTGCCGACGCACCTGATCGGCAACGACGCCTTCCAGGAGGCGGACACCACCGGCATCACCCGGCCAGCGACCAAGCACAACTACCTCGTCAAGCGCGGCGAGGACCTGGCCCGGGTGGTGCACGAGGCCTTCTACGTCGCCCGCAGCGGCCGCCCCGGCCCTGTGGTGATCGACCTGCCGAAGGACATCCTGATCGGCCGCGCGCCCTACACGGAAGCCGCCACCGAGCCGCACCGCAGCTACCGCCCGACCACCGCGCCCGACCCCGCCCGCATCGCCGAAGCCGTCCGCCTGCTGCGCGCCGCCAAGCGCCCCGTGGTGTATTCGGGCGGCGGCGTCATCAACTCGGGCGACGCCGCCACGGTGGCGTTGACCGCCTTCGTTCGCACCTCCGGCATGCCGTGCACCAGCACCCTGATGGGCCTCGGCGCCTACCCCGCCAGCGACCCGCAGTTCCTCGGCATGCTGGGCATGCACGGGACCTACGAGGCCAACATGGTCATGCATGGCTGCGACGTCATGCTCAACATCGGCGCGCGGTTCGACGACCGCGTCACCGGGCGGCTGAACGCGTTCAGCCAGGGCAGCCGCAAGATCCATGGCGACATCGACCCGAGCAGCATCAACAAGAACGTCGCCGTGGACGTGCCCATCGTGGGCGACGCCGGGCTGATCCTGCAGGCGCTGCTGGCCGAATGGCAGGCAAGCAGCATCCCACAGGACCGCGAGGCGCTGGCCGGCTGGTGGCGGCAGATCGACGCCTGGCGGGCGATCGACAGCCTCAAGTTCACCCAGGCGCGCGCGCCCGGCAGCACGATTAAGCCGCAATACGCGGTGCAGCGGCTGTACGAGATCACGCGCGAGTCCGGCCGCGAGACCTTCATCTCCACCGAGGTCGGCCAGCACCAGATGTGGGCCGCCCAGCACTTCAAGTTCGAGCGCCCCAACCGCTGGATGACCTCCGGCGGCCTGGGCACCATGGGCTACGGCCTGCCGGCGGCCATGGGCGTGCAGATCGCCCACCCGGACGCCCTGGTGATCGACATCGCTGGCGAGGCGAGCATCCTGATGAACATCCAGGAGATGGGCACGCTCGCCCAGTACCGCCTGCCGG
>CAXSDH010000098.1:0-12983 GCA_964235765.1 uncultured Acetobacteraceae bacterium
CCCTGCCGCCCAAACTGATCCAACATCCAATCAGGGGAGACACGATGCCGCAGGTATCGTTGACGGTTAACGGCAAGCCGCACAGCGCCGAGGTCGAAGGGCGCACCCTGCTCGTCGAACTGCTGCGCGAAGGCATGCACCTCACCGGCACGCATGTCGGCTGCGACACCAGCCAGTGCGGCGCCTGCGTCGTGCATATGGACGGCAAATCGGTCAAAAGCTGCACCATGCTCGCCATGCAGGCGAACGGCGCCCAGGTCACCACCATCGAGGGCCTGGCCGCGCCCGACGGCACGTTGCATCCCATGCAGGAGATGTTCCGCGAGCATCACGCCCTGCAATGCGGCTTCTGCACGCCGGGCATGGTGATGAGCGCCATCGACCTCGTGAACCTGCATCCGCAGGGGCTGACCGAGGACGAAATCCGCCACGGCCTCGAGGGCAACCTCTGCCGCTGCACCGGCTACCACAACATCGTCAAGGCCGTCGCGGCCGCTTGGCCGCTGATGCACAACAAGGCGCCGCAAGCCGCATAACCGGCCAAAGGCCGGAAATCCCCGGGGGGGGAAGCAGCATGGGTTTCGAGGGCATCGGCGCGTCCGTGCGCCGCAAGGAAGACCACCGTTTCCTGAGCGGGCACGGCAACTACACCGACGACATCAACCGGCCCGGCCAGCTCTACGCCGTCCTGCGCCGGTCGGACCGCCCGCATGCCCGCCTGCTCGCCATCGACGCCGCCGCCGCCCGCGCCGCCCCCGGCGTGGCGGCCGTGTTCACCGGCGCCGACCTCGAGGCCGACGGCGTCGGCGGCGTGCCCTGCGGCTGGCAAATCCATAGCAAGGACGGCTCGCCCATGGCGGAGCCGAAACACCCCGTGCTGGCCGTCGCCAAGGTGCGCCACGTCGGTGACCCGGTGGCCGTCGTCATCGCCGACACCCGCCAGCACGCCCGCAACGCCGCCGAGCTGCTCGCCATCGAATACGAGGACCTGCCGCCGGTCGCCGCGGTGCGGGACGCGGTGGCACCCGGCGCAGCCCTCGTGCACGACGACGCCCCCGGCAACCAGTGCTACGACTGGCACATCGGCGACAAGGCGGTGGTGGACCAGGCCTTCGCCCAAGCGGCGCACCGCGTGAAGCTCGACCTGCTGAACAACCGCCTCGTGCCGAACGCCATGGAAACCCGCGCCGCCATCGGCGACTTCGACACCTCGTCCGGCGAATACACCCTCCACACCACCAGCCAGAACCCGCACGTCATCCGCCTGCTGATGGGCGCCTTCGTGCTGCACATCCCGGAGCACAAGCTGCGCGTGGTCGCGCCCGACGTGGGCGGCGGCTTCGGCTCGAAAATCTACCACTACGCCGAGGAAGCCATCGTCACCTGGGCCGCCGGCAAGCTGCGCCGCCCCGTGAAATGGACCTGCGACCGCAGCGAAGCCTTCATGTCGGACGCGCATGGCCGCGACCACGACAGCACCGCCGAGATGGCGCTCGATGCCGAAGGCAAGTTCCTCGCCCTCCGCGTCCGCACCCTCTGCAACATGGGCGCCTACCTCTCCACCTTCGGCCCGGCGGTCCCCACCTACCTCTACGCCACCCTGCTGGCCGGCTGCTACAGCACCCCCGCCATCTACGCCGAGGTCAAGGCGGTGTTCACCAACACCGTCCCGGTGGACGCCTACCGCGGCGCCGGCCGGCCGGAGGCGACCTACCTGCTGGAGCGCCTGATGGACGTCATCGCCCACGACACCGGGCTCGACCGCGTGGCAATCCGCCGCAAGAACTTCATCGCCACCGACGCCTTCCCATACCAAACGCCCGTGGCCCTGCAATACGACAGCGGCGACTACCACGCGACCCTCAAAACCGCCCTGGCCCACGCCGATTGGGACGGCTTTCCCGCCCGCCGCGCCGCCGCCGCCCTGGAAGGCAAGCTGCGCGGCATCGGCATGTCCACCTACGTCGAAGCCTGCGGCATCGCGCCGAGCAAGGTGGTGGGCCAGCTTGGCGCCCGCGCCGGGCTATACGAGGTGGCCAACGTCCGCGTCCACCCGACCGGCAGCGTCACCGTGTTCACCGGCACCCACAGCCACGGGCAGGGGCACGAGACCACCTTCGCGCAACTCGTCGCCGACCAGCTCGGCGTGCCCATCGCCCTCGTCGACGTCGTGCATGGCGATACCGCGAAAATCCCCTTCGGCATGGGCACCTATGGCAGCCGCAGCCTGGCCGTGGGCGGCTCGGCCATGGTCAAGGCCATGGACAAGGTCATCGCCAAGGGCAAAAAGATCGCCGCCCATCTGATGGAGGCCGCCGTCGAGGACATCGAGTTCAAGAACGGCCGCTTCAGCGTCGCCGGCACCGACAAGAGCAAGGCCCTGGCCGAAATCTCGCTCGCCGCCTACGTGCCGCACAACTACCCGATCGAGGAGCTGGAACCCGGCCTCGACGAAACCGCCTTCTACGACCCGAAGAACTTCACCTACCCCGGCGGCTGCCACATCTGCGAGGTCGAGATCGACCGGGACACCGGCAGCGTGGCGATCGTGAACTTCACCGCGGTGGACGACGTCGGCCGGGTCATCAACCCCATGATCGTCGAAGGCCAGGTCCAGGGCGGCGTCGCCCAAGGCATCGGCCAGGCGCTGATGGAGAACGCCGTCTACGACCGGCAGGCGCAGTTGGTCACCGGCTCGTTCATGGACTACACCATGCCCCGCGCGCACGACTTCCCGCGCATGACGGTCGCCACCGAGAACACGCTGTGCACCCACAACCCGCTCGGCGCCAAGGGCGTGGGCGAAGTGGGCGCCATCGGCAGCCCGCCCTCCGTCATCAACGCCGTGGTCGACGCCCTGCGCGAGTACGGCGTCCGCCACCTGGACATGCCGGCGACACCCGAGAAGATATGGTCCATCATCCAATCCAGCCAGCCGCGCATGGCGGCCGAGTAGGGAAGCGAGCATGTACGATTTCAGCTACACCAAGCCCGGCACCATCCCCGAAGCCGTCAAGGCCCTCGGCGAAGACCCCGACGCCAAGGCCCTGGCCGGCGGCCAGACCTTCATCCCCGTGCTCAAGCAGCGGCTGAACAAGCCCAGCACCATCGTGGACCTGGCCGCGCTCGGCATGACCGGCATCGCCGCCGAACCCGGCAGCATCACCATCGGCGCCATGACCACGCACCACCTGATCGAGAGCAACGCCGATATCAAGGCGCGCATCCCCGGCCTCGCCAAGATGGCGTCCTGGATCGGCGACACCCAGGTGCGCCACCGCGGCACCATGGGCGGCTCGCTCGCCAACAACGACCCCTCCGCCTGCTATCCCGCCGCCGTGCTGGCCATCGGCGCCACCATCCACACGGACCGCCGCAGCATCAAGGCCGACGACTTCTTCCAGGGCATGTTCACCACCGCGCTCGAACAAGGCGAGCTGATCACCGCCGTCGAGTTCCCGATCCCCGAAAAATCCAACTACGAAAAGTTCCGCAACCCGGCCTCCCGCTACGCCATGGTCGGCGTCTTCGTCGCCCGCGGCCCGGCCGGCGTGCGCGTCGCCATAACCGGCGCCGGGCAGGGCGGCGTGTTCCGCCACGCCGCCATGGAACAGGCGCTCACGGCCAACTGGTCGGCCGACGCCATCAAGGACATCAAGACCCCCGCCGACGGCCTGAACGGCGATATCCACGCCAGCCCCGAATACCGCGCCCACCTGATCGGCGTCATGGCCCGCCGGGCCGTCGCCGCCGCCTAATTGGAAATCGACCGTCCGGAGGTCGTCGCCGAAGCGCGCGCCGTGCTCGACCGCTACGAGCGCGCGCTGATGGCCAACGACGCCGCGGTGCTGAACGAGATCTTCTGGGCCGACCCCCGCACCGTCCGCTTCGGCATCACCGAGCTGCTGTTCGGCCACGACGCCATCCGCGCCTTCCGCGCCGGCATCAAGGCCTACGCCGCCCGCGTCCAGAAGCGGGTGCAGATCACCACCTACGGCACCGATGTCGCAGTCACGAACCTCATCTACGAGCGCACCGGCAGCGGCCAGGTCGGCCGCGAAACCAAGATCATGGCCCGCTTCCCCGATGGCTGGCACGTCGTCTCCGCCCATGTCTCGCTGCTTGCGGAGGCGGACCCCGGAACGAGGCGTGCCTAGCGTCCCCGGCAAGGGCGCCAGGAACGTGACCGTCATCGGCGCCGGCGTCGTCGGCGTCGCCTGCGCCATCGAACTGCGGCGAGACGGCCACCAGGTCACCCTCATCGAACCCGGCCAGCCCGGCGGCGAACAGGCCGCAAGCTACGGCAACGGCGCATGGCTCAGCCCAAGCTCGGTCGTGCCGATGTCCATGCCCGGCACCTGGCGCAAGGTGCCGGGCTTCCTGCGCGATCCCCTGGGTCCCTTGGCGATCCGCCGCGGATACCTGCCGCGCCTGCTGCCCTGGCTCGCCCGCTTCGTCCGCGCCGGCTCCACCGTGGCGCGCGTCGAAGCCACCGCCCGCGCCCTCCGCGCCCTGGTCGGAGACGCGCCGGAACGCCACCGGCGCCTGGCCGAGGAGGCCGGGGTCCCCGAACTGATCGAACGGCGCGGCCTGCTCTACATCTTCCCCGAACGCGCCGACTTCGAAGCCGAGGCGCTGGCCTGGCGCCTCCGGCGGGACAACGGCGTGCGCTGGCTCGAACTGGACGCCGACGAGCTGCGCCAGCAGGAGCCGGAGCTGGACCGGCGCTACCGCTTCGGCGTGCTGGTCGAAGCGGCCGGCCACTGCACCGACCCCGGCGCCTACGTGGCGGCGCTCGCCGCCCACGCCGTCGCGTGCGGCGTCACCCTGCGCCAGGGCGCCGCCGCCGGCTTCCGCATTGAGGGCGGGCGGTTGCGGGCCGTGGTTCTGCACGACGGCGAGACGCCGTGCGACGCCGCGATCATCTGCGCCGGCGCCTGGTCGCGCCGCCTCGCCCGCGCCGTGGGCGACCGGGTGAGCCTGGAAACGGAGCGCGGCTATCACGCCGTCATCACCCAGCCCGGCCTGGAACCGCGCCATCCCATGATGCCCAGCGACGGCAAGATGGCGATCACCGCCACGAAAGGCGGCCTGCGCGTCGCCGGCCAGGTGGAACTCGCCGGCCTGGACGCCGCACCCCGCTGGCAGCGCGCCCGCATCCTGCATGACCATTTGCTCCGCACCTTCCCGAACCTGCCGCGCGACCTGCCGGAGGACCCCGTCAAGCTCTGGATGGGCCATCGCCCCAGCACGCCGGACGGCCTGCCGGTGATCGGCCGGGCAAGCGGCTGCCCGGACGTGATCCACGCCTACGGCCACGGCCATGTCGGCCTGGCCGCCGGGCCAGTCACCGGCCGGCTGGTCGCCGACCTGCTGGGCGGCGGCCCCCCCGTGATCGACCCCACCCCCTACTCGCCGCAACGCTTCAACTAAGGAACACCCACGCCATGGCCAGCCCGCTCTATACCGCCGCCGACCTGAAGGCGCTCGAGGCCTGGGATACCCCGACCATCTGCAACGGGCTGGAGTTCGTCGCGCCGGAGCGCCGGGCCATCGGCTTCACCGTGGAACCGATGCTGGCGGCCGACCGACGCATCAAGCCGATGGTCGGCGTCGCACGCGTGGGCATGATCCGCGCCAAGGAAGCGCCGCGCGGCAAGGTAGCCAACCGGCTCGACTGGTACGACTACGTAGCCGACGCCGACATGCCGACGGTGGTGGTGCTGCAGGACCTCGACGACCGGCCCGGCTACGGCGCATGGTGGGGCGAGGTCCATTCCGCCGTGCACAAGGCCCTCGGCGCGCGTGGCTGCGTCACCAACGGCTCGTTCCGCGACTGCGACATGCTGGCCCTCGGCTTCCAGATCATCGGCGGCCGCATCGGGCCCAGCCACGCCCACGTCCACATGGTCGACTTCGGCAAGCCGGTTGATGTCTTCGGCATGAACGTCGTCCACGACGACGTCGTCCACGCCGATTTCCACGGCGCGGTCGTCATCCCGGCCGACGCCGTCCGCAAGCTGCCCGACGCCATCGCCCTCTCCGCCCGCCGCGAAAAAGTCATCCTCGACGTCTGCGCCAGCCCCGGCTTCAGCCCGGCCAAGCTGCGCGAAGCGATGCAAAAGGCGGGGGAGATTCACTGAGCGTCCGGACCGCCGCGGCGATAACCCCGTCCCAATCGCCCGGGCTGCCCTGCCGCAGGATGCGCAGCCCGGGATACCACGGGCTGTCCGCCCGCCCGCTCAGCCACCGCCAGCAATTGTCGTAGCGGTCCAGCAACAGCACCGGCTTGCCCATCCCGCCCGCAAGATGGGCAACGGCGGTATCGACGCTGACCACCAGGTCCAACTGCGCCACGACCCCGGCCGTGTCGGCGAAATCGGCCACCCCCGGCATGGGGTCCGCCATCCAGCCGGGCGCAGCAACGCCATGCTGCAAGCTGACCCACGTCGCCCCCCGCACCGCCCGAAGCGGCGTCAATGCGGCCGGGTCGATGCTGCGCATGCGGTCCACCCCGGCTCCGGCAGCGCCGGCCCAGGCCACGCCGATCTTGCGGCCCGGCGGCAGTCCAGCGATCGAGGTTCCCAGGCCAGCCTTCAGGAGGCCAGCCTTCAAATAACCCACCGGCGCCGGAACCGTCGCCAGCGTCGTCCCAAACAGCAACGGCAAGTCCAGCACCGGGCACCACGCATCGTAGCGGGGCAGGGTGGCCCCGGTGCTGACCCCGGCAATGCCCGGCGTCCCGCGGATGAGGCGCGCCAGCGCCGCCGGCATGCTGGCCAGCACCGTGGCACCCCTCGCCGCCAGCAACGCCGCGTAACGGATGAACTGCAAGGTGTCGCCGAACCCCTCGTCATGCGTCAGCAGCACGACCCGGCCCGCAACGCCGTCGAGCCCGGCCAGCCGCGGGCCGGGCAGGGCAGGGGGGCGTCCCGGAAGGCCGTGGCGCGCGCCGAACCCAGCCCAGCCCTCCGCAAGCCGGCCGGCCTTCAGCAGCATGACGCCCCGGTTGAACGCAATCCGCGCATTGTCCGGCGCAAGCCGCGACGCCTCGGCAAACGCGCGCTCCGCCCCGGCGAAATCACCCTCCGCCGCCAAGGCCTTACCCAAGTTGGACCAACCCAGCGCCCGCCCAGGCTGCACCGCCGCCGCGCGCTCGAACGCCGCCACCGCCTCCGCCATCGGGCCGCTTTCGCACAGCGCCGCCCCCAGCGCGCCCAGCAGCCGCGCATCGTCCGGCATCAGCCGCAGCGCGGCGCGGATATGCGGCAACCCCGCGTCGGCCAGCAACGGCAACAGATCCTGCACCGGGTGGTCGCGCCCCGGGTTGGCCCGCGCGATCCGCGCCAGCACCGGCGCCGCCGCCTCGGCCTCGCCCGACCCGGCCAAGGCAAGCCCATGCAGCAGCGCGCCGTCCGCATCCCCCGCCCAAGGCGCCGCCCGCTCCAGCGCCGCCGCGAACCGCCGGGCCTGCAAGTGTTGGAACGCCGCCCGCAAGGCCACGCCGCGCTGCTCCATCGCCACTCCCACTCCCGCCGCGCCTACTGAACCGTCAAGAATCCCCGCCGCTCGAACAACGCCCGCGCCTCCGGGCCCTCCAGGAACCGCAGCAGCGCCCGGGCCTCGGCGGTGTCGCCGCCGCGCGTCACCGCGAACGGATAGGTGATCGGCGAGTGCAGCGCCGCGTCGAACACCCCGGCGACCGCCACCCCGGCGGCGGCCGCGTCCGTGGCGTACACGATCCCGGCCGGCGCCTCGCCGCGTTCCACCAGCAGCAGCGCACCGCGCACGTCCTCCGTCCGGGCCAGCCGCGGCGCCGCCGCATCCCACAGCCCAAGCCGGGTCAGCGCCTCGCGGGCATACAGCCCGGCCGGCACATGCAGCGGGTCGCCCACGGCAAGCCGCCCACCAGGGCCCAGCAGCGCGGCGAGATCGAGCCCGGGCCCGAGCGTCACCGGCCCGGCCCGGTCCTTCGGCACGATCAGCACCAGCCGGTTGGCCAGCAGGTCGCGCCGCGTCTCCGGCACGATCTCCCCGGCTTTGGCCAGGTAATCCATCCATTGCTGGTCGGCCGAGGCGAACAGGTTCGCCGGCGCACCCTGCTCGATCTGCCGCGCCAACGTCGAGCTTGCCGCGAAGGTCAGCCGCAGCGGCGCATGCCCGGCGCCCTGCCACGCCAGCGAGACGTCCTTCATCGCCTCCGTCAGGCTGGCAGCCGCAAACACCGTCAGCGGCTGCGCCCAGCCAGCCAACGGCGCAAATAACAACAGCAGAAGAACGGCAAGACGCATATCACCCTCCGGACGGGAGCCCCGAGCCTAACCCGGCCGCCCCGCTGGCCCAACCCTTGCTTGACCCCGCCCATCCACCGGGCAGAAGATCGGCCCCACGGAACGGAGCACTGCAATGAACGTCGCGACATCCCCCGCCGCCCTGGCCGGCGTTCCGCCCGCGGAATGGAAAATCCGCGTCGACCTCGCGGCCCTCTACCGCCTCGTCGCCCACCACCGCATGACCGACCTCATCTACACCCACATCAGCGCCCGCCTGCCAGGGCCGGAGAACCACTTCCTCATCAACCAGTACGGCGTCATGTTCCACGAGATGCGCGCGTCCGACCTCGTCAAGATCGACTGCGACGGCAACATCGTCGGCCAGGCCGGGCGCGACCAGCAATCCCGCCGCGTGAACGCCGCCGGCTTCACCATCCACTCCGCTATCCACATGGCCCGCCACGACCTCATGTGCGTCATCCACACCCACACCGCCGCCGGCATGGCGGTGGCCGCCCAAAAGCACGGCCTGCTGCCCATCAGCCAGCACGCCCTCAAGTTCTACGGCCACCTGGCCTACCACGGCTACGAAGGCATCGCCCTCGACCTCGATGAGCGCGACCGCCTGGTGCGTGACCTCGGCCAGCACCGCTCGATGATCCTGGCCAATCACGGCCTGCTCTGCGCCGGGCGAACCATCCCCGAGGCGTTCAGCAACATCTACTACCTCGAGCGCGCCTGCCAGGCGCAGGTCGCCGCCCTCGCCGGCGGGAGCGAGCTGATCCTGCCGCCCGAAAACGTGCGCCGGCACACCGCCGAGCAATTCAACCGGCCGGATTCGCTGGAGCACTACGAGATGTTGTGGGAAAGCTGCCTGCGCCTAGTGGAAAACGGCACGCCCGACTACCGCGGCTGATGCGCGGCGTGCCCCCCCTCCAAATCCCCCCGCCACTCCCCCTGCTCGAAATCCACGACATCCGCACCGTGTTCCGCGGCGGCCGCGGCGACATCCCCGCCGTGGACGGCGTCAGCCTCTCCGTCCAGCGCGGCAAGACGCTGGGCATCGTCGGCGAAAGCGGCTGCGGCAAGAGCATGCTCTCCCTCAGCGTCATGCGCCTCGTCCCCCAGCCCGGCCGCGTCGCCAACGGCCGCGTCCTGTTCGACGGCCAGGACCTGCTCACCCTCCCGCCCGCCCGGATGCGCGGCATCCGCGGCAACCGTATCGCCATGATCTTCCAGGAGCCGATGACCAGCCTAAACCCGGTCTTCACCGTCGGCGACCAGATCACCGAAGCCATGCGCGCCCACGACCGCAAAACCTCCAACGCCGAACTCCGCACCCGCGCCATCGCCGCACTCGACCGCGTCCGCATCCCCGCCGCCCCCCGCCGCTTCGACGACTACCCCCACCAGATGAGCGGCGGCATGCGCCAGCGCGTCATGATCGCCATGGCGCTCGCCTGCGACCCAGACCTGCTGATCGCCGACGAGCCCACCACCGCGCTCGACGTCACCGTCCAAGCCCAAATCCTCGACCTGCTGCGAGACCTGCAGCAGCAATCCGGCATGGCCATCATCCTCATCACCCACGACCTCGGTGTGGTCGCCGAAATGGCCGACGAGGTCGCCGTCATGTACGCCGGCCGCGTCGTGGAACGCACCGGCGGCGCCGGCATCTTCGACGATCCCCAGCACCCGTACACCCTCGGCCTGCTCGGCAGCATCCCCAAAATCGAGGAAACGCGCGAACGCCTCCTCGCCATCGAAGGCTCCGTCCCCGCCCCCTTCGCCCTGCCCGAGGGTTGCCGCTTCCACCCCCGCTGCGTCTTCGCCGCCGACGAGTGCACCCGCGTCGACCCCGCCTTGCGCGAGCTGGAGCCAGGCCACACCGCCGCCTGCATCCGCGCACCCGTCGAGGAACTGGCGGGATGACCGGGCCGCTGCTGGAAGTCGAAGGCCTCGCCAAGCACTACCCCATGCGCCGCGGCCTGGTCATCGCCCGCACCGTCGGCAACGTCCGCGCCGTGGACGGCATCTCCTTCAAGCTCGACCGCGGCGAAACCCTCGCCCTCGTCGGCGAAAGCGGCTGCGGCAAGTCCACCACCGCCCGCCTCGTGCTCCGCCTCATCGACCCCACCGCCGGCAGCGTGCACTTCGAAGGCCAGGACATCACCGAAATGGGCGGCGACCCCCTGCGAAAACTCCGCCGCCGCATGCAGATCGTGTTCCAGGACCCCTTCGCCTCGCTCAACCCGCGCATGACCGTCGGCCAGATCCTCGAAGAACCCCTCGTCGTCCACGCCATCGGCGACCGCCCCGCCCGGCGCGCCCGCGTGGCGGAACTGCTCGCCCTCGTCGGCCTCGCCCCCTACCATTCCGGCCGCTATCCGCACGAGTTCTCCGGCGGCCAACGCCAGCGCATCGGCATCGCCCGAGCCCTCGCCGTCGAACCCGCCCTCGTCGTCTGCGACGAACCGGTCAGCGCCCTCGACGTCTCAATCCAGGCCCAGGTGGTCAACCTCCTGAAAGACCTGCAAGGCCGCCTCGGACTCTCCTACCTGTTCATCGCCCACGACCTCGCCGTGGTGAAACACGTCGCCGACCGCGTCGCCGTCATGTACCTCGGCCGCATCGTCGAAATCGGCCCCAAGGACCGCGTCTTCGCCAACCCCCGCCACCCCTACACGCGCGTGCTGCTCTCCGCGATCCCCCGGCCAGACCCGCACCGCCGCCTTGCCCGACAGGTGCCCGGCGGCGACGTGCCCAGCCCAGCCGACATCCCCACAGGCTGCCGCTTCCACACCCGCTGCGCCTTCGTCATCGACCGCTGCCGCATCGAGGACCCCGCGCTCCGCCCCATCGAACCAGCCCACCTCTCCGCCTGCCACCGCGCCGAGGAACTGCCCCCGGCCGAAATCATCGGCCAGGCCCACGAAGCCCCCCCCAAGGCCGCCCTCCGCCTCGCCCTCTACGCCGAACGCCGCGCCCTCGCCCGGCCGGACCTGCCCCGGCCCGACGCCGCATGATCGCCACCCTCGTCTCCCCCCGACTCATGCTGGTCGGCGGCGGCGCCGTCGCGCAACTGGCCGAGGTGCTCGCCAAACTCGGCCTCCGCCGCCCCCTCGTCGTCACCGACCCCTTCATGGTCAGCTCCGGCCTGGTCCGCCGCTGCCTCGACCCGCTGGACGCCGCCGGCATCGCCGCCGACCTGTTCAGCGACACCGTGCCCGAACCGACCGACACGGTCGTCGCCGCCGGCGTGCAGCGCCTCCGCCAAGGCGCCTTCGACTGCCTGATCGGCTTCGGCGGCGGCTCCCCCATCGACACCGCCAAGGCCATGGCAATCCTCGCCCACGGACCGCCCGGCAGCCACATGCGCGACTTCAAGGTCCCCGCCCAGGCGGACGCCGCCGCCCTCCCGGTCATCGCCATCCCAACCACCGCCGGCACCGGCAGCGAAGCAACCCGCTTCACCGTCATCACCGACACCGAACGCGGCGAAAAGATGCTGATCGCCGGCATGGCCGCACTCCCCCTCGCCGCCGTCGTGGACTACGAGCTGACCTTCACCGTGCCAAAGCGCATCACCGCCGACACCGGCATCGACAGCCTGACCCACGCCCTCGAAGCCTACGTCTCCCGCCGCGCCAACCCCTATTCCGACACCCAGGCCCTCGCCGCCATGGCCCTGATCGGCGCCAACCTCCGCACCGCCTACGCCGAACCCCGCAACGCC
This sequence comes from uncultured Acetobacteraceae bacterium, assembly GCA_964235765.1. Taxonomy (GTDB): domain Bacteria; phylum Pseudomonadota; class Alphaproteobacteria; order Acetobacterales; family Acetobacteraceae; genus JAVVHH01. The sequence goes on from CAXSDH010000098.1 coordinate 12,010, forward strand.
CGCGCCCGCGAGGCCATGATGCTCGGCGCCATGCAGGCCGGCATCGCCTTCACCAACAGCTCCGTTGCCCTGGTCCACGGCATGTCCCGCCCCATCGGCGCCCACTTCCACGTGCCCCACGGCCTCTCGAACGCCATGCTGCTCCCCGCCATCACCCGCTTCGGCCTGGAAGCCGCCGAAGCCCGATACGCCCAAGCCGCCCGCCAGATCGGCTTCGCCGCCCCCACCGACCCCGACCCCGCCGCCGCCGCCCGCCTGGCCGAAGGCCTGGCCGCCCTCAACCGGGACCTCGACGTCCCCACCCCCGCCGCCTTCGGCATCGACAAGCAGGAATGGGACGCCAAGCTCCCCATGATGGCCGACCAAGCCCTCGCCTCCGGCAGCCCCGCCAACAACCCCCGCATCCCCACCAAGGCCGAGATCATGGCGCTCTATCAAGTGGTCTGGTCCGGCAATTCGGCGTAGATTGGCGCCATGAACGTCGCAATCCGCACCCGCACGGGAATGGAGGAGTTCCTAGCCTGGGAGCATCGCCAGCCGTCGAAATGGGAGTTCGACGGCGTTCAGCCTGTGGCTATGGTCGGCGGCACGTTCGAGCACACGGTGCTTCAGCGCAATCTCGCAATATTCGTAGGCGGGCGGCTGCGCGGCACGGCCTGCCAGTTCCTCGGCAGCGACCTGAAGCTGCGTTTGGCCGAACGCGTGCGCTACCCGGATGGCATGATCACGTGTTCGCCCGTGCCCCGCGGCGCCACTTGGGTCGAAGCCCCCGTGGTGGTCTTCGAAATCCTCAGCGACAGCACCCAGTCCATCGACCGCGTAGACAAGAACGCGGAATACCGCGCCGTCCCCTCCATCCGGCGCTACGTGATGCTCGAACAGGACCGCATCGCCGCGACGGTGTTCCAGCGCATGGGCGATGACTGGGTCGGCCACCTGCTCACCGCCGGCGACACGCTGGCGATGCCCGAAGT
>CAXSDH010000099.1:0-12921 GCA_964235765.1 uncultured Acetobacteraceae bacterium
ACAGGCCGGACAATGCCGGGCAACCCAGGCCGGAGATGTGACCCCGGTCACAGCGACCGGCGCTTTCTCCGTTGGCGCCCATGCGGCATGATGCCGCCATGCATTCGGCTGAACGCCCCCGCACCATGCCCCCAGCCGCCAAGCGTGACGTGCTGGCCGCCACGCCGCTGTTCGCGTCGTTGGCCCGCGACGACCTGGCTGCCCTGGCCGACCTCGCCACCGAGCGGCGTACCCGCCGCGACGCCGCCGTCGTGCGCCGCGGCGACCCCGATTGCAGCCTGCTCGTGCTGGTCCATGGCCGCCTGCGCGCCGGCAGCGTATCGGCCGATGGGCGGGAGGTGACGCTTGGCGTGATGGAAGCCGGCACCGTGCTGGGCGAGATCGCCTTGCTGGACGGCCGCCCGCGCAGCCTCGACGTGACCGCGATGGTGGACAGCACCTTGCTCGCGGTGGAGCGGCGGGACTTCTTGCCGTTCCTGCAAGCCCGGCCGGACCTGATGCTGCGCGTGATGGCGCTGCTCTGCGACCGGTTGCGCCGGGCCAGCAAGGCGTTCGAGGACGTGGCGCTGGCTCCGCTCTCGGCCCGGCTCGCCCGGCTGCTGCTGGACATGGCGGACGAACACGGCGCGCCGGCGCCGGAAGGTGTGCGCATCCGCCTCCGTGTCTCGCAGCGGGACATGAGCGCCCAGGTGGCGGCCACGCGGGAGCGGGTGAACAAGCAATTGCGGCAATGGCACGAGACGGGCGTGCTCGGCGAGCAGGATGGCGACCTCGTGCTGCGGCGCCCGGCCGAACTCCGGGCGCTGTTGGCGGCGGAGGGGTAGCAAGCTGTCTCGGCTCTTGGATGATGGGCTCGGCGCTTAGCGCCAACCCGGTGCTGGTCGATCAGCAGGCTTTGGCGTGGGAACTCAGGCCCGGGCGGCAACCCGGGCGGCATCCCGCTTGGCCTTCACGGTGGCCGTGCGTGCCGCCTCGGTCTGGCTGAACATCTCCAGCGTGTCCATGTCGTCGTCCCGCACCGGGGTCAGGGCGGCATCCATGTAGTGGCGGGCCGCCGGGTCGCGCTTCAGCGCGCGCCGGACCCGGGCGATGCGCAGGATCGTGCCGGCTAGGCACACGTGCTTGGCCACCGTGTCCCAGGCGAGACGCGGATAGAACACCACAGGGTTCTCCCGTGCGAAGCCCGGCCGCCGGTCGGTGCGGACCTTGCGGCGCAAGTAGCCGCCCTGCAGCGGGTGCACGTGCTCGAGCGTCACGCAGCCCCAGAACCAGATCAGCAGGAACATCATCTTGCCCGGGCTGATCCGCGTCGCCACAGCCCGGCGCATGATCGTTTCCATGTGCTCGGGCGTATAATAGGTCTCCCACGCCATCTTGTAGGCGTGCTCCCACTCCGCCTTGGACATCTTGGGGTGCGCGGTGCAGGCGTGCTCGAGGTCGTAGTTGTTCATGTCGGGGTCCATGGCGATCCCGGCGGTCCAGAGCTTCTTGTGGTCCTCCGAGCCCGGCAGCGGCGTCAGGAAGAAGAACTCCAGCAAGTCGAGCGGAAGCTCGCGCTGGATGATCTTGATGTCGCGCAGGATGCTGTCGAGCGTGTCGCTGGGGAAGCCCAAGATGTATCCGGCATAGGTGAAGCAGCCGACGCTCTTCCAGGCCAGCAGCATCTCCCGGTATTCCGAGATGCGGTTCTGCTTCTTCTTGGCTGCGAGCAGGTTTTCAGGGTTGATGTTCTCCAGCCCGATGAACACCCGCGTGACCCCGGCCCGCGCCGACTTGGTGATGAAATGCGGGATTTTGTGGCACAGCGTATCGACCTGGATGACGAAACGGAAGAACAGGCCCTCCTCTTCCCGCATTGCGATCAGCCGGTCGAAGATGACCTCCCAATTGCGGTTGCGGGCGAAGTTGTCGTCGGTGATGAAGAAATGGTCGATGCCTTGCGCCAGGTTGCGCCGGATCAGCGCCGCCACGTCGTCGGCCGAGCGGTAGCGCGACTTGCGGCCCTGGACGTTGATGATGGTGCAGAACGAGCACTGGAACGGGCAGCCTCGCCCCGCGTCGAAGCTGGTCAGCCGGCCACCGGTGCGGGCGATGCGCTCCGGCGGCAGCATGGGCGGCGGCTGCCCCTCCATGCCCGGAAGGTCCTGCATGTAATTGTACACCGGCTTCAGCGTGCCGGCCGCCGCGTCCAGCAGCACCTCGTCGAGCCGCCCCTCGGCCTCGCCGGCATACAGCGCGATGCCGAGGTCGAGCGCCTCCTGCAGGTCCGGCTGGATGCCGGGCAGCATGGCGACGCAGCCGGACACATGGAACCCGCCGATCGCCACCTGGACGCCCGCTTCGCGCAGGCGCCGGGCGATGTCCATGGAGCGGGGAAACTGGTTGGATTGCACGCCGACCAGGGCGACCAGGCCGAGCCCGCCCGCGGCCTTGATCGCGGCGGCGATCCGCTCCGGCCGGATGCGCGTGTTGGTCTCGTCCGCCTCGAAGATGTCGATGGTGGTGTCGGCGCCCAGCACGGCGCGCTCCCGGCAGTCCACCGCGAGGCCGTACAGCGCCGCCAGCGTGTTCGACGGAATGGCCGAGCGGAACCACTGGATGACGTAGCCCTCGTCGTCGTAATGCGACGGCTTGAGCAAGTAGAGCTGGAAGCGCCGCTGTGCTGGGACGGGGCCGTTCATGGAGCTATGGGCGCCTTCCGTTCGGCAGGAGAGAGTCGATCGCCGATTTGCTTACGGCAAAGCCGGTTGGCCTGGCAACCTTTCCTGACGAGCCCGTGCGGAAAGCGCCGGGCGGCCCTCATGCCAGATCGGTCCCCAGGTGGAACAGGCAGTCGCCCCGCACCGTCCGGCCCGGGATGCGCTTGCACAGCACGAACCCGTCCCGGGCGAAGGCGACCTCCTCGGCCTCGGCCCAAGGCGTCTCCGGTTGATGGATGCGCGCCGCGGGCTGGCCGGCGGCGACCATGTCGCCCAGCTCCACCAGCGGCTCGTACAGGCCGGGGCCGGGCGCATACACGAAGTAATCGGGTCCCGCGACGTCCAGCAGCCTTGTGGGATGAGGGTTCGCCTCGCCCTCCGGCATAATACCCATATGCGCCAGGATGTTGCGCAGGCCGCGCTCCGCCACCCGCACCGCCGCCGGCGTCACCGTGCCCGCGCCGCCCAGCTCGCTGCCCAGCACCAGCTTGCCCGCCCGCAGCCCGGCGCCCGAGGTCGTCCGCACCGCGCCCTGGCCCGGCGAGGCGTGGCCGACATAGGACACCGGCGCCCCGAAGGCCCGGAGGGCGGCCAGCAGCTTGGCTTGCCGCGCCGGGTCCGCGTCGTCCCGCATCATCAGCGCCGAAGGCACGTACATCAGCGACGAGCCTCCGGAATGCAGGTCGCAGATCATGTCGGCCCGCGCCACCAGCTCGTGCTCGACATACCAGGCGATCTGCTCCGTCACCGAGCCGTCGGGGTCGCCGGGGAACAGCCGGTTCAGGTTGCCCTCGTCGATCGGCGAGGTGCGCCGCCCCGCCACCGCCGCCGGCAGGTTGGCGGCCGGCAGCAGGATCACCCGGCCCTGGATCGCCTCGGGCTTGAGGCTGCGCGCCAGGTTGCACAGCGCCACCTGGCCCTCGTACTCGTCGCCGTGCGTGCCGGAGATGAACAGCGCGGTCGGCCCCTCGCCGTTCTTCAGCACGACGATCGGGATCGGGATGTAGCCGTAGGCCGAGCGATGCACGGAGTGGAACAGGCGGAGATAGCCGTACTGGGCGCCGGCGCGGTCGAAATCCACTTCGGGCACCAGCTTCGTGCGGGGGCTCATGCTTCCGGCACTCCATAGAGGTGGCAGGCGACCTGGTGGTTGGGCGCCTGGGGGGCGAGCGCCGGGTCGATCTCGCGGCACACCGGCATGACATGCGGGCAGCGGGTGTGGAAGCGGCAGCCGGAGGGCAGGTTCATCGCGCTCGGGATGTCGCCGCCCACCCGGGCGCGGCGGGCGCGGCGGCCCTCGCGCCCCTCCGGGTTCAGCGCGGGGACCGAGGCGATCAGCGCCTGCGTGTAGGGGTGCATCGGCCTGGCGTACAGCGCGCGCTTGTCGGCCTGCTCCACCACGCGGCCGAGGTACATCACCGCCACCTGGTCGGAGATGTGCCGCACCACGCCGAGGTCGTGGGCGATGAACAGCATCGCCACGCCCAGCTCGGCTTGCAAATCCTGCAGCAGGTTCACGATCCCCGCCTGCACCGACACGTCGAGGGCCGACACCGGCTCGTCGCACACCAGGAAGCGCGGGCGCAGGATCAGCGCGCGCGCGATGCCCACCCGCTGCCGCTGGCCGCCGCTGAACTCGTGCGGGTAGCGCCCGGCGGCGCGTGCGGGCAGGCCCACGGTGTGCAGCATCTCGGCGACCACGGCCCGCGCCGCCGCGTCCGCGCGCGCGCCATGGATCAGCAGCGGCTCCATGACGATGCGTTCGATGGTCATGCGCGGGTTCAGCGCGCCGTAGGGGTCCTGGAACACGATGCCGGTCGCTCGCCGGGCGGGGCGCAGGGCGGAGCCGTGCAGCGCGGTGATGTCCAGCCCCTCGAAGCGGATGCGGCCCGCGGTGGAGGGCACGAGGCGGATCAGCAGCCGGCCCAAGGTGCTCTTGCCGCAGCCGCTTTCACCGACCAGGCCCAGCGTGGTTCCGGCCGGGATCGCGAGGGAGACGCCGTCCACCGCGCGCAGCACGGTCCGGCCCCGCCCGAACAGCCCTGCGCCGCCGATGGGGTAGTGCTTGGCGAGGTTCTCTGCCTGCAGCAGCGCCGGTTGCGTCATGGGCCGGCCGCTGCGCGGATGCATGCGGCCTCATGCCCCGGCCCGGCCGGCAACAAGGGCGGCTGGGCCAGGTCGCACTCGGGGATGTGCAGCGGGCAGCGCGGGGCGAAGCGGCAGCCCGGCGGGCGGGCGAGCGGGTCGGGCAGGGTGCCGGGGATCGCCTCCAGCCGCGCCCGGTCGTCGTCGAGCGTGGGCACGCAGGCGAGCAGGGCGCGCGTGTAGGGGTGGCGCGGCGCCGCGAACAGCCGCCCGACCGGCGCTTGTTCGATCACCCGGCCGGCGTACATCACGGCCACCCGGTCCGCCACCTCGGCGATGACGCCCATGTTGTGGGTGATCACCACCACCGCCATGCCCAGCTCGTCCCGCAGGTCCAGCAGCAGGTCCAGGATGCCCGCCTGGATGGTCACGTCGAGCGCGGTGGTGGGTTCGTCGGCGATCAGCAGGCGGGGGCGGCAGGCCAGCGCCATCGCGATCATCACCCGCTGCCGCTGGCCGCCGCTCAACTGGTGCGGGTAGTCGCCCAGGCGGCGGGACGCGGAGGGGATGCCCACGCGGTCCAGCATCTCGATGGCGCGGGCCCGCCGGGCAGCGCGGCTGCTTTCGCCGTGCGCCTCGAGCGTCTCGGTGATCTGTTCGCCGATGGAGAACACCGGGTTCAGGCTGGTCATCGGCTCCTGGAACACCATGGCGATGCCGGGCCCCCGGATCCGCCGCATGCGGAGGTCGGAGAGCCCGGTCAGCACCTGGCCCTCGAAGCGCACGGCGCCCGCCGAGACCCGCGCGGCGGGCTCCGGCAGCAGGCCCATGACGGTCAGTGCGGTGACGCTCTTGCCGCTGCCGCTCTCGCCCACGATGCCCAGGATCTCGCCCGGCGCCAGGCTCAGGCTGACATCCTCGATCGCGGTGACCTCCCCCCGCTCGGTGCGGAAGGCGACGGTGAGGCTCTCGATTTCCAGGAGGCTCAAGGCTGCAGCCGCAGCCGCGGGTCCAGCACGTCCCGCAGCCCGTCGCCGAGCAGGTTCAGGCCCATGACGGTGATCATCAGCAGCACGCCGGGCACCGTGATGATCCAGGGCGCCTCGCGCATGTATTGGCGGCCCTCGGCCATGATGTTGCCCCAGGTGGGGGTGGGCGGGACCGCGCCGAGGCCGAGGAAGCTGAGCGTCGCCTCGGTCAGCACGGCATAGGCGAACAGGAAGCTGAGCTGCACGATCAGCGGCGCCATGGCGTTCGGCAGCACGTGCGTGCGCAGGATGCGCCAGTGCCCGGCGCCGGCCGCCACCGCCGCCTGCACGTACTCGGTCTCCCGCAGCACCAGCACGCTGGCGCGCACGATGCGGGCGGTGCGCGGGATGTACACCACCGCGAGCGCCAGGATGACGTTCTCCGTGCTCGGCCCGAGCACCGCGGTGACGCCGATCGCCAGCAGGATGGCGGGAAAGGCCATCAGCGCGTCGTTGACCCGCATGATCGCGCCGTCGAGCGCCCGGAAGTAGCCGGACACCGCGCCGATCAGGGTGCCGAACACCGCGTTCAACGTTACGACGGCGACGCCGATCTCGACGGAGAGGCGCGCGCCCCACACGACGCGCGACCACAGGCTGCGGCCGAGGTTGTCGGTGCCGAACACGAACTCCGCCGAGGGCGGGCGGAACTTGGTGCGGATTCCGAGCTTTGTCGGGTCGGCGGTGGTGATCCAGGGCGCCAGCGCTGCAATGACCAGCACGATCGCGAACAGCGCCATGCCCGACAGGAACAGCCGGTGGCGCATGAGCCGGCGCAGCGTGGCGCGGCCAGGGCTGTCGGTCACTTGGGGCTAGTTCCCATAACGTATCCGCGGGTCCAGCAAGGCGTACAGCATGTCGACGCCCAAATTCACCAGCACCAGCAGCGCAGTGACCAGCAGCAGCCCGCCCTGCACCATCGGATAGTCCCGCCCCAGCACGGCGGAGGTCAGCAACTGGCCGATGCCGGGGATGGAGAACAGCGTCTCGATCACCACGGAGCCGGAGACCAGCAGGCTGATCACGATGCCGACCACGGTGGTGATCGGGATCATCGCATTGGCCAGCGCATGCTTGCCGACCACCAGCCGGCGCGGCAGGCCCTTGGCGCGGGCGGTGCGCACGTAATCCTGCCGCAGCACCTCGAGCATGGTGGAGCGGGTGACGCGCGCCAGCAGCCCCACTTGCAGCAACGCCAGCGACACCGCGGGCATGGTGCTGGTGCGGAACCAGCCCCAGGGATCGTCGGTGAAGGCGATGTAGCCGCCCGTCGGCAGCCAGCCCAGGCCGACGGCGAACCAGATGATGAACAATAGCCCCAAGAAGAAGTTGGGCACCGAGATGCCCAGCATGGCGAACATCATCGCCGCCTGGTCCAGCCAGGTGTTCTGCCGCAGCGCCGCGACGATGCCGCTGCCGATGCCCAGCACCAGCGTGATCGCCAGCGCATAGAGCGATAGCGCGATGGTGACCGGCAGGCGCTCCAGCGTGGCCCACAGCACGCTGGAGCCGAGCAGGATGGAACGCCCGAGGTCGCCGTGCAGCATGCCGCCGTACCAGCGCATCGCCTGGGTCAGCATGGGCTGGTCGAGCCCGAGCTGCTGGCGGATGTCCGCCACCATCTGCGGCGTGGCCGACAGCCCGGCGATGGCGGCCGAGGGATCGCCGGGAATGAGCCGCATCAGCCCGAAGGAGATCACGCTGACCAGGAGCAACACGGGGACGGCGCCGGCGAGGCGCAGGAGGAACAGCCTAAGCACGCAGGGGGCCGAACCGGAAAGGCATCCTGCAAGCTTGGCAGAGGCCGGGGTGCGGCAGCAAGGCCGCGCGCTCGGCGTCGGAGCATTGACGCAACAATGATGCCGAAATGCCTTGCGGCCGCCCCAGCCGGGCATGCTTACATCCTGGTAAGGAACTCTGGATTCCGGGGGAGGACGATCATGAGACGCACCTATGGCTTACCGTTGTTTGCCGCAATCGCCATGGGCGTGGCTGCGGCGCCCGCATCGGCGTTGCCGACCTACGGCCTCGTTGCAACCATCCCCATTCCGGCCGCGGTGGGCAACCCCAACGTCGGCGGCGCCTTCACCAGCTTCGACATCAGCTTCTTCGACCCGGCGACCCGCCTCGATTACGTGGCGGACCGTTCGAACTCCAGCATCGACATCTTCTCGGGCGCGACCCGCTCCTTCGTCGGCCGCGCCGGCGGGTTCGTGGGCCAGCAGGCCACGACCTCCGTTTCCGGCCCGGACGGCGTGCTGGTGGCGACCAACCCAGCCCTCGGCCTGCACCAGTTGTTCGGCGGCGACGGCAACAGCACGTTGCGGTCCTACAATCTCACGAACCCCACCGCGCCCGCGCTAACCTCGGTGACATCGACCCCCGGCACCCATCGCGTGGACGAGATGGCCTATTCGCCGGTGAGCAACCAGGTTCTGGTGGCCAACAACGCCGATCAGCCGGCTTTCGGCTCGCTGATCAACGCCAGCACCGGTGCTGTCGAGCACACCAACATCGTTATCCCCGGCGCCGCCCCGGGCGACGGGCTGGAGCAGCCCGTTTGGAATCCCAATACCGGCAGCTTCTTCATCTCGGTGCCGACCTTCGGCGGCGGCGGCGATCCGGGCGGCGTGGCCGAGATCAACATCAACGGCACGGTCGGGCGGCTCTATAAGTTTGCGAGCTTCGGCATCACTAGTTGCTCCTCGACCGGCCTCGCGCTGGGCACGAGCGGCAACCTGCTGGTCGGCTGCGGCGCCGCGGGGAGCCAGACGGTGCTGCTCAACCCGGCCGGGACCGGGTCGATCGTCGCCACGTTCACGTCCATCTTCGGCTCCGATCAGCTCGCGTTCGACCCGCGCACCGACAATTTCTTCGTGACCGGCAGCAGCGGCGGCGTGCGCGTGTTCGACGTCATCTCCGACACCACCAACGCGATCCTGCAGGACGTGCCGCTGAACGGGGTGACGGTGAACGCGCATTCGATCGCCGTCGATCCGGTGAGCGGCGACGTGTTCGTGCCGTTCGAGGCCAATGGCAGAGCCACGGGGATCAACGAGGTCTGCGCCCTCGGCTGCATCGCCGTTTACGCGCAGACGGAGGTCCCGGAGCCAGGCACGCTGCCTGTCCTGTTCACCGGACTGCTCGGCATGCTGGCAGCCGGTACGGCGTTGCGCCGGCAACGGTAGCGACGAAGGCAGTGCAGGGGCCGCGCGGGTGCGGCCCCTTTTCGCGTTTCAGTTCGTGAACCACACGTTCGACATGCGCGGGATGCGGAACGGCACGTAGCCTTCCACGTTGGCCCGGCTCGCCTGCACCTTGGTGAGGGACCCGAACGGCAGGCTGTAGGCGCGATCGAGCAGGAAGCCCTGCATTCGGCCGAACGCGGCGCGGCGCTCCTCCTTGGTGGGCAGGTTGTTCATGTCCCGCCAGGCGGCCAGGACATCCGGGTCGTCCTTGTTGTCCTTGGGCATGTATTGGGCCGCGGGCGGCGCCAGGAAGGCCATGGTGGCCAGCGCGCCCAGGGCCGGCTGCGTGCCCCAGCCGCTGAAGAACAGGTTCCAGCCGGTGTCCGGCTTCATGCCCATCTGCACCGAGGTCGGCCAATCCACCACCTTCAGGTCGGCGTTGACCCCCACCGCCTTCAGTTGCTCCTGCACCACCAGCGCCGCGTTGTACATGGACGCGTAGTCCTTGTTGGTCAGCAGCACGATCGGCTGGCCCTTGTAGCCGGCTTCGGCCAGCAGGCGCTTCGCCTTGGCCGGGTCCTTCTGGTTGTAGGTGGCCTTGCCGGTTTCAACGTAATCCGGCTGGTTCGGATAGGCGTAGCCGTAGTTCAGGCGGTAGTTGCCGTCGGTCGCCGCATCCATGATCTCGTCCATGTCCAGCGCGGCCTGGATCGCCTGGCGCACGCGGATGTCGTCGGTCGGCGGATTGCTCGCGTTCATGGTCGCGATCTGGATCCACCAGTTGTTCAGCGGCAGCAGGCGCACGTCCTTGTTGGTGCGCAGCCGGTCCATCGACTTGGTCGGCACGTCTTCCACGGCATGCAGCTCGCCCGTCTCCAGGCCGGCCACGCGGGCGCCGCCCTCGGTCACGATACGGAACGTCACCTGGTCCATGCAGGCCTGCTTGTAGCCGCCGAAGCCGGTCCGCTGCTCGAAATGCGTGTTCGGCTTGTAGCCGTCGTACCGCTTGAGGGTGACGAAGCTGCCCGGCACCGATTGCACCAGTTGCCAGGGGCCGGTACCGATGGTGCGCAACTGCTGCGGCGGGTCGTCCCGCGCCTCGGCGGGCGCGATCACCACGGGGACGCTGAAGGAGCTGAGCTTCTCGACGAAGGTGGGCTGGGCCGCCTTCATGCGGATCACGAAGGTCATCGGGTCCGGCGCGTCCCAGCCCGCCACGCTGTCGAACATCTGGCGGTCCAGCCCAATCTTGGCGTAGCGATCGAAGCTCGCCACGACGTCGGCCGAGGTCATCGGCTTGCCGTTGTGGAACACCACGCGGGGCCGCAGCTTGAAGGTATAGCTGAGCTTGTCCGGCGCTTCGGTCAGGCTGTCGGCGAGGTCCAGGATGGGGTTGTTGTTCTCGTCGCGCGTGGTCAGCGTCTCGAACACGTTCATCGCGATGTTGCGCGTGCTGATGGTGTTGGAGGTCATCTGGTCGAGGCTGTTGACGTTGGCCTCCTGCCCGAACACGAAGTTGCCTCCGGTGCGCGGGCACTTGAACGGCTCCGCCACGGCCGGCCCGGCCGCCAGCAAGGCCAACCCCAGCGCCACAAATCCTGCACGCATGTTCCGCGCCCCCACCATTTCCGCGTGAGTGTCGCGGCAGCCCTTGCAAAGCGTCAAGCGATTACGCTTTGCTTGCCGCCATGCCCGATCATCGGCTGCCCGCGCCGCCCGACCTCGAAACCCAGGAATGGGCCATGCGCCGCGACATGGCGGCCGTGTTCCGCGTCGCCGCCCGGCTGGGCTGGAACGAGCAAATCGGCAACCACAACTCGCTGATGCTGCCGGTCGGGCCGGGCGAGCCGCCCCAGTTCCTGATCAACCCCCGCGGCCTGCTGTTCCAGGAGCTCACCGCCAGCAGCCTGATCGTCTGCGATCTCGAGGGCCGCGTGCTGCGCGGGACCGGCGAGTTGCGCGCCGTCGCCTTCCACATCCATGCCCGCATCCACCTGCGCCACCCCGCGGCGGCCTGCGTCATGCACGTGCATCCGCAGTACCTCACCGCGCTGTCCATGCTTGCCGAACCGGAGTTCGCGCTGGCGCACCACAACAACCTGATGCTGAACGACCGCGTGCGGATCGACCATGGCGGGCACGCCCCGGCGGGCAGCACCGAAGAGGGCGACCGGCTGGCCGAGGCGATGGACGGCGCCAGCATCCTGGTGATGGGCGGCCACGGCGTCACCGTCGCCGGGCCCACCGTGGCCGACGCGTTCGACGAACTGTTCATCGCCGAGCGCACCTGCATGTATCAGATGACGGCGATGAACACCGGCCGCCCCTTGCGCGCGCTGCCCGAGGCGGGCCGCCGCCGCTGGGCTGGGCCCTGGGGGGAGCGGGTGGACGCGCGGCTGCATCTGGATGCCTGGCGCCGGGTGCTCGACCGGGAAGAACCGGCCTATGCCGCGTGAAGAGGGCCCTGCCCCCGAGCGACCCGGCGGGCGTATTCGACGAAGCCGGAACGTCATGCAGTCCGGTGTGCGGCTGCTGGGTGGCCCCGGGGCAGTCGCGGCCCCGTGCCGAACAGCTTCTCGCGCAACGTGCCTGGCCGGTAGGCTGCCTTGTAAGCCCCGCGGCGCTGCAGCTCCGGGACGACGAGCTCGACGAAGTCCTCGAAGCACTCGGGCGTGACCGTGCGCGACAGGATGAAGCCGTCCACATCCGCCTCCGCGACCCAGGCCAGCAGCGCATCGGCCACTTGGGCCGGCGACCCCACGACCGGCGCCTGCCGGCTGCCGAGCACCATCCGGTCGAGCAACTTGCGCTTGGTCATCGCCTGCTGCGCCATCGCTTCCAGGTTCGACTGGATCGCCTGGGTGGGCGCCGCCGCGATCGGCTCGTCCATGGCGTAGCGGTCGAGGTCGATGCCCATCGAGGCCGAGGCGTGCACCAGCGCGGCCTCGCCCGAGGCGTAGCGGCGATAGTCGGCAAGCTTGGCCTGCGCGAGCCCCTCGGTCTCGGCCACGATCACGGTGGCGCCGACGAAGGCCAGCACGTCGGTGGGCGCCCGGCCATGCGCCGCCGCCTCGGCGCGGATGGCTTCGACATGGGCGCGCACGGCGGGCTTTGCCTGGCCGTTGAGGAACACGCATTCCGCATGCGCGCCCGCGAAGCGCCTGCCGCGGCCCGAGGAGCCCGCCTGATAGAGCACCGGCGTCCGCTGCGGCGAGGGCTCGCACAGGTGGATCGCGTCCATGCGGTAATGCGTGCCGTGGTGGTGCACCTCGCGCACGCGCGCCGGGTCGGCATAGACGCCGGTGGCGCGGTCCGCCCGCACCGCGTCGTCGGCCCAGCTTCCTTCCCAAAGCTTGTAGACCACCTGCATGTATTCGTCGGCCACGTCGTAGCGGTCGTCGTGCGCCACCTGGTGGTCCAGCCCCATGGCGCGGGCGGCGCTGTCGAGGTAGCCGGTCACCACGTTCCAGCCGATCCGGCCGCGGGTGAGGTGGTCGAGGGTGGACATGCGCCGGGCAAAGGGGAAGGGCGGCTCGTAGCTGAGGTTGGCCGTGACCCCGAAGCCGAGATGGGTCGTGGCATGCGCCATCGCCGGGATCAGCAGCATGGGGTCGTTCACCGGCACCTGCACGGCGTGGGTGATCGCCGGGCCCGGCGAGCCGGCGTGCACGTCGTACACGCCCAGCACGTCCGCCAGGAACAGCCCGTCGAACAGGCCTCGCTCGAGGATGCCGGCGAGCTTCACCCAATGATCGAGGCTGGCGTAGTCGGTCGAGCGGTCGCGCGGGTGGCGCCAGAGGCCCTGCTGGATGTGGCCCACGCAGTTCATGTCGAAGGCGTTGAGGCGGATCTGCTTCAAGCTGGTGTCCTTGCCGGCTGCATGGTTGCAGGATAGCGGGCGCGTGCCACTCTGCCCAATGG
>CAXSDH010000100.1:0-12802 GCA_964235765.1 uncultured Acetobacteraceae bacterium
GTGCCGCCCGAGGACACGAGCAACGTGCCGCCGCCGAAGACAAGGGTGCCGCTGGCGGTCCCACCCGACGACACGATCAATGCGCCGCCGCTAACGAGCCTAGTGCCGCTGGCCAGGCCACCAGAGCGGACGACCTGCAGGCCGGACGCGCTATTAACGAGGGTGTCTAAAGCCTGGCCGCCGGCTGAGACGATTTGCTTACCGCTGTCGATCACAACGGCGCCGCTTGCCAGGCCACCGGAAAGGACGACCTGCAGGCCGGACGCGCCACTCACCAAGGTGTCCAAGGCCCTGCCGCCGTCTGAGACGGTTTGCTTACCGCCGGCAACCGCAACCGTGCCGCTGGCCAGGCCTCCGGAAAACACGACCTCCTCGCCGCCGCTGCTGACGATGGTGCCGCCTGCGCTTCCCCCCGCACCGATGACCTGCTGCCCGGCATTGTATACCGTTGCGATCACGGCCAGGCCGCCGGACGACACGGACTGCACGGCCGTGATGCCGCTAATCGCCGTGCCGCTGGCGACCCCAGCCGACAAGACGACCTGCTGGCCGCCCAGGGTGACCACGCTCCCGCTGGTGACCCCCCCGGCGGCCACGATCTCCACGCCGTCACCGCTGATTCGGGTGCCGAACGCGATCGCGCCCACCGAGACGATGTCGGTGCCGGCGACGGTCATGTTCTCAGTCTGGTTTCCGGCGAGCAGGAAGACCGTACCTGCATCCTGCACAGTGAGGTTCGCCGCATCGAGCCCGCTGACTGTTGCGCCGGCCGACACAAACAGCATGCCTCCGACGCTTATCGTCGTGTCGCGGGCCACACCGCCGGAAAATACCGTCTGCGAACCGCCGGACAGCACCGCCGTCTCCGCGGCGGTGCCGCCGGACAGAACCACCATGGAGTCGCTGCTACTCAGCGTACTGTTCGAGACGGTCTGGCCGGAACTAACGATAATCTGGGTCATGACAACGGTTCCTTGCGGTGGTGGGTGTGCCAGTCATCACCCCCTGCGGGAAGTAGCGAACGTATCGGCCGGTGCGTGAAACCGGAGATCAAGGCGACCGCCGGACACTCGGCCGCCAAGCCGAAGACACCTCCACACGCCTTGGCTGCCTGCACCATCTAGCTAGTGTCACCATCGCGGACGTAGGGCTGATACTCCGGGCGCCACATCCGCGCCCGGAGTATCGTCTCCGAAATAGCCCCGTCTACTCCGGCCACATCCTCGCGCTGCGCTTGCCTGGCCACGGCGAGGGCAACCTCCACTGCCACGTCTCTCAGCGCGGAGATGGGCGGCAGCAGCGGCGCGTTCGGGTCGAGCAGCGCCGGCGACATGTCCGCAAGAGCCCGGGCCGCGGCCATGAACATCCCGTCCGTGACCCTTCGCGCGCGGGTGGCGAGCACGCCGAGTCCCATGCCAGGAAAAATATACACGTTGTTGGTCTGCGCGGTCCTCGTCCGCTTGCCGTTCCATGTCACGTCCGGGAACGGGCTGCCCGTGCCGACCAGTGCCCGCCCATCCGTCCAAGCCAGCAAGTCGGACGGCGTCGCCTCGCTGTGCTGGGTCGGGTTGGAGAGCGGCAGAATGATCGGCCGCGCCGTACGCGCTGCCATGGCGCGGATCATCTCCTCGGTGAAGGCGCCTCCCTGGCCGCTGACACCGATGAGCGCGGCTGGGCGGACATTGCGGATGACGTCGGCCAACCCGATCCGGCCGGGGTTGTCCAACTGCCAAACGGCCACATCGCTCGGGGCCTGGGCGAACCGCTCCTGGAACGGCAGCAATCCGGGCATGCCCTCGACCACCAAGCCGGTCACGTCCACCATGTGGATGGCCGCCCGTGCTTCCTTCGGACCAAGCCCCGCCTGTGTCATGCAGTCCGATAACAGGCCGGCAATGCCGCAGCCGGCAGAGCCGGCGCCGCAGCCGGCAGAGCCGGCGCCGAAGATGACGACGCGCTGCCCGGTAAGCGGCGTACCCGCGACGGCGAAGGCGGCGAGCAGCGTGCCGACCGCGACTGCGGCCGTGCCCTGGATGTCGTCGTTGAAGGTGCACAGCCGGTCGCAGTAACGGCTCAGCAGCCGAGTGGCGTTGTCGCGGGCGAAGTCCTCCCACTGAGCCCGAGCGTTCGAAAGCTCAGATCGCAGCGTGTCGCCGAGAGTCTCGACGTCATACGAAGAGTGCTTCAGGACACCCAGCTTGACGAACGAGGCCACACAAAGGCTGCACCATTCGAAAATGAGGGAGTCGATGTTGGTAATCACTGGAAAGCCACTTCCCATAGACGGTTCGGGGAGGCCGGCTTGCTGAAATAGGTCGGCCATCTCCAGTGCAGCATATGGCTGGTAGAACGCAGACTGGAAGCAGTTCGTGATTGTCGCCAGGACCTGATCATAGATGGCAAGTGCGGGTCTTGATCGCGGCGGCGTAAGGCCAGCGTGCCCGTGGAATCCCAGATTCCCACCAGGCCGCACCTTGGCTGCCAAGCTTCGAAGAAACTTCACTGGATGCTTCTGGTGAATCAGCACCAGTCGGCCAACTACCGCGTCGAAGTCTGGGAGTGCATCGAGATCGCCCTCTGAACCCACGTGGAACGTGACGTTCGCGAACCCGGCGGCCTCGGCGCGATGCCTGGCGAGATCAATGGCCTCCGCAGCAAAGTCGATGCCGATGACCCGGCCTCTCGTTCCCACCCGTTCGGCTGCCAAGAGAGTGACGTCGCCAGGCCCGCACCCGATGTCGAGGATGGTCTGGCCCTCGGTCACGCCCATTGCGTCCAACATCCGATCGGTAAGTGGTCTCATCAGCTGCGCCTGAATGCGTTGACGGCGGATCTCGGCGTCGGCATGGCCGAGAGCGTAATCTTGGGGAGGCACGGCTGATCTCCTTGCAACTTGCTGCATTGACCGGGGCGGCGCCCGACTGTGGGCCCCGCTGAGAACGATGCGCGCCCCGGCCCCGGCCAAGGCAGGGCGGCGGCCGGCCTGCGCCCGCGAAGCTGTTCAATCGTAAGTGTTGTCGCGGTCATTGCTCTTCCCCAGGGCACTGCGCGGCGTTGCGTCTCACAGGTCCAACAATCCGCGTGTCCGCATCCAGCCCAAAACCAGGTCGGCAATCTCGTCGCTGTTGTCGTCCGCCATCAGCGCATGGCTGTTCCCGTGCACACCAAGCTTAGGCAGGTCGATGACCGTCGCGTCGCAACCGGCGTGACTCAACGCCTCGCACCAAGCCTCGCCGGCCGGGCGCGAACGGGTCCAGAACTCGTTGAACCCCCTGTTGTCCCCCCAGACGAACAGATGCGGGACGTCCTTCAGGGTGGCCGCCTTGGCCTGGCTCGGGTCCGGTGCGCCCGACGGCTCGAGCGAGATCACCGCCCGCACGCGCCCGGGCGCATTCAGCGCGGCTGTCAGTCCGAAATTGCCGCCTTGGCTGTGGGTCAGGATGATGACGCCTGGATCGAGCCGCTGGACGAGTGCGCCGTAGGCGGCCTGCGTGAGTTCGTCGTTGTACCCCCAACGCGGGACGCTGCTGGCGAGGAACGATTCGAATGCCTCGATCGGGAACCGCAGGCTGGGATAGGTTCGCCGCCGACCCGGCTCGCTGTGCCACGAGCCAGCCGGACCGAAGCGGAAGGTGTCCTCCCACAGTTCCCTGGCTGTCCGGAAGTACGGCGCATCCGGATAGATCTGCGGAAACGGTGCGAACGACGCCCGGCCCCGCTCGACGGCGTCCGAGACGTAGGTGTCGCAGCCGGCACGCAGGAACGCCATTTGCCAGCCTGGGCGGCCGTCGGGCGTAGCCTCCCAGTTGACCCCGGTCATGCCGCCGCCGTGCCATAGCAGGACAGGACCGACGGACTTCCGGGCAGCGAGGTGTACGGCTTGCACGTACATCTGGCCGACCACCATCTCCCCATTGGGATCGATATGATGAACCGGTCCACCCGGCGTGCTCACGCGTTCCCGTAAAGGAAGGCCTTCGAGACGCACCACACGCCCGCCGACGAAGAACGATTCGATGTTCGCCACCTGGATCGCGCTTCGTGCCTCGGGCCGGTCACCCCCGATGCTCATCTCCGTCATCCCCCCGCCTCCAAATCCGGCCTCAGCGGCGGTCCGAGGAACTCGACATTCCAGCGCTGCCCGAACTCTTCCATGGCAGCATGATCCGGCGCTCCGCCGGCCATGACCGCGTGCAGGCCCTTGAAGAACGTGACCGCGTCCAGGCCGGGCAGGATCATCACGAACTGACCGGCCGGCGCGTCCGTCACATTGACGAAACCATGTGCCGCGCCCCCCGGCACGCAGACGACGTCCCCTGTCACCGCGTGGAACCGCCTGCCGTCCACCTCGAACAGGTAGCGGCCATTGGTCACGTGGAACACCTCGGTTTCGGCGTGGCGATGCAGCGGCGGCCCGAAGCCAGGGGCGTTCACCGTCTCGATGATGGTCAGCTGTCCACCGCTATGCCGCGGCGGCAGCCGGACCCGCAGCTCGAGCCCGATCTCCGGCAGCAGGATCGGGCAGTCGTCCGCCGCATGGGTGTGAAGGAATTCGAAGCTCATGGCCCGACCAACGTCGGTCCCGCTGGCAGCTTCATCCACCGCACCATCGCCGATCCCGTCGGTGCCGGTCGAGGCTGCTCCCCCTGTTCCAGGGAAACGTGCGGCCTTCGCGTCCGGCGTTCCGGACACTCGATCTGCCATGGTCGCTCTCCCTCCATGCCCATCTCACGTTCGTTTCCGTCTCGTTACCGGACCGATAGCCGAAAAAGCATGTAGCATCTTGTGTAGCGCGCTACAATAAGGTGCTACGCGCCGTGCGGATATGCTAGACGACGTACCGGACAGCGCGCGGGGTAGGTTGAATGATGAAGGATGCCTGTCAGAGCCGCCCTGGAAGCGTCCAGTTCGATCCGGAGCATCGCTCCTGGGCCGCCAGGATGAGCCGGTGCTGGAGCGGCTTCATCACACGGATCGATCCGGGTGCACGGCAACGGATCAAGGGGCTGCGGCTGGTGGCGGGTTACGGGCTCGCTTCGATGCTCGCCAGCCTGGCACCGATCGCCGGCGGCGCTCCAGGCCACGCCGTGCCCTTGCTGGCAGGCGCCTTCGCGCTCTGGGCGGCTGTCTCGGAAGCGCGAACGAGCCGGTTGACGTCAAGTCGCGACCTGGTGCTGTTGGTCGGCGCGGCGGTGTCGGGCGCTGGTTCCTACGCGATCGCCAGCGAGCCGCTCCACCACTTCGGGCCGGACGGGCCGGAGCTGATGATGGCCACGGGGGCCTTTCTGGTCGGTGCCCTGCGGCGTTTCGGCCCGCTCGGAGCAGGGCTGGGGTCGCAGGTCTTCATCGGCCAGTTGTTGGCGTGCGCCGCCGGCATGACCGTCCCGGATCTGCCGGGCATCGGCCTTGCCGGTCTCCTGGCCTGCGTCGGGTCCGTCATCCCGTGCCTACTGGCAGGTTCCCCCGCCGGTTCCCCGGCGCCGGCGAGCATCAAGGGTCAGGCGGCGTGGATCATGGGCCTGCAGGCCGCGATTGCCGTGTTGGTGATCGTGCTGCTGAATGCGGTGATCCGCCTCCTCGAACCGTGGTGGGCGATGGCGGGCTGCACTTATATCGTTGCCGGGACGGCTCAGGGAACCTTGGACAGGGCACGCCGCCGCGCGCTGGGGACCGTCGTGGCTGTGCCCATCGGCCTCGCCTATGCTCCCTACGCCGCGGCTTATCCCGTCCTGTCCTGGGCGGCTGCGGCGGCCGCAATGATGGCGTACGCGATCGCCCTGCCAAGGCGCTACGACGTCGCTTGCGGCGCCTACTCGTTCGCCCTGGTGGTCACCATGGCCGGCACGGGGAGGTCCGAGGCGGTCCTGGCTGCGCGGCTCTGGGATACCCTGCTCGGCAGCGTGATCGGGCTTGCCGCCGCAACCATCCTGTTCCCGCTCAGGCCGGCGGCCCCGGGTGTGATGGACCCTGGGCCGGCTCCGGCAAATCCGTCAGCGATGCCCGTCGTCCCGCAGGGTGCGGGACCGGGTCAGTGCCGGGGCAGTCACGAGACGTTCGGACAGGGCGGCCGTGAAGATGGGCTGCCAGTCCAGCACGTGTGAACTCATCAGTGCCGCGGTATCCTCCGCGACGCCGGACTCGGCCAGCTTGATCAGCTGGTAATGCTCGTTGACCGACAGGACTTGCCGTCGCCGGCCTGCCTCGGAATCTATACCGTACAGGTGCATGGAGTCGCGCAACTCCATGATCAGCCGGGTCAATAGAGGATTGCCGGCCTGGTCGACGAATGCCGCGTGGAATGCACGGTCGGCCTGGAGATAGCCCGCCACGTCCTTCTGCTTGACGGCGGCGACCGCCTCGTCAGCGAGGGAGCGGAGTCTGGCAGGATCGGACGGGTGCCGCTCCGTCAGCGCCTTCGCGGCGAACCCCTCGAGCAGGCCGCGCAAGGCGAACAGGTCGCTCAGCTCGCTGACCGAAGCAGCCTCGACCCGGAAGCCGCGATTGCGGAACGGCTTGAGCAGTCCAGTACGGCTGATCTCCAAGAGCGCTTCGCGCACGGGGGTCGTCGAGACCCCCAGCCGGTCGGCAACGGTTGGAACGGAATACATCGTCCCCGGGGAGCTGCGTCCAGACACGATCTCGGACCTCAGTATCTTGATGACCTGATCCCGGAGGGTCGTGAAACCATCTGCGTGTTGTGCGTCGCCCAATCCGAATGTCCCACCGCCATCACACTGATATCAGAATGTAGTACGTTACGAAACGTGTCACGCATAAACGCGTCATTGCGAGACGATCCGCGTGGTCGTGCGAGGTCGAAGCTCCGCGGGACGAGAGGTCGCGCGCCGGTCCCGTCCCGAACCTCGGTATCTCAGCGCTTCGGCGAGTTCGCACGAGGTTGTTGCCCAGGAAAAGGTCGCCCAACGCCCAGCGCCGCCGGTATGTGATCCAGCGTTGGGCGAGGTGCTGCGGCCGATTGTGCAACATGTGGCAGCGCTGGCACAGGGCCCGCAGGTTGCGCAACCGGTTGTTGGTCGGATCGCCGTCCAGGTGCGCGGCCGCGAGCACGACGCGTGTGGTCCTTAGCTGTAGGCGCTTGCAATCATTCCTCGGCCGCGCGCGCGATCACCTCGGTGCGGGCCGGATCGCGGGTCGAAAGCAACGCCAGACGCCGGCGCAGATCGACCAGCGCCTCCCCTGAAGGCCGCTTCGAGTTGTCAGCCACGAGTGGCGACAACGTCTGCGGCATCATGGACCATGGCAAGGATTCCTTCCCCGCGTTCACACAGGGACGGTGGCTGTGCCCTGGCGTGAGGGCTGCAGCCGAGTTGGAAGCTCGAAGGGTAGCGGCGCGGGCGGTTTGCTGAGGTCGAGTTCGTAGCTGCCGAAGCGGTTGAGATGTTGGGGTCACCTGACCGTTTGCTTAAAACTGCACGCTAAGCGGCGCGCAGGGTGAACGCCTCGGGAACGGCGCGAAGCGGCCGTAGTCCATTGGCTGGTCGGGCGGTGTTCCAGTCGTAGTCGCCGGTGAGCGCAATGTGCTCCCAGCCAAGCGGCGCGACGTGGGCGAGCAGCTCGTCGGGGACGGTGACGCCTTGGGCACGGAGTTGGCGGACCGCCTGGTCGAGGTAGATAGTGTTCCAGTGCACGATGGCAGCGGTCAGCAGGCTGAGGCCGGATGCCCGAAAGCTCTGGTTTTCGAAGCTGCGGTCGCGGCACTCGCCCTGGCGGTGGAAGAACACGGCCCGGCGCAGGGCATTGCTGGCCTCTCCCTTGTTCAGCCCGGCGTGGCTGCGCTGGCGCAACGCCGGGTCGGACAGCCATTGCAGGGTGAACGATGTCCGTTCGATCCGCCCCATGGCCCGCAGCGCCCGCCCGAGAACGTTGTCCGGACCGGCTGCGGCGAGTTTGCGCAGGATGGTGGAGGGCGCGACGGCGCCGGCCTCGATCGATGCCCTGACCCGTTGCAGGTCACCCCAGCCGCGGATGATTGCTGCCGTGTCCACGGTCTCGCCGATCAGCGGCTTGAGCACCGGGTAGGTGTCGGGCTTCTCGATGTCGTAGAGCTTGCGGTCTTTCAGGTCCTTGATGCGCGGCGCGAAGCGGTGTCCGAGCAGGTGACACATCCCGAACACGTGGTCCGTGGCGCCCGCCGTGTCGGTGTAGTGCTCGGTGATGCGCAAGCTGGTCCGGTGCACCTGCGGATGCAGCCCGTCCAGCACATACGGCGCCTCGCTGGCCGTCGCCGAGATGACCCGGGTGTGCATGGCGCCATACTGGCCGGACTGGGTGGTGTAGAGCACGACGCCGGGGTCGATCCCGTATTTGGCGTTGATGGAGCCGCTGCCACCGGCCCGCCCGCCTGCTCGGAAGTACTGGCCGTCCGAGGAGGAGTCGCTGCCGTCGCCCCAGATGGCGGTCATGAGATGCTTGTGATGCGCGTCCACGATGACAGCAGGGCGGGAGGCGTAGTTGTCCTCGTTGATGTGCCATTGCGCCTGATTGACCAAGTGGTGGTAGCTCAGGCCGCGGGTCGCGTCGGCCATGCGGGACAGACCGAGATTGGTGCCGTCGGCCAGCAACGCCGCGAACAGGGCTGGCAAATCGGCGGACGGAAGACCGGTGCGCAAATGGGTGAAACAGGCTGCGAACCCGGTCGCAGCTGCGACGTCCGACACGACCTCGGTCACCCGCACCCGCGGCAGCATGCCGTAGAGGCGGCCGGCCATGATCTGCGCGGCATCCGGCACGGTCGGCTTGGTTCGCGCGATGTAGAGACCCGCGGCCGAGATGTTGGCTGACGCCGCAGAGAGATGATCGTGCAGGTTGCGCGCGAAGTAGAACAGCCGGGCCTCCAGGTTCTCGGTAGGCAGGAACCCGGCTGTTTGCAGCCGCACCGTGCCGTCCGCGTCCAGGGTGGCGATGCCCTGGGCCCGCATCGGTATTCTGGCCCTCGCAGTTTCAGCCGCTCGGGCGTCTCCCCTCGCATCGGAGCGACAGGTTCTCACGTTCCATACAAGAGCCTGATCCGGCTTCGCGCCGCCTATATGCCGGATGCCCCGGGGCAGGCTTCGGGAGCACCCCCGAACTGATCCCGAAAATTGGACGCACCTCCGGTTTCGATATTGTTCTTGGCATTCGACACGTCATCAGCGGTTTGCTCTCGCTCGCATCTCCAGACCAAGGCCGGGCCCGCTGCGGGCGGCAAGCACCAGGTTGCAGCCTTCGGCGGCAAGCGCTTCGGCGATGGCGCGGGTCACCAGCGCGCGCCGGCGCCTCAAACCAAGGTCCATCCCTCCAGCCTCCTCCCGATGTGGGCCACCACCATGGCCGACTCCCGGGCAAGCCTCAACGTCGCCCTGCGTTCGCTTGACAGGAGGCAGGGCCGGGTGGGACGTTCCAGCCAACAGGCGGTTGCATGCGTGCAGAACGCCAGCAGCGAGGAGGCACGATCGTGGGTGCGACAAGACGGCTGGTGCTGGGCACCGGCCTTTCCGCCGCGGTCGGATTCACCGGCAACACAGCGCGCGCGGCTGGCCCGGCGCCGGTGCGGGTCGGCGTGCTCAACGACCAATCGGGTCCCTACTCGTCCTTCACCGGGGCGGGGTCGGTTGCCGCAGCCCGCATGGCGGTCGAGGATTTCGGGCCCACCGTTCTAGGCCGGCCGATCGAGGTCGTGGTTGCCGACCACCAGAACAAGGTCGACGTCGGCACCGGCATCGCACGGGAGTGGTGCGACACGGGCGGCGTCGGCCTCATCGTCGATGTCGGCCACTCGGCCGTCGCTCTCGGCGTGCAGCAGATCGTGCGCGAAAAGGACAGGATCGCGATCTACACCTCCGTCGGCACGACCCAGATCACGGAGCAGGCGTGCTCGCCCAACGGGTTCTCCTGGTGCTATGACGCCTATGCGTTGTCGAACGGCCTGTCGGGTGCGATGTCTAGGCAGGGCTTGGACAGCTGGTTCATGATCGTCACCGACTATGCTTTCGGCCACTCTCTGCAGGAAGAGCTGACGGCGGCCGTCAAACGCAACGGCGGCCGTGTGTTGGGTGCCGCCCGCCACCCCGAGCACGCCAGCGACTTCGGCGCCTACATTCTGCAGGCGCAGAGCTCAGGCGCGAAGGTCCTGGGCCTGCTAAACAGCGGGCAGGACATGGTGAACTCGCTGAAGCAGGCGACGGAGTTCGGCTTCGGCGAGAACGGCAAGCAGATCGCTGCCCCGCTGGTATTCATCACCGACGTGCACGCGATGGGCCTCGAGGCGGCCCGCGGCCTCACTTTCATGACCGCGTTCTACTGGGACCGCACGGACGCGACCCGGCGCTTCGGCGAGCGGTTCTTCGCCCGGCAGCGGGCGATGCCGAGCATGGCGCAGGCGGCTGTGTACTCCGGCACGCTGCACTACTTGAAGTCCATCGCCTCCGCGGGAACGGCCGAAACCAGCCCGGTGCTGGCGGCGATGCGGGCCAACCGGGTGCGCGACTTCTATGCCGAGGACGGCTGGCTCCGCGTGGACGGGCGCCTCATGCACGACCTATACCTCGTGCAGGTGAAAGCGCCGGCCGAGTCCAAGCGTCCATGGGACTACTACAAGGTCCTGTCCGCCGTGCCAGCGGACCAGGCGTTCCGCCCGCTGTCGGAGAGCAAGTGCCCGCTGGCCCGGAGTTGACGCCACCGGTCCGGGACACACTGCCGATCGTCGACGCCCACCATCACCTTTGGGACCTTGAGGGTCCGCTGCGCTACCCCTGGCTCGCGCATGCGGAGCAGAACTGGTTGGGCGACTATTCGGCCCTTCGTCGCACGTATCTGCCGCCGGAGTACCGGCGGGACACGGCGCTGCACAACGTGGTCGCGACCGTGCACGTGGAAGCGGAGTGCGACCGCACCCAGCAGGTCGAGGAGACCCTTTGGCTTGTGGAAGCGAACCGGCGATTTGGCATGCCGAACGCCATCGTGGCCCACGCCTGGGTGGATGAGCCCAACTCCGATGAGGTCCTGGCGCGGCACTGCGCGTGCCCGCTCGTCCGAGGCATACGCACTAAACCGGTGATCGCCCCTACGCCTGCGGCCAGCGTGCGCGGGCAGAAGCGCTCCTTGCAGGACCCGGCCTGGTTACGCGGCCTCGGGCTGCTGGAAAAGTATGGCCTATCGTGGGATTTGCGGGTCCCATGGTGGCATCTGGAGGAGGCGGCCGAGGTCGTGCATGCGCTGCCGGGCTTACCCGTCGTGCTGAACCACACCGGCTATCCCTGGAACCGCGACGAAGCGTCGCTGGACCGGTGGCGCCAGGGCATGGCGGCCTTGGCCGCGCTCCCCAATGTCCACTGCAAGATCTCGGCCCTTTGCGTCGAAGGGCAGCCTTGGACCGTCCAGGCGAACGGCCCGATTATCCTCGAGACCATCGCCCTGTTCGGGGCCGAGCGCTGCATGTTCGCGTCGAACTTCCCTGTGGACAGCTTGAAGGGCAGCTGGGACTACATCTTCTCCTGCTTTCGCCGCATCGTCGCCCACCTGCCCCCGCCGCAGCAGCGCGCGCTGTTTGCGGGCAACGCGACGCGGTTCTACCGCCTGCCAGAAACGTCCTGAGCATGGAGCCGCCGCGTCGCCCCTTGTCTGCCCCGCCATCCATGAGCGGCAACCCACTGCTGGAGCCGCTGTTCGACCACCTCGGCGTGCGCCTGACGGGGTGGGACCCGGGCTTCGCGGCTTTTGAGCTGACGCTCGGCCGGCAGCACCTCAACTTTGCCGCCACCCTGCATGGCGGCGTGATTGCCACGCTGCTCGACGTCGCATGCGGCTACAGCGGCTTGCGCTCCGTGTCGGACAGCAGCGCCGGACTCGTCGCAACGTTGACGTTGGCCGTCAGTTTTCACGCGGGTGTGGCGGCGGGAACCCTGACGGCCTTGGGACGGGTAACCGGCGGCGGGCGCAAAATCTACTTCGCGTCGGCAGAGGTGCTCGGCCCCGACGGCACGTTGATCGCCACTGGACAGGGCGCGTTCAAGCTTTTAGCGCCTCGCGCAGAGGCCGCCAATCGTTGACCGTGCCTTTGGGCCATGGTCGGGTTCCGGGCAAATTAGGGAAACGCACGAATGCCGATCGTGGCAAGCACGGTGAAGCGGCTGACGGTGGACGGGACGCTGGCACTTGGGCTTCCAGGTCAACCACCCTGCGGACCGCCGCGGTGCCAATGCTGGCGGCCGCGACCGGCCTTGACTGTATTTTCGGCGTGGTGAAATAGGGTTACAGTCGGAGCCGGGTTGACGCTACCAGGACGGATGGCCGCACCCTGACGTTTTCAGGTGTGGTGCGAGATGGCGTCATGTGTTGGCGCAGCGGTAAGGCTGCCCGAGAGTAACCGGTAGGGAATTGGCCATTCAGGCGCTGGCGCGTTCGGAGACGGTCAGCGATCTGGCGGCCCGGCCCAGGGTGAGCCGCAAGTTTGTCTATGTAGGTCAGCCGGGGGCCGAACCGGTCCGGCACATGCATCGCCAGCGTCATCGCATGCGCGCCGAACCCGAATGCGACGTAGTCGACCTGACCCGGCACGCAAAGGATGGCAGCGATGATGCCGGCCTCCGCCGGGCCGATGCCGCCCTTGACCCCGTCGTCCCCCGGAAGCTTCAGCTCGATCAGGAACCCCGGCCGGCATTGCGCCCGGATCGCGCGCACGGTGTCCAAGACCAGCCGGGTGCGGCCGGCCCAATCGCCGCCATAGGTGTCAAATCGCTTCCCAAATCCGGCTCTGACTCACTTTTGGTGGAATTGGGTGCTGTGTGGGCGGGCTCACCGATGA
>CAXSDH010000101.1:0-12628 GCA_964235765.1 uncultured Acetobacteraceae bacterium
CGCCTCGATCTCCATCGGACGGCCCAACTCCAAATCCTGCAGGATGCTGGGCTTGTGGCTGGATTTGCTGGCGTTGCGGATCTGCCCCTCGACGTCCGGCGACACCGTGCAGCCCAGCGCGGCCGCGATGGCGGCGCCCTCGGCCAGGATGCGCCGCGTCGCGTCGCGGCAGGCGTCCTCGGCATAGAACCCCTCCGGCGCGCAGCCGGTCAGCACAGCCAGGGGGCCGCTGCCCAGGTTGAGCAGCAGCTTCGCCCACACCGCGTCCCGGATGCGCTCGCTCACCTCCATCACCAGGCCGCCGGCGCGAAGCACTTCGGCGAGCGCCTCGGCCCGGGCGGAGCGGCGCCCGTCGGGCTCGCCCAGCACGATGCGGCTGCGGAGGTTCTCCACCGAGATTTCGCCCGGCGCCGTCACGGTGCAGGCGGAATACAGCACGCCGCCGATCGCCCGCTCCGGCCCGACCGCCCGCCACACGGCGCCGCCGGGATCGAGCTTGTCCAGGCGCATGCCGTCATGCGCGCCGCCGGCGGCGTGGAAGTACCACCAGGGGATGCCGTTCATCGCGAACACCACGGGGGTATCGGGGCCGAGCAGGGGGCCGATGCCCGCCGCCACCGCGGGCAGCGCCGGGGCCTTTACGGTGACGATCACCGCATCCTGCGGGCCGAGTTCCGCCGGGTCCGCGCTGGCCTTCACCCGGGCATGGATTTCGCCGTCCGGCGCCCGCACGCGCAAGCCGTTCGCCTGGATGGCGGCAAGCTGGGCGCCGCGCGCCACCACCGACACCTCGGCGCCGCCCTTCGCCAACCGGCCGGCCACGTGCCCGCCGATGGCGCCCGCGCCGTAGACGCAGACCTTCACGACAGGATGTCCACCGCGGCGCGGGACAGCGCCTGCACGCCCATGCCGATGCAGGCCTCGTCCGGCTGGTAGGCGGAGTTGTGCAGCTTGTCGTCGCGGCCGGGCTGCGCGGAGCCGACCCGAAGCTGGAACGCCGGCACCAGGTTCGCCATCAGGGCGAAGTCCTCGCCGCCCAGGCTCGGCTGGCCTTCCTCCACCACGTCGCCGAATTGCGCGCGCACGGAGCCCACCGCCCGGTCCAGCACGCCGTCGTCGTTCACCAGGGCCGGCACGCCGCGGACGTAGGCGACCTCGCACCGCACGCGCATCCCGGCCTCGAGCCCGGCGCACAGCCGCCGGATGGCATGCTCCGCCTTGTTCCGCGCCGGCGCATGCAGCGTCCGCACGGTGCCGCGGATGATGCAGGCGTCGGGGATGATGTTCGCCACCGTGCCGGCATGGATCGCGCCGACCGTCACCACGCAGGGATGGATGGGCTTGACCTCGCGCGACACCACGGTCTGCAGCTGGGTCACCAGGTGGCAGGCCGCCACGATCGGGTCCACCGCGTCGTCCGGGTGGGCGGCATGGCCCGAGGTTCCATGCACGGTGATGTCGAAGCGGTCCGAGGCCGCCAGGCAGGCGCCCCTGGCGAAGCCGAAGCGGCCGACCGGCATGTCCGGATGGTTGTGGAAGCCGAGCGCCAGGTCCACGCCGTCCAGCGCGCCGTCCTTGATCATCTCGGCCGCGCCGCCCAGCGCCTCCTCGGCCGGCTGGAACAGCAGGCGCACCGTGCCCGAGAGCTGCGCCGCCATGCCTTGGAGCACCGCGGCCACGCCCAGCAGGGTGCTGGTGTGGATGTCGTGCCCGCAGGCGTGCATCTTGCCGTCGGCGCCGCTGGCGAAGGCGAGCCCGGTCTGTTCATGGATCGGCAGTGCGTCCATGTCGGCGCGGATCGCCAGGATGGGCCCGGGCCGGCCGCCCTCGATGGTGCCCACCACGCCCGTACGCCCCACCCCGGTCCGGTGCGGGATGCCCAGGCGGGCAAGCTCGGCGGCCACCACACCGGCGGTCCGGACCTCCTCGAACGCCAGTTCGGGGTGGGCGTGCAGGTCGCGCCGGACCTCGATCAGATGCGGCTCGATCGCCCGGGTCGCCGCCTCGATGGCCGATTGCGGGTCGTTATGCAGGGTAGCGGACATGCGCGGCGGCTCCTGGAAGCGGGGACCCGCCCATCATGCGGGGGCTGCCCCGGCTGGACAAGCTTTTGGCCTGCAACCTATACGGGGCGACCTTTCGTCCAGAGGACCTGCATGACCGCCAGCACGCTCCCCCCGCCCACCCACGGCGGGCTCATCGTGCCTGTCATCCTTTCCGGGGGGTCCGGCACCCGCCTGTGGCCGGTGTCCCGGGAGAGCTTCCCCAAGCAGCTCTGGCCGCTGGTGTCCGACCGCACCATGCTGCAGGAGACGGCGCTGCGCGGCGTGGGGCCGGGCTTCGCGCCACCGATCGTGGTGTGCAACCAGGAGCACCGCTTCCTCATCGCCGAGCAGATGCGGGCCGCGGGCATCGAGGGCGCCGCCATCGTGCTGGAACCGGTCGGCCGCAACTCCGCCCCGGCCATCACCGCCGCCGCCCTGCTGACCGCCGAGCGCGACCCCGACGCCGTGCTGTGGATGATGGCCGCCGACGCCGCCATCCAGCGCACGGACGCCCTGCACGAGGCGCTCGCCCGCGCCGTGGTGGCCGCCCGTGCCGGCCGGATCGTGACTTTCGGCATGCAGCCGCGCCGGGCGGAAACCGCCTACGGCTACCTCGAGGTCGGCGCCGAACTGGCCGATGCGCCTGGCGTGCATGCGCTGACCCGCTTCGTCGAGAAGCCGAACGCCGCCGCCGCCGCCGAGCTGGTCGCCTCCGGCCGCCACCTTTGGAACTCCGGCATGTTCGTCTTCACCGCCGCCACCCTGCTGGAGGAGATGCGGACCTACGCGCCCGAGGTGGTGGAGGCCGTGCAGGCCGCCGTCGCCGGCCGAACGCAGGATCTGGACTTCACCCGGCTCGACGCCGCCGCGTTCGCCGCCTGCCCCAACATCAGCCTCGATTACGCGGTCGCCGAGCGCACCACCCGCGCGGCCGTGGCGCCGGCCGACCTCGGCTGGTCCGATGTCGGGAGCTGGGACGCGCTGTGGGAGCAGTCCGCCAAGGACGGGGACGGCAACGTGGCGGTCGGCGACGTGCTGCTGGAGGGCTCCACCAACTGCTTCGCGCGCAGCGACGGCATCGTGACCGCCGTGGTGGGTTTGCAGGACGCCGTGGTCGTCGTGACCGGGGACGCCGTGCTGGCCATGCACCGCGACCGCGCGCAGGACGTGAAGCGCGTGGTGGACCGCCTTCGCGCCGCCGGCCGGCATGAGGCGGTGGCGCACAACCGGGTGTACCGGCCTTGGGGGTTCTACGAGAGGCTGATCCTGGGCGACCGCTTCCAGGTGAAGCGCATCGTGGTGGTGCCGGGCCATAGCCTGTCGTTGCAGAAGCACTTCCACCGTGCCGAGCACTGGGTGGTGGTGAACGGCGCCGCCCTGGTCACGCGCGATGCCGACGAGGTGCTGATCCGCGAGAACGAGAGCATCTACCTGCCGCTCGGCTGCGTGCACCGCCTGGCCAACCCCGGCCGCATCCCGCTGACGCTCATCGAGGTGCAGTCCGGCAGCTACCTCGGCGAAGACGACATCGTGCGCATCGAGGATACCTACGGCCGCGCCTGATGCCGGACGCGCTCGTCGACGTGCGCTGCCTGCGGACTCCCGAACGCCTGGGCTGGCCCGCTACGACCCGTTCCTGCCGGCACGCACGGTGACCGGCGGCGGCGCCCGGCTGTGGTCCGCCATCGCCGCCCGGCTTCGGCCGGCCGCCGCGCCGGCGATCATAGGGCGCGCCCGGCCCCGCGTGGCGCTGCTGACCACGCTGCCGCCCACCGCCGACACCGCGGTGGCCGGCATCGCCGCGGCCCTCTGCCCCGAGCTGGGCCAGCACGTCGAGCTGCACGTGTTCACGCCGACCGAGGGCCCTCATCGCCCGGACGGCGCAGCGTCGGTGCAGATGCTAACGGTGCTGCCGCAAGTGACGCCCCGCTTCGACCGGGTGATCGGCATGGTCGCCAACACCTACCACCACGCGCCCATCCTGGAGCAGTTGCTGCGCCACGGCGGGGCCTGCGTCGCCCATGATACCTGCCTTTTCGAGCTGTACCAGACCCAGCTCGGCGCGGGGCGCACCCAGGCGCTGGCCGAAGCCGAACTGCGCCGCCCGCTCGGCCCGCACGAAGTCTGGCATTGGCTGGCCGCCGAGCTGCCGCCTGGCGCGCTGCTGCTGGGCGAGCTCGCGGCCGCCGCGGAGCCGCTGATCGTGCATTCCGGGTGGGCCGCCGCAGAGGTCGCCCGCCGCTATGGCCGGACCGCCCTGCATTTGCCGGCACCGCTGGCTGGCGAACAGCCGGAGCGCTCGGAACGCCAGTCCGCACGCGCCCGCCTCGGGCTGCAACCCGGCCAAATCCTCATCGCCAGCTTCGGCCTGCAACGAGCCGCGCAGGAGTGCCTTTGGGCGCTGGAACTGCTCCGAAGCTGGGGGGTGGCGGCCCGGCTGCACTTTGTCGGCCCCGCGCCGGCCCACCCGGACGGGCTGCGCCTCCTCTGCGCCGAACTCGGCATCGCGGAGCAGGTCGCGTTCCTGCCGGTGGGGGCGGCACGCGACCACCTGCTGGCCGCCGATGCGGGATTGCAGCTCGGGCGCCGCGGCCTCGGCAGCCTCTCGCACGCGCTGGCGGAGTGCGTGCTCGCCGGCTTGCCCAGCGTTGCCTCCGCCGCGCTGGCCGACGCCATCGACGCGCCGGGCTGGGTGCGCCCGGTGCCCGACGAGCCCAGCCCGGTGCTGATCGCCGAAGCGCTGATGACCGTGCTTTCCCTGCCCCGTCCGGCCGAGCCGCTGCGGCAGGCCTACGCCGCCGAACATGGCTTCGCCGCCTATGCGCGCCGGCTCTGCCAGGCGCTGGACCTCGCATGACGATCCACCTGGACCTCTCCCAGCTCGTGCAGGACCCGCGCCGCTCCGGCATCCAGCGGGCGGAGCGCGAACTGATCCGCCATTGGCCCGGCCCGGCGCCGCTGAAGCCCTGCCGCTTCGACCCGGCGAGCGGGGACATGCACGAATTGCCCGACGAGGTGCTCGCCACGCTCTGCGCCGAGGCCGCGCCAGGCGCCAGCGACGGCGGCATCGCCGACGAGCGGGGCCGGCTTGCGCCCTACCTTCGCGCCGGGCGCCCCGTTGCCAGATCCGGCCTGCGCCTGCTGTGCGCCGAGCTGTTCCTCGACGCCGGCCGCGCCGGGTATTACCGGCGTCTGTCCGGCCACCCCGGCGCGGCGGCGTTCTGGCTCGTCTACGATTTCCTGCCCTGGCTGCACCCGGACTGGTTCGGCGCCGGCGCGGCCAATGGCGTGATGCCCTATTTGCGGGCCATGGCGGAGGTCCCGCACATCGCCTTCATCAGCCACAAGACCCGCGCCGACTTCGCGACCCGCGTCCTCCGCCGGCCGTTCGACGGCCCGGTGATCCCCATGGGCGGCGACGGCCTCGGGCTGGAACGCCAGACGTTCGACCCGGCGCGCCGCGACTTCGTCATGCTGGGCACCATCGAGCCCCGCAAGAACGCCGCTGCCGCGATGCGCGCCTTCCAGTTGCTGTGGCGAGAGGGCATCGAGGCAGGCCTGACCATGGTCGGCGCCGTCGCGCCCGACGCGATGGAGGAACAGGCGCTGCTGCGCGAACTGGCCGGGCACACCGGCTTCCGCCACCTGCAGAACCTGCCGGACGCGGGCGTCCGCGTTGCCCTGTCCGGCGCGCGCGCCATGCTGTTCCCCAGCGAAGGCGAGGGCTACGGCATCCCGCCCATGGAAGCGCTGCACGCCGGCATCCCGGCGATCGTCTCGGCGCAGCTTCCCGCCCTGCACGGCCTGCCCGCGCTCGGGCAAGTCCGGCTGCCGGCCACCGACCCGGCCGGGATCGCCGCCGCCGTCCGCGCCTTGCTGGACGACGGGGCGGCGCGGCATCTATGGCAGGAGGCCGCCCGCCTGCAGGTGCCGACCTGGCGCGAATTCGCCCTGGCGATCGCGGCCTGGGTGCAGCGGTAGAGGGTTGCGATGCCGCCGTGGGCCGGGCAGCGGCGAAGGATGAAGAACGCCGCACGGAAAATCTAGCCGGCGCCCTGGATTTTCGGCCGGGTTGGCTTAAAGCTTCCCCCCGGCAGCGAGGAGGCGGCAGTTTGACCAGCGGCGGCGTTCCAGACGGATGGGTGTTGCGGGCCACGAAGGCCTTCGGCACGCATATCGGACCATTCTACTGCCCGCCCGGCGGCGACAAGGCGGGCTGCGGCTTCCTGGCCGATGAACGCCATGGCAACAAGCGCGGCGTGGTGCATGGCGGCATGCTGACCAGCGCCTTCGATGTGGCGTTGGGCAACGCAAGCTGGGATGCGGCCAGCCAGCGCCCCTGCGCGACGGTGCAGTTGAACGTGCAGTTCCTGGGCGCGGTGAAGCTGGGCGAGTTCGCGTCGGTCGCGGTCGAAGTGATGAAGGCCACCCGCACCCTGGTGTTCCTGCGCGGCGTCATGACGGTGGAGGGCCGGGTGGTGGCGGTCGCGGATGGAGTTTGGAAGATCCTGGAGTGGCGGGGCGAACCCTTCGTGCCTTAACGGACCCGGGCAACACTCTGCACCAGCGCCCGATCAGGACCCTCTCATGGCAGCCCCGAACACCATCGGCCGCGCCGCGGAGAAGTCGAGGCTGACTTCGCTGCCGACTGCGAACTCGCCAGCCAACGCGAGCGGCACGCGGGCGGTCAGGACATGCGGCTCGCAGCGCACCACGTAACGGACGGCGTCGCCCAGGAACGTTGCCTCTTTCACCACGCCGCGCCAGGATGGACCGGGTTGCGGGGCCGCGGGCCGGAGCAGGATGCTCTCCACCCGGATGACGCAGTCGACCGGGCCCGGCGGCAGGTCGGCGGCCCCGGCGCTGGCCGGCACCATGCGGCCGGCCTCGTCGTGCAGCAGGCTGCCGCCGTCGCCGTGGGCCAGCGTCATCGGGATGACGTTCGTCTCGCCCAGGAACTCCGCGACGAAGGGTGAGTTCGACCGTTCGTAGATCTCTCGCGGGGCGGCGTCCTGCACGATGCGGCCGGCGCGCATCACGACGATGCGGTCGGCCATGGTCAGCGCCTCGGACCGGTCGTGCGTCACGCAGACCATCGTCTTGCCGGTCTCCTTGTGGATGCGCCGCAGCTCCACCTGCATTTCCTCACGCAGTACGCGGTCCAACGCCGAGAGTGGCTCGTCCAGCAGCAGCACGTCCGGGTCGAACACCAGGGCGCGCGCCAGGGCGACGCGCTGCTGCTGCCCGCCGCTCAGCTGGTCGGGCTTGCGGCTGCCGATCGCGGACAAACGGATCAACTCGAGTGCGGCCGCGACCCGGCGCCGCGCCTCGCCCACGGGGACGCCGCGCACGCGAAGCGGGTAGGCGACGTTCTGTGCGACCGTCATGTGCGGGAACAGCGAGTAGTTCTGGAACACCATGCCGATGTTGCGCCGGTGCATCGGCACTGCGGACACGTCCCGCCCCGCGATGGTCAGGCGCCCGCGATCGGGCTGGATCATGCCGGCGATGATCCGCAGGCATGTGGTCTTGCTGCTGCCGCTGGGCCCGAGCAGGGTGACGAACTCCCCCGCCCTGATAGACAGCCACAGGTCGTCGATCGCCACCATCGCGCCGAAGCTTTTTTGGATGCCCTCCAACACCACGACCGGCTCGCCCCGGACTGTCACGTTGCCGTCCCTGCTTGCCGCACCGCCGGGAGGAAGGCGACGTTGCGCCGACCGAGCAGCAACACCAGCAAGACGCTACCCAGGGCGGCGGCGAGGGCGAAGATCAGCAGGGAGGCGATCACGGCCGGGGCGGAGGTCAGTTGCTCCTGCATGGACAGGAACATCCGCACCGTGATCGTGCTCCGTGTGCCGGCGATGAACAGCGGTGTCACCAGATTGTCGAACGCGTGCAGGAAGGCGTACAGGAAGGCGACCAGCATGCCCGGCAGGACCAGCGGCAGGACAATGTCGCGCATCGTTCGCAGTGGGGACGCGCCGCAAGCCTGGGCGGCGTGCTCCAGGCCGACATCGACGCCGCGGACGACCGCGCCGACGACCACCACGACCAGCCCCACCGTCCCCACGGCCTGGCCCAGGATGATACCGGCGTCCGTCCCGGCCAGTTGCATCTTGGTCGCGAACACGAAGAAGCTGATCGCCGTCAGGACCTCCGGCAGGACCAGCGGCGCCAGCAGGACCACGGACCCCAGCCTAGCCCAGGCCGCGGGCCCACGCACGAAGCCGTAGGCGGCCATCGTGCCCAGCAGCGTCGCGACCGCCGCGTCGGCCAGGGCGTAGGCCAGGCTGCGCCGTGCCGGGTCGATCCAGCCGGGGTCGGACAGCACCGCACGATAGCCGTCCAGCGACAGGACGGGCGGGGGCAGCACGACCTGGCTCTGCGGCCCGAACGAGAAGACCAGGACGATGAGTTCGGGCAGCAGCAGGAACAGCAGCACGCCGGCCGCGGCCGCCGGCGGCGCGAAGCGGGCGGCCGGGCCGGGCACCCGGTCCAGCAACGGATAGACGATGCGGGCCGCAAAGTGCTGCACGGGCGTAATCCCCGCATCCCGCCCCAGCGCGCGGCGGGCGGCGCCCGCGGCGATCAGCAGCAGCAGGGGCAGGGCGGCCACGGCGAGCATGAGCACCCCCATGGCGCCCGACACCTCCCAATCGAGTAGCTGCGTAGCCTGGTCCACGACGAGCTGAGCAAAAAGCAATCCCTTGGTGCCGCCGAGCGCGGCCGGGATGACGTAGGCGCCCAGCGCCAATACGTAGACGATGGTGCCGGCGCTGGCGGCACCCGGTAGCGATTGCGGCAGGAATACCGTGAAGAAGGCGCGGATGCGGGACGCGCCGAGGCTCTGCGCGACCAGCATGGCCGAGCGGTCGATTTTCTCCATCTGCGACCAGAGCGTCAGTACTGCGATCGGGCACAGGATGTGCACCATGCCGACGCAGGTGCCGACGACGCTGTGGCCCAGCAGTTGCGGCCGTTCAAACACGCCCAGGCGGACCAGCGCCGCGTTGACGGGCCCATCCAGCGACAGGATCGCCGCCCAGGCATAGACGCGCACCAGCACGGAGGTGAGATATGGCAACGCGACCAGCGTGATCAGCACGGCCTTGGCGCCACGCCGCGCCTTCATCACCGTGTAGGCAAGCGGATAGGCCAGCACGAGGGTGATCGCCGTCACGCCGACGGCAATGAGAGTGGTGCGCCCAGCCACCTGGAGGAACAGGCCATCCTCCAGCAGGGCTCGGAAGTGCGCGATGGTCGGCTCGCCGGCGGCCGACTGGAAGCCGCCCAGCAGGAAGCTGCCGAGCGGCCACAGCCCGAGTGCTGCAATGAACGCGACGGCGGGGACGGACAGCAGGACGGCGAACCCCGGCATGCAGCGCCGCCAGTGGGTCCGCGGCCGCGCTACTGCGCCCGGAACCTCGACCAGCGGCCAAGCGCCTCGGCCAAGTTGCTCTGTCCGCCGGGGCCGGCGGCGCTGTAATAGGCGTAGTCCAGCAGCCGGAAGTTTTCGGGGTGCGGGGCGGAGAACGGCATGAAGCGGGACACGTCTTCCGGGATTTTGCTCAGGACCGCCTTCGACGGGACGACGATCCCGTAATTGGTGTATTCCGAGTACTTGACCTGGGTCTCCGGCTTGAACCACCAGGCTAGAAAGCGGTCGGCGACCTTGGTGCCGTCGGGCGCCTTGGCCATCACGACGGCGATCTGCCGCGAAACGGTGGTCCCTGGCGGGGCGGCGATCTTGATCGGCTGGCCGGCTTTGACCGCGCTGAGGGCCGCGGGCGCATAGGACCACGTCATCGTGGTGTCGCCGTTCACGACATCCTGGATGCCCTTGGGAGCATTGTCCCATAGCACGAGGTTGGAGCCGAGCTTCGACAGTTGTGCCAGCGCGACGCCATAGTCGATCGGGTTCACCTTGCTAGGCGCGACGCCGCTGGCGACCATGGCGTATTCGAAGTTGATCGGCACCCCAAGGCCGCCGGATGCCATGCCGCGGTTGCCGGGGAACTTGGCGATGTCGAAGAAGTCCGCCCAGGTCGATGGCGCGGCTTGCAGCTTGGCGCTGTAGACGAGCAGCGCGGCGGTGTCCTGCGAGACGGCGTAGTCGGCGCCGATCAGCTTGGCGTCCTGCATCGCGGCGAGCGTCGCCGGGTCCCAGGCGCTGGTGTCGAGCGGCGCGTAGATCTTGGCGGGCCGCGTGAGCGCGTAGACGTCGAGCGCCACGCCAAGGGCGACATCGAACGCCGGGTTGCCGGCCCGCGCCACCAACTGCATCTTCGCGCCGTAATCCGTATCGGAGAAGGTGATGCCCTGGACGGGGATGCCCGTCTCGGCAGTGAACTCCGGCAGCAGCTTGTCGACCGCCTGGCCGTTGATCCCAGCGGCATGGGCGACGATGACCTTGTCCTGGGCGAAGGCCGGGCCGGCGCCGAGCAGGCCGGCGGCGAGGCCGATCAGCCCGGCCCAGGCATGGCGGGCCTTGCGGCGGGCGGGTTTGGCTTCGCTCATCGTGTCCTCCTCATGGTCGCTTGCATGCGCGGGTTCGATCGCCCGCTTTCACCAGTCCGCGGTTCTCGGCGGCCTCGGCCATTCGGTGGCCGTCGTCACGTCGATCAGCATGTCCTTCATGGCCTCACGCGCCGTGGCATGCTGCGGCTCGTAATACAGGTTGTGGTGCTCCCCGGGGTCGGCGGCGAGGTCGTACAGCTCGCCGTCCCGCGCTCGGTCCACGGCGGGCCTGCCGTGCCAGACGATCAGCTTCAAGTCACCGTGGCGGAGCATGGTGGTGTGCACGGGCGGGTCGGCGCCGTGGCCGCTGTCGCGGTACTCGCACAAGGCCCAGTCGCGCCACGGCGTCCCGGGCGTGGTGCGCAGCAGCGCCATGAGGTCTTCGCCTTGGGTCGCATAGGCATCCGGGATGGCGGCGGCGGCCAGGATGGTCTGCGTCAGGTCGATCATCTGTACCAGCTGCGGCACCCGGAAGCCGGGCGGAATGGCGCCGGGCTGGTGCAGGATCAGCGGGACGCGCACCACCGACTCGTACAGCATCGGCCCTTTCAGCATGATCGCGTGGTCGCCGAGCATCTCGCCATGGTCGCTGGTGAAGATGACCAGCGTGTCGGCGAGCGCGCCGCGCCGTTCCAGCGCATCGAGGACGCGGCCGACTTCCGCGTCGATCATCGACACCATCGCGTAGTAGGCGGCCCGCGCCTCGCGCAGTTCGGCTTCCGTATAGTCCGCAAAGCCCGGCGCGTGCCCGCCATATGAGGCGCGGCTGTACTCGCGCTGCACGGCGGGCTTGCCGTTCAGTTCCTGAACCGAGCCGGACGGCAGCGGCAGGGCGGCGGCGTCGTACAGGCGGCGAAACGGCTCCGGCGCTCCGAAGGGGTGATGGGGATCGAAGAAGTTCGCCATGAAGTAGAACGGGGTGCCGGCCGGGCGGCTGCCGTCCTCGATGAAGTCGATCGCCTCCTGCGCGATCCAGTGGCTGTAATGCGCCTCGACCGGCACGACATCGAGCGGCATGGCCCCCTTGGCGACGTTGCCGGCCTCGGCCGACCCGGACGGCCGCTCCAGCACCGCCGCGCGATAGATGTCCGGGTGGGTGCGGCGCAGCCACGCATGGTAGGCGTTGTTCGCAGACCGATGGATCGGGTCGTGCGACCAGCGATAGACGCGGTAGCCGTCGTCCAGGCGCGGCTCGTCGCCATGGGCGCAGGGCGCCAGATGCTGCTTGCCGGCCATGCCGCAATCATACCCGGCGTCGGCCAGCGCCTTCGACAGCAGGTTCCGCCCCGGGGGCAGCGCCACCCCGTTCGCCCAAAGCCCGTGGTTGCGGGCATAAAGCCCGGTCGTCAGGCTGGCACGGGACGGGCTGCAGATCGGGTTCTGGACATAGCAGTTCTCGAACAGCGCCCCATGCGCGGCGAGCCGGTCGATGTTCGGCGTCTTCACGTCTGCATTGCCGTAGCAACCCAGCACGTCGAAACGCTGCTGGTCAGTGATCAATAGAAGGATGTTGCGACGGTTGGACAGGCTTCCGCATCTCCGCTCGTTCGAGCATACCCACGCAATGATGAGCGGGACGGCAGAAGGCGTCAATGGCGGGAAACGATGGCGATGTCCGAACCGCTAGGCTTGCTTGTGCAGCCCGCATCCCGGCCTTTTGTGCGGCCGTCGCTACATCATCCTGCTTTGCAGGTTGAACAGGACGACCAGGGTGCCCCCCACCATCAGCGCGATGATCATGCCCGAGAACAGGAGAAGCTGTAGATCTGCCCGGGAAGAACGCGTCAGGTCGATGTGGAGGAAGCAGCGGAAATGCACGATCAACTGCACGAAGCCGAGGCCGAGAACGACGTAAAAGGCCTGCTGCCCGCCGAGCAGGCGGAAATACACGAGGCCGAAGGCGGCGACCGTCAGCAGCCCCGCCAATCCGTAGCCGACGACGTAGGTCATCGTTTCACGCGCTTCGAGGCGGGCGGAGGTCATTGGAGCAGCCCCTGGAGGTAGACGACGGAGAAGATCGCGATCCAGATCACGTCGAGGAAGTGCCAAAACAGGCTGAGGCG
>CAXSDH010000102.1:0-7403 GCA_964235765.1 uncultured Acetobacteraceae bacterium
TGCTTGCCGTCGAACAGGTATTCCGGCCCGATGAAGCCCACGACGGTGTTGACCAGCAACGGCTGGTAGCGCCGGGCCACGGCATAGGCCCGCGCCTCGAGCGTCTGCTGGTCCACCCCGTGATGCGCGCCGGCCGACAGCGCGCTGCCCTGCCCCGTCTCGAAATACATGAGGTTGGCGCCAGCGGGCCCGCGGCCCAGCGACTGCGCGGCGGCATGCGCCTCGTCGAGCAACGCGAGGTCGATGCCGAAGCCCCGGTTCGCCGCCTCGGTGCCGGCGACGGATTGAAAGACCAGATCCACCGGGGCGCCGCGGCGGATCAGCTCCAGCGTCGTCGTCACATGGGCCAGCACGCAGCTTTGCACGGGCGCATCGAGCGCCCGGCGCATGTCGTCGAGCAGGCAGAGCAGGGTGTGGGTGCGGTCGGGGCTGTCGGTGGCCGGATTCACGCCGATGCAGGCGTCGCCCGAGCCTAGCAGCAGGCCATCGAGGATGCTGGCGGCGATCCCCCGGGGGTCGTCGGCGGGGTGGTTCGGCTGCAGCCGGGTGGAAAGCCGCCCGGGCAGGCCGATGGTGGTGCGGAAGCGCGTGGTCACCTGCACCCGGCTGGCGACGAGCATCAGGTCTTGCAGCCGGCAGAGCTTGCTCGCAGCGGCGGCCATCTCGGGCGTGAGCCCCGGCGCCAACCCGGCCAGCGCCGATTGGGTCGCGGCGTCGGACAGCAGCCAGTCGCGGAAGCCGCCGACCGTGAGGTGCCGCACCGGGGCGAAGGCGGCTGGGTCGTGGCCGTCGATGATCAGCCGGGTGACCTCGTCCGTCTCGTAGGGAACCACGGCCTCGTCCAGGAACGTGCGGAGCGGCAGGTCCGCCAGCGCGAACTGGGCGGCGACCCGCCGCTCCTGGGTGTCGGCCGCCAGCCCGGCCAACTGGTCGCCGCTGCGCAGCGGCGTGGCTTGCGCCATCAGCGCGGCGAGGCTGGGAAAACGGTGCCGCTCGCCGCCGGCGACGGCCGTGTACATGCCTAGGCGCCGCGCATCATCGGGCAAGCGTGCCCAGCTTCGCCGGCGTTTCCGGCATTTGCCGGCTTGGGGACGGGTGCTGCGAGCAGGATCAGGGCTGGCCAGCGCATCGCGCCTCCGGGATTTCGCCGACTCTATCCGGGCCGGCCGCGCCCGGCTACTCCCAGGCGAGCAGGGCGCGGGTCTCCTCCACGGCGATGCGCCATATGGCCAGCATGTCCTCGTCGCTGCGCTGGTAGAGGCCGCCGTAGTTGCCGTCGCCAAGCTGTGCGCGGACAGCGTCGGGCGGCAGGGTGCGCAGCCGGTCCAGGTCGGTCATCGGCTTGCCGCCCTCGGTGGGCGCCCGGTTGGCCAGGCGGGTCCAGGGGAAATTCTCCATCCAACTGGCGTGGCTGGCCAGGGGGTCGGTCGCCTGCACAGCCGCCCAGGTCTGCGGCCCCCGCCACCAATCATGCCAGCGCACCCGCACGTCCGGCCGGTCGGCCAGGAACTCCAGCCCGGCCGCGGCGCCGGGCACGTTGCCGCCATGCCCGTTGCACAGCAGGATGCGGCGGAACCCC
The DNA here is from genome assembly GCA_964235765.1 of uncultured Acetobacteraceae bacterium. Lineage (GTDB taxonomy): Bacteria > Pseudomonadota > Alphaproteobacteria > Acetobacterales > Acetobacteraceae > JAVVHH01. Next base: position 1,580 of record CAXSDH010000102.1, read on the forward strand.
TGGTTGTACAGGCTGTCCAGCACGTCCCGCAGCACCAGCAAGTAAGTCCCGGCGCGCAGCGTGATGGTGCCGGGGTAGGCGGCGAAGGCCGGGGTGATGCCATAGGCCAGCACCGGGAACACCGGCACGCCCAGCGGCTCGGCGGCGTCGGCCGCCACGCGCTCGCTCAGGATGCTGTCCACGCTGAGGCTCAGCCCGGCATGCTGCTCGGTGCTGCCCAGCGGCACGATGCAGCGGTCGTCATGGGCGAGCCAGGCCTCCACGTCGCCCCAGGCCATGTCGGTGATGCGCATGCTGCCTCCGCTGCCGCCGATGAAGAGGATTCCACACGGCGCGATACTGCTCTAGCGTGCGGCGCACCGCTCCTCGCATGCAAGGGACTTCCCGATGAACCGCCGCACCCTGCTCGCCTCGGCCGCGCTCGCCCTCGCGGCGCCCGCGCCCATCTCCGCCTATGCCCAGCCCGCATCGACACTGACCGTCGGCGTGCGCAGCGGGCCCGAGAGCATGGACCCGCACTGGTCCACGCTGGGCGGGCATATCGAGGCGCTGCGCCATGTGTTCGACAGCCTGATCGCGCAAGACGAGAACCTCAACCTCAAGCCCGGCCTCGCCCTGTCCTGGACCGCGATCGGCGACACGACCTGGGAGTTCAAGCTGCGCGACGGCGTGAAGTTCCACGACGGCAGCGACTTCACCGCCGAGGACGTGAAGTTCTCGCTCGACCGCATTCCCGTGGTGACCGGGCCGATGTCGATGACGCTGTATACCAAGCGCGCCAAGTCGGCCGAGGTGGTGGACCGCCTGACCGTGCGCTTCACCACCGATGGCCCGGCGCCCACGCTGCCCAATGATTTCGCCCGGCTGATGATCGTCAGCCATAAAATCGGCATGGAGCCCCGCAACGAGGCGTTCAACTCGGGCAAGGCGGCGATCGGCACGGGTCCGTTCCGCTTCGTGAGCTGGGAGCCGCGCGGCGACCTGGTGCTCGAGCGCTTCCCCGGCTGGTGGGGCGGCACGCAGCCCTGGGCGCGGGTGGTGCGGCGCGAGATCCCCAACGATGCCGCCCGGGTGGCGGCGCTCAAGAGCGGCCAGGCCGACCTGATCAACTACCTGCCCGCCACCGACGTCGCCTCGCTGCAGCGCGACCCCACGATGGATGTGGTCATCGGCGACAGCGTGTATGTGTTCGACGTGTATTTCTCGCTGAAGGACAAGCTGCCGAAGCCCGCGCGCATCGACGGCCGCGAGATCGAGGCAAATCCGTTCCTGGATGCGCGGGTGCGCCTGGCGATGGACCTGGCGATCGACCGGCGCGCGCTGGCCCGCGTGGTGTTCGAGGGTTTCGCCAAGCCGATGAGCCAGCTCATGCCCGACACGTTCTTCGGCGCCAGCCCGAACCTGCCGGAACGCCGGGTGGACCTGCCGCGAGCCCGCGCCCTGCTGGCCGAGGCGGGCTACCCGAAGGGGTTCGAGATCGACTTCTTCTGCACCTCCGGCCGCCTGCCCGGCGATAGCGCGCTGTGCGAGGCGCTGGCCCAGCAATGGTCGCGGGTCGGGCTGAAGGTCAACGCGAACGCGCTGACCGGCACCGTGTTCTTTCCGGCCAGCACGCGCGGCGAATACAGCATGCAGATGTCCGGCTGGGGCACGCTGACCGGCGAGGCCGCCTATACCTACGGCGCGATGATCCACGGTCCCGACCCCAGCATCGGCTTCGGCAACTTCAACCGGTCCGGCTACAACAACCCCGACGTGAACCGGCTGATCCGCGACGGCTCCCGCACGCTCGATGAGGCGAAGCGGCGCGAGATGTTCGTGCGCGCCACCGACATCAGCATGAACGACCGGCCGATGCTGCCGACGGTAATGCCGCAGACCATCTGGGCGATGCCGAAGGGCAAGCTCGCTTTCACGCCGCGGGTGGACCAAGAGACGCTCGCGCACCTGATCACGCCCAAGGCCGCGCCATAGGCGGGCTAGGGGCCGGCCGTCAGGCGGCGCCACCAGCGCCTGGCCCCTGCAGCGCCTCCCCCTCTCCCGCCGCTGGGAGAGGGCGCTCGATAGCATGCTCGGCTACCTGATCCAGCGCCTGTTGCAGGCGGCGGCGGTCGTGCTCGTGATGTCCATGGTGGTGTTCATCGGCGTGTACGCCATCGGCAACCCGATCGACGTGCTGATCGACCCGGCCGCGACGCAGGCCATGCGGGCCGCGCTGATCCGGCAATACGGGCTCGACCTGCCGCTGTGGCAGCAGTACCTGCACTTCCTCGGCGCCATCCTCCACGGCGATTTCGGCACCAGCTTCGTGTTCCGGCTGCCGGTGCTGCCGCTGATCCTGGCCCGGCTGCCGGCGACCCTGGAGCTGGCGACCGCGGCCATGCTGATCGCGACCGTGCTGGGCATTCCCTTGGGCATCTGGGCCGGCTACCGGCCGGATAGCCGCAGCAGCCGGGCCATCATGGCGTTCTCGGTGGCCGGGTTCTCGGTGCCGACGTTCTGGGTGGGGCTGCTGCTGATCCTGGCCTTCGCCGTCGAGCTGCGCTGGCTGCCCTCGGGCGGCCGCGGGCCGGTGACCGACGTGCTGGGCTGGAAGTTCAGCGCCTTCACCCTCGAGGGCTGGCGGTACCTGCTGCTGCCGGCGGTGAACCTGTCCTTGTTCAAGCTGGGGCTGCTGATCCGCCTGGTGCGGGCGGGGACCGAGGAGGTGATGGGGCAGGAGCACATCCGCTTCGCCCGCGCCCAGGGGCTGCCGGAATGGCAGGTGGTCTGGCTGCACGTGCTGAAGAACATCGGCATCCCGATCGTCACCGTGTTCGGGCTGGAGTTCGGCTCCACCCTCGCCTTCGCGGTGGTGACGGAGACGGTGTTCAACTGGCCCGGCATGGGCAAGCTCATCATCGAGAGCATCACCTCGCTGGATCGGCCGGTCATGGTGGCCTACCTGATCCTGGTGGTGCTGCTGTTCGTGACGATCAACCTGGTGGTCGAGCTGACCTACGGCCTGCTGGACCCGCGCGTGCGGGCGCGCGGCGCGCATTGAGGGCGTGATGCGCGTTTTCTGGTCGGAGTACCGCCGCAGCGCCACGGCGGTCGCGGCCCTGGCCGTGGTCGTGCTGATCGTGGCGTTGGCGCTGCTGGCGCCCTTGATCGCACCGCAGGACCCGTACGACCAGGCCGGGCTCGAGCTGGGCGACGCGCGGCTGCCGCCCGGCGAGGAAGGCTCGGGCGGCTACAAGCACCTGCTGGGCACCGACAATGCGGGGCGGGACCTGCTGTCGGCGATCCTGTACGGGTTGCGGCTGAGCTTGATGATCTCGGTGTCGGCGGGCGCGGTGGCGCTGGTGCTTGGCGCCACCGTGGGCCTGCTCGCGGCCTTCTACGGCGGGCGGGTCGAGGCGCTGATCATGCGTGTGGTTGACTTGCAGCTCTCCCTGCCGGCGATCCTGCTGGCGCTGGTGCTGGTGGCCATGCTGGGCCAGGGCGTGCCGCAGTTGATGGCCGCGCTGGTGGCGGCGCAGTACGCCTATTTCGCCCGCACCGCCTACGGCGCAGCCAGCGCGGAGCGGCGGCGCGACTACATCGAGGCGGCGCTCTCCACGCCCTTGCCGGGGCGGACGGTGCTGCTGCGGCACCTGCTGCCCAACACCCTGCCGCCGCTGATCGTGGTGGCAACGGTGCAGATCGCCACCGCCATCTCGCTGGAGGCGACGTTGAGCTTCCTGGGGCTGGGCTTGCCGATCACCCGCCCGTCGCTGGGCTTGCTGATCGCCAACGGCTTCCAGTTCATGCTCTCGGGCCGCTACTGGATTTCGGTGTACCCGGGCGTGGCGCTGATGGTGACGGTGCTGGCGATCAACCTGGTGGGCGACCAGTTGCGGCAGGTGATGAACCCGCGGCGGCGGCGATGAACGCCGTGCTGGAAGTGCGGGCGCTGCGGACGCAGTTCCCCACCCGGGCCGGGCTGGTGCGGGCGGTCGATGGCGTGTCGTTCGCCGTCGAGCGCGGGCGTATCCTGGGCCTGGTGGGGGAGAGCGGGTCGGGCAAGTCGGTGACCGGCTTCTCGATCCTCGGGCTGATCGAGCCGCCGGGGCGCATCGTGTCCGGCCAGGTGCTGCTGGAGGGGGTGGACATCACCGGCCTGCAAGGCAGGGCGATGCGGCGCATCCGGGGCGCGCGGATCGCCATGGTGTTCCAGGACCCGCTGATGACGCTCAACCCGGTGCTGCGGGTGGGCACGCAGATGGTGGCCGCGGTGCGGGCGCATGACCGCGTTTCGAAGGCCGCGGCGCGGGCGCGGGCGCGGGACGCGCTGGAGATCGTCGGCATCCCCAGCCCGGCCGAGCGGCTGGACGCCTACCCGCACCAGCTCAGCGGCGGCATGCGGCAGCGCGTCGCCATCGCCATCGCCTTGCTGCACCGCCCGGCGGCCGTCATCGCCGACGAGCCGACCACGGCGCTCGACGTCTCGATCCAGGGGCAAATCCTGGCCGAGGTGCGGCGGCTGGCGGACGAGACCGGCACCGCCTTCGTGTGGATCACCCACGACTTGGCGGTGGTGTCGTCGCTCGCCGACGATGTGTGCGTGATGTATGCGGGGCGCGTCGTGGAGCGTGGCCCGGCCGATGCGGTGATCGCGGGGCCGCGGCATCATTACACGGCGGCGCTGATCGGCTCGGTGCCGGCCGGCCACCCGCCGGGCACGCGGCTGCCGCAGGTGGCGACCGGGCTGCCGCCGCCGGGCGAGGACGCGGGCTGCCCGTTCCGCACCCGCTGCCCGCGCGCCGACGAGGCTTGCGCGCTGCCGCCGCCGGCGCTGGAGTTCGGAGCGGGGCACGTGGCGCTCTGCCATCATCCGGTGGGCGAATGACGCCGCTGCTCGCCATCGCGGACGTGACCAAGCGGTTCGTGCGCCCGGTCGGGCTGGGCGACCGGATCGCCGGGCTGTTCGGCGCCGGCCATGGCCCGCAAGTGGTGCAGGCGGTGACCGGGGTCAGCCTCGACCTGGCCCACCGGGAGGTGCTGGGCCTGGTGGGCGAGAGCGGGTGCGGTAAGAGCACGCTGGGGCGCATGGCCTCGGGCATCTATCCGCCCACCTCGGGCACCGTGCGGCTGGACGGCGCGCCCGTCGCCCGCGGTGCGCGCAAGCTGACGCCCCGCGTGCAGATGATCCACCAGGACCCGTTTGCCAGCCTCGATCCGCGCATGCGGGTGGCCGAGACGGTGGCCGAGGGCCCGGTGGCGCACCGCATCGTCACCCGGCGGGAGGCCGACGCCTATGTGGCGGCGATGCTGCAGCGGGTGGGGCTCGACCCGGCGCTGCGCAGCCGCTTCCCGCACCAGTTCAGCGGCGGGCAGCGGCAGCGGGTCGCGGTGGCGCGCGCCTTGGCGATGCGGCCGGACGTGCTGGTGCTGGACGAGCCGGTGGCCTCGCTCGACGTGTCGATCCAGGCGCAGGTGCTGAACCTGTTCCTGGACCTGCGGGCGGAGCTGGGCCTGGCCGGGCTGTTCATCAGCCACGACCTGGGCGTGGTGCGGCATGTCGCCGACCGGGTGGCGATCATGTACCTGGGCCGCATCGTGGAGCTGGCGCCGACCGGCCTGCTGTATGCGCGGCCGGCGCACCCCTATACGAGGGCGCTGTTCGCCAGCGTGCCGCGGCTGGGCCAGGGGCGGGGCGTGTTCACCCCGATCGCGGGCGAAATCCCGTCGCCGCTGGCGCCGCCGCCGGGCTGCCATTTCCATCCGCGCTGCCCGCATGCGGGGCCGCGCTGCCGGGTGGAAGCGCCGGCCCTGCTGCCGGTCGCGGCGGGCCAGGCGGCGG
>CAXSDH010000102.1:7503-12434 GCA_964235765.1 uncultured Acetobacteraceae bacterium
GCGGCGGGCCAGGCGGCGGACCAGGCGGCGGCGTGCCACCTGCATCATGGTGGCGTGGGCTAGATGGACCTGCTGGCGCAACTGCTGACGGGTTTGGCGGGCGCGTCGTCGCTGTTCCTGGTGGCGGCGGGGCTTACGGTCATCTTCGGCGTGACCCGGGTGGTGAACTTCAGCCATGGCTCGCTGTGCATGCTGGGCGCCTATATCGGCTGGAGCGTGCTGACCCGGCTGCCGCGGGATCCCGCCTGGTTCGTGCTGGGGGTGCTGGGCGCGGCACTCGCCACGGGGGCGATCGGCATGGTGCTGGAGATGCTGCTGCTGCGCCGCATCTACCGCGCGCCGGAACTGTTCCAACTGCTTGCCACCTTCGGCGTGCTGCTGATGGTGCAAGACATCACCCTGCACGTCTGGGGGCCGAACGACCTGGCCCTGCCGCGGCCACGCTGGCTGCGCAGCGTGATCGCGGTGGGCGACGGGCGGTTTCCGGTGTTCGACCTCGTGCTGATCGGCGTGGGCCCTGTCGTGCTGCTGCTGCTGTGGCTGCTGTTCACCCGCACGCGCTGGGGCACGCTGGTGCGGGCGGCGACGCTGGACCGGGAGATGGTGGCGGCGCTCGGCGTGGACCAGCGCTGGCTGTTCACCAGCGTGTTCGCCCTCGGCGCGGGGCTGGCCGGGCTGGGGGGCGCGTTGTCGCTGCCGTCGGGGTCGGCCAATCTGGGGATCGATCTCGCGGCCATCACCGACGCTTTCGTGGTCGTGGTCGTGGGCGGGCTGGGCAGCTTGCCGGGCGCCTACCTGGCGGCGCTGCTGATCGGCTTGCTGCAATCGTTCGGGGTGGCGCTGGCGCCGAAGATCACGCTGGTGCTGGTGTTCCTGGTAATGGCGGTGGTGCTGGTGCTGCGCCCCAATGGGCTGCTCGGCCGGCCACAGGCGGAGGCGCGGGCCGCGGCCGATGCGGCGCCGGTCGTCCGCCCGGCGCCGCGGGCCTTGCGGGTGCTGGGCGGCGTGGCGCTGCTGGCCGCCCTGGCCGCGCCGCTGGTGGCCGGACCCTACGCGCTGGCGGTGCTGACGGAGATGCTGGTTATGGTGCTGTTCGCGGCCAGCCTGCATTTCATGATGGGGCCGGGCGGCATGGCGAGCTTCGGCCACGCGGCGTGGTTCGGGGTGGGCGCCTATGCGGCGGCGCTGCTGACGCGGGACCTGGGGGCGCCGATGGGGATCGGGCTGTTGGCCGCACCCGTCGCGGCCGGGCTGGCGGCGGCGGCGTTCGGCAGCTTCGTGGTCCGGCTATCGGGCGTCTACCTGGCCATGCTGACCCTGGCCTTCGCGCAGATCGTCTGGGCCATCGCGTTCCAATCCGTGGAGTGGACGGGGGGCGACAACGGTGTGCTGGGCGTCTGGCCCGCTGCCTGGGCCCGCGGCCCCGCGGCGTTCTATTGGCTGGCGCTCGGCTTATGCCTCGGCGGGGCCATGCTGCTGCGCCGCGTGCTGTATGCGCCGTTCGGCTACGCGCTGCGTGCGGCGCGGGACAGCGGCTTGCGGGCGGAGGCGATCGGGCTGCACACGCGGCTGCTGCGGCTGGCGGCGTTTTCCGTGGCTGGCGCGGCGGCTGGGCTGGCCGGCGGCGTCTACGCCTATGCCAAGGGCAGCGTGTTCCCGACCTACGTCAGCATCCCGAAATCGGTGGATGCGCTGCTGATGGTGCTGCTGGGCGGGGTGCAGACCATGGCGGGGCCGGTGGTGGGCGCGCTGGCCTATGTGGGCCTGTACGACGCCTTGCTGCGCGCGACCGACCTGTGGCGGCTGGTTTTGGGGGCGTCGATCGTCGTGCTGGTGGTGGCGTTCCCCGAGGGGATCGCCGGCGCCGCGCAGCGCGGCTGGGCGCGGCTGCGGCCGGGATGAACGTGCTCGCCGTGCAGGGCTTGCGGAAGGCGTTCGGCGGCGTGCAGGCCGTGGGCGGCGTGTCGTTCGGCGTGGCGGCCGGCGAGATGCTGGCCTTGATCGGGCCGAACGGCGCGGGGAAAAGCACCTGCTTCAACATGGTGGGCGGGCAGCTTCGGCCGGACCGGGGCACGGTGCGGCTCGATGGGGCCGACATCACCGGGCTCGGCCCGCGCGCGATTTGCCGGCTCGGGGTGGGGCGCACGTTCCAGATCACGGCGACGTTCCCGTCCATGACGGTGCGGGAGAACGTGCAGATGGCGCTGCTCGCCGCCGCGGGGCGTGTGGGCGGCGTGTGGCGGCCGGCGGGCGGGCAGATGCGGGCGGAGGCGGAGACGCTGCTGGACCAGGTAGGTCTGGGGAACCAGGTGGCGCGTGGCGCGGGGGTGCTGGCCTATGGCGACCTGAAGCGGCTGGAACTCGCCATGGCCTTGTCGGGCCGCAAGCGGCTACTGCTGATGGATGAGCCCACGGCCGGCATGGCGCCGGGCGAGCGGACCGCGCTGATGGCGCTGACCCGGGCGCTGGCAACCACGGCCGGGCTTGCCGTGCTGTTCACCGAGCACGACATGGACGTGGTGTTCGGCGTGGCCGACCGCATCCTGGTGCTCGACCGCGGCGAGGTGATCGCCGCCGGCTCCCCGGCCGCCATTCGCGCCGACGCGCGGGTGCGGGCGGTGTATCTGGGCAGCGGCGCCGCCAGCGGGGAGCATTGATGCTGCAGGTGGCCGGCCTGAACACGCTGTACGGCCGGGCCCACATCCTGCGCGACATCCGGTTCGAGGTGGACCGGGGCGAGGTCATGGTTCTGCTCGGGCGCAACGGGGCAGGCAAGAGCACGACGTTCAAGGCGCTGATCGGGATGGTGCGGCCCGCGGGCGGCAGCATCCGCCTGGCCGGCGCCGAGATCGCGGGCTGGGAGCCGCACCGCATCGCCCGAGCCGGGCTGGGCTACGTGCCGGAGGAGCGGCGGATTTTCGCCGACCTTACGGTGATGGAGAACCTGGAGGTCGGCCGGCAGCCCGCCCGCGCCGGGCTGCAGCCCTGGACGCCGGAGCGGCTGTTCGCGCTGTTTCCCAATCTCGGCCCGATGCGCGCCCGGCCCGGCGGCCGCATGAGCGGCGGCGAGCAGCAAATGCTGACCATCGCGCGCACCTTGATGGGCAACCCGCGCCTGATCCTGCTGGACGAGCCGAGCGAGGGGCTGGCGCCGGTCATCATCGAGCAGATGGCGCACGCGATCCTGGCGCTGAAGGCGGAGGGCGTGACGGTCGTGCTGGCCGAGCAAAACCTACACTTCGCGGCGCGCGTCGGCGACCGGGCCGTCGTTCTGGAAAGCGGCCGCGTGGCCTGGACGGGCGGCATGGCCGCCTTTCAGGCGGACGAGGCGGCGCGCCGGGCCTATCTGGCGGTGTGACCCCCTACTCCGCCAGCCGGTCGTGGATCGCGACGGCCGTCGTGATCTGCGGCCGGACCATGCCGGGGGAACGGCGGCGCGCGTGCGCCGCGGAACATGGCGAGCGCGGCAACCAGCCACTCGGCGTGGCCGAGGGCGGCGCCCTCCGGGTTGTCCGCGGCCTGTGACGGCACTCCCCGGTCGAGGCGATGCTTGAGGATCGATGCGAGGCGTAGGACAGCGCGCCGATCTCGAGTGCGCGGGTGCTGGCCGCTTCCACCCGGGCGACATCCAGGCTGCGAAGGTGAACGGCGAGCCATGCCCCCTGGCGTGCGCGGTGAAGGAAGGAAGTGGTTGTACTCCCGCAGCCAGAAGTCGCAATCACGATCTGGATTGAGGCGGGTAATGGGCCGGCCCAGGAAACCTTCGAGCCGGTCGAGAAAGCCATAGACCTCGGGAAGCTCCTTGCCAGTGTCGGTGAAGAAACACTCTATCGACAGGTCGAGTCTGGTCTCCCGCATGTGAATCGCCAAAGCGGCGCTATCGCGTCCGCCGGAGAGACCCAGAATTTGCCGCTCTGTTACTCGGACGCCCCGGGCGCACGCCCGAGGAGGCGTATTTTGGAATTGGCGAGCCTGAAGCTGGCGGCGTAACCGGGGATAGCTTATCTTCGCCGCCAACCTGTGGGCACGGCGTGGTCGGCGACCGCGATGGCGCGGTCGGGGCGGCGCACGGTGCGGTTGCTGAGGCGCAGGCTTTCGAAGGCCTGGGGGCTGCTGACCTCCTGGACCAAATGGCGGTCGATGTACAGCAGGTCCACGCCGTCGCCGATGCTGTCGACGACATTGGCATCCCAGATGCGGTCGAGCAGGGTCGTCATGCGCCGATCCAGGGGCGGTGGCCGAACTCGAAGGGCGGCGCCGGGCCGCGCTCGGCGCGCATGGTCTCGCGGAGGGCGGCGGTCGCGGCTTCGTCGATGGTGCGGCCATTGAGCGCCACGCCATAATCGCTGCGGGCGCGTTCGGCGGAGACTACGCCGAAGCGGACGTCGCGGGCCACGTGGGCAGGTGGGCGGTCCAGCGGGTCGCCCCGGCTGCCGGAACCTGCGGTGCGGGAGATGACGCGGTCACCGGGGCCGACCTCGAGGTTGTCGATCTTGGAGGGGATGCGCTCCGGTGCGGCGGCGCCGGCCCGGTGCAGCCATTTGTTCGAGGTGCCGCCGTGCAGGCCGCCATTGATGCCCCAGGGCGGCACCACCTCGCGGTCGTCATGGATCGAGACCTCGCCGGCTGCCAGCAGGCCATAGATCTTCTCGATGCCGCAGCCTCCGCGGTGCAGCCCGGCGCCGCCGATGTCCCGGATGGGGCGGTAGCTCTCCACGATCACGGGGCCGGGCGCGCCCCGTCTGGCGGGCGAGCATGACGGTGCTGGTCACGCCGTCCGCGGGGCCGGACAGCATGGTGTGCACCGGGCGGTCCGCCGCCACCGCCGCACTCATGAGCCCGCCATCGGCGAGTTCGAGGGTGCGCTGCTGGCCGTAGGCCGGGGAGCGGACCTCCCGGTGCAGGCTGTCGTGCAGGCCGAACCGCTCTAG
>CAXSDH010000103.1:0-12386 GCA_964235765.1 uncultured Acetobacteraceae bacterium
TTCACCTCTTGATCATGTTCGCAGCCCTAGTCTAGCCCTTCAGCACCGGCCGGGTCAGCGCCGCCTTCATGTCCACGGACGACCGCTGCCCCAGCGCGTCGCCGTGCTCCGCAAGCCACCGGCCGGCCGCCGCGATGCCCGCCCGGTGCAGGGCGGATAGGAACGCCCAAGACGTGCTGCCCTTCGACACGGCGCCGAGACCGGCCATAAACGCGTCGTCGCGAATGAGGTGCAGGTGCACCGGCCGGTAGCGGCCCTGGTAGTCGATGCCGGCTGCGCGCAGTTCGGCGAGCAGACGGTTGATCCCGCCGATTGCGTCCAACTCCAGCACGACGGAGGCGTTGAAGCTGATCTCGTTCAGCCGGTCGAGGATTGCGCGCGCGCTGCGGGGCGGCATGCCCTGCCGCTCCAATGGGTTCACCATGACCAGCAGCAGGTCCGCGGCCTGGTCCAGCAGCGGCGACAGCGCGGGGTTGCCGATATAACCGCCGTCCCAATAAGGCTCCCCGTCGATTGTCACGGCCTTGAACTCGGTCGGCAGGCAGGCCGAGGCGCGCAGCGTGTCGGCGGTGATCCCGGGCTGCGAGAAGATCGTGCGTGCGTTGGTGGCGACGTTCACGGCCGAGAGAAATAGGCGGGGGCCGCCAGCCTGGTTCAACCGCGCCAGCATGTCGCCCGGGAAGGCTGCGCGCAGCAACGGGGTGAGCGGGTCCGTGTAGAACGGGTTGGTGTAGGGCGAGACGACGAGGCCGGCCGCCTCCAGCATGATCGCGGCGGGGTTCCAGTCGATGTTCCAGCCCAGCGGCCCCGGTTCGCCGAAGCCGAACAGCGCGTTGCCGGCAGCGGCGCCCTGGTCGGACAGCAGGCGCCAGAATTGCGCCAGCCGGGTGCGCGCCAGGGCGGGGCCGCCATCCATAAGGCCGCACGCCACGACGGCGGCGTTCATCGCCCCGGCGCTGGCCCCGCTGATGGCCGCGATTTCGAGCCGGCCGGCTTCCATCTCGTCAAGCAGCCGGTCCAGCACGCCCCAGGTAAAGGCGCCGTGGCTGGAGCCGCCTTGCAGCGCCAGCCCGACCGGGGGCGGCTTCACGCTAGCCTCCCTCGGCCGCCGGGTCGGTGAACCAGCGCGGCGGCGTGCGGGGATTGTAGCGGGAAGCGGGCAGGCTGTCGTCGCCGGCCCGCACCCGGGCGAGCACGTCACGCTTGTCCGCGCCCGCCACCAGAAAGGCCGCATGGCGGCAGCTTTCCAGCGCCGGGTAGGTTAGCGTAATGCGCGTGGGTTCGCCCGCGGGCGTGACGGCGGCGGCCCACGCGTCCCGCTCTTCCAGCACCGGCGTGCCGGGGAAGAGCGACGCGGTGTGCCCGTTCGTGCCGAGGCCCAGCAGCACGAGTTGGAACAGCGGGGCGCCGTCGAGGGCCGCGGAGCCGTGGAAGGATTGCAGCTCCGCCTGGTACGAAGCGGCGGCCTGCTCCGGCGTCACGCCCTCCGTCGGCACGGGGTGGATCTGTGCCGGGGGCACCGGCGCATGGCGCAGCATGGCTTCCATGGTCATGCGGTAGTTGCTGCGCTCGTCGTCATGCGGCACGAACCGTTCGTCGCCCCAGAACCAATGGACGCGTTCCCATGGCATGCGGTGCAGGAACCCGGGCGTGACCAGCAACTCATAGAGCCGCCTGGGCGTGGAGCCGCCGGAGAGCGCGACCGCGATCGGCCCGGGCTCCGAGAGCAGGACTGCGACCATCCACTCGGCTGCGGCAACGGCTGGGTCGCTCATTTTGCGAGCGGGGACGAACGGGGCAGGATCAGCCGGTCGATCGCTTCCGCCCAGCCGTCCCGGTCGTTGGCTGCCGTCACCGCGCTCGCAAGCGCCTGCACCTCCGGGCTGGCGTTGCCCATGGCCACGGAGAACCCGGCCACTTCGAACATCGGCACGTCGTTCACCATGTCGCCCAGCACGGCTACCTCGTCGACGCCGATGCCCTGGGCCGCGGCAAGCAAGCGGATCGCGTTGCCCTTGTTCGCCTCGCGATGGGTGACGTCGAGATAGTACGTCTGGGACCGGCGGGCCGCGGCGGTGTCGCCCAGCAAACCTTGCAACTCCGCCTCGAGGGCGGCGAGCAGCGGTGCGTCGTCGGTCACGCCGACCAGCTTGCCGACCTGGTCCAGGTATGGGTCGAAGCTCTCGACCACGCGCTCGTCGAAGCGGACGGTGTGCCGCTCATGCTCGACGTGCGGGCCATCGGGATCGAGGACCAGCCACTCGTCGGCCGTGAACAGCCACGCGCTGACCTTATGAGCTACGAACAAATCCAGCGACTCCCGCGCTGCCGCCGGGGGCACCAGCCGCTGCTGGATCACCCGTCCATCGGGCCCCACCAGGCTGCCGCCGTTGAACCCGGCGAGCGGGCCCGTGAGATGCAGCGCCGCCTGGATCCACCGCATGCCCCGCGGCGGCCGCGCGCTGACGATGGCAAGCGGCACCCCCGCCGCCTGCAAACGAGCCGCGGCGGCAATGGTCGAGGGCGCCAGCGACTTGTCGTTCCGCACCAGCGTGCCGTCCACGTCCGACACGACGAGACGAATGCTCATTTGTCGGCCAGTTTCAGCCAATGCCGCCCGTCGCGTTCCAGCAGCGCATCCCCCGCGGCCGGGCCGTGCGTGCCAGCGGCATAGGGATGCACCTCGGTGTGCCCGGCCTCCCACTCGTCCAAGATCGGCTGCACCGCGGCCCAGCCCGCTTCCACGTTGTCGGCCCGCTGGAACAAGGTCGCATCGCCGACCATCACGTCATACAGCAGGGTCTCGTACCCCGTGCTGGAGGGCACCTTGAAGTAGTCGGAATATCGGAAGTCCATGGCAACCCCGCCCAGCTCCATCACGGGTCCCGGCACCTTGGCGCTCAGGTTGAGCGTGATGCCCTCGCTCGGCTGGATGTGCAACACCATCACGTTCGGGGTCAGGCGCTCCACCGGGGTGCTGCGGAACAGGGCGTACGGCGCCTGCTTGAAGTGGATCGCGATCTCGGTCTTGCGCTTGGTCATCCGCTTGCCCGTGCGGATGTAGAATGGCACGCCCGCCCAGCGGAAATTGTCGATCTTGAGCCGCATCGCCACGAACGTCTCGGTGGCGCTCTCGCGCGACACGTCCGGCTCCTGCCGGTAACCCGCCACGTCCTTGTCGCCGATACGCCCGGCCTCGTACTGGCCGCGCACCACGTCCCGGGCCACCCGGTGCGGATCGAGCGGCTTCAGCGCCTGCAACACCTTGGCCTTTTCCGCCCGCACCGCATCGGCGTCGAAGCTGTTGGGCGGCTCCATCGCCACCATGGCGAGGAGCTGGAACATGTGGTTCGGCACCATGTCCCGCAGCGCGCCGGTCGGCTCGTAGAACTTGCCGCGGCTCTCCACGCCCACCGTCTCGGCGGCGGTGATCTGCACGTAATCGATGTGATGGCGGTTCCACAGCGTCTCGAAGATGCCGTTGCTGAACCGCAGTGCCATGATGTTCTGCACCGTCTCCTTGCCGAGGAAGTGGTCGATGCGGAACACCTGGTGCTCCTCGAGCCGCTCCAGGATCAGGGCGTTGAGCGCCTTGGCGCTGGCCAGGTCGTGGCCAAACGGCTTTTCCACCACCACGCGGCGGAACGCGCCCTCCTCCTCCTTCATCAGCCCGGCCGCGGCCAACTGCGTGATCACCGGGCCAAAGAACCGCGCCGCGACCGCGAGGTAGAACACCACGTTGCCGGTGAGCTTGGCCTTAAGGCCCTCGTAGGCGGCCGGGTCCTCGAAATCGCCGGTATGGTAGTGCAGCCGCTCGCGGATCCAGCCCCAGGCTTCCTGGTCCAGCCCGTCGGCCGCAAACTCGCCGCCTTTGTCGGCGACGAAGCCCTGCATCGCCTCGGTCAGCTTCTGCTGATAATCCGCGTCGTTGCTGTCGTTGTGGTCGACGCCGATGACCTGGAACTTGTCGTCGAGCAAATGCGCGAGCTGGAGGTTGTACAGCGAGGGCATCAGCAGCCGCCGGGTCAGGTCGCCCGCCGCGCCGAAGATGACCAGCGTCACGGCTGGGGCTGGCCCCGCCTTCATCAATCCGGCCGCCCCCGACATGCGGTCCTGCATCGAGGATTGCATGTCCATCCGCTACGACCCCTCGATCTTCGCCTCGGCGTGGCCGCCGAACTTGGCGCGCATGGCCGAGAGCAGCTTGTCGGCGAAGGTGTGCTCGCGGCGGCTGCGGAAACGCGCGAACAGGGAGGCGGCCAGCACCGGCGCCGGCACCGCCTCCTCCACCGCGGCCTCGACGGTCCAGCGGCCCTCGCCGGAGTCGGCGACGCCGCCCTGGAAGTTGGAAAGGGTGTCGTTCTCGGCCAGCGCCAGCGCCGCCAAGTCCAGCAGCCACGACGAGACGACGCTGCCGCGCCGCCACACCTCCGAGACATCGGTCAGGTTCAGCGTGAACCGCTCGTCTTCCGGCAATTCCTCGCTGTTCTTGTGGTGCAGGATGTCGAAGCCCTCGGCATAGGCCTGCATCATCCCGTATTCGATGCCGTTATGGACCATCTTCACGAAGTGCCCGGCGCCGGCCGGGCCCGCGTGGATGTAGCCCTGCTCCGCCCGGGGATCGCGCCCCTCGCGGTGCGGGGTGCGCTCGATGCTGCCCATGCCGGGCGCCAGCGCCGCGAATATGGGATCGAGCCGGCGCACCGCGGCCTCGTCGCCGCCGATCATCATGCAATAGCCGCGGTCCAGCCCGTAGACGCCGCCGCTGGTGCCCACGTCCACGTAGGTGAGGCCCTTCTCGCGCAGCGTCTTGGCCCGGCGGATGTCATCCTTGTAGTAGCTGTTGCCGCCATCGATGATGGTATCGCCCGCCGCCAGCAGCCCGGCCAACTCCGTCACCGTCGCTTCGGTGATGGCACCCGCCGGCAGCATCACCCATACGGCACGCGGCGGCGTCAGCGCGCGCACCATGTCGGCCAGCCCGCCCACGCCGTCGGCGCCGTCCTTGGCCAGTGCGCCGACCGCCTCCGCATTGCGGTCGTACACGACCGTTTGATGCCCGGCCCGCATCAGCCGCCGGCTGATGTTGCCGCCCATGCGGCCCAAACCAATGATCCCAAGCTGCATACGCTGTCCCCTCTTGCTCCCTCACGCGTCCGTGGAGGCGGCTTTAGAGCGCCGCCTCCACGGCTTGGGCCAGGCGCGCCAGCCCCGCCTGCACATCCGAGCCCAGATGCACCCGCAACGCTCGCCGCCCGCGTTCCGACAGCACGTCGAAATCGCCCCGCGCTTGCGCCGCCTTCACGGTTCCGAAGCTATACTTCTCGCCTGGAACCGCCAGGTCCGCCGCATCGTCGGCGGTGATCTGCAGCACCACGCCGCTGTTCGGCCCGCCCTTGTACGCCTGGCCGGTGGAGTGCAGGAACCGCGGCCCGAAGCCCACGCAGGTGGCCACGTGCTTGCTGTCGCGAATGCGCGTGCGCAGCCGGGTCAGCGCTTCGATGGTGGCCGGGTTGCGGTCGATATAGGCCAGCAGCGCCACATAGTCGCCGGGCCCCGCCCGGTCCAGATGCGCGCGGATCACCTCATCCAGCGTGTCCGCCCGCAACGCGTCCTGGTTGTCTGCGTCGGCGAACAGCTTCATGCCGTCACCAGCCACGAAGGGTGCCTCGTCCGGCAAGTGCCCGGTCTCGGCGTAGGCGTCGGTCAGCTTCTTGGTCTCGATCTTGCTGGCCTCGACGTCCGGCTGATCGAACGGATCGATGCCGATCACCGACCCGGCCACCGCGGTGGCGAACTCCCACAGGAAGAAAACCTGCGCCACCTGCATCGGGCTGGTCAGCGTCACCCGCACCACCGGCTGCCCGGCACTTTCGAGCGCCGCCATCGCTGCTTCCTGCGCGGGGTCGGCATGGCCCTCCAGGCGCAGATAGGCGAACAGCCGGTCCTGCCCATACACGGCAGGCGGGCCCAGCGGTTCGCTGTCCACCGGGACGATCCCGTGCCCTTGCTTGCCCGTGCTCTCGGCCAGCAACTGCTCCAGCCAAGCGCCCACATCGGCCAGGCCCGGCGAGGCGACGATGGTCACCTTGTCCCGCCCTGCCTTGGCCGCAACGCCCAGGATGGCGCCCAACTGCACGCCCGGGTTGGCCAACGGCGGGGTGCCGGCCGCGCACGACCGCACCATCAGCGCGGCCGACTTCAGGAATGCGCCGAGGTCCAACCCCATCGCCGCCGCCGGCACCATGCCGAAGTTGGACAGCACCGAATAACGCCCGCCGATGGATGGGTCGCCCATGAACACCTGGCGGAACCCGTCCGCCTCGGCCGCATGCTGCAACTTCGAGCCCGGGTCCGTTACCGCCACGAAATGACGGGGCGCCTTGTCGCCCACGGCCTTCTTCATCTCCTCCCAGAAATACGCCTTGAAGATGTTAGGCTCGAGCGTGCTGCCGGACTTGCTGCTGACGATGCAAAGCGTGCGGGCGAGGTCCACGCGGGCGCGTAGGGCCGCGATCTGCGCCGGGTCCGTACTGTCCAGGATCAGCAACTCGGGGAAGCCCGGCTGCTTGCCGAACGTTTCCGCCAGCACCTCCGGCCCCAGGCTCGACCCGCCCATGCCCAGCAGCAGCACATGCTGGAAGCCCTCGGCCTTGATCTCGTTCTGGAACTTCTGCAACGCCGGCAGCGCCTTCGTGCGGTCGTCCACCACCCGTAGCCAGCCCAGCCACTTCGCCTCGTCCGTGTCGGTCCAGACCTGCGCATCCCCGGCCCAGAGGTCGCGCAGCTTGCCACTCTTGCGCCAGTCCTCGACCACCTCGGCCACCGGCTTGCTCAGGCTGTTCGGCAGCTTGGAGGCGACCGCGACGAGGTCGCCGCCAAGCATCGCCGTGCGTTTTGCCGACACCGAGCCCAGCAGCTTGTCAGCCGCCTCGGCAAACAGCTCCACCCCGTCGGCGACCAGCTTGAGCGTGACGCCGTCGAGGTCGAGGGCCGCCATCTCCGCCTGGTAGAGCACCATGCGCGCGCCCTCGACGTCCTCGGTCAGGCTTTCCCGCAGCTTTCCGTGGTCGCGGAAGGCGTCCATCGTCGCAGGCGGGATGGTGTTGACCGTGTCGCGGCCGATCAGTTCCTCCACGTACAGCACATCGCTGTACGCCTTGTCCTTCACGCCGGTGCTGGCCCAGAGCAGCCGCTGCGGCTGCGCCCCGGCGGCTGCCAGGCGCTCCCAGCGCGGGCTGCTCAGCAGGGAGAGGTAGTGCTGATAGGCCACCTTCGCATTGGCGATGGCCACCTTGCCGCGCAGGCTGGCCAGGTTCGACTCACCGTTCTTCATCCGCTCGTCGATTTTTTTATCGATCATCGCGTCGATCCGGCTGACGAAGAAGCTGGCGACGCTCGCGATCCCCGCCACGCTCTCGCCCCGCGCCAGCCGATCCTCGAGCCCGGCGATGTAGGATTCCGCCACCGCTTCATAGGCGCTGAGCGCGAACAGCAGCGTGACGTTGATGTTCAGCCCCTCGGAGATCAGCGTGCGGACCGCCGGCACGCCGGCGTCGGTGCCGGGCACCTTCACCATCAGGTTGTCGCGTCCCACCCATTTCCACAGCCGTCGGGCCTCCGCCACCGTGTCCTCGGTGCGGAGCGCGAGGTATGGCGACACTTCCAGGCTGACATAGCCGTCCACCTTGCCGCTCATGATATACGGCAGCATCATCATGTCCGAAGCAGCGCGGATATCGTCCACCGCCAACGCCTCGTAGATGTCGAGCGCGTCGTGGTCGCCGCTTTCGGCGAGCGTTTGGAAGCCCGCGTCGTAATCCGTCCCCTCGCCCATCGCCTTCTGAAAGATGGCGGGGTTGGAGGTGATGCCTTTCAGCCCGTCGCGCTCGATCAGGGTTTCCAGTTTCGGCCCGATGAAGCTGCGCTGGATGAAGTCGAGCCACGGGCTCTGGCCAAAGGCTTCCAGCCGCTTGAGGGGGTTGTCAGCCTGCACGCCATCGGGGCGGCTTACGGCGCTCAAGGCTTGTCCTCCCTTCTTGGCCTGCTTGCGCGCGGCCTCCAGCACCGCTTCCGGCGTGAAGCCGAACTTCTTCTGCAGCGCGGCCGCCGGGGCGCTGGCGCCGAACGTGTGCATGGCGATCACGGCGCCGCCAGGCAAGGCGTAGCGGTCCCATCCCATGCTCGACCCCTGCTCCACCACAACCCGGCCGGCAACGCCCGGCGGCAGCACGCTGTCGCGATAGGCTTGGTCCTGGCTCTCGAACAGCTCCCAGCTCGGCATCGACACCACGCGGGCGCGAATGCCCTCGGCCGCCAGCGCCTCGTGCGCCCCCATGCATAGCTGCACCTCGCTGCCCGTGCCGATCAGGATCACCTGCGGCTCGCCCTCGCAGTCCGCGACGGCATAGGCGCCCCGCGCGAGGCCGGATGCAGCGGCGAACTTGGCGCGGTCGATGGTCGGCAGCGCCTGCCGGCTCAGGATCAGCGCCACCGGCTTGTCGTGGCTGCCAAGCGCCACGCGCCAGGCCTCGGCCACCTCGTTGGCGTCGGCCGGGCGGATCACCACCACGCCCGGGATCGCCCGCAAGGCGATCAACTGCTCCACGGGCTGATGCGTCGGCCCGTCCTCGCCCACGCCGATGCTGTCATGGGTGAAGATGTAAATGACCGGCAGCTCCATGATCGCCGCCAGGCGGATCGGCGGCTTCATGTAATCGCTGAAGATCAGGAAGCCCGAGCCGTACGGCCGGATGCCGCTCAGCGCCATGCCATTGCAGATGCTGCCCATGGCATGTTCGCGGATGCCGAAATGCAGGTTGCGCCCGCCATAGGCGCCCGCTTCGAAGCTGCCGGCGCCCTCGAACGTCAGGTTCGACTTGGTGGAGGGCGCGAGGTCGGCCGCGCCGCCGACCAGCCATGGCAGCCGGGGGCCGATGGCGTTCAGCACCTTCTGCGAGCTCTCGCGGGAGGCCAGGCCCTTGGCGTCGGCGGGGAACGCCGGGATGTCGGCGTCCCACCCCTCCGGCAGATGGTGATGGTCCATCTGGTCCAGCTCGCGCGCCAGGTCCGGATGGGCCGTGCGGTAGCGCGCCAGCATGTCCATCCAGCTATGGCGCAGCCGTGCGCCGCGGGCGCCCATGCGCTTGTCGAAGTGCTCGCGCACGCCGGGCGGCACCAGGAACTGCGCGTCCTCGGGCCAGCCGTAGAACCGCTTGGCCGCACGGATCTCCTCGTCGCCCAGCGGCTCGCCGTGCGCCTCGCGCGTGCCCTGCTTCTTCGGCGCGCCATAGCCGATGATGCTGTGCACGACAATCAGGGTGGGCCGGTCGGCCACGCCCTCCGCCTCGCGCAGCGCCGCCGTCAGCCCGGCGGTGTCGTTCGCATCGTCCAGATGCAGCACATGCCAGCCGTAGCCTTCGAAGCGCGCGCCCACATCCTCGCTGAACGCCAGGCTGGTCGCGCCCTCGATCGTGATGTGGTTGCTGTCGTAGATCCAGACGAGGTTCGACAGCTTGAGGTGCCCCGCGGTGCTTGCCGCCTCGCTGGACACGCCCTCCATCATGTCGCCGTCGCCGCAGATGGCGTAGATGCGGTAGTCGTACAGCGCGAAATCCGGGGTGTTGTAGCGGCTCGCGAACCAGCGCTGCGCCATCGCCATGCCGACCGAGTTCGCCACGCCCTGCCCCAGCGGCCCCGTGGTGGTCTCGACGCCCGACGTGTAGCTGTATTCGGGGTGCCCGGGGGTGACGCTGCTCAGTTGGCGGAACTGCTTGATGTCGTCGAGCGAGACCGCCTCGGCCTCCGTCGGCCCATTCTGGTCCAGCCGCCGCACCCCGCTCAGGTGGAGCAGCGAGTACAGCAGCATCGAGGCATGGCCCACGCTCAGCACGAAGCGGTCGCGGTTGGGCCATGACGGGTCCTGCGGGTCGTAGCGCAGCACATCCTGCCACAGCGTGTAGGCGACGGGCGCCAGGGCCATGGGCGTGCCGGGATGGCCGGACTTCGCCTTCTGCACCGCATCCATCGACAAGGTGCGGATGGTGTCGATGCACAGCGTGTCGATGTTGGTCCCTGCTGGTAGGGCGCCCTCTTTGGCCATCTCGTCTGCTACGGGCATCCTTGGCTCCTCAGAACTGCTGGTTCGGGTATGGCCCTCGCGCGGCCTAAAGGAAAGTAGGCCGGCCAACATCGAAAACCTGCTCCCGAACACGTGTGCAGGCAATGTACCGGCATGTTACGGTGTTATGAACCCGCCGTGAAATGAGGATGCAGCATGGAATCCATGAGAAGGGGCGGGCATGTGCTGACGCGCGAGATGCTGGCCGACGGCGCCATCCAGCGCATGGTCGCCGCCAGTTCGCCGGGCCTGCGCCTGATGACCGACGAGGAGCGCGCGGCTTCGCTGGCCGCGGTCATGGCCCGCCGGCCCGACCATGGCGGCGGCGCCTGGCTGTTCGCCTACGGTTCGCTCATCTGGAACCCCGCTTTGCGCTTCTCCGCGCGCCGCCTCGCCCGGGTTCATGGCTGGCACCGCTCCTTTTGCCTGTCCACGCTCGCCGGCCGCGGCACGCCGGAGCAGCCCGGCCTGGTGCTAGGCCTGGATCGCGGCGGCGCCTGCACCGGGGCGGCATTCCTGGTCGCCGAGGAGCACCTCGCCGAGGAACTGCCCCTGCTGTGGCGGCGCGAGATGCTGTCCGGCAGCTACGTCCCGCGCTGGATGGCGGTGCGGGACGAGCGCGGCGTCCAGTTCGGCCACGCCATCGGCTTCACCATACACCGCACCGGCGACTACTACGTGGGCGGCCTCGCCGAGGACGAGGTCGTCCGCCGGCTGGCCTGCGCCAGCGGCGCACTCGGCAGTTCGGCCGAATACCTGTTCCACACCAGGGACGGCCTCCGCTCCCTCGGCATCCTAGACCGCCGGATCGAGCGGTTGGCCCGGCAGGTCGAAGCGCAACCGCCGGGCGGCGCTCCCTAACCCCGGCCTGGCGTCTTCCCCCCGCCGCCGTTATTCCGCCGCCCCGCGCAGCGCAGCGCCCGCCGCCACCGGGCAGAGCGGCGCCGCGGCCGCCAGCACCGCCACCAGCAACAGCAGATGTGGCCGCGGACTGAGCCCGGACCCGGCCGCCTCCCCGGCGCCCGCGCCGAAAATCAGCACCGGCGTGGCCAGCGGCAGCACCAGCAGCGGCAGCAGCACGCCGCCCCGCCGGGCACCCAGCACGATCGCCGCGGCCAGCGTGCCGAGCAAGGACAGCGCCAGCGTGCCCGGCAGCAGGGCCAGCAGCAGCACCGGCACCGCCCCGGGCGCCATTTGCAGCATCACCGCCAGCGGCCCGGCGACCACCAGCAACGGCAGCCCGGTGCTCAGCCAGTGCGCCAGGGCTTTCACCCCCGCGACCGCCGGGGCCGGCAGGCCGCACAGCAGCAACTGGTCGAGCGAGCCATCCTCGTAATCCGCGGCGAACAGCCGCTCGAGCGGCAGCAGCGCGGCCAGCAGGGCACACACCCATACGATGCCCGGGGCCAGGCGGGCCAAGGTGTCCGGCGCAGGGCCGATCGCGAGCGGGAACAGCGCGCCCGCCAGCAGGAAGAACAGCACGGCCGCCAGGGTATCGGCGCCATGGCGCAGGGATAGCCGCATCTCCCGTGCCAGCAGCCCCCAGGCCAGCTTCACAGCCGCAACTCCGCCGCACCAGGCAACGGCAGCGCCAGGTGCGTGGCCGCAACCACCACGCCACCCGCTGCCCGATGCGCCGCCAGCATCCCGCCCAGCCGCTCCACCGAAGCCGCGTCCAGCCCCAAGGTCGGCTCGTCCAGCAGCCACAGGCCGCCCGGCGACAGCGCCAGCCGCGCCAGCGCCAGCCGCCGCCGCTGCCCGGCCGACAGCATCCGCGCCGGCAGCTCCCGCAGTCCGCCCAGGTCCATCGCGGCCAGCGCCGCCCGGCTGTCCCGCCCACGCGCCGCAAAGGCCAGGTTCTCGGCGACGGTCAGCCCCGCCTTCACGCCGTCCAAATGCCCGAGATAAGCGACCGGCGCCGCCTCGTCGGCAAGGTCCCGCCCATTCCACGTCACCCGCCCCGCATCGGGCCGTTTCAACCCGGCCAGCACCCGCAGCAAGGTGCTCTTGCCCGAGCCGTTCGCGCCGAGCAGCAGCATGGCCCCGCCTGGCGCCACCGCAAGACTGACCGCTTGCAGCACCAGCCGCTCGCCCCGGAAGGCCGAAACCGCCTCCGCCGCGACGCCAAACCGCCCCGAAACCTGCATGGCGACCATCTAAGGCAGTCACGCAGGTGGACGCCAGCCGCACCCCTATGGTTTAAGCCGCGGCAACACCGCATTGAAGTTAAGGGATCAGCGCCATGAAGGCCATTGGGCATGACAGC
>CAXSDH010000104.1:0-12278 GCA_964235765.1 uncultured Acetobacteraceae bacterium
GACATCCGCCAGGAACGTGGCCCCGCCTGGCCCGTCCTGCACCGGCAGGGTCGGCCGGGCGACGTGATGGCGGACTCGACGCGGCGGTGCCAGGAGCGGCTATGGGGGTGTTCGCCAACTCCGGCCAGATCTGCAGCGCCGGCACGCGTCTTTTTGTCGAGCAGTCGATCTACAGCGAGTTCACCGCTCGGGTCGCGGAGTTCAGCAGGTCCCTGAAGGTGGGCAACAGCAGCGACCCGGCGACGCAGGTCGGCCCGCTCGTCTCGAGTGAGCAGCTCGAGCGGGTGACAGGCTATCTGGCCGTGGGACGGCAGGAGGGGGCACGCGCCCTATCCGGCGGGGCGCAACTGATGGACGGGGACATGGCAAAGGGTTACTTCGTGCCGCCCACCGTGTTTGCGGACGTGAAGGACGGAATGCGGATCGCGCAGGAGGAGATTTTCGGTCCGGTCATCTCCGCCATTTCGTTCACGGACATGGAGGAGGTCACGCGTCGTGCCAACGAGACCGGGTTTGGCCTTGGCAGCGGCGTTTGGACCAAGGATGTCGGCAAGGCCCATAAGCTCGCGCGCAGTCTCCGCGCCGGCTCGGTTTGGATCAACTGCTACAACGCGATGGACCCGGGCGTGCCGTTCGGAGGCTACAAGATGAGCGGCTATGGCCGGGAAAGCGGCAAGCAGCACGTGGAGGAATACCTCAACGTGAAGGCCGTGTGGATCAAGACTGGCTGAATCGTCCGATGCAGCCCCATCCCGTCCGCGGGCCTGGGGCTGCTCGTGACTTGTGCGGTCGTGGCGTTCGTGCACTCAGGACACGACCCCATTCCTACGCGCCCGGCCGGGTCCGCAAGCCCGGACGCAGATGCCGGAACGGCAGGGAAGCAGGGTCGGCCGCCACGGGCCCCGGGGCAGCGGCCACGATCACCCGGGTGGCCAAGGGCCCGAAATCGGCACGGAAATGCACCGAGGACTTCAGCGCGATGATGCGGCAGGACACCGGTTCGATCCCGACGTGGCGCAGGATGGCCTTGTCGAGCGCCTGCATCTTGCGGCTTGCGACCACCACGCGGATATCGGGCTTGACCTCGATCAGCGCCATCGGGCCGAGATTGGCAGGGTTGCCGCCGTGCATCGGGCCGGTGAGGGTGAACCGACCGTCCGTGAGCAGGAGCACGGTGGCCTCGACGGACAACGGCATCCCGTCCGACTTGCCGCCGAGTGACAGCCGCACAGTGCTGCCTTGCCCTGCCTCATGGCACCGTTCCGCGCTTTCGGCATCGTTGATCAGGCACACCACGGCACCGCGTGCTTCCTGGCGGATCAGTTCCGCAAGCAGCCCCGTCGTGTCGCCGTGGCCGCCGCCGCCGGGGTTGTCTTGCGTGTCGGCGATCAGGACTGGGCCACGGGGTTCCCGTAGCGCGGCCGCCACGGCGTCGCCTGCCGGCAGGATGTCGGACCCGAAGTCCGCTTCGCGACCCAACAGATAGGCCAGGAAATCGTCGGCGGCCTTGTTCGCCGTGGCCACGGTGTCTGCATATGCGACAAGGGCAGGGCCGCAGCCGTCGAAGTCGGCATAAGGGAAGCCGAAGCACCAGGCGAGTTCGACCATCCCATGGCGGCTGCCGACAAGGGCGCGTTCTGCCATCACGCCACGCATTGGGTCCACCAGCGTGCATTGGCTGGTGATTGGCATCCAGTAATCCAGTTGTCGATAGGCGCGGGCGAACGGCCCGGCGGCAACACGACGAAGCAGCAGACGCATCGCCTCGGCGCCCGCTTCCTTCATGTCCACATGTGGATAGGTGCGGTAAGGCACCACGGCATCGCATCGGTCCACCATATCCGCCGTGAGGTTGGCGTGTGGATCGAGGCTTACTGTCACCGGCACCCCGCCGAGCACGTGTTGCACGCGCCGAAGCAACTCACCCTCTGCATCGGGAAAGCTGGCAGCCATGGCGGCGCCGTGTAGGTCGAGATAGACGCCGTCCAACGGACCCGTGTGCAGCGCCTCCACCAGGCCTGCACAAATCAGCGCGGCGATGCGTTCAAACGCTTGGTCCTCCACTGGGCCGGCGGGGTTGGCAAAGCACCAGGTGAGCGGCACGAGGACGGCGCCCGCCGAACCAGCTTCGGCCAGCGCGCCGGCGATCGCGAGGGAAGTGCCGCGCACCTCCTCCAGCAGAGCGGAGCCGGAGCGCAGCGGCGGCAACCCGCCGGGCTGAACGAATTCGGCCCAGCCGGTCGGCCCCGGGGCAAAGCTATGGCTTTCATGCAGGAAACCACCGACGGCGATGCGGAGAGGCATGCATAGTCCTTTCGACCGGTAAGCTTGACGGGGTGACGCAGGTGGACCTTGCGGCCAATCGGCATGGTGCGCCAACACCGCTTGCAGGAAGCGGCCGGGTCAGAGGTTGGCACCATCGGCTTGGACATCCGCCCCCCTGGGCGGCAAGCAGCGCCCGCATCCGTCCGAGATAGCTGGCGATCAACGGCCGCACGTAAGCGTCGACGACCGTCGCGCAGGTACGTTCGTTTGCCCTGTTCCTGGACACAACTCACTGAAGGCTGGAAAAGCAACCTGCGGCGAAGCGGTGCAGTCGTCAAAGCAGTCTCGGGCTAATGGGCATGCCCGACGGTGCCTGGTTCCAGTGACTTCCGAACGATGCTGCCCAAGAACTGCATGCAGGCCATGGACGTCTCGCCGTCGAGCCCGTCGACGCCGAACTCCGTGCTGGTATGGATCGCGTCGATGCCGCCGGCTGCCTGGCAGGCGCGGATGATGCGGCCTTCCTGGTCGGCCGAATGGATCAGCTGCGGCGTCTTGAGCAGGAACGCCAGGGCCGCCTCAATGCCGTAGCATCCCCAGTTCGACATCATCGCCGGAAGCAGCAGGTCCGTGGCCACGACCGTGCACAAGGTTCGCCCGTTCGGGATGGAGCTGGCCACGGTTTCGAGGATGTCCCCGAACCCGATCTCGTTGCCGTGGTCGCCGATGCCGATCGACAGGACACCGCGACGCCGTGCCTCGGCAACGATCTCCGAGATGTCGATCACATCGTATTCGGTCGTCGTGTCCGGGCCCATGTAGGGCTGACCGGTCAGGTTGTGCAGGAACCCGTTGCTGCCTGGGCCGAGGCGCTCGGCGCTGATCACGGCCTTTGGCTGCATGGTGTCGAATAGGTCTTTGACCCAGGCCGGCACGTCCGATTGCCGCGTCGGCGCAACGGCGAGGGCCGCCCCAAGGTGACCGTTCCGAGCATGACGAAACTCCTTGACCATCAATCCTGCGGCATGGCTGGACGCCACGATCGGATCGACGTGGCATTCTTCGCTCACGTAAACGGGAACTGCGCCCAACCCTTTGTAGAGCGCCCGCGCGAGCGACGCCACGCCGGGCGGGCCGTCATCCTCCCCTTTCGGCATCTGCGGCGCATAACCGGCGCCTGTCAGCATCAGCACCGTGTCTCCTGCTCCCACCGCGGCCTTGAGCCGTTCGGCACAGACCATCGACAGGGGACGCCCGCCCGCGAGCGCCCGAGCGGCCTTGTACATCGGCGCCAGCACGTTATGGGGCAGGCCGGGATTCTTGGCCTCGATCGTGATCAGCTGATCGATCGCCTCGCCAACGAAGTCCGCCGCAGAGATACGCCGCGCCGCGGCTTGTGCTGGCGTGCCGTCCGCATTCATGTCCATGTCCCAACCTCCGAGCTGCGGCCCGGCACCAGCACCGGGACGGCCACAAGAAGGCCACCTCGGAGCCGATCGAAAAAGCTCAGACACTCGATCACCCTGATGCTATTACGGCATCATGACAGGAGGGCTGCATTCTCAAGGCATCAATCCGCAGCTTCATGGTCGTGGTCCGTACCGGATCGATCCGGGCAGCGGCCTTGCAGCTTGGGGTCGCCCAGTCGGCGATCAGCCGCCAAGTGCAGATGCTGGAGCATGAGCTGGGGACGCCCGCCATGGAGCGCAACACGCGCGGCGTCCGGCTGACGCCCGCGGGCGAGCTGCTGTATCGCCGCGCGCAGGACACTGCTTTCAAGATCGAACGTTTCCAATCCGAGTTCGACGAACTGCGCGGCCTGAAACGCGGGCACGTCCAGTTCTCCTCGATCGAGTCGCTCACGTCCCACCTGCTGCCCGTGGTGCTCGCGGCCTGGCATCGCAAGCACCCCGCAGTCACCGTCGCGGTGACGATCGGAACAACGGAAACGGTGATCCGCCATGTCACCGACGGGCTTGCCAGCTTCGGCGTGTGCTTCAGCGCCTCCCCCAGCAGCGGCGTGCAGATCGTCGCGCGCTTCCGCGAGCCCCTGCTGGTGGTCCTTCCACGGGAACACCCGTTGCGAGGGCGGAGCAGGCTTGCGCTGGCCGACCTGCGGTCCCATTCGGTGGCGCTTTCCACCCGCACGACGGGGGTCGGCCTCCTGATCGAACTCGCGTGCCGCAGGGCAGGAGTGGTCCTGCCTGCGGCTTTGGAAACAAACTCCATCGAGTTGATCCGTCGGTTCGTCAGCCACGGCGCGGGTATCGCCATCATGACTCGGCAGGGGTGCCTCGAAGCACTGGACGCCGGCGAAATCACGGCGGTCCCGCTCCGGGACGAGGCCTTCGAAGGCACCTCGGTCGATTTCATCACCATGCAAGGACGCTCGTTGCCGCTGCCGGCGGAGCGTGTCATGGAGGAACTCCAGTTCCAGCTTGCCGGCGCCGCGGTGCCGGGTCTGGATAAAGCTGGATGACCTCATGCTGAAGACGTCATTGCGGTATTTTTTGGCGGTCGCGCGGCACGGCTCCATCCGGTCAGCCTGCAGCGAGTTGAACGTCGCTCAATCCGCGGTAAGCCGGCAGCTTCAAGCGCTGGAACGGGAGATTGGTTCGGTGCTGTTCGAGCGGGGCCACCATGGGATGATGCTGACCCCGGAAGGCGAACTGCTGCTGACCTTCGGGCGGAGCGCCGCCGCTGACCTTCAACGGCTCTCGGCAGACATCGAGCAGATTCACAAGCTGGAGCGTGGTCAAGTCGAGCTTTCGACGATCGAGGCCATGGTGCCCAGCGTCCTGCCGCGGACACTGAAAACGTTCACGGCCCGGTATCCGGCCATCACCTTCAGGATCAGCGTTGCCGCCACCGACCAGGTTGTCGCGTCCGTTCGTGCGGGTGAAGCGGACATCGGCATCGGCTTCCGTCCGGCGCTTGGCCCGGACTTCGACGTGAAGTTTCGCTCCAGGGAGCGCCTGCTTGCCGTGATGGCGCCAGGACATCCTTTGGCCGGCCGGACCAGCGTCTCGATCCCGGAGGTGGTCCACTGGCCGATGGCCCTGTCGCCGATCGATAATCCCGCCCGTCGCATCTTCGATGAAGCGTGCGCAGCGTCCGGCCTTGCCGTCCGGCCGGCATTCGAAACAAACTCCTTGGAGCTGTTGCGCCGCTATGTTGCGGAAGGTGACGGGATCACGGTCCTGTTGCGGCACACCGTCTCGGCGTCCCTGTCGAAACACCCCGTTCTCACCGTTCCCTTCGTTGAACGCGGGCTGGATGCAACGCTCGAGGTCTTCACGCTGCGGCGGCGCATCCTGCCGGCCGCGTCGCGGGGGATGCTGGCCACCTTGATCTCCAGCCTACAGGAAACGCCGAAGCTCGTTTGACCCGATGCCGTGACGGCATCACCTATCGCATCCTTTAGCACTTTCGGCACAGACGTGGGCCCGTGATGATCGTGACACTGCAGTTGCAGTTGCGGACCATGGCAGTTCGGAGGCCGAATGGACGTCGACCCCTTACTTGCCCCCGGCCCTGCGTTTCTCGAGTTGAGCGGCATTCGCGTCTCATTCGGCGCCCATCTGGTGCTGGACGCGATTGACCTGTCCGTTTGCAAAGGCGAGGTGGTGGTGATCATCGGCCCGAGCGGCAGCGGCAAAAGCTCGCTGCTTCGAACGGTGAACATGCTCCAGCCGGTGCAGTCAGGCGACGTCTTCCTGAATGGGGAAAGCATCCTTTCGGGCCGCCTCGACGAGAACCAGGTTCGCCAGCGGATCGGGATGGTTTTCCAGCACTACAACCTGTTCCCTCACCTGACCGTCCTCAAGAACCTGACGCTCGTGCCGCGGCGCGTGCTTCGCGAAACGGCTGCAGCAGCTGAAACGCGGGCGCGCGATCTGCTGGGCCGCGTGGGGTTGGCAGACAAGGCGGGCCATTACCCCAGCCAACTCTCCGGCGGTCAGCAGCAGCGGGTCGCCATCGCGCGGGCGCTCATGATGCGTCCCGAGATCATGCTGTTCGACGAGGTCACGTCGGCTCTCGATCCCGAGCTGGTGCGCGAAGTGCTGCTGGTCATGAAGGACCTGGCGAAGTCCGGCATGACGATGCTCGTCGTCACCCACGAGATGGGTTTTGCGCGCGATGTGGGCGACCGCCTCGTGTTCATGGCAGATGGCGTGATCGTCGAGCAAGGCGAGCCGGACCAGGTTCTCGATCAGCCACGGCAGGCCCGCACGAGGCAGTTCCTGTTGCACACCAGGCCGCAGGCGATGGCAGTCGCGCTTTAGAACCGGCACGGAGCCGCTCTCCGTTTCAAACCGAATTGAGGACGTGATGAAACGGTTGCCCACGACTTACCTGCTGGGGGCTCTCGCCATCCTGTCGTTCCAGGGTGCACCCGCTTCGGCACAGTCACGCAAGGTCGTAGTGCCCGTTCCCGACAGCGTCGTCGCAGCCACGGCGCTCACGGTCGGCATCAACTGTCAGTATCCGCCCGCGGGTTACGTGACGCTTGATGGCAAGCCGGCCGGCTATGAATACATGATCGTCAAGCGGATTGCGGATTTCGCGCTGGGCACCGGAGCCGGACTGGTCACGCAATGCGTCAACGACAGCAACCGCATCTCGTTCCTGCAATCCGGCAAGGTCGACCTGATTGTGGCCGCGCTTGCCATGAGCCCGGTCCGGGCGGAGCAAATCGACTTTTCGAGCCCGATCTGGATCAGCAACCTCCAACTGGTGGTGCCTGCCGGATCACCGATCCGGGGATACGCCGACCTGCCTGGCAGGACCGTCGTGACGACCACCGGCAGCCTGTACCAAAGCTGGCTGCAACGGTGCTATCCCAAGGCGACACTGCAGACGACGCAAAGCCCGACCGAGGCGTCGACCATGTTGACGCAGGGCCGGGTTGACGCCTTCGGCTACATCGACGTGTACGCCTACAACTTTGCAGCCCGGAACCCCGGCTACCAGGTGGTGGGGGTGCTAGCATCGCCAGCCATACAAGGGATCGGGGTGCGCAAAGGCAACAAACCGATGCTGGACTGGATCAACGCGGTCGTCGAGCAACTGCGGCTGGACGACGCGTACTTTGCCGCGTTCGCCGAGGAGGTGAAGAACCCTGCCATCACCGCGAAGTACCGCGACTTTGTTCCCGGCCCGAACGTCAAACTGGATTACGCCAGTGCCGCGGCTCCCGAATGCAAGCCATGACCGGATGCACGCCCTGAGCGGGACAGGCGCAAACCGGCCCGTGGAGCAGCGCGATGTCCTTATCGGACCAGGTTGTCTACCTTCTTAACGGACTGGCGCACAGCCTGCTGATCACCGTGCTCGGGATTGCGCTGGCCACGGTAATCGGTTTGCTGGTCGGCGGGCTTGGCTTCCTGGGTGGAAGGGGGGGCCGGTTCCTGGCCGCGACCTACGTCAACGCCTTCCGCTGCACGCCGGTGCTGGTCCAAGTCTTCATGTTGTTCTATGCCCTGCCGGAGCTCGGCATCCGGCTTTCCGCGTTCGGGACGAGCTGGCTCGCACTGGGTTTGTGGGGCGGCGCCTACCAGGCCGAGACCTTCCGCGCCGGATTCGGGGCGGTTCCCCGGCACGAGATCCTAGCGGCCCGGGCGTTGGGTCTCCCTGCACGCCGGACCTTCCTGGATATCACCATGCCTCTTGGAATACGGAACGCCTGGCCCGCGGCCACGACCACGGCGATCACGCAGTTCCGCACATCCTCGTTCATGGTGGTGATCGGATACCAGGAACTCACCTACGCGGCGAACAGGCTGGTTTCTGAAACGTTCCAGGTGGTCCAGGTCTTCGGCGCGGCCGCCGTCATGTATCTCGCCGTCTCCGGCCTGATCGCGCTCGTTTCCGGCAGGTTTGAGGCGCGGTTCGGGCGCTCCGATGCGAGGAGCGCTCCGTGAGCGGTGAACTTGCCGTGCCGATCGCGCGTCACCTCTGGGGCGGGTTGCTGGTCACGTTGGAGGTGTCGTTGCTCAGCCTCCTGCTGGCGACGATCCTCGGCGTGCTCCTCGGAATCGGGTCACAGTCGCCGCGTCGCTGGTTGAGGCTTGCCGTGCGCTGCTACGTTGAGCTGTTCCGGGGAATCCCGTCATTGCTCACGTTGCTGTTCGTGTTCTTCGCGCTGCCACAAATCGGGCTTGCCACGGGGCCGATCATGTCCGCGGTTGTGGGGATCGGTCTCTGGGGCACCGCCGGGATCGCCGAGGTGGCACGGGGCGCGCTTATTTCCGTCCCGGCCCGACAGGCCGAAGGGGCGCGGGCGCTCGGGATGTCGGTGAGCCAGGCCGTCCTCTACGTCGTCCTGCCGCAGGCGACCCGGCGCTTCCTGCCGTCCTACGTCGGCCAACTCACCCAGTTGATCCAGGCGAGTGTACTCACCTCGGTAGTAGGTGTCACGGACCTGCTCGGCTCGGCTCGGCAGATGATCGAGCAACTCGCCTACACGACGGGCAACGCTCACGCCGTGGCAATCTATGCCGCGGTCCTGGGGGTGTTCTTTGTTCTTTGCTACCCGCTTTCCGTGATGTCCCGGCGCATGGAGGCTGCATTGAGGTCGGAGGGGTGACGGTTGCGGGAAGCGGCTGCGGTCAGGAGCTTTTTTCGATGTTCCAGGCAAATGGGGCGCTGCCTTTCTGCAAACCGGTGACCACGTTCCGCTAGCAGTGAAGTTGCGTCGTATACCCAGCGGAACATACGGGACCGTGTCGAACGCCCGGCGCTCCACCTGCCGGGCGACGTCGAGCTGGGTGACCGGATCCGCCGTTTGCATCCAGTCGAGCCGCAGCCGCTGTAATTCCGGGTCGGTCGGCCAGCCAGGCCAGCCGGCACGGCCGTTGCCGCGCAGCGCGATGTGCGTGGCGGGATCTGTGACGTCAACCGATCCCAGGCCGGTGTGGAAGATGCCCCATCCGCCATGGCTGACCGTCTCGGGGGAGTTGCGGCGGGCGAAGAAGGTGCCGAGGTCGGTCGCCGACAGCTCGACGTTCATGCCGAGTTTTCGCAGCATATCCTCCGTCACGGTGCTGACTGCCTGAAGCCAATGGATGTCGGTGGGCGAGATGATGACGACCTTCTCGCCGCCATAGCCGCTGGCGGACAGCAGCGCCTTGGCACGCTTCAGGTCCGCGGTCATGGCGCCTGAACCTGCCCCGGTCGACATGGGGGTTCCGCAGAAGAAGTAGGATTTGCACTCCAGGTATTCGTCGGGCTGCGGCGCCCTGGTCATGAGGTAGTCGGACTGGTCCACGGCGGCCAGGATTGCCTGCCGCACCCTTATGTTGTTGAACGGCGCGTGGAGTTGGTTGAAGCGCATGAGCGCTGCAAAGCCGTCGTAGAAGGAATCGACCACGATGCCGCTCGATGCGCGGAGCAGGGGAACGAGGTCGAGGTCGGGTTGTTCGTACCAGTCCACCTCACTCCGTCGCAGGGCCGCCGCCGCCGTTGCCGGGTCGGGGATGATGCGCCACTCGACGCGATCGACATGCATGACCTTGCCGCCAGCGGCCCCGTTGGGCGGCTCGTTCCTGGGAACATAGCCGTCGAACCGAACGAAGGCGGCGCTGCTTCCCGGCACCCACTCGGCAGGGAGGAAGCGGAACGGCCCCGAACCGAGCGCTTCTCGAAGCTGCGTGGCTGCACTGATGGCCGCAAGCCGCTCCGGCATCATGAACGGCACCGGGCTCGACGCCTTGCCGAGAGCGCTCCTCAGCAGCGGGAAGGGCTGTTTCAGCCGGAACCGTATCTGACGGTCGGTGATCGCCGACAGCTCGTCGGTGCCGGTCATGAGCATCTGGCCCAGACCGTCGCGGGCCGCCCAGCGCCGGATGCTTGCAACGCAGTCGCGGGCAAGCACCGGTGCCGTCGTGAAAGCGCAACCCGGAACGCAGGAGGATGTCGACTGTCAGGCCATCGGACGAGGTGGCAAGGTGGTCGGCCATCTGCGGGTGGACCTCCCCGCGGGCGTCCGTGGCAAACAGCGTGTCATACACCATGTAGCCGAAGCTGCGGTCGGGGTACCCGCCGGTCGCGACAGGATCGAGCGAGGAAAGATCCGCCTGCGGAATGTAACGCAGCACATTCGATCCCTGCGCCACGGCCGGCCTTCCGAGCGGCACCGTCAAGGTTGCCGCCAAGCCTGGAAACAGCGTTCGTCTGCCAAGCGTCATTGCCAGGATTCCATGGCCAAGCCTTGTACCAGCTGGAGTAGTCGGCCTCGTCTTTGGCCAGCATTCAAAATGCTCGGGCAGGTAGCAGTGGAAATCCAATGTCGTTTGGAGATACCATCGTTGCTTAAACAGCAATGAGAGCTGGCTCCGGGTCGAACCAGCTTTTCGCGTTGTCGGCCATGAACACCGGACATGTCCGTGTTGCAGCGAGCGTGCATGCACGTTACTCATTCGGTTCATGGACACTGTTGCTTTGAGGTTCTTCCTTGAGGTCGCCCGAACGGGTTCGATCGCGGCCGCATCCGAGCGCGTCCATGTGGCAGGATCAGCGATCAGCCGCCGCATCTCGGCCCTGGAGTTCCAGCTCGGCGTCCCGCTGTTCGAGCGCCAGCCGCGCGGCATGACGCTGACCCTCGAGGGAGAGTTGCTGGCCGGTTACGTGCGCCGGTCGATCCTGGAAGAGGACCGGGTCGTTTCCGAGATAAAGGGCTTGGGCGCGCGGACGGTTGGGACCATCCAGATGGTGACCAGCGAGGGCTTTGCCGCACACTTCGTCCCCGAGGTCGTGCACGCCTACCGTCAGCGCTTCTCTGATATCCGGTTCGTTGTTCGGTCGCTGTCGCCGGAAGGGATCGTATGGGAGGTAAGGGAAGGCCTTGCGGATGTTGGCGTGGCCTTCGCCGCCGGGCGAGACACGAACATCGAGGTGATTCACCGTGTCAGGGTCCCGACGTTTGCACTGGTGTCGCCCGGCCACCCGTTGGCTGGCCACGAAACGTTGTCTCTCAAGGATGCCCAGGCTTTTTCGATCGCAACGTCGAAGGCATCGACCCTGCGGCGGCTGCTGGAGCTGCGCTCGACGTTCGAGGGTGTCAAGCTGGACATCGCCTATGAGTGCAATTCGAGCGCGGGCCTGTTCGCCTACGTGGCCCAAGGCAACGGTGTGGCATTCGCAACCGAGATCGCTGCGCGGAGCTGGCTCCGGCGCGGCGAGCTTATCGCGGTGCCACTGGAGGACCGGGCCTCCTTCGACCGGACGATCGAGATCCAGGTGATGAAGGGCCGCGCGCTGCCGGCCTATGTGCTGGATTGGATCGAGCATGTGCGTGCAGCCCTGGACGTTGGCCAGACCGGGCGGGATGCGCCAGCCAGGGCAGCGCCGCGGCTGGTTCAGTAGGCGCCGGCCCAGCCGTCTCGCGATGAGGCGGAACCGGTCGCGATCCCTTTTTGCCGGAGGCCCTTGCATGAGCCAGCCACGCCTGACCACGACCCGCCGCGCGCTGATGGGGGCCGCTGCCGGGTCGGCGCTGATGCCGCTTCCTGCCTTGCACCACCGCAAAGATAAGCCTGATCAGGGACTACCGCTCCGAAACGGTGCGCGTCTTCGAGGTTGATCGTGCTGCCCGGCCGACGGGATCCGGGCGTGGGTGGAAGCTGCCGCCCACGGCGCCTGCCTGGTCGAGCGCCGGATCGCCTTCATGCGATACGTCGGTCAGGGTCACGAGATCCCGGTGGACCTGCCGCTCCGTGATCTCCCCTGGACGGACGCTGGCTCGCCGCGCGGCCAGTTCGAGGCTTCGTCCCTTGCACTGTTCAAACGAGTGATCCCCAGCGCGGCGATCGAGGTCATGGCCTGGTCGGTTTCGCTTGCGACCACCGCCGCGCTTCCTGAACCTGCCGCCCCGCCCGCACTGGCCGGCAGCCCGACCGCGTCCGGATCCACCCCAGTGTTCGATGGCGTACTGGGCGGCATGTCCCCGTGCCCGGTTCCGGCGCTGATTTTCGAAGACGAAACGGCAACCTTCGTCACCGACGTCTTCGACG
>CAXSDH010000105.1:0-12086 GCA_964235765.1 uncultured Acetobacteraceae bacterium
CTTCATCATCCCGCTCGAAAAGCAGCAGCCGACCGAGGCAGCGCCACCGCCGCCGTCTCCGGTGCCCGTCGCCCCACCCCAGGTCGACGGCTCCGCGGACGCACCGGCCCCGGCGGGCGCGGCCCCGGCGGCCGAAGCGCCCGCGGCAAACGCCGCGCCCCAGGCGGTCGCGCGCTAAGGCCCGTTCATAACGAATGCCGTTACAACCAGTGCGCCGGCACCCAAAGCGCCCCCGCGGGGGTCGTCCGCCAGAACCCGTCCTGCCATAACGTGCCGTGGCCCGCGCGCTCGACCCAGGCGCCCCCGACCCAACGGTAACCGAAGCCGTCCCAATCGAAGTGGCCGGGCTGCCAGATCAGCGCGAAGCGGGAGGGCGGCGGCGCAGTAACCTGTTCCGCCGGAATGGGCGGCACGGGCGGATGAGACGGCGGAAGTGCTGCGCAGCCTTCCAACAGCAGCAAACAAAACGCAGGAACGATACCAACTCGCCTCATCAAAGCCTCCTTCCGATGAAAATCCACCCCGCCAGGTGGTCCGGGCTGCCCAGCAGTTGGGCCGGCGTTCAGCATGGCAGCACGCCAGGGGGCGGCTGCTCCCGCAACAAGGCCGCGAGTGCCGTGAAGTCGGCACCCCGCGGGTCCGTCCGCCGCCAGGCCATGGCCATGGTGCGCCCAACCTCCGGCAACTCGCGCACGGCCACCAGCCCCGCCATCGCGTCCCGCCCGGCCGTGCTCAGCGCCGGCAGCAACGACACACCCTCGCCGGCGGCGATCATGTGCCACAGCGTCTCGATGCTGGTCG
The DNA here is from genome assembly GCA_964235765.1 of uncultured Acetobacteraceae bacterium. GTDB lineage: Bacteria > Pseudomonadota > Alphaproteobacteria > Acetobacterales > Acetobacteraceae > JAVVHH01. The sequence goes on from CAXSDH010000105.1 coordinate 802, forward strand.
CCTGCCGCATGTGCTGCCCGGCCAGGCCGCACAGCGAGAGCGCCTGGTCCCGCAAGCAATGTCCCTCGTCGAGCAGGATCAAGTCCTCGCCCCCGAGATTCTCCACGCCCACGCCCGCCAGCGCCGCCAATGGATGCTCCGCCGGGCACACCAGGCGGAACGGCTCGAAGAACAAGGCCTCGGTTCGCACCGTGGCGGACGGCGCGGGCAGGGCAAGCAGGATCGCATCGAGCGCGCCCCGCCGCAGCATGTCCAGCAAGGGCAAGGTCTGGCCTTCGGTCAGTTGCAGCGCCAGGGCCGGAAAGGCGCCGCGCACCTGGCGCAGCAAGTGCGGCAGGTAATACGGGCCGAGCGTCGCGATGGCGCCCAGGCGCATCGGCCCACCCATGCGTCCCGCCGAACGCGCCATGTCCAGCACGCCGTGCGCCTCGGCCAGCACCCGCTCGATCTGGCGCAGCAGCACCTCCCCCCGGGGCGTCGGCTCGACCCGGCGGTGGCCCCGCTCGAACAGCCGGACGCCCAGAAGGTCCTCCAGCTTGCGCAATTGCTCGCTCAGCGCAGCCTGGCTCACGTTGCAATCCGCCGCGGCACGGCCAAAATGCCGGGTACGGTCCACCGCGGCCGCATACTCCAAGTCTCGCAAGGATAACCCAGCCAGGCTTTGCATCATAGGCTCTACCGAACGTTCGCTTCGGAAGCTTCGATTATACCGTTTGCCGCGTCGCTGCTAGGGTGCGGCAATTCGAATGGAGAACACGAAATGTCAGGCAATCGTCCTGTATTGACGACCACGGCGGGTGCGCCGATCCCCGATAACCAGAACAGCATCTCCGCTGGGCCGCGCGGCCCGTTGTTGCTGCAGGACTATCAACTGCTCGAGAAGCTCGCGCACCAGAACCGCGAGCGCATCCCGGAGCGGGTGGTGCACGCCAAGGGGTCCGGCGCGTATGGCACCTTCACGGTCACCAAGGACATCTCCAAGTACACCAAGGCGAAGGTGTTCGCCGAGGTCGGCAAGCAGACCGACATCCTGATCCGGTTCTCGACCGTCGCCGGCGAGCGCGGCGCCGCCGATGCCGAGCGCGACGTGCGGGGCTTCTCCGTCAAGTTCTACACCGAAGAAGGGAATTGGGACCTCGTCGGCAACAACACGCCCGTGTTCTTCGTGCGTGACCCGGTCAAGTTTCCCGACTTCATCCGCACGCAGAAGCGCCACCCCAAAACCAATATGCGCTCGGCCACCGCGATGTGGGACTTCTGGTCGCTCAGCCCGGAGAGCCTGCACCAGGTGACGATCCTGTTCTCGGACCGCGGCCTCCCCCAGGGCTACCGCCACATGAACGGCTACGGCAGCCACACCTTCAGCTTCTGGAACGACGCCGGCGAGCGCTATTGGGTCAAGTTCCACTTCAAGACGATGGACGGCCACAAGCACTGGACCAACGAGGAAGGCAACGCGATCATCGCGGTCGACCGCGAGAGCGCGCAGCGCGACCTGTTCGAGGCGATCGAGCGCGGCGAGGGCCCGAAGTGGCGGGTGCACGTGCAGATCATGCCGGAAAAGGATGCCGAAAAGACCACCTATAATCCCTTCGACCTCACCAAAGTGTGGCCGCACGGCGAGTATCCGCTGATCGAAGTGGGCGTCGCCGAGCTGAACCGGAACCCCGAACACTACTTCGCCGAGATCGAACAGTCCTCGTTCTCGCCGTCCAACGTCGTGCCCGGCATCAGCTTCTCGCCGGACAAGATGCTGCAAGCCCGCATCTTCTCCTATGCCGACGCGCACCGGTACCGGGTGGGCACGCATTATGAAAGCCTGCCGGTCAACGCGCCGAAGTCTCAGAAGAACGTCTACCACGCCGACGGCCCCATGCGCTTCGACGCCCCCAAGGGCACCGACGCGTACTACGAGCCGAACTCGTTCAACGGCCCGGTGGAGCAGCCCTCGGCCAAGGAGCCCCCGCTGACGATCTCCGGCGACGCCGACCGCTACAACCATCGTGACGGGAACGACGACTACGGCCAGGTGCGGGCGCTGTTCAACGTCCTCGGCCATGACCAGCAGAAGCGGTTGTTCGCCAACATCGCCGCCGCGATGCAAGGCGTGCCGCAGCACATCGTGGACCGGCAACTGGAGCATTTCCGCCTGGTGGACCCCAAGTACAAGGACGGCGTGGCCGCGGCGCTGTCCAAGACGAACCAGCCGGCCAACTCGGACCCCGTGTCGGCCTCCGCCATGCCGACCCCGGCTCCGGCTCAGGCCGCCGAGTAAGCTACGCAAGCACCGGGCCGGGTTGACCGGCCCGGTTTCCGCCCGAGATAGAGGCGGCAACCAATGCAATGGAATCCCCATGTCAATCGACGTAAAATACCGCACCACGGCTACCGCCCAGGGGGGCCGCGACGGCGCGTCCCGCACCGATGACGGTGCGCTCGAGGTCAAGCTGGCCGTGCCGAAGGAGATGGGCGGCCCCGGCGGCGGCAACAATCCGGAGCAGTTGTTCGCGGCCGGCTACGCCGCATGCTTCCTGGGCGCGATGAAGTTCGTCGCCAGCCAGAACAAGGACGGCGCCCAAGTCCCGAACGACGCGACCGTGAACGCCGATGTCGGCATCGGCCCGCGCTCCGAGGGCGGCTTCGGCCTTGACATCGCGCTGAAGGTCAGCCTGCCCGGCGTGCCGCACGACAAGGCCGAGGCCCTGGTCGAAAAGGCCCACCAGGTCTGCCCGTACAGCAACGCCACCCGCAACAACGTGCCCGTCCGGCTTTCCGTCGCCTGACGGAAGGCATCACGGCCGTCCGCTGGTCCGCGGACGGTCCGGCACGCCCCCGAGCTTCCCGCCCGAGCTTCGGGACGGTGTTGATCGAGATCAACCTCAGCCAATCAGCCGCCGTCTGATCCGGGCCGAGACGAAGTCGATCAGCGCGACGGTCGCCAGGATCAGCAGGATGATGAACAGCACCTGGTCCCAATAGCGGACCTTGATCCGCTCGGCGATCTGCAGCCCGATACCGCCCGCGCCGACCACGCCCAGTATCGAGGCGCTCCGAACGCTGCTTTCGAACGAATACAGCGCTTGCGCCAGCATGACCGGCAGTACCTGCGGCAACAGGCCGAACCGGATGGCGAGCAGGCGGTTGCCGCCCGCGGCCTCGATGCCCTCGCGCTGGCGCGGGTCGGCATTCTCGATCGCCTCGGCATACAGCTTGGCCAATACGGCCAGTTCGGCCGCGAACAGCGCAAGCACGCCCGCGAGCGGCCCCAGCCCCACCGCGCGCACGAAGGCCAGTGCCCAGATGAGCTGGTCCATGCCGCGGAAGCCGTCGAACACCCGGCGGATCGAGAAATGCGCCAGCGCGCTCACCACCACGTTGCGGGCGCCCAGGAAGCCCAGCGGCACCGCCACGATCGCGGCCAGGACCGTGCCGAGGAACGCCATGGCGACGCTTTCGCCGAGGCCGCGCAGGATGTCCTGCCATTGTTCGCCGGGGCTGGGCGGGATCATCTGCCGCACGATGACGCCGAGCCCGAACAGCCCGCGCCACAGCCGGGCGGGCGTGATGTCGAACCACCAGAACAGCGCCGCCAGCCAGGCGAGCACCAGCGCGCCGCCAAGCCAGCGCAGCGCAAGCCGGCCCGGCGGCGGCCCGAAGGCGGCCGGCAGCCGCGCCTGCCATTCGGCCGTGCTCATGCCGCCCCGATCGCCCGCATGCGGACCCGCTCGCTGGCCAGGTCGATCAGGCTGACGGTCAGCACGATCAGCACCAGGATGGCGCTGATCTCCTGGTAATAGTTGAAGCTGATCACCGTATAGAGTTCCTGGCCGATGCCGCCAGCGCCCACGAAGCCGATCACGGTGGCGCCCCGCACGTTGATCTCGAACCGCAGCAGGATGTAGCTGAGGAAGTTGGGCGCGACCTGCGGCAGGATGGCGTAGCGGATGCCCTGCGCCCAGCTTCCCCCGGCCGCGCGGATGCCCTCCAGCGGGCGCAGGTCCGCGTTCTCCACCGCTTCGGCGAACAGCTTGCCCAGCGCTCCCACGGTATGCAGCAGGATGGCGATGATCCCGGCGAGCGGGCCGATGCCGACCGCCCATACCAGGATCAGCGCATAGACGATGTCCGGCACCGTCCGGAACAGCTCGAGCCCGCGGCGGAACGCGATATAGGCGGCCCGGTTGGGCGCCAGGTTGGCAGCGGCCGGGAAGCAGAGCAGGAAGGCCAGCGCCGCGCCCCCGAAGGTGGCCAGCGCCGCCATCTGGCTGGTCTCGAACAGCAGCCACGCCCAACTGTCCAGCCGGTAGAACCAGAAGGCGAGCGAGCCTTCGACCGTAGGGCCACCGAACAGCGCCGCCCAGCGCAGGTCTGGCGCCAGCTTGTGGAAATACTCCCCCACCCGCGGCAGGCCCGCCGCGAGGCTGGAGGGAAAGGCTTCCGACACCCAGGCGCTGCCCCAAAGCGCCAGCAACAGCACGGCGCCCCAGGTCAGCCCGGCCAGCCCGCGCGAGCGCCGCCGTGCCTGGAAAGCGGCCTCGACGCTCAAGTCACCGCCGGCGGCGGCGATCGGCGGCCTCCGCCTTCAGCATGTCGACGAACGGCACGTAGTCCTCGTGCGTCACCGGCACCCAGGCCTGGCCGGAACCCATGTCCACCGCACGATACACCTCGGGATGGTCCTTCGGCATGGCCAGGTGCAGCGCCAGCATGTCGTCCTGGAACGCCTGCGGGGTGTCGCGGCGGACGGTCATCGGCCCGTTCTCGATCGGGCGCGACTTCCAGATGATCCGCAGGTCCTTCATGTCGAGCAGCTTCTTGTCGACCATGGTGCGCAGCGCGCCGCGGGTGTACCCCTCCGAAGCCTCGCCCAGGCCGGAGGTCCAGGTGACGCCGGCGTCGTACTGGCGGCCGAGCACGGCCACCAAGGTCTGCTCGTGGCCGCCGCCGAATCCCGTGCGGCTGAAATAGGTCGTGGGATCGATCCCGGCCGCGCGGAACTCCGAGCGCGGGATCAGGTAGCCGGAGGCGCTGTTCGGGTCCGCCCAGGCGAGCGACTTGCCCTGCATGCCCTTGAGGTCGGTGATCCCCGAGTCGGCCCGCACGTACATCACCGACACGTAGCTCGTGCCGCCGTCCTTCTCCTGCGTAGTCAGCAACGGACGCACGTTGCCGTTGCTCTCCATCCAGGCGCTCGCATAGGCGGCCGGCGACATATACGCCACCTCGATCTGCCCGGCGGCGAACGCCTGGATCACCCCGGCGTAATCCGCGGCCGCCAGCATCCGCGCCGGCACGCCGAAGCTGCTCTCCAGCAGCTTGCGGTAGGGGTCGTAGCGCGCCAGCCGGTCGGCGTCGTTCTCGCCGCCCAGCAGCCCGATGCGGATCACCGGCACCTGCGCCGCCCAAGCGGGCTTGGCCGGCGTTTGCGCGCTGGCAAGGGCGGGCAGGCTGAGGGCGCCCAGCAGGGCGGCGCGGCGCGTGAACATGGGGCCTCTCCGGCGATGATGCGCCAAAGAGGGTGATGCCAGGCGTCAGCATGTCAAGCGCCGGCGCTCAGCTCCGCTGGCGGCGGTTGGCCGCCTCGTCCTTTCGCAGGTCGATGAACACCTGGAAATCGTCGTGCTTCACCGCCTGGTAACCCTTGCCGCCACCGCGCTCGATCTGCTCGTAGATCGCGGGGTACGCGGCGGGCAGCGCCAGGTGGAAGGCGCGCATGTCCTCGCGGAACGCCTCGGGCGTGTCCTTCCGGGCGGTCAGCGGGCCGTTCAGGATCGGCGACGACGTCCAGAGGATGCGCAGGTCGGACATCTTCAGCATGCCCTTCTGCACCATCTCGTGCAGGTTGCCGCGGGTGAAGCCTTGCGCCGGGTCGCCGATGCCGGAGGCCCAGGTGGTCGCGCCGTCGTATTGCTTCTGCAAAACCGCGACCACGGCCTGCTCGTGCCCGCCGCCGAAGCCGGTGCGGCTGAAATACTTGCCGGACTCCGTGTCGATGCCGGCCTTCTTCAGCTCGGACCGCGGGATGAGGTAGCCGGAGGTGCTGTTCGGGTCCGCCCAGGCGAGCGACTTGCCGCGCATCGCCCCCAGGCTGGCAATGCCGCTATCGGCACGGACCACCAGCACGCTGCGGTAGCTGATGGAGCCGTCGCTTTCCACCGCGACCACCAACGGCTCCACGTTGCCGTTGGTGTCGAGCCAGGCGCCTGCGTAGCCGGACGCGCCCATCGACGCGATCTCGATCTGCTTGGCGCCGAAGGCCTGGATGACGCCGGCGTAATCGGCGGCCGGGAATAGCCGGACCGGCACCCCGAACGTGGCTTCCAGCAGCTTGCCGTACGCGTCGTAGCGGCCCAGCCGGTCGCTGTCGTTCTCGCCGCCGAGCAGGCCGATGCGGATGAGCGGGACCTGCGATGCCCAGGCACGCTTGCCCGCGGCGGGCATGGCGGGCATGGCGGTTTGGGCGGCGGCGGCGGTGGCGGCCAGCAGGCCAGTGGCGCCCAGCAGGGCGTGGCGGCGCGAAATCATGGCGTATCCCCTTCGGAATGGATGCGCCGTGAATACGCCCCGGGCGATTGCCGGACCGTGACGGATCGGTGGCAGTTCGATGAAGCCGGGTTCAGATCAATGCGACGAGAGGGCGCACCGGCGCGGCCTTCGGCCCGGCCGTGTCGTGGAACTCGTCCTCGCTCACGCCATACACGTCGCGCACCCGCTCGGCCGTCAGCTCGGCCGGCGCGCCGTCGAACACGACCCGGCCGGCCGCGAGGGCCACGATGCGGTCGCAGTAATGCCGGGCAGTGTCGAGGTGGTGCAGGTTGACCAGCACCGTCAGCCCGTCCTCGCGATGGATGCGGCGCAGCGCATCCATCACCACGCGGGCATTGCCAGGGTCGAGGCTGGCGATCGGCTCGTCCGCCAGCATCAACTGCGGCTCCTGCAGCAGGGCGCGGCAGATCGCCACCCGCTGCTGCTGCCCGCCGGAGAGCGTTCCGGCGCGCTGGAGGGCCACGCCCGCCAGGTCGAACCGGTCCAGGGCCTGCAGCGCCATCGCGCGCTCGGCGGCGGTGAACAAGCCCAGCAGGCTGGGGATCTGCCCGCGATGGTTCAGCCGCCCCATCAGCACGTTGGTCAGCACATCCAGCCGGGGCACCAGGTTGAACTGCTGGAACACCATGGCGCAGGCGCAACGCCAATCCCGCAGCGCCTTGCCGCGCAGGCTCGTCACCTCGGTCTGGCCGAAGCGGATGGCGCCGCTGGTGGGCTCCTGCAGCCGGTTGATCATGCGCAACAGGGTGGACTTGCCGGCGCCGGAACGCCCGATCACGCCCACCATCTGCCCGGACGGCACATCGAGCGAGATGCCATCCACCGCGGCCTTGCCGGCGAAATGCCGGGTCAGGTCCCTGATCTGCAACACAGGCGCGCTCCCGGCTTCCACCTGCCCCCTCTATAGACAGGCGAGGCTGGTCCGGGGTGACGTTTCGATTACACCGCCAGCGTGCCCGCCTTCGCCTTGCCGTAGCGGTCCGCCACCGCGTCCCAATTCACCACGTTCCACCACGCGGCCAGGTAGTCCGCCCGGCGGTTCTGGTATTTCAGGTAATAGGCATGCTCCCAAACGTCGTTGCCGATCAGCACCCGCCCCGCGTCCATCAGCGGCGTGTCCTGGTTCGGCCGCGCCACCAGGCCCAGCTTGCCCGCGCGGTCCACCGTCACGAACACCCAGCCGGAGCCGAACTGGCCCAGGCCCATTCGGTTGAACTCGGATTTCAGCTTGTCCATCCCGCCCAGGTCGCGGTCGACCGCGGCCAGCAACTCGCCCTTCGCCGCCCCGCCGGCGCCGCCCATGATGGTCCAGAACATCGTGTGGTTGGCGTGGCCGCCGCCGTTGTTGCGCAGCGCCGTCCGAACGGCCTCGGGCATCTCGCCCAGCTTGGCCAGGATGTCCTGCACCGGCATCGCCGCCACGGCGGAGTGGTCCTTCACCGCGGCATTCAGGTTGGCGACATAGGCCGCGTGATGCCGGTCATGGTGCAGGCTCATGGTCTGCGCATCGATATGCGGCTCGTTCTTCTCCGGCGCATAGGGCAGGGGCGGCAGGATGAACGGACCGGTGGGCGAACCGGTGGAAGCGGGGCCAGTGGAAGGTGGCGTCTGCGCCAGGGCGCGGGCGGCGGCGGTGGCGGCCAGCATGGCGCCCAGACCGATGGCGTGGCGGCGGCTCAGGCTCATGACCGGTTGTTTCCCTTCCGTGTCAGGCGATGCTAACCGATTCCCCCGCCGCAGGCGACCATATGCGTGCTGCGTGAACCCTAGCCAACAATAAACGTTCCATAAAGGTGAACGCGACCTACGCCCTCCCAGCCGTCAACTTCTTCATGGCCGACGTGGGTGGCGGATTGGGCCCGTTCCTCTCGACCTGGCTCGCCCAAGTCGCCAAATGGGCGCCGTCGGAGATCGGCTGGGTGATCGCGGCGGGTTCGCTCACCGGCGCCGTGCTCGCCGGGCCCGCGGGTTCGCTGGTCGATAGGCTGGGCCGGCCGCGCCTCATGCTGGGGCTGGCCTGCGCCGCCATCCTCGCCGGCACGCTGGTGCTGCTTCCCGCGCGCGCGTTCTGGCTGGTGATGCTGGCGCAGGCGGCGGTCTCGGCAGGCGGCGCGCTTGGCAGCCCGTCGATCAGCGGACTCACCTTGTCCATCGTCGGCAAGAAGGGCTTTCCCAAGCAGCAGGGCACGAACCAGGCTTCGAACCACGCCGGCAACGTCGTGGCCGCCGCGGCGATCGCCATGCTGTCCTGGATCATCGGCCCCACCGCCGCCGTGGTCATCCTGGGGATCATGGCGTCCGCCACCCTTGTCACGCTGTGGTCGATGGACCCGAAGGCGATCGACGAAGACCGGATGCGCGGCCGCAAGCGCCCTGCGAAGGGCGAGAAGCGCGGCGCCACGCGCGACCTGTTCAAAAGCCGGCGGCTGTGGACGGTGCTCGCCGTCATCTTCCTGTTCCAAATGGGCAGCTCCGCTATGCTGCCCTTGCTAGGCCAGCGCGTGGTGGCCCAGGGCGCCGGCGATGGCACGAGCTGGATGTCCGCCTGCGTGATCGTGGCGGAGTTGACCATGATCCCGGTGGCCATTGCCGCCGGGCGGCTCGCCGATCGGTACGGCCGCCGCATGCTGCTAATTCTTGCCTGCGGCGTGGTGGTGGCCCGGTGCGCCATGGCGATGTTCGCGTCCGGCAACTACTGGCTCGTGCCGATCGAGATCCTTGACGGCATCTCCGCGGCCACCTTCAGCGTGACTGCCCCGATCGTCATCGCCGACCTCACGTACGGCACCGGCCGCACGCAAACCGCCATGGGCGTCATGACCTCGATGCAGGCCGGCGGCGCCGCGCTGGCCAGCGTCATGTGGGGTTACGCCGTGGGCTGGTTCGGCTTTCCCGCGACATTCGGCGCCATGGCGGCGTTCCCCGTGATCGCTATCGTCCTGCTGCTCACCGTCGTGCTGAAAGACGAGGACCCTCAACCGGAGAAGGGGTCTCCCCCGGCGAACGCGGCCTCCATGAGCGCGGCGGCATAGGCGGTCTGCGGCCGGGCGAACAGCGCCTCCGCCGGGCCCTGCTCCACGATCCGCCCGGCTTGCAGCACCGCCACCCGGTGCGCCAACGCCCGCACCACCGCCAGGTCGTGGCTGATGAACAGGTAGGCCAGGCCGTGCCGCTGCTGCAGCCCGCGCAACAGGTCGACCAACTGCGCCTGCACCGAACGGTCGAGCGCGCTGGTCGGCTCGTCCAGCACCACCAGCCGCGGCTTCAGCACCATCGCCCGTGCCACCGCGATGCGCTGCCGCTGGCCGCCGCTGAACTCGTGCGGGTAGCGGTGGGCGCTCTCCGGCGCCAGCCCGACCTCGTCCAGCGCCGTCAGGACCCGGCCGGCCCGGGTGGGCCGGTCCAGGCCGGGTTCGTGCACACGCAAGCCCTCCTCGATGATCTCGGCCACGCTCATGCGCGGCGAGAGGCTGCCGTATGGGTCCTGGAACACGATCTGCATGCGGCGGCGCAGCGGGCGCAGCCGGCTCTGCGCAAGGTGGCTGATGTCCCGCCCCTCGAACAGGATGCGCCCGGCCGCCGGCTGCATCCGCAGCATCGCCAGCCCGATGGTGCTCTTGCCGGAGCCGCTCTCGCCCACCAGCCCAAGCGTCTCGCCCGCCCGCACGTGCAGGCTCACGCCATCGACCGCCCGCACCTCGGCCACCACGCGGCGCAGCAGGCCGCGGCGGACCGGGAAGCGCACGGTCAGCTCCGCCGCCTCGGCCACGACCGGCGCCCCCGCCGCGACTGCCACCGGGGCGCCGGAGGGCTCGGCCGCGATCAGCATGCGCGTGTAGGGGTGCTGCGGGCGGCGGAACACCTCGGCTACCAGGCCCGCCTCGACGATGCGGCCGTCCTTCATCACGCAAACCCGCTCGGCGACGCGGCGAACCACGTTCAGGTCATGGCTGATCAGCAACAGCGCCAGCCCCCGCCGCGACTTCTCCGCCGCCAGCAGATCGAGAATCCCAGCCTGGATCGTCACGTCGAGCGCCGTGGTCGGCTCGTCGGCAATCAGCAGCTTGGGGTCGTTGGCCAGCGCCATGGCGATCATCACGCGCTGCCGCTGGCCGCCGCTGAGCTGGTGCGGAAAGGCTTCGAGCCGGGACGTGGCGTCGGCGAAGCCGACCCGGGCGAGCAGCGCAGCCACCGCGTCGCGGCTGGGCCGCCTGCCATGCAGCGCCACCGCCTCCGCCACCTGGCGGCCGATGCGGTGCAGCGGGTTCAGGCTGGTCATCGGCTCCTGGAACACCATGCCGGCCACCCCGCCGCGGGCGGCATGCAGGGCCCGCCGCCCCGCCAGCAGCATGTCCTGCCCGTTCAACGCCACCCGGCCGCTGCACACGGCGCCCGCCGGCAGCAACTGCAACAAGGAAAGCGCCGTCAATGACTTCCCCGACCCGCTCTCCCCCACCAAGGCCAGCGTCTCGCCTTGCTGCAAGCCGAAACCCACGCCGTCGACCACCCGTCGCCCGCCGAACGCGACGCTGAGGTTCTCGACTTCCAGCATCAAACCTGCTTGCGCGGGTCGAACGCGTCGCGCACCGCTTCGCCGATGAAGATCAGCAGGGTGAGCACGCCCCCCAGCACCACGAACCCGGTCACCGCAAGCCACGGCGCCTGCAGGTTGTTCTTGCCCTGGCTGATCAACTCTCCCAGCGAGGGCGAACCCGGCGGCAGGCCGAACCCCAAAAAAT
>CAXSDH010000106.1:0-11672 GCA_964235765.1 uncultured Acetobacteraceae bacterium
CGGGTGATCACGACCAGCGACCAGATGCAATCCACCCTCACGAACCTGCGGTGACCCCGATGAAGCTCGCTTTCCTGCTCGCCTGCTGCGCGCTCCCTGTCCAGGCAGCGACGCTCAAGCCGTTCACCTCCCTGCCGGAGGCCGCGGTGCGGCTGTCGGACCTGTGGGATGGGGTGCAGGCCGATCGCGCCATCGGGCCGGCGCCGGCGCCGGGCGGACGCATTACCGTCGAGGCGCCGCAGTTGGCCGCCATCGCGCGGCAGTTCGGGGTGGAGTGGCGCCCAGCCTCCGGCGCGGACCGGGCGGTGCTGGACCGGCCGGGCCGTCCGCTGGTGCGCGAGGACGTGCTGGAACCGTTGCGGGAGGCGCTCGCCGCTGCCGGCGCCAGCCGCGACAGCGAGTTGGAACTGGGCGCCCTCGTGGCGCCGCCGCTGCCGGTTGGGGCGCTGCCGCGCATCACGGTGCAGCAAATGGAGTTGGACGGAGCCAGCGGGCGGTTCACGGCCCTGCTCGGCGTAGCCACGGATGGCGCGCCCGCGTCCCAATTGCGCCTGACCGGCCGGGTGCAGGAGATGGTGGACCTGCCGGTGCCGCGGCGGCGCATGCTGCCGGGCGAAGTGGTGGGCGGGGACGACCTGCAATGGGCCAGGCTGCGCGTGCCACCGACGCGGGGCGAACTGGTCCGTACGCCCGCGCAGGCGATCGGCCAGGCGATCCGGCATTCGGTGTCGCCGGGCCAGCCGATCCTGGCCGCCGACCTGGGCCGGCCCGTGGTGGTGCAGAAGGGCGCTGCCATGCTGCTCTCGCTCGACAGCGCAGGCATTCAACTCACGGCACAGGCCGTGGCCACGGAGCCCGGCGGGGTTGGGGACCGCATCCGGGTGCTGAACCCCCTCTCCCGCATCGTGGTGGAGGCGGAGATCACCGCGCCCGGGCGCGCCCGCGTGGTGCCCGGCACCGTCGCCCGATCCGGCGGCGCGCTGGTGGCCGCACGATGAGCCCGCGCCTGGTCCTGGCCGCGGCCCTGCTGCTGCCCGGCTGCGGCACGCTGACCCGGCTGTCCGAGGTCGGCCGCCCCCCCTCGATGACGCCCAGCAGCGACCCGACCGCCGACCCTTCGTACCGGCCCATCAGCATGCCCATGCCGCGCGGCCAAACCGAGCCCGCCGAGGCCAACAGCCTGTGGCGCCAGGGCAGCCGCGCCTTCTTCAAGGACCAGCGCGCGGCCAATGTCGGCGATATCGTGACCGTGCTGGTCAATATCAGCGACGAAGCGGACCTGAAAAACCAGTCGACCTCCGGCCGAACCGGCGCGGAGGCGGTGGGCCTGCCGAATTTCTTCGGGCTGGAGAACGCGGTGCCCCGCATCCTTGGCAAGGGCGTGGACCCGGCCAAGCTGGTCGCCACCAACAGCAACGGCAGCGCCACCGGCAACGGCGCCATCAAGCGAAACGAGACCGTGACGCTGCGGCTGGCCGGCGTGATCACGCAGGTGCTGCCGAACGGCAACCTCGCCGTGGCGGCGCGCCAGGAAGTGCGGGTGAACTCCGAGTTGCGCGAGTTGCAGGTGAGCGGGGTGATGCGGCCGCAGGACATCGGCAGCGACAACACCGTCCGGCACGACCGGCTGGCGGAGGCGCGCATCGCCTACGGTGGCCGCGGCCAGATCACCGACGTGCAGCGGGCGCGATATGGGCAGCAATTGCTCGATATCCTGCTGCCGTTCTAGGGGGCGCCGCTCCCTCCTTTGCACGAGGGGGGAGCGGGCGTGCTGCTAGGCCTCGTTCGCCTTGGCCAGCACCGGCCGGAACGCGTCGGTTGCCTTCTTCAGCTCGCCGGCCGGGTCGGCGCCGCCGATGATGTTGGTCAGCGCCACGCCGATCGTGTCGCGGAACTCCGTCACGGGGACGATCTCGGGGAGCCCGCTACGGGCCAGCTTGAGGCTGATGAGCGTCGTGTCGAACCACTCCTTGGGGAACTGGCTCGCCTTGATCAGCTCCTGGTCGCCGTACGAGCTGGCGCGCGGCGGCGTGCCGGCGCCCATACGCAGCCAGTTGGGGAACATCGTCTTGCTGCAGGCCCATTGCAGGTAAAGCCAGGCGCCCGTCTTGTTCTTGACCCCGACCGGGATACCCATGCCGTCGATGAAGGTGGCCGAATGCTGCGCCTTCGGCCCCATCGGCACCGGCGCGAAGCCCACCTTGCCCACCACCTTGGACTTGGAGGGGTCCACGAGCGGCGCCGAGAAGCCGATGCCGTCCCACCACATGGCCGCGCGGCCCTGGCCAAAGGTCGTCTGGCACTCGTTCCAGTTGAACCCCACCGAGCCCGGCGGCGCGCACTCCCGCATGATTTTCTGATACCAGGTCGCCGCCTCGATCGCGGCGGGCGTGTCGGTCAGCAAGGTTTTGCCGTCGGCGCTGATCGTCTCCTGGTCCCAACCGAGCAGCACGTTGTCGTACAGCACGACGTTGGCGTTCTTCACGCCACGGCCGGTGAAGCCGTACACGCCCTTGGTCTTGTCTGTCAGCTTCTGCGCCGCATTCATCATCTGGTCGAACGTCTTGGGCGGCTGCAGGCTGGCGGCGTCGAACAGCTCCTTGTTGTAGTACAGGATGAACAGGTCCTGGTTCATCGGCAGCACGTTGATCTTGCCGTCGGCGCCGGTGGCGGCGCGGATGGTGGCCGGGCTGAAGTCGGCCATGTCCAGGTCCGGCGCGGTCAGGCCCTTGTCGGCGATCAACGGCCGCAGGTCCTCCATCCAGCGGCCCTTTTCGATGAGCCGCTTCTGCACGTGCATCGCCACGTTCACCACGTCGAAGCTCGGGTGGCCCGAACTCATCTCCATCGCAACCTTCGGGCGCTGCTGCTGCTCCGGGATCTGCTCGGCGCCGACCTTGATGCCGGTCAGCTCCTCGAACTCCCTCTGGTGCGCCTGCAGCACGTCGGCGCGGGGCGACTTGGCCAGGTTGACCTCGAGCTTGGTGCCCTTGGCCTGTTTCCAGTCGAAGGCGCTCTGCGCATGGGCCCGCTCGACGATGGCTGGGGCGCAAAGCGCGCCGGCCGAGGCGGCCAGCAAGGTGCGGCGGCGGATCATACAATTCCTCCCAAAGGTCTCTCCGGACCGATGGGGCGACACTAGCCGCAACGGCGGGCGATGTTCAACCGCCGCCCGCTTCAATCATCCCGATGCACGCGTTCCATCCGCTCGTGCCGCTCCTGCGCCTCGATCGACATCGTGGCGATCGGCCGCGCCTCGAGCCGCCGCAGGCCGATCGGCTCGGACGTTTCCTCGCAGAACCCGTAGGCGCCGTTGTCGATCCGCGCGAGCGCCTGGTCGATTTTAGCGATCAGCTTGCGAGCCCGGTCGCGGGTGCGCAGTTCGAGCGCCCGGTCGGTTTCCACGCTGGCGCGGTCCGTGATGTCGGCCTCATGGATGCCGCCCTGCGACGACAGGCTCGCCAAGGTGCCGTCGGCTTCGCGCAGCAGTTCCGAGCGCCACCGCGATAGTTTTTGGCGGAAATACTCCGCCTGGATCGGGTTCATGAAGTCTTCGGCGTCGGTAGGCCGATAATCGGGAGGCAGTGTGAGCATCATGTCGGCGGTCCCTTACTCACGATCACCCGCGAGGTGACGCCGGGCTTATAGCCAGAGGTATGTCGCACGCCAAGGGGAGGATTGAAGGTGTCAAGCTCCTGTCATGGATACGTTTTCGGGTGTCACCCGGAAGCCGCAGCGCCCCGCCGCGCCAGTTCGACCTGAGCGCGCAACTGGATCGCCCGCAGCACCCCCTCCAGTCGCGGATCGGCGGCCGAAGGGCGTCGCGCGGCGAGGCTGGCCAACCTTTCCAGCGGCGCCTTGTCCGTGCCGCCGCCCAGCATGGCCCGTTGCAACTGCGCCAACTCGTCCATGACGGCCGTGCCATGCCGCTTCGCGTCGCGGTCGCTGACAGCATCCGACTGGGCCTCCTGCATCGCCAGCAGCGACGGCATCGAAACCGGGCAAGCCGCCTGCGCCGTGCCGAGGGCGCCCTCCTCGGCGGCCACCTGGAACGGCGCGTCCGGCGGAGCGGCCCGCACGGGACGCCCACGCACCGGCATCGCCCGAACCGGTCCAACACCCATTCCCGTCATCATCATCATCGCCTGCCCGTCCTTTCCGACCCACCCGGCACGAAATGCCGGGTCCGTCTACGCCAGAACCTCCGGAAATGCTGGGCTGACGCCCTGGCACACCGATTGCCATACCCCACAGCATGGCACGTACTAGTTTACGATTTGGAAAGGACCACGGGGTGATCGCACGCGTCCTGGTTTTATTGCTGCTGATGGCCCACGCCGCCAGCGCGCAGGTCCGCATCAAGGACATCGCCGACGTGGAGGGCGTGCGGGACAACCAGCTGGTCGGCTACGGCCTCGTCGTCGGCCTGAACGGCACCGGGGACCGGCTGGACAGTGCGGTGTTCACCCGCCAGTCGCTGATCGGCATGCTGGAGCGCCTGGGCGTCAACACGCGGGACCAGGAGCAGAAGCTGCAAACCAAGAACGTCGCCGCGGTGATGGTCACGGCCAACCTTCCCGCCTTTGCCCGCAGCGGCAGCCGGATCGACATCGCGGTCTCCGCCTTGGGCGACGCGAAGGACCTGACCGGCGGCATTTTACTGGTCACGCCCCTGCTGGGCGCCGACGGGGAGGTCTATGCCGTGGCGCAAGGCGCGCTGGCCACCTCCGCCATCGCCGCCCGGGGCGCCGGCGCCTCGGTCACCCGCGGCGTGCCCACCTCGGCGCGCATCGCCAACGGCGCGACGGTCGAGCGCGAGGTGCCGTTCCAGCTTGGCACCCGCACCGGGCTGCGGCTCGGGCTGCGCAACCCCGACCTGACCACGGCCAGGCGCATGGCCGACGCCATCAACAGGGCGCTCGGCGGCGGCGCGCGGGCCACCGATCCGCGCACGGTGTCGATCGCCCTCTCCGGGCGCGACCCGCTGGACGCGCTGGCACGGATCGAGGAACTGCGGATCGAGCCTGACAGCCCAGCCACGGTCGTGATCGACGAGGCCAGCGGCACCATCGTGATGGGCGCCAATGTGCGGATCAGCACGGTCGCCATTGCCCAGGGCAACCTTACTATACGGGTGACCGAGGAGCCGCAGGTCAGCCAGCCCGATTCGCTGGCCGGCGGGCAGACCGTGGTGACGCCCCGCACCAACATCCAGGTCGATACGCAATCCGACAAGCGCCTCGGCATCCTGCGCGGCGGCGTGACCTTGCGGGATCTGGTGGCCAGCCTGAACGCCCTGGGCGTGGGCCCGCGCGACATGATCAGCATCCTGCAATCGATCAAGGCAGCGGGCGCCTTGCAAGCGGACCTCCACGTGCGATGAACATCTCCCAAGCCGCCCTTCAAACGACGCTGCCTCCGCAGCAGGTGCAGAAAATCCAGAAGGCCGCCCAGGAGTTCGAGGCCATGGCGCTCGGCCAGATGCTGGCGCCGATCTTCGATACGGTCGAGCAATCCAAGGGCCTGTTCGGCGGCGGCGACGGCGAGGCGGCGTGGAAGCCGCTGATGGTGACCGAGATGGCCAAGCACATCGCCGCAAATGGCGGGCTCGGCCTGGCGCGGCCGGTGATGCAGCAGATGCTGCGGATGCAGGAAGCCAAGATGGAGCGCGCGTGATGACCCCGGGCGAGGCCGCCGCACGGCTCGAGGCCGTGTTGCTCGCCGAGAATGCGGCGCTGGAACGGCACGACGCGGCCGGGTCGGCAGCCTTGCTCGACGAAAAGCTTGCCGCGGCACGGGCGTTGCCGGCGATAGGTGTTCCGCCTGAGGCCGCGCTGCGCCTGCGCGAACTGGTCGGAGAGAACAAGCGGCTGCTCGAACGCGCGATCCGGGTGCAGGACCGCATCATGGCCATGGTCGCGCGGGCCGCGCGGCAGTCGCCGCCGGTGGCCCGCTATGGGGCGCGTGGCGGCGCGGTGCCGCATCGCGGAGGGTTGGCCTTGATCAAACAGGCCTGACCCGGCGCGACGGTGACGGCTGTGACCACCCATGTTACCCCATGCGCCATGAATCTCGCCTTCGCCCTCCCCACCCCGGCCGCGACGGGCGGCGGTGGCGGCGCCCACTTCACCCAAGGCATCGTGCCCGCCTTGCGCAGCCTGGGCCATGGGGTGGAGCTGATGGAAGGCGAAGCGCCCTATTTCCCGGCCGGCGCCACACCGGTCGTCGACGGCATGCTGCTGCCAAGCCTGCTGCCCCGCCTGGATGAGCTGATCGGCCGCGACGCCGTCGTGCTGGTGCACCACGTCTCGGCTGCGGCGGGGCGCGACAAGGCGGCGCGGGAGGGCGTGCAGGAGACGGAGCGGCTGATGCTGCCGCGCCTGCGCCGGGTCGTCGCGACCAGCCGGCCGGTGGCGGCTCGGCTGGAGCAGTCGTTCGGCGTCGCCAGCCCGCATATCCTCCTTCCCGGCGCGGCCGACCTACCGCACAGCCAGCCGGGACCGCGCAACCAGCTTCTGGGAACGGGATGCCGCATCCTCTCCGTGGGCGTGCTGACCCCGCGCAAGGGGCACGACCGCCTGCTGCGCGCCATGGCCCGGCTCACCGACCTCGACTGGCGGCTGGTGATCGCCGGCGACGCCACGCGCGACCCGGTGCATGCCGCCAGCATCGCGGCCGCGATCCAAGATCTCGGCCTGTCTGCCCGCGCCACCCTGCTCGCCAATCCCGGCCGGGCGGCGCTGGATCGCGAATGGGCTGCGGCCAACCTGTTCGCCCTGGCCACAAGCTGGGAAGGATACGCCAGCGCCGTCGCCGAAGCGCTGCGCCGGGGCATCCCCGCCGTGGTGACCGATGGCGGCGACGCCGGCGCCCTGGTCACGCCCGAATGCGGCGCGGTCTGCGCGCTGGACGATGCCGCCACCTTCGGCAAGTGCCTGCGACGGCTGGTGTTCGACCGCGCGCTCCGCGCCGACATGGCCGAGGCCGCTTGGCGGGCTGGGCAAGCGCTGCCGGGCTGGATACAGCAGGCGCAGGCGTTCGAAACCATTCTGAGGAGCTAGGCCGATGGCACTGCTGGGCTGCATCGCGGACGATTTTACGGGCGCTACCGACCTCGCCTCCATGCTGGTCCGCAACGGCATGCGCACGGTGCAGGTGATCGGCGTGCCCGCGCCGGACGAAACGCCGCCCGACGCGGATGCGGTGGTGGTTGCGCTGAAGTCCCGCACCATCGGTCCGGCGCAGGCGGTTCGGCAAAGCCTGGCGGCGCTTCGCTGGCTGCAAGGCGCGGGCTGCCGGCAGTTCTTCTTCAAATATTGCTCCACCTTCGACAGCACCGACGAGGGCAACATCGGCCCGGTCGCGGACGCGCTGACGGCAGGGCTCGGCTGCGGCTTCGCCATCGCCTGCCCCGCCTTCCCCGCCAATGCGCGCAGCGTGTTCCAGGGGCACCTCTTCGTCGGCGCCGCGCTGCTGAACGAAAGCGGCATGCAGGACCACCCGCTCACGCCCATGCGCGACGCCAACCTGGTGCGCGTGCTGTCGCGGCAGACCGAGGGCACGGTGGGCCTGGTGCCGTTCGCGACGGTGGAACAGGGCGGCGGCGCCATCCGGGCAGCGCTGTCGGCGTTGAAGGAGCAGGGGCGGCGCTACGCCATCGTGGATGCGGTCAGCGATGCGCATCTGCTGTCGATCGGCCAAGCGGTGGCGGGGCACGCGCTGGTTACCGGCGGCTCCGGCATCGCCATGGGGCTTCCCGACAACTTCCGCGCGCAGGGCTTGTTGCGGGAGGCGGAGGCCGGGGCGCTGCCGCCGGCGCCTGGCCATGCGGCGGTGCTGGCCGGGTCCTGCTCGCGGGCGACCTTGTTCCAGGTCGCCACGGCGCGGGACCGGGCGCCCACCTTGGAGCTGGACGCTTTGGCATCGCCCGACGCGGCCGCCCTGGTCGCACAGGCGCTGGCCTGGGCGGAGGGCAAGCTGGGCGAGCAGCCGGTCGTCATCGCCGCATCCGCCCCGCCCGACCGCGTCGCAGCACTACAGGCGAAGCTGGGGCGGGAGGCGGCGGGCGCCCTGATCGAAACGGCGATGGCCGGCATCGCCGCCGGCCTGGTGGCGCGCGGCGTGCGCCGCATGGTGGTGGCCGGCGGCGAGACCAGCGGTGCGGTGGTGGGCGCGCTCGGCGTGAAGCGGCTGCGCATCGGCGCAGAAATTGACCCGGGCGTGCCCTGGACCTTCGCCGAGGGCACGGGCGCGCCGATGCTGCTCGCCTTGAAGTCCGGCAATTTCGGCGGGCGCGACTTTTTCCTCTCCGCGTTCGAGCGCGCGGCATGACCGAGGCGGAAACCCGCGGCCTGCTGGTGCAGCTTGGCGCCAGCCTGTTTGCGCGCGGCTACTCGGTCGGCAGCGCCGGCAACGTCAGCGTGCGGCTGCCGGACGGGTACCTGATCACGCCGACCAACTCCTGCCTGGGCCGGCTTGAGGCCGGGCGCATCGCCAAACTGGCGCCGGATTTCACGCACGTATCGGGCGACAAGCCCTCGAAGGAGGTGTTCATGCACCGTGCCTTCTACCAGGCCCGTGCGGAGGCCGGCGCCGTGGTCCACCTTCACTCCACCATGGCGACGGCGGTGGCTTGCCTGGCGGACGCCGACCCGGAGAACCCGATCCCGCCGCTGACCCCCTATTTCGTGATGCGCGTGGGCAAGCGCCTGCCCGTCGTGCCCTATTACCGTCCCGGCGACCCGGCGATGGAGCCGGCCATCCGCGCCGAAGCCCGCACCGCGCGCGCCGTGCTGCTGGCCAACCACGGCCCGGTGGTCAGCGGCCGCACGCTGACGGATGCCGTGTTTGCGGCCGAGGAGTTGGAGGAAGCAGCCAAGCTGGCGATCCTGCTGCGGAGCACGGCAACCCGCCCGCTGAACGCTGCCCAGGTCGACGACCTATTGGAAACCTTCGGGTAGCCGCCTGCAGCGTGACCGGCGCTGACGGCAGCGCCGGTCACGCACTACATTCGGGCAAGAAGCTAGTTTGCGCCCTTCGCGGCGGAAGCAGGCTTCCTGCCGCGGCCGGTTGCCCCGGTCGCGCCGAGTTTCTTGGCCGCCGCGCTGCGCTCTGCGGGCGACTTCGCCGTCTTCATCGTCTTGGCAGCAGCGCTTTTCTCGGCCGGCGACTTCGCAGGCATCGCGTCCGGCGCGGGTCCGGCCGCCTTGGCGGTCTTCTTCGGCGCGGCGGCGGTCTTGGAAGCGGCAGCCTGCTTGGGCGCCGCAGCCTTCTTGGGTGCCGCAGCCTTCGCTGGCGTGGCCTTCGGAGCGGCAGCCTTCTTCGGCGCCGCCGCCGCTTGCGGGGCGGCCTTCGCGGCGGTCTTGGTCTCGGCCGCAGCTTTCTTCGGCGCCGCCTTGGCCGCCGCCGGCTTGGCGGGAGCGGCCTCGGGGGCGGCAGCCTTCTTGGGCGCCGCCCGCTTTGCCGAAGGCTTCGGAGCAGCCGCGCCGTTCGCCGCCGTCTTGGTGGAAGCGCGCACGGCCATCGCCTGGGCCCGCTTCGTCGCCGTGGTTTCTTCAGTCACCGCTGTATCCTCCTGTGGCCGGTTTGCAGGCGTCCAGTTGAGGGCGAACGTTTCGCTCCCGGGTACACGCCGATCCTCGGCCCGATGCCGCGCGAATCGTGGACGTGCACACCTCATCCGCTGTCACGCGCCAGACCCGTGCCTGTCAACAAAAACCAGCACAGCCTGCAATGACCCAAGAAGGATTGTCTGAGCGCTACCGTTTCTCGATCGGCACGAACGCCAGGTTCTCCGGCCCGGTGTAGTTCGCCGCCGGGCGGATCAGCTTGTTGTCGACGCGCTGTTCCATGACATGCGCCGCCCAGCCGGACGTGCGCGCGATGACGAAGATCGGCGTGAACATGGCGGTCGGGATGCGCATCTGGCTATAGGCCACGGCGCTGAACCAATCGAGGTTCGCGAACATGCGCTTCAGCTCCCACATGGTCGCCTCGATGCGGTCGGCGACCTCATAGGTCAGGGTGTCGCCGTTCTGCTCGGCCAGCCGCTTCGCCACGCCCTTGATCACCACGTTGCGCGGGTCCGCCACGGTATACACCGCGTGCCCGAACCCGATGACGACCTCCTTGGCCGCGACCCGGCGGCGAACGTCCGCCTCCGCCTCAGCCGGGCTCGCATAGCGTTGCTGGATTTCGAGCGCCACCTCGTTGGCGCCGCCATGCTTCGGCCCACGCAGCGCGCCGATGCCGCCGACGATCGCCGAGTGCATGTCCGCCCCCGTCCCGGCGATCACGCGGGCGGTGAAGGTGCTCGCGTTGAACTCGTGCTCGGCATAGAGGATCAGGCTGGTGTGCATCGCCCGCTCCCACTCCGGGGAGGGCGGGACGCCGTGCAGCAAATGCAGGAAATGCCCGCCGATGCTGGCGTCATCCGTTTCCACCGCGATACGGCGGCCATGATGCGACCAGTGGTGCCAATACAGCAGGATCGACGCGCCGCAGGCCATGATGCGGTCGGCGATGTCGCGCGCGCCGGCGGCGCCGTGGTCCTCCCGCTCCGGAAGCGTGCATCCCAGCGCGCTGATGCCGGTGCGCATCACGTCCATCGGATGGGTGGCCGCCGGCAGCGCTTCGAGCACATGCCGCACCGCATGCGGCAGGCCGCGCAGGGAGCGCAGCTTGGCTTGATACGCCGTGAGCTGGGCCGCGGTCGGCAACACGCCGTGGATAAGCAGGTAGGCGATCTCCTCGAACTCGCACCGCTCGGCGACGTCGAGGATGTCGTAGCCGCGATAGTGCAGGTCGTTGCCGGTATGGCCCACGGTGCAGAGCGCGGTATTGCCTGCGGCGACGCCGGCAAGGGCGACGCCCTTCTTGGCCTTGGGAGCGGTCTGGGTATCGGACATTCTTTCCTCCAGGGAAAAGGCGGAAGCCAAGCGAAGGCGAGCTAGAAGATGCCGGCTTTTCCGGCCCGCACGCTGCCGGCCGGCATGGCCACGTTCAGCCGGTGCAGCTCGCCCGCACGCAGCCCGGGCAGCGCCTCGCACGCCTCGAGGAAGCGGCGGCTCTCCTCCGGCGTGATCAGGCCTTCGGTCATGGAATGGAACTTGTGGATGTAGTCCGGCCGGGTCCAGGGCGTGGCGCCGAGCGGGTGCGCGTTGGCCACCGCCATCTCGTCCTCGATGACGCTGCCATCCTGCATGCGGATGCTGATGCGGCCGCCGAAGGCCAGGTCCTCATGGCGGCGGGCGTGGTAGCGCTCGGTCCAGCGCGGGTCCTCCACGGTGCGTATCTTGTGCCAGAGCCGCACGGTGTCGGGCCGCTGCGCCCGCTCGGGCGCGTAGCTGCGGACGTGGTGCCAGGCCTGGTCCTGCAACGCCACCGCCACGATGAACGTGATGGAGTGGTCGAGCGTCTCGCGGCTCGCCTGCGGGTCCATTTTCTGCGGGTCGTTCGAGCCGGTGCCGATCACGTAATGGGTGTGGTGGCTGGTCTCGATCACCACTTCGGCCACCTTTTCCCAGTCGGCGCCCGAGTCGGCCACCTGCTTTCCCATGCGGAAGGCGAGGTCGATCAGCGCCTGGCTCTGGTACTCCGCCGAGTGCTGCTTGGTATAGCTGTCCATGATCGCGCGCTTGGCTTCGCCCGGGCCCGGCAGCGGCACCGAATAT
>CAXSDH010000107.1:0-11360 GCA_964235765.1 uncultured Acetobacteraceae bacterium
GCCATCCTGGCCGTTGCGGCGGCCTGCTTCCTGCTGCTGCGACCCGGTTCGTTCGCACGCGGCGCATGGCCCGCGCCGGCCGCCCCAGCCCGGCGCACCGCGTCAGGACGCAGCGGGCGCAGTCCGCGCGGCCCGGCGGAGGTGCAGCACCCCCACCAGCACGCAGCCCAGCACCAGGAATCCCGCGATCATCAGCAGGGACGCGCTGAAATCCGAGGTGCGCGTCCGCAGCAAGCCGATCAGGTAGGGGCCGGCGAAGCCGCCGACGTTCCCGACCGAGTTGATAAGCGCGATTCCAGCGGCAGCCCCGGTGCCGCCCAGCACCGCCATCGGCAGCGACCAGAATACCCCGATGCAGCCCCAGATGCCCACCGCGCCCAGTGACACGCCCAGGAGCGCCACGGCCGGGCTGCCCGCGAACGCGCCGACTGTGAACCCGGCGGCGCCGAGCAGGCAGGAGCCGATGATGTGCCAGGTCCGCTCCCCCGTCCGGTCGGAATGGCGGCCGTTCAGCATCATGGCCGCCGCCGCGGCCACGAACGGCACGGCCGTTGCCAGGCCGATGGTCAACGTGGACCAGCCCGAAAGCTGGCGCACGATCTGCGGCAGCCACAGCGACACGCCGTAGAAGCCGATGCCGGTGCAGAAGTAGACGCCACCCAGCAGCCAGACCTTGGCATCCCGCAACGCCGTCCCCGCCGTGGACAGCCCGTGTCCCGTGCGTGCCGCCGCCTCCCGCTCCAGGGTCGCGCACAGCCACGCGCGCTGCCCGGCGCCGAGCCAGGCGGCATCCGCCGGGCGGTTGTCGAGGTAGCGCAGGCAGGCCAGGCCCAGGAGCACGGCCGGCGCCCCTTCTAGGATGAACAACCACTGCCATCCGGCCAGGCCCATCGCCCCGCCGAGCTGCATGATGACGCCCGACAACGGCCCGCCGACCACGATGGAGATGGCGCTTGCGCTCATGAATTTCGCCACTGCCGCCGCCCGCGCCCGTTCTGGAAACCACTGTCCGAGATACAGCAGGATGCCCGGCACGAACCCGGCCTCCGCGATCCCAAGCAAGAAGCGCAGGGCGT
Organism: uncultured Acetobacteraceae bacterium; assembly: GCA_964235765.1. GTDB lineage: Bacteria > Pseudomonadota > Alphaproteobacteria > Acetobacterales > Acetobacteraceae > JAVVHH01. Next base: position 1,077 of record CAXSDH010000107.1, read on the forward strand.
AGAACGATTTGACCCCAGTAGCGAGCGCCATCGCCATCGAGAGCAGGCCCCAGGTCACCATGATCCGCGCGATCCAGACACGGGCGCCGATGCGCTGCAGGACCAGGTTGCTCGGTATCTCGAACAGCAGGTAGCCGACGAAGAACACGCCGACGCCCAGGCCGAATACGTCCGGGGTCAGCCCGAGGTCGGCGTTCATCTGCAAAGCGGCGAAGCCGACGTTCACCCGGTCCAGGAAGTTGACCACGAATAACAGGAACAGGAACGGGATCAGCCGGCGCGTGACAACTGCGGTTGTGGAAGCCTCGATGTCTGGCATGGCAATGCTCCGGGATGGTCCGGGCTGGGCTGCCGCGGCGCCCCAGCACGGCATGTTGCGGGTGGGGCGGGGACGGGGCTAGTCGGCCCCGGGAAGCTGCGGCTGGTCGCCCTGATAGACCATGTTCACGATGGGTTCGAAGATCGCCGGGTGGCCCTTAACGCCGTCCAGCTTGTATTCGGTCGGCTTATAGGCCTCGTGCGTGCTGCGCCATGCCTCGGCGCTCGTCCACTTCGCAATGTTGATGAAGGCGAAGGTGCCGTTGCCGACGCCGGTGTTGCGGTGCAGCTTCGTTTCGATGAAGCCCGGCGTCTTCGAGAAGTGGTCGGCCGACATCTGCCAGTTGCGGAGGAACTCATCCTCCTGGCCTTCTTGGACGATGAAGGTGTTGATGAGCGTGACAGCCAAGATCGCCTCCGTAGTGTTAATATTGATTCCGCAACGCCAGCGCCGGCGTGTGCAGGGACTTCAAGCCGAAGTCGTAGGACAGCCTCCGCCACGGCCCGTCCACGGGCTTGCCGTCCGGAGCCTGCCCCGGCCCGTGCCGCGTAAACTCCTGGATCAGCGACCCCTTCACGCCGAACACCGCGTCGCTGTCCAGGTAGTCGCTGCCTGCGACGAAGATGTGCGTCACCAACTGCTCGTGGCCCTCAGCCGAGATCATGAAGTGCAGGTGCGCCGGTCGCCACGGGTGGCGCTTCGTCGCCTTCAGCAGGTCGCCCACCGGCCCGTCGTCGGGGATCGGGTAGGCCGTCGGCATGATCGTCCAGAAATGGAATCCTCCCTGCCCGTCTGCCCGCAGCCGGGTGCGCAGCGACGGGCCGTCCAGCTCCGGCCGCTGCACGTCGTAGAAGCCATCGTCGTCGGATTGCCAGATTTCCAGCACGGCGCCGGGCAAGGGTGTGCCGTCCGCAGAGGATACGGTCCCCTCGACGAACAGCCGCTCCCCTGCCAGGCCCGCCCCAATGTCCGTGCCCAGGGGCCGGAGCGGCACGTCCATGACGTGGAACGGGCCAAGGACCGTGGTTTCCGTCGCGCCTTCCGGCATGCGGTGGTTGATCGCGTCCACCAGCATGGACACGCCCAGCACGTCCGACAACAGGATGAACTCCTGACGCGTGTCGGTGCAGGTCTGGCCAGTGCGTGTCAGGAAGGCGATGGCCTGCTGCCATTCGGCGAACGTCGGCTCGGCCTCGCGCACGAAAGCGTGGGCGTGGCGGACCAGTGACTGCACGAGATGCTTGAGGCGCAGGTCGGGCGTATCGCCGAAGCGCGCGAGCACGGCGTCGGTGATGGTGTGCTCGTCTGTGTCGCGGGTGGGTACATGGTCCATGGCGGGCCTCCTTTACCGGGGTGCGGTGCCGTCGAATGCGGCCTGTAGCAGCACCCGGATGGCGGCGCGGTCGAGTGGCGCCGGATTGGGATAAGGTGCCGCGACGGCCAGGTCGGCTGCCACCCCGGCGAACACGCCGGCCGCCAGGCTGCCCAGCGCCGATGCCAGGCGCTGCGCGTCCGCTTCCTGCGGCGGGGTGGACAGCACAAGCGCCCGGCCATGCCCCAGCCGCCGGATCTCGTCGCCAACCTGCGCCAGCGTGCCGCGGCCGAACACGACACGTTGCGCCGGCGCCTCGTAGGTGAAGGACGATATCAACCCAACGCCCCACCGCCGAGGATAGCTGCCGGAGCCGTCTTCAACGGCTGGGTAGACCCGAGCGAGGCGATGCACGCCGCTGCCAGCAACCCAGCGGCGCCAATGGTCCAGAACATCGCCTCCGGACCGCCAGTCGCGCCTTGCAGCAGTCCTGCCGCCAACGGCCCCAGGATGGCGCCAATGCGGCCCACGCCCAGTTCCATGCCCACGCCGGACGCCCGCAGGCCGGTGTCGTAGCTGGCAGCGGTGAAGTTGTTCAGCACGTGCTGCGCCCCGATGATGAGGAAGCCTGCCGCCGCGACGCAGACGAAATTGACCCCGTGCCCACCCAGGAAGATCAGCGCGATCACCGACAGCCCGCCCAAGCCCCACCACGCCGCGAGCAGCCGTGTGGACGCGCTGGGACGCCGGTCCGCCAGCGTCGCCAGCACCAGCCCGCCGATGAACGACATGACCTGCATCAGTGCCCCAAACCCAAAGGAGGCCGCGAACGTCTCGCCCCGCTTCATCATCACCGTGGGAATCCAGCCCGTCAGACCAAAGATGCAGAACAGGCTCAGGAACGACGTGGCCCAGATCGTCAGCGACGTGCGGCGGTAGCGCGGCGTCAGCAGGGCAGCGACGGGATTGCCCACCTGCGGCTCCGGCCGGGCGCGCAGGCCGGCTTCGGCATAGGCCGCCGCCCGCTCCGGGCGCAGCCGGGCCAGCAGGCGGCGCAACTCATCATGCCGGCCCGTGAGCGCCAGGAACTTCGGGCTTTCCGGCAGCGCCCGGTGCATCAGCAGCGTCAGCGGGATGGACAGCGCGCCGGCCCAGTACAGCACCTCCCACCCGAAGCGCGGCGTCAGGAACACGCCGACCAGCCCGGCCAAGGTCCCGCCCAGCGACCATCCCAGCGCCACGCCCCACAAGGAGAAAGCATTGCTGACCCGGCGCGGCGCCAGTTCGTTGATGTAGGTCGCGGCCAGCGGCAACAGCATGCCCAGCCCGATGCCGGTCAGGACGCGCAGGGTGCAGAACGCGCCGAAGCTGGTGCCCAGCAAGGGCGTCAGCACCGTGAACACGTTCACGATCCACAAGCCGGCCAATAAGGTGACCCGCCGCCCCAGGCGGTCCGACACCATGCCCTGACCGGCTGCGCCGATCAGGAAGCCGATCAGCCCGCTGCTGACCAGGAACCCGGCCTGCCCCGCCGACAGGCCCCAGGGCTTGGCGACGTAGTGGATGACATAGGCTGGGTTGAAGGTGTCGTAGCCGTCGAACAACGTCATCAGCGCGACCAGCACGCCGAGCATGCGATGGACCGGCCCGACCCTGGCGCCGGCTAGTTCCTCGTGGACATCCAGCTCCGCTGGCATCGGCGTTCCCCCATGGTTTTTTGTTTATTCCGCCGCGAGCGACTGCTGCTGCGCCTGGCCCAAGCCGAACAGGTCCCAAGCGTTGGTGCGGCCGATCTTGCGCCGGTCCGCGTCCGAGATGGTGCAGGCGTCGAACCAGTCCGCCGCGTGGTCGATGTTCTCGAACGGCCAGTCAGCCGAGAACAGGATGCGGTCGGCGCCAATCTCCAGCATCGCGTCGATCAGGGTCTGCGTGCGGAAGTTGCCCGAGGTCGTGATGTAGAAGTTCTCGTGGAAGTAGTCGCCCAGGGGCCGTTTGGCGGGGTAGGACTTCGGCGTCTTGACCCAGGCGTTGCGGTTGTCCACCCGCCACATCGAGTAGGGCAGCCCCTCCCCCATGTGGCCGAGGATGATCTGCAGCTTGGGGTGCGCGTCGAACAAGCCGGATGCCATCAGGCGCAAGGCGTGGACCGCGGTTTCCTGCCCGAACGCCCAGGTGGGACCGAGCAGCCAGGGATGGCCTTCATAGATGCCCGCATGCTGCGGCAAGGGATTGCGGGGGTGCAGGTAGAACGGCACGCCCAGCTTCTCCGCTTCCACCCAGAACGGGCGATACTGCGGCAGGTCGTAGTAGGTTGCGTTGGCCGGATCGTCCACCTGGCTAAACCCGTTGACCAGGGCGCCGCGGAAGCCCAGGTCGCGGACGCACCGCACCAACTCCCGCGCCGCGGCCTCCGGATCCTGCATCGGCAGCGCAGCCAGGCCCTGGAATCGATCGGGGCGCTTCTGCACCTCCGCGGCCAGAAAATCGTTGGCCCGGCGGGCGACCTCGAAGGCGTGCGCCCGGTCTGGGATGGCCTGGACCGCAGGCGCGTTGAGAGATGGCAGCATCATCTCGATCCCGTGGGCGTCCATCTCCCGCAAGCGGCGATCCTGCATGTCCAGCAGGCGCGCCTTCAGCTCGATCCAATAGTCGCCGGGCACGAAGCCAGCGCTGTCCTGCACGGTTTCTGGGAGCGCGAAGTGCTCCTCCAGCGCGACTTTGCCCTGCATGTGACGTTTCCTCCGCTGCGGCCATTGCCGTTCGCGCCCATGAGAGCGGCCGCGGCACGCTCTTGTCAATACAAACCTTGCATGTGCAAGATATGGCCCTGCAAACAAGGGGGCCGCCCGTGTATCGCTTCTCGACCTCGCTGCCCTACCTGCTGGCCCAGCTTGGCCTTCGCATGGGGGAACTGTTTAGCCGCGAGCTGGCCCGCGACCGGCTGACGCTGCCCATGTACCGCGTGTTGGCCGCGCTGGCGGAACAGGGCACGCCGCAGCGGCTGGGCGAGCTTGCCGCTCTTACGTCGGTCGAAGCCTCCACCTTGTCCCGCCTGCTGGGCAACATGCAGCGGATGGGCCTGGTGACGCGGGAGCGCCCGGAAACGAACCAGCGCAGCCTGGCGGTCGATCTGGCGCCCCGCGGCATCGAACTTGCGGCCCGGCTGATCCCGCGTGCGGCACATTACGAGGCGGTGGCCACTGGCGACTTGTCGAAGCAGGAGGCGGCGTCCCTGAAGGCGATGCTGCTGCGCGTGGACGCTAACCTTGCGCATCTGGAAAACGAGTTGGACCAGTCGGCGCCCGACGCGACGCGGACCAAGGTGGGCGGCAGCCTATCCAAGGACTGACAGGACGATACAAGGGAGGACCGAGGGTGAGCGTTGACCCTATTCTGGCAGCCGGCGGCGGCATTGGCGGCCTGGCGCATCGGCCAGGCGGCGATGCACCAGACGGGCGGGCACGTGCCGCCGATGCACGCCGTGCATTTGGGCACTGCAGCACCTGCACTCGCCCGCGTGGACGGAACGGAGCACGGTCAGGCCAAGTGAGGGCGGAACGCCCAGCTTGCAGCGGGAGGCAGCGATGACCGACTTCGATGTGGCCGTAATCGGCTACGGGCCGACCGGGATGACCCTCGCGGCGCTGCTAGGCCAGCGCGGCCACCGCATCGTGGTGCTGGAACGGTATGACGGCCTCTATAACCTGCCCCGCGCCGCCTGCTTCGACGACGAGATCATGCGGACGTTCCAGAAGCTCGGCCTTGCCGAGGCCATCAGCCATGGCGCAGTGGCCCAGCGGAACTACGATTGGCTGAACGCCGACGGCGAAACCCTTGTGGAGATCGAGTATGCGGACCCCGGGCCGGGCGGCTGGGCGGCGCTGTATATGATGTTCCAGCCGCACGTGGAAACGGTGCTGGACCGGCACATCAAGGCGCTGCCCAACGTCGAAGTCCGCCAGGGCTTCACGGTATCCGGGATCAGCCAGGACGGGGATGCGGTCACGATCCATGGCGCCGACGGCACGTCGGCCGTGCGAGCCCGTTATGCGGTCGGGGCGGACGGCGGCAGCGGCTTCACGCGCCGGACGCTGTGCGGCTCCGTGGACGACTACGGGTTCCAGGAGAACTGGCTGGTGTGCGACTTCCGCATGCGCCGGATCGTGCCGGGCCTGCCGATGTTCCGCCAGATCTGCGACCCGGCGCAGCCGACCTCCATCGTGCGGATCGGCCCCGAGCACCACCGCTTCTCCTTCATGCTGAACCCTGGCGAAACGCCGGAGGAAGCGGTCGAGCCGGCCCGGGTCTGGGCGCGCGTCAGCCCCTATCTGTCCCAGGACGATGCGGAGATGATCCGCGTGGTCAACTACGTGTTCCGGTCCCGCATCGCTGGCGAGTGGCGGCAAGGGCGCGTGCTGCTGGCCGGGGATGCCGCGCATGAGATGCCGCCCTTCCTGGGCCAAGGCATGTGCTCCGGCATCCGGGATAGCCACAACCTGGCCTGGAAGCTCGACCTCGTGTTGACTGGCCGGGCCGACCCGGCGGTGCTGGACACCTACCAGCCGGAGCGTGAGCCGCATGTCAGGTTCATCACCGAGAAGGCCATCGAGTTGGGCCGCGTGCAAACCCTGCGCGACCCGGCGGCGGCGCGCGAACGGGACGCCCGCCTGATCGCGCAACGCCGCGCCCAGAAGCATCCGGAGAAGCTGACGTTCCCGGCCCTCACTGGGCGGCTGGTTGCCGACAGCGGCGCGTTCTTCCCGCAGGGGCGGGTGCGCTCTGGCGACCGGGTCGGCCACTTCGACGACATCGTCGGCGCGGGCTGGTGCATCGTCGCATCGGGCGCCGGGGCGCTCGACCACCTCACAGCCAGACAACGCGAGGCATGGGCGGAGATCGGCGGCCGGATCGCGGTCGTTGACTCCACGGAGGAGTCGGCCCCGCTGGTGGACATGGACGGCGTCTACCCAGCGTGGTTCGCCAGCCGTGCATGCCTGGCCGCTGTCGTGCGCCCCGATTGGTACCTGTATGGCACTGCCGCCGACGGGGAGGCGCTTGCGGCGTTGCTGATGAGGCTGCAGGCGGCTCTGCGTAGCGCCACGGCGTTCCGAACGATAGACGCCATGGTGGGCGCAGACGCCTAGCGACGCGCAATCCTAACCGGTTTGGCGCGGGGGACCCAAGTCGTATAGCGGCAGGGGAATCCCGTATATGGATTTCCGGATCGAAAAGCGGGGTTGCGGCGCGGGCGGTGTTGGCGAGCAGGCGTCCAAACTCGAAGCCGCCCTCCTATGCTCCGAGCAGGAACGGCTCGAAGCGCTTCGAGAGAACGACGCAGAAACCACAGACGGTGACCGGCTGCCTGTTGCAGGTGTTCAGTATCCGGAAAACTTAGCAAACGATATTGCGCCTTATCAATAACGTAAGGTATCAGAAAAAACGGCTTGTTGTAGCGAGCACCGAGTGACCTTCTCTCCCGCATGCCATAGGAGACGACTGGTGCATATCTCCAGCGCGAACGAGTTGAGGCTGGACAGCTATCGGGTGCCGTTCACGGCGGGGCGCGATTCCAGGTGGCACACCGATTGCTTCTGTCCAACAACTGACTCGCGAGTGCCATAGTGGCGAGGTGGTCACTGTGGGCGTGAACGGGTCACCATTCTTCTGCACTCCGAAGGGACTGAAATGAGCCGCATCCTACAGCTCCTTGTTGTCATCGGGCTTCTCCTCGCCCGTCCCGCATGGGCTGACGACACCACGCTCCGACTCGCCTACCAGACTGGCGATCTCACCACGCTGACCATATATGCGCAGGCAGCCAAGCTTTTCGAGAAGGCCGGCCTAAAGGTGTCACTGGTGCCCTTTCCGGCGGGGCCCGCGATCCTGCCTGCGATGGCGTCCGGCGATGTCGATCTCGGCTGGCTCGGCGAGTTTCCAATCGTGACCGGATATGCGAACGGCATCCCGCTCACGATTATCATGACTGATCGGCTTAGTAGAACGGGAACGCGGCTCGTTGCGAGAAACGCATCCGGGATTGAAAGTCTCGCCGATCTCAAGGGTAAGAAGATCGGCATCTCGGTCGGATCGACGAGCCACGAGCACATGATCCGCGCGTTGAAGATGGCTGGGATCAAGCCGGAAGACGTCACGCTCGTGAATCTGTCTCCTGCGAACATGCCGGCGGCCTTTCAGGCGGGACAGATCGATGCTGCCTTCATCTGGGAACCGAACATCTGGATTATGCAGAAGGACGGGAAGGTCCTCGCGACGACGGAATCGATTGGCGACATCAGCGGTGTCTTCTTGGCCGGACGCGCTGGATTCGTGAAAGACCATCCCGAACTCATCCAGAAGTTCTTTGCGGCCTGGCAAATGGCCATGAACGATCTGGCAAAGTCGCCGGACGAAGTCCGCCAGTATGAAGCGAAGCGCCTCGGCATGACGGTGCCGGAGTTCAATGCGATGCTCGACCGCATGGGTTCCACCTTTCCCACCCTCAAGGAACAACTCACGCAGCCCTATCTCGGAGTGCCGGGCGAGGTGATGAAATCACAAATGATGGAACACCTCCAGGAGATCGGGGACTTCCTCATTTCCCAAAGGCGGATCGCTGCATTGCCGAAGGATTGGTCAAAGATCATCGACGTTGAGCCGCTTCAGACCTATCTCGAGAAGACGAAATAGCATCATGAAACCGATCTTCCAGTTCCGGAACACCAGCTTCTCCTATCGTGTCGAATAGCGTGGCGGCAGCGGTTCGGAGCACGGTCCCTCGCGATCTACGATCCCGAGCTACGAAGCTCAGCTCCAGAAACACTGATGAGGCCAGTCGGCCGGGAACGAGCCATGCCCAAGCACATCGTCTGCCTAACCTTCGACTTCGACGCGCTGTCGCTTTGGATCGCACGTGGCATGACCACGCCGATGCCGATCTCGCGCGGCGAGTTCGGCGTCGTGGGCGCGGAGCGCATTCGGGCGTTGCTCGCGCGCTTCGGCATCAAGTGCACGTGGTTCGTGCCCGGCCACACGGCGGAAACCTACCCGGAGGCCGTGCACGCGGTCCACGATGACGGCCACGAGCTTGGCAACCATGGCTGGACCCACATCTCGCCTTTGCAAATGTCCCGGGAAGAGGAGGAGGCCGGGCTGTTGCGCGCGAACGAGACCTTACGGGCGATCACCGGCCGATATCCGTCCGGATACCGCTCACCTGTTTGGGACATGAGCGCCCACACCGTCGAGCTTCTGCTCAAGCACGGTTTCCTTTACGGGAGCAACGGCATGGCCCAGGATTACACGCCCTACCGGACGCGGACCGGGGACGTGATCACCCTCGAGCAGCCCGCGGTTTTCGGCAATCCGACCGCTTTGATCGACATACCGGTAAGCTGGTCGCTCGATGACGCTCCTCATTTCGAGCTCCTGCGCACTCCGAACTGGGTTCAGCCAGGCCTGATGAACGCCGGCGCGGTCCTGGAAAACTGGGTCAACGACTATCTTTACATGACAAGGACAGTGGAGTGGGGCGTGATCACCTACACCTTCCACCCCTACTGCATGGGCCGGGGCCATCGTATGATGGTGCTCGAAAGGCTGATCGAAACGCTGGCGGCGCAGGGCGCGACCTTCATGACCATGAACGAGGTCGCGCTCGAATATGACCGTCGCGAGCCGTTCGGCGCCGCCGCGCCGCGCAACTGATCGGCACTCGTGGCCCGTTGCCAGGAATTCGAGGCGCCATCAGCTTCCCGACCATAAACCGGCCCGAGCGGAGCTGGGGATCTGCGGAAGTTTTGAAAGGTGAAGTCGTCCATGCTCCGACCTCCTGATGAGCCGAGCGACGGTGGCGCCCCCAGACGGGGCATCAGCACCGCGGAGCCTGTGATCGCGTTCCGGGACGTATCGCTCGCGTATGGCGGCATGAGTATCCTTGACAAGGTCTCGTTCGAGATCCGCCACGGCGAGTTCGTTTCCATCCTAGGGCCGTCCGGCTGCGGCAAGACGACGTTGCTCAACATCGTGGCCGGTTTTCTTTTCCCAACAACCGGAGCCGCGCTGATCGAGGGAAAGGCAATCTCCGGTCCCGGACCGGACCGGGGCGTCGTTTTCCAATCATACGCGCTGTTCAACTGGATGACCGTGGGCGAGAACATCGCGTTCAGCCTAACCTGCGCTGGAAGCTCCCGTGAGGAGCGCCGGCGCGTCGCTGGAAGCATGGCCAAGCTCGTCGGGCTTGAGGGCCGCGAGAACGCCTACCCCTATCAGCTCTCGGGCGGAATGCGACAGCGCTGCGGAGTTGCACGCGTGCTGGCGGCAAATCCCAAAGTCATGCTGATGGACGAACCCTTCGCCGCCGTCGATGTTCAAACACGGGAAACCCTCCAGGAGGAGATCCTGAAGATCCAGGCGGAAACAGGCTGCACCGTCATATTCGTCACGCACAGCATCGAGGAGGCGATCTTCCTGTCTGACAGGATCTTCCTGTTGCAGGATATGCGGAAAGGCGTTTTCGAGGAGTTCCAAGTCGAGTTGCAAAGCCCGCGCTGGGCACCAGAGAACAGGCTCCATCCGGCATTCCTTGCTTTGCGCGAGTCGATCTACCGGGCGATGCGGGCTTCCAAGGCCGGCGCGCCATGACGCGCCGACCCGG
>CAXSDH010000108.1:0-10432 GCA_964235765.1 uncultured Acetobacteraceae bacterium
TGGATCTCGTTGGAGCCGCCGTAGATCGTCACGGGCCTGGCCTGGATGAACTGGCCCGCCGGGTTCAGCTCGCGGTTGCTTGCCATCGGTTCGAGCAGGCCCGCATGCTCTCCGGCGATGTCCATCATCGCCTCGGTGATGCGCTGATATAGCTCGCTCTGGTTAAGCTTCAGCATGGAGACGTCGGCGCCCAGCAACTCGCCGCGGCGCAGCCGGTCGACATAGGTTTCATAGAGGGACGTGTGGTCCAGCAGGTCCAAGCGCAGCCTGGCGTAAGTGTCTTGGAAGGAGTCCTCCTCCCAGACATCCATGTGCTGGGCCAGCTGCCGTAGGCGGTCGAGCGCGTAGGCCGACTGCTTGGGGGAGCCAATCATGACGCGCTCGAACCCGAGCAGCGCCTTGGCCATGGTCCATCCCTGGTTCACCTCGCCGACCAGGTGGTCCTCCGGGACGCGGACGCCGTCGAAGAACACCTCGCAAAACTCGTCGTGCATATCGAGGTTGACGATGGGCCGCACCGTTATGCCGGGCGCGTCCATGGGGACCAGAAGGAAGCTGATCCCAGCCTGCTTCTTCGCGGCCCGGTCGGTGCGCGCGAGGACGAAGATCCAGTTGGCGTCGTTGGCCAGCGTCGTCCAGGTCTTCTGACCATTCAGCACCCACTGACCGTCCTCCAGCACCGCGGTCGTGGCAAGGCTGGCCAAGTCCGACCCGGCGTTGGGCTCGCTGTAGCCCTGGCACCACACGTCCTCGCCGGCCAGGATGCGCGGCAGGAACCGCGCCTTCTGCGCCGGCGTGCCGTAGCGAATGAGCAACGGGCCCAGCATGACGATGCCATGGTCGTTCATGCGGGCCGCGCCGAACCGCTCGAACTCCTCCACCATCATCAGCTGCCGTGCACCGGACAGGCCGAGCCCTCCATGCTCGCGTGGCCAGCCGGGGGCGATCCAGCCCTGGCGGGAGAGGGCCATGTAGGCCGGCTTATTGTCCCGCCAGTGCAGGCGTTTGGCCGGGTTGCGGATCTCAGGTGGGTAATGAGCCTGCAGCCAGCTCCGGATCGTCCTCCGGAACCCGGACTCGTCCATCAGCTCCAGCTCGTGCACGTCGCTCATCGTCGTCCCCCGGCCCGTTCAGTCGTTCGGCGCGTCTGGCGCATGGGCGGTGAAGCGTCGCCGGTGGAGCCGCGCGGACCCAAACTGGTTCGCGAGCACCATCGCCCGCCGTAGGTAGAGGCCCACGTCGTACTCGTCGGTGTAGCCAATCCCGCCATGCATCTGGATGGCCTCGCGGGTCACGAGGATCGCTGCGTCGGCTGCCCGGGCCTTGGCACGCGACACGGCCGCGATGCGGCGTGCCGGCTCCGGCTCCCGATCAAGGACCGCGGCAGCGCTCTCTACGCTTGCGCGAGTGAGCGCGATCTGCAGCTTCAGGTCCGCCGCGCGGTGCTGCAACGCCTGGAAGCTGCCGATGGGTCGGCCGAACTGCTTGCGGGTGCGCAGGTAATCGAGGGTGAGCGCGAAGCTCCGCTCCATGATGCCGAGCAGGCCCGCGGCGGCCAGCAGGGTCGCGGCCTCGATAGCATCGCCCATCGTGCCGTCGATCGGCCGGCAGGGCGCACCGTCTATCGTCAGGGTGCCGAGGTGGCCCCCATCCTGGGTCTGCACCGTCTCAAGCGTCACGCCGGGGGCGCCGGCCTCCACCAAGACCAGGCCGGCCCCCGTGGCCACCACGAAGACATCGGCTGCGGCGGCCAGCGGAATGAACTGCTTCCGGCCCGACACGCGCCCGCCACCCGAGACCGTATGCTCGCCGACCATCACGGTGTCCGGCCGCTCCTGCCAGGCGGGCAAGGCGATGCAGCCGCCCTCGAGCACGCGGGTGCGCAGGTCGTCCGGCAGCAGCGGCGCGATGCAGGCCGCAAGCGCCAGAGGTTCCGGCACCAGCCCCTCCGCCAACACCTCCGCCAAGGCGCAGGCCTCCACCATCCCGAGTCCGGCACCCCCCGCGGCCTCGGGCACCAGCAGCCCGAGCCAGCCCATCTCCGCCATCTGCCGCCACGTGTCGCGATCGATGCCCGGCACGGTGAAGCGGAGCGCGCGAACGCGAGCCAGGCCGCCCCCGTCCGGGACGATCGCCGCCACACTGTCGCGAAGCATGCGGACGTTCTCGGCCTGCTCCGTCGTCATGGTGCGTCTTTCCAGGCGACCAGCCCGTGGTCGATCACAACAACGTCGCGCTCGACGACCCGGGCTCGGAACGAGCCGTCCTCCCAGGTTTCGGTTCGGACCGTCTCGCCCGGGAACACCGGCGCCGAAAAGCGCAGCTGTAGCCGGCGAGGCGACGCGGCGTACCCGCGCGACCGCAGCAGCGCATGTGTGACGACGCCCAGCGTGCAGAGCCCGTGCAGGATCGGACGCGGGAACGCGGCGCGCGCCGCCACAGCCGGATCGGCATGAAGCGGGTTGTCGTCGCCGTTCAGGCGGTAGAGGAGGGCCTGCTCGGGCCGGGTTGGAAGGTCGATCGTCACGTCCGGTGTGCCGGCCGGCATCGGGTGCGGCGTCGGCGCCGGCCCTGATGGTCCGCCGAACCCGCCGTCGCCGCGCAGGAAGGTCGTCGCACCGGTGACAGCCAGCAGGGCACCCGTGGCCGCGTCCGTCAACCGCTTCTCGCTGAACAGCAGCGCGCCCCGCCCGGCGCCTTTGTCGATCAGCCCGGTGACCCGCGTATGGCCGATGACCTGGCCGTCGGTCGGCAGGGCTGCATGCCACTCTATCCATTGCTCGCCATGCACCAGCCGGACGGCGTCCACGCCGGTCCGCGGGTCCGCGAGCCAGAAGCCGGGATGGCCGAGGACCACCGCCATCGAGGGCACCGCCCGCAAGGGCCGGTGGTGGTCCACGTAGTCGAGCTGCTTCGCGTCGGTGGGATCCTGCCCTAATCCGATGCTGAGGGCGTAGAGGATCACGTCCCGGGGGGCGACGAGCTGCCGCATGACGGGGATGTCGAAGCCCAGCAGCGTGCCGGTAACGATCGGCATCAGAGCGTCGCCGCGCTGCCGAGCAGCGCCGTCACCTGGCTTGCCAAGGTCCCGCCGTTGCCGTGGCACAACGCTACGTCGCAGCGCGGAAGCTGGCGCTCACCACCGGTGCCGCGGACCTGGGTCACGGCCTCGACGATTAGGAACATGCCGTACATGCCGGGATGCACGCAGGACAGTCCGCCGCCGTTCGTGTTGACGGCGAGGCTCCCGCCCGGCGCGATCCGGCCGTCGCCGACGAACCGCCCGCCCTCGCCCTTGGGGCAGCAGCCAAGGTCCTCGAGGAACAGGATCGTATTGATGGTGAAGGCGTCATACAGCATCAGCAGATCGACATCGGCAGGCGTGAGGCCCGCCATGGTGAAGGCGCGCGGCCCGCTCTCGCTGGCGGCGGTGACGGTCAGGTTGGGCATTGACGCGATCGAGCGATGCCACTGTGCCCCCGCCGCACCCAGCAGGTAGGCAGGCGGATGGGGCAGGTCGCGGGCGCGATCGGCGCGGACCATCACGCAGGCCGCGGCGCCGTCCGTAACCAGGCAGCAGTCCCGGGCGCTGAGCGGGTCGCTGACCATCCGGGCCGCGAGCACGTCCTCCCGGGACAGCGGGCCGCGTGCGAAGGCGTCCGGGTTGAGGTTAGCCCAGGCCCGGGCGGCGACGGCGACATCGGCCAGGTTCTCGCGTGTCGTGCCGTATTCGTGCATGTGGCGGGCCGCGGCCAGCGCGTATGCGGTGATGGGGTGCCGGGGGCGATACGGCGTCTCGTGCCACACCGGCTCGCTCATCGACACCAGGCGGCCGCCTGCCGTGCGCTGGTTGCTGCCGTAGCAGATCAGGGCGGCGTCACACAGGCCGGCGTCCAACGCGAGCGCCGCCTGTAGCAGGTGCATCTCGAAGCTCGATCCGCCGACGTTGGTGCCGTCGAAGAAGCGCGGCTTCAGGCCGAGATGCTCGGCGACCGTCAGCGTCGGGAACGCATGGGTGCTCGTGGCAGCGAACAGGCCGTCGATCTCATGGAGGGCAAGCCCGGCATCCGCCACGGCCGCGATCGCGGCCTGCACCATCAGCTCCGTCGCCGACCAGCCGGGGGCCTCCCCCATCCCGGCAGTTGCGATGCCCGCAACGGCGGTGCGGCTGCGAAGTGCGTGGGCCATCAGGGGCGGACCGGGTCGAAGACGACGAACGGGCCGTCCGCGCCCTGCTTGATGCGGGCCTGCACCGCAGTGCCGATCGGGACGCTTTCCACGCCTTCGACGCAGCTCAGCATTCGTGGCCCCTCGGCAAGGTCGACGAGGGCCACGTTGTAGGCGCCATCGCGGGCGCGGTTGACGGTAAGGGCGTGAACGGTGCCGTGCCCGGAGGCCTCCACCCATTCCAGCACCGCCCCGGTCGATGGTGACGCAACGCGGGGGTAGAAGACGTGGGAGCCGTCCGGGGCGCGCTGAATCATGAAGCGGCCGGCCTCTAGGAACGCCCGGTACTCGGCCTCCGGCCCGTGGCTCGACGCATCTTCACCGGGTGGCAACGCTTTTCTCCCGTCGATTGCGTCACCTATCGCATTCAGAGTGCGGAACTGCAATCCATATTCTGAATGATCAGCCGGCGTGCATTGACCTCGGCGGGAACAAGGATGTCCCGACCAGGATTGCCACCTTGCTGAGATCGTGGCCGAGTTGCTCGAGCCGGTCGGGAGCCTGCTGGCCTGCGATGGACACACCGCTTGCCCCGAAGCGTGGACGCCCATGCTCGTCGGCGATCACGGCGGCCACCGTGGTCAAACCGCGGTAGAGCTGTCCGTCATCGAGCGCCCAGCCCCGTTCCGCCGCCAGCGCCACGTCGGTGCGATATCTCTCGAAGGTCGGCGGCGCCTGCCAGCGCAAGGCAGCGAACCGGCGCCGCAGGTCCGCGTCGGACAAGTGGAGCGCTGCTGCGGCGCATCGTCCGATGGCGCCCGCCAGCAACGGCAGGCGATAGCCGATCCCGATCTCGACCCGTATGGCCGCCTGGCTGTGGGCGCGGTCGATCAGGACCAGGTGGTTGTCGTCCGTCACCCGCCACAGCAGCACCAGCGTCTCATAGTTCAGGGCGAGGCGCTCCAGCTCAGGGCGGATCAGCTCGGCGTGGCTGACCCCGACCATGCCCGCGGCCAGCTCGGCCATGGCCAGGCCCAGCGTGTAGGTCTTGGCGACTTGGTGGAACGACACAAACCGCGCGCGCGTCAGCGTCCGCAGGATGTTGAAGCAGGTGCTCGTGCTGATGCTCGTGCCCCGTGCCACTGCCGCGACGCCCAGGGGCGCCGTGCTCGCCGACAGGAACTGCAGGATACGGAGCGCATGCACGACCGCGCCGACATCCCGCGGTGCACGGGGTTCATCCGGGGGAGGCCCGGTGTCCAGATCGGCTGTCGTTATCCTGCCCTGCATCCTCAGTCGGCTCCTCTGTGTCGCTCTACAATGACGGGAGTGCCGGGCCAGGAAAAGTGGATCAGATCGGAGAGTTCGGGTCGAAAGCCGGCTTGCGCTTCTCCTGGTGGGACCGCAACCCCTCCTTCACCTCCGGGCCGTCGAACCCCATGAACTCGAGTGCGAGGGAGGCGTCGAACGCAGGGCCGGCCTGGCGAAGCCAGTTGTTGAGCGAGTACTTGGTCCAGCGGATCGCAGTTTGCGCCCCCTCGGCAAGCCGGCTGGCGATCGCGACGGCGCGGTCGTCCAGAGCGTCGTCGTCGAGCGCCTCCGTAATCAACCCGACCCGTTCGGCCTCGGCTCCCAGCAGCGTATCGCACGTCATCAGGTAGTATTTGGCCTTGGCCATGCCGCACAGCAGCGGCCAGATCATCGCCGCGTGATCGCCGGCGGCCACGCCGAGCCTCGTATGGCCGTCGAGGATGCGGCAGTCCTTGGTCGCCAGCGACACGTCGGCCAGCAGGCCGCAGACGAGCCCGGCGCCCACCGCCACGCCGCGCATGGCCGAGATGACGGGCTTCGAGCAGTTGATGCAGTTGTAAACGAGGTCGCGCGCCTCCTTCCAGCCGCGTATCCGTGCCTCGTAGCCATCGATTTGAGCCTGAACGAGGGAGAAGTCTCCGCCGGCCGAGAAGAACCGCCCGGCCCCGGTGATGATGACGGCATTCACCTGCGGATCGGCATCCACGTCTCGCCAGACCCGGCCCAATTCATCGTGCATCAAGGCGTCTGCCGTATTCATCCGGCCGTTGGCCATCGTGATGCGGATGACCCGGGGGTGCGGCCAGTCGAACTGGAGCCTTTCATACGCAGCATATCGCTCCGTGGAAGCGGTCATCTGTTGCCCTCCTTGTCTGGCCTGCTGCCGTCGGCCTCTGTCCGACACGCTAGAGGACGCGCCGGGCTGCGTCACGGCAGTTTTGCCGCGATGCTCGAATTATCATTCACATCGCGGAATGCCGTGCTAGATTCGGGAACAATATGAGCGGCTGGCCAAGGTGGCACGGTCCGCCCTGCCTGATGGAGGGTCCAGTGCCAAGCATCTGCCGTTATGCCGCCGTCCTCGTTGCCCTGCTCGCCGCCCCTGTCGCGAACACGCCCGCATCCGCGCAGACGGCAAGCAGACCGTCGATCAAGATCGGTGTGCTGACGGACATGAGCTCCAGCTATTCCGACTATGGCGGGGCGGGGTCGGTTCTGGCGGCCCGGATGGCGATCGCCGACAGCGGCATGGCGGACCAGGTGCAGCTCATCTCGGCCGACACGCAGAACAAGGCGGATGTCGGCGTCGGGATCGCCCATGCCTGGTTCAGCTCGGATGTCGACGCAATTTTCGACGTGCCCAACTCCTCAGTGGCCCTGGCCGTGAACGGCGAGGCGGGCCGGGCGCGCAAGCTCGTGTTCTTCGCCACCACGATCAACGACCGGATCACCGAGCAGGAGTGCAACGGCTACGGCATCGCCTGGGTCTGGGACACCTACTCCGTCGGCAGGTCCGAGGCGTTGTCGCTGCTGAAGGCAGGCCGCGACACCTGGTTCGTCATTACTCCCGACGGCGCGGCCGGCGCGGCACTTGAGCAGACCGCACGTCAGGCGGCCCAGGACAACGGCGGCCGCGTCCTCGGATCGCTGCACCATGCGGTCGGCGAGACCGACTGGGCCTCGTTCCTGCTTCAGGCCCGGGCTTCGGGTGCGAAGGCGGTGCTGTTCGGATCAGGTGGCGCCGACCTCGTCAACGCGCTCAAGCAGTCGCGTGAATTCGGACTTCCGCAAGCCGGCGTGACGCTCGCGACGATGTACATGGTCATCACCGACGTGGATGCGCTCGGGCTGGAGGCGGTGGGCGGCCTCAACGCCGTGACCGCCTTTTACTGGGACCGCGACGACGCCTCCCGCGGCTTCGCCCGCCGCTTCTTCGAACAGCGGCGCAAGATGCCGACTATGTTCCAGGCGGGCGTCTACTCGGCCGTGACGCAATACCTGAAGGCCGTCAAAGCGACCGGCTCCAAGGACGCCGAAACTGTCCGCGACTTCCTGCGCAAGACCCCGATGGAGGACGTGTTTCTGCGCCACGGCAAGCTGCTGCCGAACGGGCGCATCCTGAACGACATGCTGCTGGTCCGCATCAAGACCCCAGCGGAGTCGAAGGCGCCCTGGGACTACTTCCAGATCACGGGCGTCGTCCCCGGCGAGGAAGCGTTCCGCAAACTGTCCGCCAGCGCATGCCCTCTGGTGAAGTAGGCGTGCGGCCCCTGGCACCCTTCTGGACGCCCAGCCCCGAGGTCCTGGCCGGCGCCCAGGTCACCAGGCTGGTGCAGCATCTAGGGGTGCGTGACTTCGACGAGCTTTGCCTCTTCTCCCGGGAGCACCCCGATCGGTACTGGCGGGCAGTCACGGAGGCCCTGGGGATCGTCTGGTCCACGCCCTATGACACATACGTCGACCTCTCGGCCGGAGCGCCGTTCCCCCGCTGGTTCACAGGGGGAAAGTTGAACTGGGTGGACACCGTGTTCGCCCATGAACCGGGCCGCCTGGCCGTGATAGCCGAGACTGAAGCCGGCGCGGTCGAGCGTATCACGTACGCCGAGTTGCAGGCCCGCGTCGGCGCTTTCGCGGCAGGGCTCGAGGCGATGGGGCTGCGCCGGGGGGACCGGATCGGCCTGCTGATGGCGATGGGGATCGAAGCCGTCGTCTCGGTTCTGGCCGTCTCGTCGATCGGTGCGATCGCGGCGCCGCTGTTCAGCGGCTTCGGAACCGAAGCCATCATCGCCAGGCTGCAATCTGCCGGCGCGCGCGCATTGATCGTCACATCCGGCTTCCACCGCCGAGGTCGTTGGGTGGATGTCACGGCCACGATCGAAGCCGCCCGGTCGCACCTGCCAGCC
This sequence comes from uncultured Acetobacteraceae bacterium, assembly GCA_964235765.1. GTDB lineage: Bacteria > Pseudomonadota > Alphaproteobacteria > Acetobacterales > Acetobacteraceae > JAVVHH01. Next base: position 8,382 of record CAXSDH010000108.1, read on the forward strand.
CTGCGCCACCTGATCGTGTGCAGCCCGGCATCCGATGCGGTTCCGCCTGGTGCGGTGCCGTGGCAATCGGTGGCCCGGCCGGCCGGGGCGCATGTGCCGGCGCGCATGGACCCGAACGACCCCATGATGGTCATCTACACCTCGGGCACCACCGGGAAGCCCAAGGGCGCTGTTCACATCCACGGTGGCTTCCCGCTGAAGATCGCCCATGATGCAGCGGTGCACTTCGACGTCGGACCCGGCGACGTGTTCTTCTGGCCGGCCGATCTGGGCTGGGTCGCGGGGACGCTGACCATTGCGACGGCCCTGACACGCGGGGCGACGCTGGTCTGCTACGACGGTGCGCCTGACTCGCCAGACTGGTCACGCATGTCCCGGATCGCGGCGGCACACGGCGTCACGCATCTGGGCGCATCCCCGACGCTGATCCGCGGCCTCGCGGCCAACCCCGCCCATGCAACGCTCGGTAAGCCGGAACGCCTGCGCGTCCTGATCACCGCTGGCGAGGTGATCGACCCCGAACACATGACCTGGTTTGCCCGCAGCTTCGGCGGCGGCACCTTGCCTGTCATCAACTACACCGGCGGCACCGAGGTTTCCGGCGGGCTGCTGGGCAACGTCGTGGTGCGCCCGATAGTGGCCGGGGCGTTCAACGCGGTCTCGCCGGGGTTGGACGCGGACGTGCTGGACGAGGCCGGACGACCCATTCGGGACCAGGTGGGGGAACTGGCGATCCTGGCGCCGTTCGTCGGCATGACCCAGTCGTTCTGGAACGACCGCGAGCGCTACCTGGAAACATACTGGCAGCAGATCCCAGGCGTTTGGGTGCACGGAGATTTGGTGCTCCGGACAGCTGACGACGTCCTTTTTGTCTTGGGCCGATCGGACGACACGCTGAAGGTGGCGGGCAAGCGCGTCGGCCCTGCGGAAATCGAAGACCTCTTACTCGCGATGGCCGACGTCGCCGAGGCAGCCGCGATCGGAATACCGGATGCGGTGAAGGGGCAGAGCCTTGTCGTGTTCGTGGTGCCGTCCGCCTCAAGCGCGGAGGCGGCCGCGCTGGAGGCGGCCGTTTCTGCCCGCATCGCCGACCAGCTTGGACGGCCGTTTCGGCCTGGCCGCGTGCACGTGGTTGCGCAGCTGCCGCGCACACGGAGCGCCAAGGTGATGCGACGGGTCATCCGCAGGACTTATGTTGGGCAGGATCCGGGCGATCTGTCCTCGCTGGAAGATCCGGCCGCCGTGGAGCTGATACGGCTCGCGGCGTTGTCGGCGGCTTCGATTTGACGCCGGTTCTGGACGGCCTTCGGGTGCTCGATGTGGGCCGTTACATCGCCGGGCCGTTCTGCGCGGCGATGCTGGGCGATTTTGGCGCCGATGTGATCCGGGTCGAGCGGGTCGGCGGTGGCGAAGATCGCTGGGTGACCCCGGTGGCGGCGGGAGGGGAGGGCGCGCTGTTCATGCAGGTGAACCGCAACAAACGATCGCTGGCACTGGACCTCGGCACGCCGAACGGCCTGGAGGTGCTGCACCGCCAGGTGGCCCGGGCCGACGTGGTGGTGGCGAACATGCCTCCCCCGGCGCTGCTGAAGTTGGGCCTGGACTACGCATCCCTCTCCGCGGCGCGGCCCGATATCATCCTCACCGTCACGACCGCCTTCGGCGCCGGGGGCCCGCTGTCTGACAAGGTCGGCTTCGACGGCGTGGCGCAGGCGATGAGCGGCGCGGTTCACCTGTCGGGTCCGCCGGGACTGCCGTCGAAGCTCATGGTGTCCTACGTCGACTACGGCACGGCGATGGCCTGTGCCTTCGGCACCATGGCCGCGCTCTATGAGCGGCGCAGCAGCGGTCGCGGGCAGATCGTCGAAGGCTCGCTGCTGGGCACTGCCCTTACGATGGCGAACAACTCACTCATAGAGCAAGCCGTGCTCGGGCTCGACCGCACCTCGACGGGGAATCGGAGCCCGCTTGCGGCACCGTCGGACATCTTCGCCGTGCAGGACGGCTGGATCATCGTCCAGTGCATCGGCGACCCGATGTTCCGCCGCCTG
>CAXSDH010000109.1:0-9638 GCA_964235765.1 uncultured Acetobacteraceae bacterium
CTAGATCGCTAACAGTCTAAGCCAAGTGGTCAAGTATCTCAGGTATGCCGAGAAGCAAGCTCGCGTTCCAGCCATTTGGGGTTACGGCGTCCTCGGCTTGGATGCATCGCACCTCGCGGTAGCGCTGTTTCTTGAAGCCCGACAACATCCAGAAAAATACATCGGGCATCAATGCGGGCATGAATGCGGTGACGATGGTGTCGGGCCCAGCAAACACCAGGTTCGTCAGTCCTGCGCCGTTTACGCCGGCAATCCGGCGAGCACCCTTGAAGAGGCTGATTTGCTCGTGGAGCGTCATCTTTCCAGGCTCGGCGATCGTCCACCCAAGGCCTGACAGCGCGGCGCATAGATTTTCTTCCTCGAACATGCTGCGGCGGTCTCCTGCCCGGCTGACCCAAACATCCACGGCCGGCCCCGCCGGAATGCCGGCCGCAAGCTGTTCCAGGCACGACACGATCAGCGGGGAATACCACAGCCCGTGAGAGCTAAGGCCCTCAAGCATCACGAGCTGTTCGTAGCGTTGCGGGCCCGGCAAGCGGAAGTCGAGTTGAACTTCCGGCACGCCGGCGAGCAACAACGAATCCCAAGCCACCTGGTTCATTGCTGCCCCTGCAACGGGGACCCTTACTCGCCACCCACCCGCGAACAGGTGCTTTAGGTTTAGCATAACGACCGGAAGCATCTCGACCAACCAATGTCCGTAATTGCCGATGCCGCTCTTTTCACATAGCAACGTGACACCAGGAATGAACGGCGGCTTGCCATCTTTTACATACTGCGAAACCTCCTGGAAGGAGGTGCCCACCTCTTCGTCGGTAGCTTGATGAATACTCTGTCTGATCAGGTTCAACTGTTGATCGAATACAAGGCCCGGCCCTTCCACTATGGCGTCGCACACGACGCTACATACCAGCTCGTGCTGCCCCCGCGATTGATGCCATAGAACTGAATATAGCTCCTGCAAAGAGGGAGTAAGAACGTGGCCGTTGCGTAATTCCGGAGCGTGGGTTTGGAATGGGGGAGAAAAAAAGGCGTCGATACGCGCGCTACCCGGCAGGTCCACGATATTGGGCTTCATGGCATGGCTTAACATGGTCCGCAGCCTGGACAAAGCGGACGCCTTTCGGTTCCCGAGGGAGGAGTGGCGTCGAGTGCCTGCCCCGTTCCTAGACGTCCGGGCCGCCCCGCCCCTCAAGCCGGATGATGGAAGACCAGGCTTGCGGACGCGCCCCGGCGTTACGAGATCGTGGTGACCGATGCGGCCGCCCGCAGCGGACCGAGGGGATTGAGATGCACCTGACACGACGGTTGTTGCTCGCCAGCGGGGCGGCCCTCGCGGCGCCCCGGACGCTGCGCGCCCAGGCGGAGCCCATCCGCATCGGCGAGATCAACTCCTACACCGCGCAGCCCGCATTCACCCTGCCGTACCGCAACGGCTGGCAGCTTGCGCTCGACCAGGCGAACGCGGCCGGGGGCGTGATGGGCCGCAAGATCGAGGTGATCAGCCGCGACGACGCCGGCCGGCCGCAGGACGCGGTGCGGATCGCCGGCGAGCTGGTCAACGACGCCAAGGTGGACATCCTCGCCGGCACGTTCCTGTCCAACGTCGGCCTGGCGGTCAGCGACTTCGCGTTGCAGAACAGGCGCCTGTTCGTGGGCAGCGAGCCGCTGACCGATGCGCTGATCTGGGAGAAGGGCAACCGCTACACCTTCCGGCTCCGGCCCGGCACCTACATGCAGTCGTTCATGCTGGTGGAGGAGGCGGCGAAGCTGCCGGCCAAGCGCTGGGCCACGGTGGCGCCCAACTACGAATACGGCCAGTCCGCCGTGAAATGGTTCAAGCAGCTGTTGCAAGCCCGCCGCCCCGACGTGGAGTTCGTGGGCGAGCAATGGCCGGCACTCGGCCGCATCGATGCCGGCGCCACCGTGCAGGCCCTGGCGCAGACCCGGCCGGACGCGATCTTCAACGTCAACTTCGGCGCCGACCTCACCAACTTCGTCCGCGCCGGCAATACGCGCGGGCTGTTCGAGAAACGCTCGGTAGTGTCCTTGCTGACCGGGGAGCCGGAATACCTGGACGCGCTGGGCGACGAGACGCCCGAGGGCTGGATCGTGACCGGCTACCCGAGGGACAGCATCGACACATCCGCGCACAAGTCGTTTGCCCAGGCGTACCGGGCGAAGTTCGCGGAAGCGCCGAAATGCGGCTCGGTGGTGGGGTATGCGCTGATCAACGCCATCGTGGCCGGGCTGACCAAGACCGGCAGCACGGAGAGCGAAGCGATGGCCGAGGGCTTCAAGGGGGCGCAGTTCGATACGCCGTTCGGCCGCGCCCGCTTCCGCGCGCTCGATCACCAGGCGACGCTGGGCGCCTATGTCGGCAAGCTCGGGCTGAAGGAGGGCCGCGGCACGATGGTGGATTGGCGTTACGTGGACGGCGCCGACGCCTTGCCCAGCGACGACGAGGTCAGGAAGATGCGGCCAGCATAGGGCGGCATTGGTTCAGGCGGACCCACGCCCCGATCGCCTCCAGCGTGCGATGGATGTCCGCCAGCGTGATGGCGCCGATGCAGCCGATGCGGAAGCTGGGCTCCCGGGTCAGCTTGCCGGGATAGAGCACGATCCCCTGCGCGTGCAGGGCCTGGTACATGGCCTCGAAGCGGAACCAGCCGCCGGGGTCGCGCAGGGTGAGGATGACGGGGCCCTGCGAGGAGGCCGGAAGATAGGAGCGGAAGCCGAGGCGGGACATTCCATCGACCAGGGCGGCCATGTGCCGGCCGTAGCGGGCGCCGCGCGCGGCCACGCCGCCTTCGGCCTGGAGCTGGTCGAGCGCCGCCGATAGCGCCGCGACCACGTGGGTCGGCGGCGTGAACCGCCATTGCCGGTTGGCCTGGAACCCCGTCCATTGCGCATGCAGGTCCAGGCTGGTGCTGGCGCTGTTGCCGGCCATGGCGGCGAGGTGCCCGGCCTCCGCGATCACGTAGGCCAGGCCGGGCACGCCCTCGAGGCATTTGTTGGCCGAGGCCATCACCGCGCTGCACCGCAGGGTCCGCAGGTCGATCGGCACGGCGCCGAGCGAACTCATGGCGTCCAGCAAGAAGCGGCGGCCCGCCCGATGCACGGCGCTCGCGACCCTCTCCGCCGGGTTCAGCAGGCCGCTGGTGGTTTCCAGGTGGACCAAGAGCACGTCGGTGACGGCCGGGTCGGCGTGCAGCGCGGCGTCCACGTCGGCCGCTTCGAAGGCCTGGTCCTCCGGCCGTTCCAGCGTGGCCACGTCGCGGCCCATGCGGGCCGCCATTTCCGCCGCCCGGCGGCCATAGGCGCCGTTCACCAGCACCAGAAGCTTGCCCCCGCGCGGCGTCAGGGTGCCGATCGCCGCCTCGACGGCGTAGGTCCCGGCGCCCTGGATGGGCACCGCCACGTGCGTGGGCGCGGCATGGACCAGCGCGCCGAGGCGCTCGCGGACCCGCTCGCTCATGGCGATGAAATCCTCGTCGCGCGAGCCCCAATCCCGCGCCATGGCAGAGCGCGTGGCATCCGAGGTGGTCAGCGGGCCCGGCGTGAGCAGCAGGGTTCGCACGGCTATCGGCCGAGCAGGTGGTATTCGGCGTTCGGCATCATGTCGAGGCCGTGCGCCACGCGGTTGGTGTAGTTGAAGAAGGCGGCGACTTCGGTGATGTCGAACAGGTCGGCCTCCGAGAAGCCGTGGCCGCGCAGCGCTTCGCGGTCGCTCGCCGACACCGATTGCGGCGCGGCGGTGAGCTGCACGGCGTAGTCCAGCATCGCCCGCTGCCGGGCCGGCAGTTCGGCCACGCGGTAGTTGAAGGCCAGCATCTCGCCCAACTGCGGGTCGCCCGAAAGCTTCCGCACCGCCGCGCCGTGCGCCACGAGGCAGTAGTAGCACCGGTTCCAGGCGGAAACGGCAACCGCGATCATCTCGCGCTCCAGCTTCGAGAGGCCGGAGCCGCCGAGCATCAGTTCGTCGTACAGCCGGATGAAGGTGCGCAGCTTCTCCGGGCGGACCAGCCAGGCGCGAAGCACGTTGGGCACGAAGCCCAGCTTGTCGCGGCACTTCTCGAAATAGGGCTTCAGGTCGTCCGGCAGGGTGCTCTCGTCGGCGTCGGCCAGCGCCGTGACGTGGGTGGGTTGCGGCATGGTCAGTCCTCCAGGGCGCGGGCCTGCTCGCGCAGCATGTATTTCTGCATCTTGCCGGTGCTGGTCTTGGGCAGGGGACCGAACACCACCGTGCGCGGCGCCTTGAAGCGCGCCATGCGTTCCCGGCAGAAGGCGATGATCTCGGCCGCGGTGGCTTCGGCGCCGGGCTTGAGGGTGACGAAGGCGCACGGCGTTTCGCCCCAGGTCGCGTCGGGGCGCGCCACCACGGCGGCCTCCAGCACCGCGGGATGGCGGTACAGCACGCTCTCCACCTCGATTGTGGAGATGTTCTCGCCGCCGCTGATGATGATGTCCTTCGAGCGGTCGCGGATTTCCACGTAGCCGTCCGGATGCCAAACCGCGAGGTCGCCGGTGTGGAACCAGCCGCCGGCGAAGGCCTCGTCGGTCGCGGCGGGGTTCTTGAGGTAGCCTTTCATGGTGATGTTCCCGCGCGTCATGATCTCGCCCATCGTCTTGCCGTCGCGCGGCACGGGGGCGAGCGTGCGGGGGTCCCCGACCATGAGGCCCTCCTGCACCGGGTAGGCGACGCCCTGGCGGGCTTTCAACGCCGCGCGTTCGGCATCGGGCAAGGCGTCCCACTCCGCGTGCCAGGCGCAGACGGTCACGGGGCCGTAGGTTTCGGTCAGGCCATAGACGTGGGTGACGTCGAAGCCCAGCCGCTCCATGCCTTCGAGCACGGAAGCCGGCGGCGCGGCGCCGGCCGTCATCATGCGCACCGGCTTGGGGCGGGGCTGCACGCCCGGATGGTTCAGCACCAGCCCCATGACGATCGGCGCGCCGCAGAGGTGGGTCACCCCATGACGGTCCATGGCGTCCAGCATCGCCGCTGCCTCGACCCGGCGGAGGCACACGTTGGTGCCCGCCATCGCCGCCACCGTCCAGGGGAAGCACCAGCCGTTGCAATGGAACATCGGCAGGGTCCAGAGATAGACCGGGTGCTGCGCCATGCCCCAGGTCATCGCGTTGCCGACGGCGTTCAGGTAGGCGCCGCGGTGATGGTACACCACGCCCTTGGGGTTGCCGGTCGTGCCGGAGGTGTAGTTGAGGGCGATCGCGTCCCACTCGTCGCCGGGCAGCGACCACTCGAAGCTCGGATCGCCGCCGGCGAGGAAGGCCTCGTACTCGACTGCGCCGACAGCCGGGCCAGGCGGCGCCAGGGGGTCGGCGATGTCCACCACGAACGGGCGGGCGCCCTCCGGCATCAGGGCCAGCGCCTGGCCCACCACCGGCGCGAACTCCCGGTCGCACAGCAGCACGCGCGCCGCGCCGTGGCCCAGGATGAAGGCGATGGTCTCCGCATCGAGCCGCACGTTGAGCGCGTTGAGCACGGCGCCCCGCATCGGCACGCCGAAATGCGCCTCCACCATGGCGGGCGTGTTCGGCGCCATGATGGCGACCGTCTCGCCGGCGCCGGCATGCTTGGCCAACGCCGAGGCGAGGCGGCGGCTGCGGGCGTAGGTCTCGGCCCAGCTCTGCCGCAGGCCGCCATGCAGGATCGCCACCCGGTCCGGGAACACCGCGGCGGTGCGCCGGATGAAGCTGAGCGGCGAGAGCGGCGCGTAGTTGGCGCCCGTCTTCGGCAGGTCGAATGGAGTCACGTCGGCTCCCCGTAGAACTGCGGCCAGGTCCGCCGCGCCACCGCGCTTCCGTCCGCATAGGCCATGCAGCTGTTCAGCAAGGCCGGCTTCTCCGCCGTCTGCACCGCGTTGGCCGCCGCCGCCTGCTTGCGGCGCGCCGGCTGCATGGTCTGGAACGCCACCGTGCCCATCTGCCCCAGCAACTCGCGCAGGTGCGTGCAGCCCTTGACGCCGCCCACGCGCTCGTTCGCCGCGCGCAGGAATCCCCGGCCCACTCGCAGCCCGGCCAGCAAGGCGAAGTTGGGCGCCGCCGCCGGGCAGACCGCGTAGGGCCCGAACTCGGTCGCTGCCTCGAACCCGGTGATCACCATGTCCTCGTCGATCGTCATGCGCGCCAGCATGCCATGCAGCGGCGTGCCCGGCAGGACCTCGCCGCGGTCGCGGTTGTTGAAGGCATAGCTTTTGGTGTCGGTCAGCCGCGCCTCGATGTCGTACAGCCCATCCGCCCGCCGGTAGCCGCGGATCTCGATGGCCCGCAGGTGCAGCAGCTCGCGCGGCGCGGGATCGCTCAGGGGCATCGGCGGGTCCTCATATGAAGCGGGCCATACGCACCGCGGTATGGCCCCGGCTGGCGCGCAGGCTGGGCATGATGAGCAGGCAATCGTCGTGCGGCGTGCGGATTTCCGTGGCGCCGTCGAGCGCGATGAGCGTGTTGCGGTCCGGGATGACGTCGCCGCCGCGGAAGGGCTGCAGGAAGGTGAACCCGCTGGTGGCGGCCGTGACGGCGAGGGTCACCTCGGCGCAGCGGGGCGGAGGCGGGGGCGGGGCGCCTGGGTCGTCGATGGCAGCCTCGGCCATGCCGGCGTGGCACAGCAGCGCCTGCGCGCATCGCCAGGCCACGTCGACGGTGTCGGCTTGCCAGTGCTGCCCGGCCTCCACCAGGCACGCCGCCGCGGCGCCCGGCCCGGTAAACCGGCCGTAGTCGATCAGCCGAGGCCCGGTCGCGTGCCCGCTATCGGTGACCACGAGGTCCGGCACGCCGAGCGCGCTGGCCAGCGCGCGGCCGCGCGGGCCGGGTCCGCTCAGCAGCAGCGGATCGGACGGCCACAGCATGGAATGCAGGTCGAGCAGCAGGTCCGCGCTGTCGATCACGGGGCGGAGCGCGCGGGCGCGGTCCAGCTCGTTGCTGCTGCGCGGGCCGTCGAGCACCGCCGGGTTCCAGACGCGGTTCATGTCCTCGTCGATGAAGCGGGAGGCGGTGGGCTGCTCCGGGTCGAAGCGCGCATAGGCGGCGAGGTTGGCGAGGGCGAGCGTGAGCCGGCCCTGCACGGGGCGCACGCGCTGCCGCAACAGGCGGTCGAGCACGATGGCGCCGGCGATCTCGTTGCCGTGCAGCAGCCCGACCACCACCACATGCGGGCCCGGCCGGGCAGCCTGGTGCGTGGTGACGCCGGGCACGCCGGTGTTGCCCCGCAGCCACGGGCCGATGTCGGGCGCGGCGAGCGCGACCGGGAAGTGCGGCACGGGGGAGGTCGGTGCGGCTGGGTCCATGGGCCCCGGCACTTTACAGGCCTGCCGGGCCCCGGCAAATCACGGCGCTGGCGTCCTGCGGAAACGCCCGGCACTATAGGCGCCGTGATGGATGTCCACCCCTCCTAAATGGCGACCTGGCTCCTGCGGCGGCTCATCCAGGCCGTGTTCGTCGTGCTTGCCATGACCCTCATCGTCTTCATCGGCGTGAACGTGATCGGCGACCCCGTCGAGATCCTGATCTCGCCGGAGGCGGACGCCGCCGAGCGCGCCCGGGCCATCGCCGCCCTCGGCCTCGACAAGCCGCTCTGGCAGCAATACCTGACCTTCCTGGCCGGCCTGCTGCGCGGCGATCTCGGCCGCAGCTTCGTCTATAACGAGCCCGCCATGAAGGTGATCCTGCAGCGCCTGCCCGCCACGATGGAGCTGGCAATGGCGGCGGTGCTGATCTCCATCGTGGCGGGCCTGCCGGCCGGGCTGTATGCCGGCATGCGCCCCCACTCGTTCGGCGCCCGCACGCTGATGGCCGGCAGCATCCTGGGCTTCAGCCTGCCGACGTTCTGGGTGGGGCTGATGCTGATCATGATCTTTGCCGTGCAACTGGGCTGGCTGCCGAGCACCGGGCGGGGGACGACGGTGGAGGTGTTCGGCGTGCAGTGGTCGTTCCTGACGCGGGACGGGCTGGCGCATATGGTGCTGCCGGCCTTCAACCTCGCCTTGTTCAACGTCAGCCTGATCATGCGCCTCACCCGGGCCGGGGTGCGCGAGGCGCTGCCCTCCGATTACGTTCGGTTCGCCCGCGCCAAGGGGCTGAGCCCCGCGCGGGTGATCGGGGTGCATGTGATGAAGAACATCATGATCCCGGTGGTGACGGTGGTCGGGTTGGAGCTGGGCACCACCATCGCCTTCTCGGTGGTGACGGAGAGCATCTTCGCCTGGCCCGGCATGGGCAAGCTGATCATCGACAGCATCAACCTGCTCGACCGCCCGGTGATCGTCGCCTACCTGATGCTGATCGTGCTGCTGTTCGTGGCGATCAACCTGTCCGTGGACCTGATGTACACCGCGCTCGACCCGCGCGTCCGATTGGACGAGCAGGGATGAGTGCTGCCGTCCTGCCGCCGCGCGAAGAGACGCCGTTCCAGCGCTTCGCCACGGATTTCGCGGAATCCAGGCTGGCCGTGGTGGGGCTGGCGCTGTTCGGCGTGATATTGCTCTGCGCCTTGATCGCGCCCTGGATCTCGCCGCAGAACCCGTACGACCTGGCCCAGCTCGACATCATGGACGGGCGGCTGCCGCCGGGTTCCAAGTCCGCCGAGGGGCTGACGTTCTGGCTCGGCACCGACGACCAGGGGCGGGACATGCTGTCCGGCATCCTCTACGGGTTGCGCATCTCCCTGTTCGTGGGGGCGGGGTCGGCGCTCATCGCGGGGGTGATCGGCTCCACGCTGGGCCTGGTCGCGGCCTATGTGGGCGGGCGGACCGAGAGCCTCATCATGCGGCTGGTGGACCTGCAGCTCAGCTTCCCGAGCATCCTGGTCGCGCTGATGATCCTGGCTTTCCTGGGCAAGGGCATCGGCAACGTCATGCTGGCGCTGATCATGGTGGAATGGGCCTACTACGCCCGCACCGCCCGCGGTTCCGCGCTGGCGGAGCGCCGGCGCGAATACATCGAGGCGGCGGAATGCCTGGCGCTGTCCCGCGCGCGGGTGGTGTTCCGGCATCTGCTGCCGAACTGCATGCCGCCGCTGATCGTGGTCGGCACGTTCCAGATGGCGCGCGCCATCGCCTTGGAAGCGACCTTGAGCTTCCTGGGCCTGGGCGTGCCGGTGACGGAGCCGTCGCTCGGCCTGCTGATCGCCAACGGCTACCAGTACATGCTCTCCGGCAAGTACTGGATCAGCGTCTACCCGGGCGTCGCCCTGCTGGTGACCATCGTCGCCATCAACCTGGTGGGCGACCAGTTGCGGGACGTGCTGAACCCGAAGCTGCGCCGATGACGGTCCGACCATGACGGCCACCCTCGAAGTCCGCGGCCTCTCCACGCATTTCTCGTCCCGCGCGGGCGTGATCCGGGCGGTGGACGACGTATCGTTCACCGTGGAACGCGGGCAGGTGATGGGATTGGTGGGCGAGAGCGGGTCGGGCAAGTCCGTCACCGGCTTCTCCCTGCTCGGGCTGGTGGACGCGCCGGGCCGGGTGGTGGCGGGGCAGATCCTGTTTCAGGGCCGTGACATCGCCGGGCTGCCGGACGAGGAGATGCGCCATTTGCGCGGGCGGCACATCGCCATGGTGTTCCAGGACCCGATGATGACGCTGAACCCGGTGCTGCGCATCGACACGCAGATGATCGAG
>CAXSDH010000110.1:0-1977 GCA_964235765.1 uncultured Acetobacteraceae bacterium
TGTTCACCCGGCTGATCGACCGCAACACGACCATCCCGACCAAGAAGAGCCAGGTATTTTCCACCGCCGACGACAACCAGGGGGCGGTGACCATCAAGGTGTTCCAGGGCGAACGCGAGATGGCCAACGACAATAAGCTGCTGGGCAACTTCGACCTGACCGGGCTGCCCCCGGCGCCGCGTGGCGTGCCGCAGATCGAGGTCACGTTCGACATCGACGCCAACGGCATCGTCTCGGTGCAGGCCAAGGACAAGGCGACCGGCAAGGAGCAGCAGATCCGCATCCAGGCCAGCGGCGGCCTGTCGGACTCCGACATCCAGAAGATGGTGAAGGAAGCCGAGGCCAACGCCGAAGGCGACAAGCGCCGCCGCGAGCAGGTGGAGGCGCGCAACAGCACCGAGGCCATGGTCCATCAGGTCGAGAAGACCCTGAAGGACGACGGCGAGAAGGTGCCGGCCGAGATGAAGGCCGAGGCCGAGGCGACGATCGCCGAAGCCCGGACCGCCCTCGGCGGCGAGGACGCGGACACGCTGAAAAAGGCCGGCGACAAGTTGACCCAGGTGGCGATGAAGATCGGCGAGGCGATGTACAAGGCGCAGGCGCAGGCCGAAGCCTCACCCCCGCCCGAGGCCGGCGGCAAGCCCGGCGAGAAGGTCGTCGATGCCGAGTTCGAGGACGTGAGCGAAAAGAAAAAGGCGTCCTAAAAGGGCGCTTTCCGACCCTAGCGAGTTGAAGACGCCCGCGCTTCGTTGAAGGCGGGCGTCTTCGCATCAGCGCCGGAAATGAGGGCTGACGTGGCAACCAAGCAGGATTTCTACACGACGTTGGGCGTCGCCAAGGACGCGAATGCGGACGACCTGAAGAAGGCGTACCGCAAGCTGGCGATGAAGTACCATCCCGACCGCAACCCGAACGACAAGCAGGCGGAGACCAAGTTCAAGGAGTTGAACGAGGCGTACGACGTGCTGAAGGACGATCAGAAGCGCGGCGCCTACGACCGGTTCGGCCACGCTGCGTTCGAGCAAGGCGGCGGCGGCGCCGGGTTCGGCGGCGGCTTCAACTTTGCCGAGGGCGGCCTCGGCGATATCTTCGACCAGATGTTCGGCGACGTCACCGGCCGGGGCCGGGGCGGCCGCCAGCGCGGCGGCGGCGACCTGCGCGCTCAGGTCGAGGTGGACCTGGCAGAGGCGTTCGCCGGCGCCAAGGTGCAACTCCGCGTGCCATCTCAGGTCAAGTGCGAGGCGTGCGAGGGCACGGGCTCGGAGAGCAAGTCCCGCGAGAACAACACCTGCGCGACCTGCCGCGGCCAGGGCAAGGTGCGGGCGCAGCAGGGCTTCTTCCTGGTGGAGCGCACCTGCCCCACCTGCGGTGGCGCGGGCCGCGTGGTCAAGAATCCGTGCAAGGTCTGCGGCGGCTCCGGCACGGTGCAGCGCGAGCGGACGCTGCAGGTTTCGGTACCGGCAGGGGTGGAAGACGGCACCCGCATCCGCCTCTCCGGCGAGGGCGAAGCCGGTCCGCAAGGGGCGCCGGCGGGCGATCTGTATGTGCATGTCGGCATCCGGCCACACGAGATTTTTCAGCGCGACGGCGCCAACATATACTGCCGGGTGCCCCTGCCCCTCACCCGGGCCGCCCTCGGCGGCGAGGTCGAGGTGCCCTCGATCGACGGCACCCGCGCCAAGGTGAAAATCCCGCCCGGCACCCAGACCGGGGACCAGTTCCGCCTGCGCTCCAAGGGCTTTTCCGTGCTGCGTAGCGCCGACCGGGGCGACATGTATATCCAGGTCGCCGTCGAAACGCCGCAGCACCTGACCCGGCGGCAGCGCGAGCTGCTCGAGGAGTTCGAGGCGGAGTCGAAAGACCACGCCAAGGGCAGCCCGGAGACCGAGGGGTTCTTCGCGAAGGTGGCGAAGTTCTTCGAGGGACGCGGCGGCAACGCCTAAGGTGGGGTGAGTAGATCGTCAGCCCGAACGAGCA
>CAXSDH010000110.1:2077-9489 GCA_964235765.1 uncultured Acetobacteraceae bacterium
CCTACTTCTTCGGCGCCGGCGGCAGGTCCTCATCCAGGATGGTGATGTGCAGGGAATAGGACACCTCCCCGTCCTCTTCGTCCCGGTGCAGCGTTCCCAGGAACTCCTTGTCGATCGTGACCTCCACCGAGGCGCCGCGCCGCTTCGGCACGGCGATCTCGATGCGGGTGGTGCCCAGGGTGCGGCGCAGATAGGCCTCGACCCGCGCGATGTCCGTTGGTGTCATCCCTCGTCCCTTGCCGCCTCCAGAAGCCGCGCCTTTAGCAGCCCTGCCCGGCAAGGGCTACACTCCGCGGCATCGTTCGACGATAGCCGGGTCCTCCAGCATCGCCCGGGCGCCGGCAGCTTGCACGCGCCAGTGCCCGGCGCGGACGCCGGCAGCTTGCACGCGCCGGTGCCCGGGGCGATGCTCCGACCAAAGCAGGGAGTCGGGGGTAATGGAGATACGCAAGGTGACGCCGGTGATCGGGGCCGAGATTTTCGGAGTGGACCTCGCCCAGCCGCTGGGCAACGAGGCGTTCCAGGAGGTGCACGACGCCCTGATGGACAACCTCGTCGTGTTCTTCCGCGACCAGCACATGGACCACGCGCAGCAGAAAGCCTTCGGCCGCCGCTTCGGCGAATTGCATATCCATCCGGCCGCCCCTTCGGTGCCGGGCCACCCCGAAGTCATGAAAATCCACGCCGACGCGAACTCGACGTTCGTGAACGGCGAAGGCTGGCACTCCGACGTGTCCTGCGACGCGGAGCCGCCGATGGGCAGCGTGCTCTACATGCGGGTGCTGCCCGAGGTGGGCGGCGACACCCTGTTCGCCAACATGTACGCCGCCTTCGACGCCCTTTCCCCGCCGATGCAGCGCATGCTCGCCGGGCTGACGGCGATGCACGACGGCGAGGGCCTGTACCGCGGCCGCTACGGCGGCGACGATCGCGGCCGGGTCTACCCACGGGCGGAGCACCCGGTGGTCCGCACCCACCCGGTCACGGGGCGGCAGGCGCTGTTCGTGAACTCGTTCTTCACGACGCGCATCCTGGAGCTGAGCAAGGCGGAAAGCGACGCCGTGCTGGCCTTCCTGTTCCGCCACATCGAGACGCCGGAGTTCTCCTGCCGGTTCCGTTGGGCGCCGAACTCGGTGGCGTTTTGGGACAACCGGGCGGCGCAGCACCATGCGTTGTGGGATTACTTCCCGCATACGCGGAGCGGGACGCGGGTAACGGTCGTGGGCGACCGGCCGTTCCATCGGGAATGAGAGTGGTCGAGGGGCACGCGCCATGACCGATGACACCCTGCACGGCTACTACCGCAGCACCGCCGCCTGGCGCGTCAGGATCGCGCTCAACCTGAAGGGGCTGGCGGCCGCGCACGTCTCGCATCACCTGCGCCGCGGCGAGCAGCGGGCGGCGGATTACCTGCGGCTGAACCCGCAAGGCTTAGTCCCAGCCTACGAGACGGGCGGCGCCGTGCTGACGCAATCGCTGGCCATCGTCGAATACCTCGACGAGACGCACCCGCAGCCGCCCTTGCTCCCCGCCGCGCCGCTCGACCGCGCCCGCGTCCGCGCCGTCGCGCTCGCCGTCTCCTGCGACATCCACCCCGTGCAGAACCTGCGCGTGCTGGCCCGGCTGCGCGCGCTCGGCCTGTCGGAGGACCAGGTGCAGGCTTGGGCGCGCGAGACGATCGAGGGCGGGCTCGAAGCCTGCGCGGCGCTGATTGCCGGGCAGGAGGGACCGTTCTGCTTCGGCGCCACGCCGGGCTTGGCCGACCTCTGCCTCGTGCCCCAGCTATTCAACGCGAGGCGGTTCGCGGCGCGGACGGATTACGGGCGGCTGCCGGATGTCGAAGCGGCCTGCATGGCCCTGCCCGCCTTTCAGGACGCCCACGCGGACCGGCAGCCCGATGCAGAATAGGGCGGGCGCAACGCGGGGCGTTCACGCGAGCGTTGATTGCTTCGTATGCTGCACTGCACCATCATTCTAACTTATCGGTTAGGACAGCGATCGTGGCGGGACTGGGCGACAATATACTGAGCCTGACCAAACTGCGGCGGGCAAAGGATACGCTGGTGGCGAACCTGGCCGAACCCGGCCGCCTCAGGATGATCGCGCCCAAGGGCACGAACCCGGGCGGCCTGCGGATGCTGAGCTACGTGCCGCCCGGCCTCGCCCCGAGTGCGCCCTTGGTGGTGGTGCTGCACGGCTGCACCCAGAATGCGGCCGCTTACGACCATGGCTCGGGCTGGTCCACGCTCGCGGACCGGCACGGGTTCGCCCTGCTGTTTCCGGAGCAGCAGCGGGCCAACAACTCCAATCTTTGCTTCAACTGGTTCCAGGCGGCCGACGTCACCCGCGGCGCCGGCGAGGTGCTCTCCATCCGCCAGATGGTGGCCCAGGCGATCGCGCTCCATGCCCTGAACCCGGCGCAAGTGTATGTCACCGGCCTCTCTGCGGGCGGGGGCATGGCGGCGGCGCTGCTGGCCACCTACCCCGAGGTGTTCGCGGGCGGGGCGATCATCGCCGGCCTGCCCTTCGGCGCCGCAGACGGCATGCAGCAGGCGTTCGAGGCGATGTTCCAGGTCCGCCGCCATTCCGCGCCGGAGTGGGGCGGGCTGGTGCGCGCGGCCAGCCCGCATCGTGGCCCCTGGCCGCACGTGCAGGTTTGGCATGGCGACGCCGACACGACGGTGAAGCCCGGCAACGCCGACGAACTCCTCAAGCAGTGGGCCGACGTGCACGGCGCCGGCCAATCGCCGGAGACCGACCGGGTGGACGGGGCGGCGCACAGGACGTGGCGCGGGGCGGACGGGGGCGTCGTGCTGGAAAGCTATTTGGTGCCCGGCCTGGCCCATGGCACGCCGCTGCACACGACGGCTGCCGACCTGGATCGGTCCATGGGCGCCGCGGCGCCGCACATGCTGGAGGCCGGCATCAGCTCGACCTGGCATATCGCCCGGTCGTGGGGATTGCTGACGCAAGCGGCCCAGCCGCGCGCCGCGGCCAGCCCCGCCTCACCCCGCACGCTTTTGACGCAGGCCGCCGCGCCGATCGCCGCGCGCGTCGGCGAGGTCATTGAAAAGGCGTTGCGCTCGGCAGGCCTCTCGTCCAGCTAGTCCGATCGAACGGAGTGCGCTCAACGCTTGCGGCGATTTGCCTTTCGGTTCGGAGGCGGATGCGGTTTGATGCGCCTAGAGCGGCAAAAAGCCGCCCGCCCGGAGGATCCGCCGCATGCCGAAGCCAGAAGCCACCCTGCCGCGCCGCTTTGTCGTCTCCGCACTAGCCGTCGGCGCCGCCGCCTTGGCCACCCGGGCCTCGGCCCAGCCCCGGCCGGCCGGCCCTCCCAGCACGATCACCACCCCGCCCCGCGACTTCGGGCCGAACGGCGCGCCCACGACCTACTTCACCGACCCCGACGTGCTGGTGGTCGATCCGGGCTTCGCCGGCCTGGTGCAGTCGAACAGCGCCATCCAGCGCCTCTGGACCGGCGCGCTCTGGGCCGAGGGGCCGGCCTGGTGCGCCCAGGGGCGGTACCTGCTCTGGAGCGACATCCCCAACAACCGGCAACTGCGCTGGCTGGAGGATAACGGCCGGGTCAGCGTGTTCCGCAGCCCGAGCAACAACAGCAACGGCAACACCTTCGACTTCCAGGGGCGCCAGATCAGCTGCGAGCACCTGACGCGGCGCGTGGTGCGCTACGAACTGGACGGCTCCGTGACCATCCTCGCCGACAACTACCAGGGCAAGCGCCTGAACTCGCCCAACGACGCGGTGCCGCACCCGGATGGCAGCGTCTGGTTCACCGACCCACCCTATGGCGGCCAGCTCTATGAAGGCGCGCCGGACGTGGCGAACGGCCCCTCGAACGCCAGCGGCCGGCTGAACCCCCGCCTCGGCCAGCCCGGCGGCTTCGTGCCCGGCCGCCGCGAACTGCCGACCAACGTCTATCGCTGGGACCCGAGCGGCCGGCTCGACCTGGCCGTCACCGAGGAGCAGGTGCCCGATCCGAACGGCCTGGCCTTCAGCCCCGACTACAAACGCCTCTACGTCGTCAGCACCGGCAAGGGCCCGGGCGACACCGGGCCCGGCGGCAAGGGCGACCTGCACGTGTTCGACGTGGGCGCGGACAACAAGCCTTCCGGCGGACGCCGCTTCGCGGACTGCATGATCGACGGCGTGAATTGCGGCCCGGACGGCGTGCGCTGCGACGTGGACGGCAACGTCTGGGCGTCGAGCAACGCCGGCCGCAACGTGGGCTATAGCGGGGTGACCGTCTGGAACCCGGCCGGCACCCTGATCGGCCGCATCCGCATCCCCGAAGTGGTGGGCAACCTCTGCTTCGGCGGCCCGAAGCGCAACCGGCTGTTCATGGCCGGCAGCCAGTCGATCTATGCGGTGTACGTGAACACGCAGGGGGCGGCGCCGGGCTGAACTCGGCTCCCGCGCTAGCCTGACTGGCATCGCCAGCGTGATTCCAGTCAGGGCGACGTTGGTCTAGCTCTCCCGCCGGAACGTGACGACCAGCACGTCCCGGTGGGCCGGCCGTGCCGGGTCGAGCGGCCGCACCGGGGTCACGCCATGGAACACCCGGTGGTCGTCCACCAAGGCGGCATCCAGCGGCGCCTCGAGAGTGAAGCTGCCGAGCAAGGCGCGGTCCAGCCCGTGGATGCTGGTGGCGCCCGAGGCGATGTTGACCCGGGCGACCATCAGCACCAGCACCCAGTCCACGCCGTCCTGGTGCATGCCCTCGGGCGTCGGCTGCCCCGCCTGGTCCGGCCGCGCTTCGATGCGAAACTGGTGCGCTTCCACGTGCCAGGCCGGCGCTGGCGTCAATCCGTCGAACAACCCGTGGCAGAGCGCCAGCACCGATTTGAACGCGGCGGTGCTCGCGGCGGCGTCGCCGACCGGCTCGAACCAGCGGGCGATGCCGCCGTTCAGGGCGTTGTAGTCGCGGCTCTGGTAATGCGGCTGGTTCGGCTTGCGCACGATGCCGGCGGCCGAGGCGGCGTAGGCGGCGTGGCGGCGCTTCCGGTAGCGCCCGCCATCGGCCATGTAGGTATCGAGCCCAAGGTCGTCCCAGCTGCGGGCGAACGCGTCCCAATCCTCCAGGCCGCCGGCCAGGGCGGCGCGCATCTCCGGCGCATGCGCGAACACGAACCCGCCGGAACGGAGGTCGTCGGCCCACTCGGAGGGGATCATGCGGCTTGCTCCACGACAGGCGCTGGCGGCGCCGGGTTGTTGCTCAGGATGCGGTGGCTGGTAAAGGGGCTCTCGATCGCCAGCTCGTCGAAGCGCAGCTTGATGCGCCGGTTCAGCTCGCGGCCCACCGCCCAGCGGCTGCCGGGCTGCGTCTTTATCCGCACGCGCATGATCCAGGCCAGGTCCACGAACTTCTCCACGCCCATGACATCGAGCGGCTCCAGCACCATCGCGCCCCAATCGGGCTCCGCCTGCATGCTGGCAGCCACCTCGCGCAGCACGTTGGCGATACGGTCGGGCTCCTCGTTCAGCCCCACGCTCACGTCCAGCAGCGCGTAGCCGTAGTCGCGGGTCTGGTTGGTGACGGTGGTCACCGCGCTGAACGGGATCAGGTGCACCGCGCCATCGAGCGCCCGCAGGCGGATGGTGCGGATGGAGAGCGCCTCCACCGTGCCGGTCAGGCTGGCCAGCGTGACCACGTCACCCACCTGCATGGCGTTCTCCAGCAGCAGGAACAGGCCGGTGATCAGGTCCTGCACCAGCTTCTGCGAGCCGAAGCCCACCGCGATGCCGACCACGCCGGCCCCGGCCAGCAACGGCGCGATGTTCACGCCAAGCTCGCTGAGCGCCATGAGCCCCACCACCAGCACGATGGCCACCAGCAGCACGGTGCGCAGCATGGGCAGCAGGGTGCGCAGCCGCCCCGCCCGCGCCAACTGCGCCTGGGCGCTCAGCCGGGCCATGTGCTGCTCGATGCCCGCATTGGCCGCCTCCCAGACGACGACGGCGACCAGGATGGTGAAGCCGATCAGCAGCACGGCCGACATCACTCGCCCGCCCAGCCCGCCATAGCCGAACCAGGACGCGGGGCCGAAGCCCCAGGCCTCCAGCAGCGCGAACCCGGCCGCGCACCACAGCGCCGCAGTCAAGCCCGTGCGCAGAATGGGGTAATACACCCCGGCGCGGCCCGCGAGCCCGGCATGCGCCGAGTCCTGGATGACGGTGGAACGCAGCCGGTCCAGCCCGCCCAGCAGCACGATCCCCAGCAGCCGCGCCGCGAGCAGCAGGGCGGAGGTCACGGCGCAGAAGTGGAGCAGCCGGACGTAACCGCCGCGCAATTCCACCGCCCAGACCAACCAGAGCGCCAGGATCCAGAAGATGGCGATCAGGTGCCAGATCTCGGCGAAGCGGTTGAGCACGGCGGCCCACAGCCCGTGCGCGCCCCGCTTCGCACGGATGCGCGCCGCCACCGGCGCCCGCGCCTGCAGCACGGCCACCACCAGGCAGAGGTGGATCACCAGCGCGAACAGCTTCAGCACCGCGTCGTGCGCCGTCCGGTACATGCCGAACAGCAGGCCCATATCGGTTACGGCCACGGCCACCGCGGCGAGGATGACGACGCGGCGTATCCATCGGGTCAGGAAGGAAGCCGCCCACTCCGACACGTGCAGCAGCCGCAGGCGCGACCCGGCGGGCGAGACCAGCATCGTCGCGACGCACAGGATCAGCCGCGCGACGGCATAGGTCTCCACCGCCACCATCACCACCAGCCGGGTTCTTTCGGGATCGCCCAGGCGGGTGCCGAGCAACAGGTCGCCGGCCAGCGCGAACGCGACGATGGGCAGCACGTCGAGCAGGAGCCGGCCGAGCAGATGCGGCAGCCGCCGCAACGCGCCAAGGGCGCGGCCCAGCCGGTGCCTCCGCTCGGCGAACTCCGTTTCCCCGGCTTCGGCGGCGGCCAGGCCGCTCTCCCCCATGGGCCTGGCGTGCAGCTCCTCCGGGCTGTGCGGCGCCCACCCGGCCAAGGCGCCGCGCAAGGGGCGGAACACCCGGCGCACCGCGAACTCGGCCAGCAGCCCGCAGGCCAGCACCACGGCCAGCTTCCACAGCGCATCCGTAATTTGCGCCCGGGCCTCGGCACTGTCGGCCTGCGCCGCCATCCACCGCCACAGCAGCGGCAGGTCGTTCACCGCCTCCGCGGAGGCCAGCACCTGCGCCCCGGCCGTGGTGACGGCCCGCGAGACCCGCGCCGCGAGCTGCCCGCCCAGGCTGCCCGGCAGGAGCGGCGAGCTGGCCGGCGCCGGCGCGACCTTGGCGAGAACCTCGAGCGTGGAGAGCAGTTCGGCCCGCCGCTTATCGTCGCGCAGCAGGTCCAGCAAATGTTGCGCCTGGGCCGGCGCCACGGCGACGGCCGGCGTGCTTTGGGCGGGCGTGCTTTGGGC
>CAXSDH010000111.1:0-9256 GCA_964235765.1 uncultured Acetobacteraceae bacterium
TCGAGGTAGGGCAGGATCAGCTTGTCCTTGATGAAGCCCCAGATGATGCGGGTCATCTCATCGCCGTCCAGCTCGACTACGGGTGTTTTCACCTTGATCTTGGCCATGGAGTCCTCGGTGTTCGGGCCGCGCACGGCCGGTCTGACGGTGCGCGGAACATCGCATCACAGGGCCGTCGGGGGCAAGCCGGGCTGGAGTACGGCTGGCGCGCGCTCATTGCGGAGCTGCGCCGGGGACGAGGCGGGAGTGGGCCTTATCGGGACCGGCTTCTTGCAGCGCCGCTGGCCGGGGTAGCCGGCCGCGTCAGGCGGTCGCTGGGGCGAGACAGCCGAGGGCTTTGCCGATCTCGGGGTCGCCAGGCAACCCGGCGAGCGGGAACAGCCGGGTCACGTGGCCCATCTTGCGGCCGGGCCGGGCCTCGGCCTTGCCGTAAAGGTGCGGGATGAGGCCCGGCGTCGCGACGATCCTGGGCCATAGCGCCATCTCGCCGGGGCCGACCAGGTTTTTCATCACGGCATCGGCATGGCGTAGGCCCGGTGGCAGCGGCAGGCCGGCGACGGCGCGAACATGCAGGTCGAACTGGCTTGCCGGGCAGGCCTCGATCGTCCAATGGCCCGAGTTGTGCGGCCGCGGCGCGATCTCGTTCACCATCACGCGGCCGGTTCGGTCGACGAACATCTCGACCGCAAGCAGCCCCACGAGCTGCAGGGACTCCGCCACGCGCCAGGCCACCCGGCCGGCTCCCGCGGCGGTCGCGGCCGCCACGCGGGCCGGAGCGAGCGTCAGATCGAGGATACCGTCCCGGTGGCGGTTCTCCATGGCGTCGAACACGGAGCCGCCGCCATCGACGCCGCGCGCGACGATGACGCTGATTTCGCAGGCGAAGTCGACGAACCCTTCCAGCACGAGCGGCTTGGGGTCGAGGCGCTCCCATGCCGCATCCAGGCTGGCTCCGTCCCGCAACACGGCCTGGCCCTTGCCGTCGTAACCCAACCGAGTCGTCTTTAGCACGCAGGGAAAGCCCAGCTCGGCCGTGGCGGTGTCGAGGTCCGCGCGGCACGTTACGGCATGCCACGGTGCGGTGGGCACGCCTGCATCGCGCAGGAACGCCTTTTCGGCGATGCGGTCCTGGCTGATGCGGAGCACGTGGGGCGAGGGGCGGACGGGGCGCATGGACCCGAGCAGGTCGAGCCCTTCGGCGCTCACGTTCTCGAACTCGAAGGTGATCACGTCCACTGCGCCGGCGAAGCGGCGAAGGGCTGCGGGATCTTCGTAGTCGCCGATCGTGACGGCGGCAGAGACCTGGGCGGCCGGGCTGTCCTGCTCGGGCGTGAGGATGTGGCTGCGGTATCCGAGCCGCGCGGCCGCCATGGCGGACATGCGGCCGAGTTGGCCGCCGCCGATGATGCCGATGGTGGCGTTTGGCGGCAGGGCCTGTGGCAAGCGGGCCGGCATCAGGCGGACTGATCCACCTCTACGGCAACGGCGCCGGTCTGCTCGGCGCGGTAGCTGTCCAGCCGTGCGGCGAGCAGCGGGTCGGTGGTGGCCAGGATGGCGGCGGCCAGCAGCCCGGCGTTGACGGCGCCGGCCCGCCCGATCGCCAAGGTGCCGACCGGAACGCCGGCCGGCATCTGCACGATCGAAAGCAGGCTGTCCATGCCCTTGAGCGCGTGCGATTCGACCGGCACGCCCAGCACCGGCAACGATGTCCAGGCGGCGCACATGCCTGGAAGATGGGCGGCGCCGCCCGCCCCGGCGACGATCACGCGTAAGCCGCGCGCCCTGGCGGTGCGGGCGAACTCCGCCAAACGGTCCGGGGTGCGGTGCGCCGAGACGATGCGGACCTCGTGGGCCACCTCCAATTGCGCGAGCGCCGCGGCCGCGTGCTGCATGGTGGGCCAGTCGGACTGGCTGCCCATGATGACCGCGACGAGCGGCCCGGCGGCCATCGGGCGATCCATCAGGCGATGTTGTCGGGAATGAGCCGGCTTTCCAGCCAGGAAACCTCGTCCTTCAGCAGCAGCTTGCGCTTTTTCAGGCGCTGCAGGTGCAACTGGTCCGTCCCTGCCTCGGCCAAGCGGGCGATCACGGTATCGAGATCACGATGCTCGCTGCGCAATTCATGCAGTTGGCGCAGCAGCGAGTCACGGTCTGTCAACATTTGTGGTGCATACCATGGTGGGCGCGGGGATGCCACGCAGCGACGCCGGGGCAGCGACGCCGGGGCAGCGACGCCGTGGAAAGGGGGGGCATCCGTTTAGCATGGAGTTTTGCCAACGGGTCGTATTACGCTTGAACCGCGCCAGCCTGCTGCCGAAATGCAAGGATGCGACGCGTCTGGTTCCACCCGCCAAGGAGGTATCATGAGCCTGCAGTCCCGTATCGAAAGCCTGAAGGGCCGTCACGCCAGCCTGGAAAGCCGCATCGTCGATGAGGACAACCGGCCCCGTCCCGACGATCAGGCGCTTGCTCGGCTCAAGCTGGAGAAGCTGCGGCTCAAGGAAGAGATGGAGCGTTTGCGGGCGAGCAACTAGCCAGCCCCGCCCCGACAGCCTGGCGCGAGGCTGCTAGCTACGCAGCCTCCTCCGCTTCCGGCGGTGGTGGCACGGGTACGGCCCGGCCCTCGCGGGCGAGCCGCTCGTTCGCCTGGGCCACTACAGCGTTCAGGTCGGTCTGGCTGCACAGTCCGAGGATGACCGGGTCGCGCGGCTTGATGTTCGCGCTGTTCCAGTGGCTCCGCCCACGAACTTTCTGGATCGTGTCCTTCGTGGTGCCCAGCAGCTTGATGACCTGCGCCTCGGAGAGCTGCGGGAAATTGCGCAGCACGAAGGCGATGGCATCCGGGCGGTCGTTGCGCTTGGCCACCGGCGTGTAGCGGGCGCCGCGGGAGCGTTGCTTGGCGGCATTGCTGGGGGGGATAAGCTTGAGGCGGGCCTCGGGATCACCCTCGCAACGCTTGATCTCGTCGTTCGTGACCTGGATGTTGGCCACCGGGTCGTAGCCGACGATGCCCTGGGCCACCTCGCCGTCGGCGATTGCTTGAACCTCGAGCGGGTGCATGCCGCAGAAATCGGCAATCTGGATGAACGTGAGGGCGGTTTTCTCGATGAGCCACACCGCGGTGGCTTTCGGCATCAGGGGCAGGCTCATGGAATATGTCCTTCGGCGCCGCGGCAGGCCTGGCGCGCCGGGCGTTCAACTAAATTGGATGGGCGGATATGGCCCCTGCCTATCGGGCGGGTCAAGGGCTTGAACGCTGCCTCTTGCATTTGCGCGGCCATAAAATATCAAGGCCGCATGTCGATCGATGACGAATTGCCGCGTGCCAGGCCGAAACTGGCGACCCCGCCGCTGGACCCGCTCGGCGTGGCCGAACTGGAGGCCTACATCGCCGAACTGCAAGCCGAGATCGCCCGCGCCCAGGCGCAGATCGGCAAGAAGCGAGACCACCGGAGCGTTGCCGACAGCATGTTCAAGCGTACCTGACACGTGAAAGGGGCCGGATATGCTCCGGCCCCCTCCCGTTCTCAGGTCGGAGATCAGGCCGCCTGGGCGGCCGGTTCCTGGCTGTCGTTCGCGATCACCGGCTGGCTCGATGCGGTGCCGGTGATGGCGATGCGGCGGGGCTTCAGCGCCTCGGGCACCACGCGCTTCAGGCCGACATGCAGTAGGCCGTTACGGAGGTCTGCGCCCTCCACCACGATATGGTCGGCCAAGGCGAAGCGCCGCTCGAACGCGCGGCCGGCGATGCCGCGATACAGCACCTCGGCCTTGTTGTCCTCGGCCTTCACCCGGCCAGCGACCAGCAGGGTGTTGTCGCGAACGACGATTTCAAGCTCGTCGTCGCTGAAGCCGGCGACTGCCATGGTCAGGCGGTAGCTGTCTTCGCTGGTGCGCTCGATGTTGTAGGGCGGGTAGGCCTGCGCCGTGGTCGTCTCCTGCGCGGAGTTCACCAGGCGCGCCATGCGGTCGAAGCCGATGGCAGTACGGAAAAGGGGTGCGAAATCAAGAGTCATGATAACCTCCAAGAAGCAAGGTCGATGTCGTGGCTGCCCGAAGGCCAGCCGGCTTAGTCCCCGAGGCCCCATTGGGCGCCTCGGACTGGCTTAAAATAGAAAATGCCGCCCTCCGGTTCAAGGAGGACGGCATGCCGTCGATCAAAAAATCCCGAGGCGGCTACTTGCGGGTGCCGAGCCCGGCGAACTTCTTGTTGAACTTAGCAACCTGGCCGCCCGTATCCATCATCCGTTGGACGCCGGTCCACGCCGGGTGCGACTTCGGGTCGATGTCCAGCCGCATCGTGTCGCCAGCCTTGCCGGCGCACGTCTTGGTGGTGAACTGCGAACCGTCCGTCATGATAACGGTGATCTGGTGATATTCAGGGTGGATGCCGGGCTTCATGGAGGTCTTCCTAACCAGGGGCCGCCGATACCGACCGGCAGCGATGCTGCGCTGTATAGGAGCGCCGGCGGCGGCCGGCAAGCGTTGGACTGCCGCCGGCAACCTAGCCGCGCTGGGCCCGGCGCCGTTCGCCGCGGGTTTGGAACTGCTGGAAAACCTTGTCCGCCGCAGCTTTCTGCTCGGGCGACATCGAGGCGTAAAGCGCCTCGAACGGCGTGACCAAACGTTGCAGGTCGTCCGCATGGGCTCGCGCCAGTTCGGCATAGCTTCGGATGTCGTCCACAGCGGACATGCTCGCGGCCTTGGCGGCCCGGCCCGTGTAGGCCGTCTGCATGCGCTGCGCGTTTTGCCGCATTACGCCAGCAAAGGCATCCCATTGGGTCTGCTGGGCCGGGGTGATCGCCAACCGCCGGCGCAGGTCGGTGACGTGCCGCTCCACGCCCTGAACCGCCCGCTGCCCGCCATCCGGCGCCGGCGTGGCGATGGCCGGCGCGGGGGCGGCGGGCGGCGCCGCAGTCTGGGCGACTGCCGCGCCAGTGAGAAGGAAAGCCGCGGCTAAGCCCGATAGACCGCGGCGTAGCGGAAGTCGTGTCATCTGAGGTTCCTCCCGATCTACCGGAACGGCACGTAAAGGCCGGCGCCCGGCGCCACATACACCGGCGGCCGGTAAACCGGCGGGGGCGGCGCGTAATAGACCGGGGGCGGGCCGTAATAGCCGGGCCGGTAGGCCTGCCGCTCGTAAGCACGGCGCCGCTCCCAGCGCTCCTCGCGGAAACGGTCGCGCTCGAAGCGCTCGTGCTCCCAGCGCCGACGCCCATCTCGTTCCCACGGCGGGTCGGCCTGCGCCGCCGTCGGCATCGCCGCCAGCCCGGCGCCGATCGCAAGGACGGTCAGGGTCAATCGCTTGAACATAGGTTCGATCCTCCATTGGTCTTTACGCGCCGAAGCCCGGCCTGTTGCTAAACCGCCGCGCGCTGGTACTGCGGCACCAAGTCCAACTTGACGCCCAACGCAGCGGCGGCACGCAGCGTCCAGCCCGGATCGGCCAGCACCGCGCGGCCGATGAATACCATGTCCGCCCGCTCGTTGGCGACGATCTCGGCCGCCATCTCGGGCGCCCGGATCATGCCGACGGCGCCCGTCGGCATTCCGGTTTCGGCGCGGATGCGCTCGGCGAAGGGGACCTGGTAGCCCGGATGGATCGACGGAATGCGCACCGCCGGGTCGATGCCCCCGGCGGAGCAGTCGATCAGGTCCACGTCGCCCCGGGCGAGCAGCCAGCGGGCGAGCTGCACGGCGTCCTCGATGGTCAATCCGCCACTTGCCCAGTCGGTGCAGGACAGGCGCAGGAACAACGGCAGCTCCGCCGGCCACTCGGCGCGCACGGCGTCGAGCACCTCCATCAACATCGTCGCCCGGCCTTTCAAGTCGCCCCCGTAAGCGTCGGTGCGGTGGTTGCTGATCGGCGACAGCATCGAGTGCAGCAGGTAGCCATGCGCCCCGTGCAACTCCATGACCTTGAACCCGGCCTCCCGCGCCAGCCGGGCCGTGGTGGCGAACTCGCCGACCACGGAGCGGATCTCGTCGGCGCTCATCGGGTGCGGCTCCACGGCGTCTTCGTGGAACGGCAGGGCACTCGGCGCCCACGGCACCCAGCCGCCCCGCTCCGGCCGCAGGGCCTTGCCGCCCTCCCACGGCCGCTGGCTGCTGGCTTTGCGCCCGGCATGCGCCACCTGGATGCCCGGAACCGCGCCGCCATAGGTAATCAGGGCCACGAGCCGCTTCAGGAACGCCAGGTGCGCCTCCGTCCAAAGCCCAAGGCAGCCCGGCGTGATGCGGCCGAGGGCGGAGACGTGGGTGGCCTCCGTGAACACGAAGCCCGGCCCGGCCATGGCCTTGGCGCCGAGGTTCTGGATATGCCAGTCGTCGCCCAGCCCGTCCGTCGCGGAATACTGGCACATCGGCGAGATGGCGATGCGGTTGCGGGCGGTGACGGACCGGAAGGTGATCGGCTGAAAGAGCTTGGGGGTGTGCATCTGGCGTCCCTGACCCGGTGGTGGCCGCAACCTTGCCGCTCCGGCGGCCGGCGTCTAGCGTCCGCGGCTTGAACATCCTCTCCATCCAGTCCTGGGTGGCCTACGGGCACGTGGGCAACGCAGCCGCCGTATTTCCGCTGCAACGGTTGGGGGCGGAGGTCTGGGCCGTGCACACGGTGCAGTTCAGCAACCATCCTGGGTATGGCGCCTGGGCCGGGCAGGTGTTTTCCGGCGAGACGGTCCGCGCCGTGGTCGACGGCATCGCGGCGCGGGGCGTGCTGCCGGGGTGCGACGCCGTGCTGTCGGGCTACATGGGCGACCCCGCCACCGGAGAGGCGATCCTGCACGCGGCAGCGCGGGTGCGGCAGGCAAACCCCCGCGCGCTCTATTGCTGCGACCCGGTGATGGGTGACGACGGCGCGCTCTATGTTCGCCCGGGCATCCCGGAGCTGATCGCGGAACGGGCGGTGCCGGCATCCGACATCCTGACCCCCAACCAGTTCGAGCTGGAGCGGCTGACGGGCGCTGCATGCCGTACCGAAGATGATGTCCGCCGGGCCATCGCCGCGTTGCAGGACCGCATGGGCGCCTGGGGGCCGCGCATCGTGCTGGTGACCAGTGTGCGGACAGGCGGCACGCCGGCCGGGTCGCTCGATATGGTGGCCGCCGACGCAAGCGGCCTTTACCTGCTGCGCACCCCGATGCTGCCGATCACCCCGAACGGGGCCGGGGATGCGGTCGCCGCCTTATTCCTGTTCCACTATATACGGACGGGGCAGGCCGCTGCCGCGCTCGAAGCCGCGGGCAGCGCCGTGCATGGCGTGCTGCGCCGAACCGCGGCGGCGGGCGCCCGCGAAATCATGCTGGTCGCGGCACAGGACGAGATCGTGCGGCCGTCGGTGTGGTTCTCCGCCCGGGCATACTGAAACCTTCGCCGAAGTGTCGGGTTTGCCCTGTTCTTGCCGTGATTGCAGCCCAGTGTCGCATTCCCTCTGGCGTTCGGTGATCGCATGCGTTTCCTGAAAATCTACGCGCGGGTGCTAGCCTCGCTGGGCGGCGACAAGCGCCTTGCCATCATGCTGGGGGCTGCGAACCTGATCGTGGCCGGGCTGCAATTCCTCGACCCCGTGCTGTTCGGGCGCGTGATCGGTCTGCTGAGCCGGTCTGACCAGATGGCCGGCAACGACCTCTGGACGCAGGCGGCGCAACTGCTTGGGGTGTGGTTTGCGGTCGGCGCGGCCAGCATCGTCGCCAACATCGCCGTGGCGCTGCATTCCGAGCGGATGGCGCATCGCAACCGCCTGGCGATCATGAACCGCTACTTCAGCCACGTGCTGTCGCTGCCGCTGTCGTTCCACGGCGATATCCACTCGGGCCGCCTGATGAAGGTGATGCTGGGCGGGTCGGACGCGCTGTTCGGCCTCTGGCTCACCTTCTTCCGCGAGCAGCTTTCCACCTATGTCGCCGTGGTCGTGCTACTGCCGCTGACCTTCCTGCTGAACTGGCGGCTGGCTTCCACCCTGGTGGTGCTGGTCGTGCTGTTCGTCGTGCTGACGGTGATCGTCGTGCGCAAGACCGAGGCGGGGCAGCGCCGGGTGGAATACTACCACTCGCACCTGGCAGGGACCGCGCAGGATGCGTTGTCCAATGTGATGGTCGTGCAGTCGTTCACCCGGCTGGCCGCCGAGAGCCGGCTGTTCGGGCAGATCATCGACGACGTGATCCGCTACCAGTTCCCCGTGCTGAACTGGTGGGCGCTGGTGAGCGTGCTGACCCGCGGGGCGAGCACGCTGGCGGTGATCGCCATCGTCGTGATCGGCACCACCCTGCACCTGCAAGGCCAGGCGAGCGTGGGCGAGATCGTCAGCTTCATGGGGTTCGCGACCCTGCTCATCGGGCGGCTCGAATCGGCCGTGCAGTTCGCCTCCCGGGTGTTCTTCCAATTGCCGGTGCTGGAGGACTACTTCTCGGTGCTGGACGCCAAATCCTCCGTGCCGGAGCCTGCGAATGCGGCCGAGCTGGTCGCGCCGAACGGGGAGGTGGTGTTCGACGGCGTGAGCTTTGCCTATCCGGGCGGCCCGAACATTCTGAGTGACGTGTCGTTTACCGCCAAGCCCGGCACGTCCGTGGCCCTGGTGGGCCAAACCGGCGCCGGCAAGTCGACTGCGATGAACCTGCTGCAGCGGCTATGGGACCCGGTGGCCGGCACCATCAAGATCGACGGGCAGGACCTGCGGAACGTGACCCTCGAAACTCTCCGCCGGTCGATCGGCGTGGTGTTCCAGGAAAGCCTGCTGTTCAACCGCTCAATCCGCGAGAACCTGCGCATCGGACGGCCAGACGCCACCGACGAGGAGCTGGAGCGCGCCTGCCGCCTGGCCGATGCGCACGAGTTCATCACCCGCCAGCCGCAGGGTTACGACACGGTGGTGGGCGAGCGCGGCTCCACCCTGTCCGGCGGCCAGCGCCAGCGCCTGGCCATCGCCCGCGCCCTGCTCAAGGACCCGCCCATCCTGATCCTCGACGAAGCCACGAGCGCGCTCGATGCGGCGACCGAGGCCCGTGTCTCCCGCGCGATGGCAACGCTGATGAAGGGGCGGACGACGTTCATCATCGCGCACCGGCTGAGCACCGTGCGGGACGCCGACGAGATCCTGGTGTTCGACAACGGCCGGATCGTCGAGCAGGGGAACTTCGAGCAGTTGCTGCGCTTGAGGGGACGTTTCGCCGAACTCGTGGAAACCCAGCTTTCCCCCCAGGTCGTTCACGCCGCCGAGTAGGCCCGACGAGCCCTCGCCCGCCAACGTCCCGCCAACCTC
>CAXSDH010000112.1:0-9137 GCA_964235765.1 uncultured Acetobacteraceae bacterium
CGGTGTTGGTCGGCACGGTATCGGTCATTTTGTCCCCCGGGCCCTGCCCTTGTTCGGACCCCTTGCCGGGTCCATTCTGCCTTGCAGAACTATAATGACCCGTTAACAGAGGCAAACCCATGCTCGACCGCCCCCACCCCTCCCCGAGCGCGCCAACGCTGGACCAGCAGGCACTCGCGACCGCGCTATCGGGCCAGCACTTCATCGGCGGCCGCTTCGTGCCCTCGCGGTCCGGGCGCACCTTCGCGGTGGTAAATCCAGCCACCGGCCAGGAGGTCGCGCGGGCCGCCGAGGGCGACTCTGCGGATGTCGACGCCGCGGTGGCCGAAGCCGACGCCGCGCAGAAAGACTGGGCAAAGGTGCCAGCCCGCAAGCGCGGCGCCCTCGTGGCGAAATGCGCCGTCGTCCTGAAGGAGCACCAGGAAGAGCTGGGCCGGCTGATCGCGCTCGAGACCGGCAAGGCGCTCCGCACGGAGAGCCGGGTGGAGGCCGGGGTCGTCGCCGACATCTTCGAGTTCTACGGTGGCCTGGGCGGCGAGCTGAAGGGCGAGACCGTGCCGTTCGCGCCCAACGTGCTGTCGGTCACGGTCCGCGAGCCGCTGGGCGTGGTCGGCGCCATCATCCCCTGGAACGTGCCGATGCTGCTGATGGCGCTCAAGGTCGCGCCGGCGCTGGTCGCGGGCAACACCGTCGTGGTGAAGTCGGCCGAAGAGGCGCCGCTGACGGTGCTGCGGATTTGCGAGCTGTTGAACCGGGTGTTGCCGCCGGGCTGCTTCAACATGCTGTCCGGCTTCGGCCCGGATTGCGGCGCCCCGCTGGTGGCGCATCCGAAGGTGCGCAAGGTCACCTTCACGGGGAGCGTCGAGGTGGGCCGCATCGTGGGCCGCGCGGCGGCTGAGAAGATGGTGCCGGTCACGCTCGAGCTGGGCGGCAAGAGCCCGATGCTGGTGTTCGCCGACTGCGACTTCGAAAAGACGGTGCTGGGCGCCGTGACCTCGATGCGGTTCACCCGCCAGGGCCAAAGCTGTACTGCCGCCAGCCGCATCTATGTGGAACGGCCGATCTTCGAGCGCTTCGTCGAGGCCCTGGCCGCCAAGGTCGATGCGATGACGATGGGCGATCCGCTCGATGAGGCGACCGACATCGGCACCATCATCAGCACCGACCAGTTCACCAAGGTGCAGGGCTTCATCGACGAGGGCCTGGCCACCGCGGGCGCCACCGGCCGCGCGTGCAGCGCGTTGCCGAGCGATCCCGCGCTGAAGAAGGGCCTGTTCATCCGCCCCTACATCTTCACCAACCTGCCCAATGACAGCCGCCTGGTGCAGGAGGAAATCTTCGGCCCCGTCACCTGCGTGTTCCCGTTCGACGACCCGGAGGCCGCCCTCACCGCGGCCAACGGCACCGAATACGGCCTGGCGGCCTCGCTCTGGACCAACAACCTGAAAATCGGCCTCGACTTGGCGCACCGCATGGAGGCCGGTCTGGTGCAGATCAACCAGAACCTCGTGGTGCAGGCCAACCTCTCCTATGGCGGCGTCAAGAGCAGCGGGCTGGGCAAGGAGGCCAGCCTGGAATCGATGCTGGAGCATTTCATGCACAAGAAGACGATCATGGTAAATTACGGCTAAGCAGGGACTCGCTGTTTCGGCGGGCAATCGACATTGCGCCCTTTCGCTCGTGGATCATCCATCCTAACCTGATGCGAATTCGACGCGGCGGCTGGAAACGACGATTACCGGGCACGCTGCACAACAAAACCACAATGGGACGCTACGCCCGAACGATATGGCAAAGTCCGATCAACTCATCCCCCCCAACATGCAGCCGAAGCCGGCCGATTACGGCTATGACGTGGAGGACGCGTTGCGCGCGGTGGTCGGCCTGCGCGCCAACGTGGCGGACGATGCCTTTACGGCTTCCATTCTCGGCACGGAACGGGCCGGCAGCGCGGTGCATATCCGGCCCGGCCTGTTTCTGACCATCGGCTACCTGATCACCGAGGCCGACAGCCTCTGGCTTTCAGCCGGGGATGGGCGGACCATGGCGGGGCACGCCATGGCCTACGACCAGGAGACCGGCTTCGGCCTGGTTCAGGCCTTGGGCCGGTTCGATTTGCCGGTGCTGCCGATCGGCGACAGTGAGCTCGCGCGGGTGGGCGATCCCGTCATCTTCGCCGCCGCGGGCGGGCGCCGGCACAGCATCGCCGCCAAAGTCGCCGGCCGGCAGGAGTTTGCGGGCTATTGGGAGTACCTGCTGGACGACGCGATCTTCACCGCGCCCGCCCACCCGTTTTGGGGCGGCGCAGGGCTGATCGGCGCCGACGGCAGCCTGCTCGGGATTGGCAGCCTCGTGCTGCAGCAGGGCGGCGAGGGCGGCAAGCGGCAGGACATGAACATGGTCGTGCCCGTTCAACTACTCACGCCGATCCTGGACGATCTGCTCACCATCGGCCGGGCCAACCGCCCGCCGCGGCCCTGGCTGGGCCTCTATGCGATGGAGGACGACGAGGCGCTGGTGGTCGGCGGCCTGGCCGATAACGGCCCGGCGGACAAGGCAGGCCTTCGCACCGGAGACCGCATCCTGGCCGTGAACGGGGCCGAGGTGCCGGACCTCGCCGGGCTGTGGCGGGCGGTTTGGGCCTCCGGGCCGGCCGGGTCGTCGGTGCAGGTCAGCCTGGGCCGCGGCAACCGCAACACCCTGGTCACGATCCCCAGCGCCGACCGCGCCAGCATCCTGAAATCGCCGCGGCTGCACTAGCTTGCGCCTCCTCCGCTGGGGCTTGCTGTCCGTCGCGGCGTTGCTGTTGGCCGCCGCCGCCGCCATAGCCGGCGCGCTGTGGTGGTCGCTGCCGCCGCAAACCCTCCGAACGCGCATCCCCGGCCTCGAGGCGGCCGTCCACATCACGCTCGACGCCGACGGCATCCCGCGCATCCGGGCCGGGTCGGACAGGGACGCCGCCGCCGCCCTGGGGTTCATGCACGCGCGCGACCGGCTGTTCGAGATGGAGCTGATGCGCCGCGCCGCCTCCGGCCGACTCTCGGAACTGGCCGGACCCGCCACCTTGCGGCTGGACCGGATGAGCCGCGTCCTGGGCCTGCGCATGCGGGCCGAGGCCGACCTGCCCGGCCTCGACGCGAACACCCGCGCCGCCCTCGATGCCTACGCCAGCGGCGTGAACGCCTGGATCGCGCTCCGCGGACGATTTGCCGCCCCCGAGTTCATACCCCTCGGCGCTCCGGAGCCCTGGAGCCCGGTCGACAGCCTGCTGTGGGGCAAGACGATGGGCGTTTGGCTGTCCGGCAACTGGCGGTCGGAGTTGTGGCGCGCCAACCTCACGGCCCGGCTGCCGCCCGAGATCAGCCGTGCCCTGTGGCCCCAGGCCGACGTCCCGCGCCCGGACGCCGCCCTGGGCGCCGCCACACGCCTCGCGCAACTGCTGCCAGCGTTCCCCGAACCCTTCACCCAGCCCGGCACCGCCAGCAACGAATGGGCGGTGGACGGCCAGCACACCGCCAGCGGCGCGCCGCTGCTGGCCGGCGACCCGCATCTGGGCCTCGCCATGCCCAGCATATGGTATCTGGCCCGCCTCCAGACGCCGGGCGGCGTGCTGGCCGGCGCTACGGCGCCCGGCGTGCCGTTCCTGGTAATGGGGCACAACGGCCGGATCGCCTGGACCTTCACGACAACGGGCGCCGACACGCAGGACGTGTTCATAGAGACCCCCCTGCCCGGCGGGTACGCCACCCCCGACGGCCCCAAGCCCTTCGTCGTGCGCGAGGAACGCATCCTCGTCCGCGGCCAGCCCGACGAGGTTCTGCACGTCCGCGAGACCCGCCACGGCCCCGTGCTGAGCGACCTCGATGCCGCCGAGAACGGCCCCGTGCTGGCCGTTGCCATGGCCAACCTTCAACCCGGCGACGCCGCCGCCGGCCTGTTCGCCCTCAATCACGCGGCCGACCTCGCCCAGGCCGCCGCCGCTGCCGCCCAAATTGCCGCCCCCGTGCAGAACCTGCTGGTGGCGGACCGGCGCGGCATCGCGCAATTCACCACGGGGCGCATCCCGCTCCGCCGCGCCGGCGACGGCACCATGCCTGTGCAGGGCGCAGACGGCGCGCATGACTGGATCGGCTTCGCCCAAGGCGACGCCCTTCCGCACAGCGTCGCTCCGCCGAGCGGGCGGTTGGTGAACGCCAACGAACGCACGGCCGGGCCGGACTTCCCGGTGTTCATGGGCCAGGACTGGTTCGGCGACTGGCGCGCACGGCGCATTCGGCAACTGCTTGCGGCGCGCGACCGGCACGACGCCGCCGGCTTCGCCGCCATGCAGGTGGACCCGGTCAGCGCCTTCGCCGTCCAGATGCTGCCGACCCTGCTCGCGACCACGCCATCCGACGACGCCGCCCGCCGGGCGCTCGCCCTGCTGCGCGGCTGGGATGGCGCGATGCGGGCGGACCGGCCGCAACCGCTGCTGTTCAACACCTGGATGCGCCACATCGAGGCGGAGGTGCTCCGCCGCAATGGCCTGCCGAACGCGGCTGTCGGCCCCACGGCTGACTTCGTGGCCCAGGTGCTCTCCCCCGCCGGCGCCCCTCTCTGCGGCGGCGACTGCGGCCCCGTGCTCGCCGCCGCCCTCGCCGCGGCCACCGCCGAACTCGCCGAGCGCCATGGCGGCGCTTGGGACACGGTGCAGTGGGGCTCGGTGCACCAGGCAACTTTTGCGCATCCGCTGCTGGGCCAGTTGCCCCTGCTGCGCAGCCTCACCACATGGCGCATCGCCCAACCCGGCGACGACACGACCGTCTTTCGGGGCACTGCGCGGGCGCCAGGATGGGATTCGGTGCATGGACCCGGCTTTCGCGGCGTTTACGACCTGGCCGACCTCGACCGCAGCCTGTTCGGCTTGGCCCCAGGCCAATCCGGGCACCCCCTGCGCGGAGCCGCCACCGCCCTGATGCGACGTTGGCGCGACGGCGTTCCCGTCGAGATCGGCCCCTTCCCCCACGTGATCGCTGATACGATCGGACTGCAGCCATGAGCTACGCCCCACCATACTTCCCCGCGCCCGACGCCGTTCTGACCGAAGGCGTGCTGACCCGGCGCGTGTTCGCCTGGTTCATCGACCTCATGCTGATCGCCGTCCTCGTCTGCGTCGCATGGATCGTGGTCGCGGTGCTTGGCGTGCTTACCCTCGGGCTCGGCTTCGCCCTGATGGCGGCGCTGCCGGCGATCGGGATTGCCTACCATGTCCTGTCCGTGGCCGGGCCACGCTCGGCGACGCCGGGGCAGCTCCTGCTCGATATCGTGGTGCGGAACGATGCCGACCTGGGGCGGCCGGACCTGCTGCAGGCGATCATCTTCACCGGCGGGCTTTGGCTGACCTTGGGCTCGGCGTTCCTGCTGCTGGTGGTGGCGCCGTTCATGCCACGCAAGCGGGCGCTGCACGACATCGTTTCCGGCCTGGTCGTGGTGCGGAAAGGGGCGTTGACCCAGGGCACGGGTTCCGTGAACATGGCCTTCGGAACCCCGCACCGATGACCTACAAGCCCCCGCGCCGGCCGCAATTCTTCTACACCACCGCGCCCCTGCCGTGCCCCTACGTGGCGGGGCGGACTGAGCGCAAGGTGGTGACGGAGATCACCGGCCCGGAGGCGGACAGCCTGCACGACCGGCTTTCGCGCGCCGGGTTCCGCCGCAGCCACAATATCGCCTACGCGCCGGTCTGCCCGTCCTGCCAGGCCTGCGTGCCGATCCGCATTCCGGTGGCCCTGTTCCAGCCCGACCGCGGCCTGCGCCGCATTTCCCGCGCCAATGCGGGCGTCGATGGCTACGACGTGCCGGCCCGCGCGACCGCCCAGCAGTTCCAGTTGTTCCAGCGCTACCAGCAAGCCCGGCATGGCGACGGCGACATGGCGACCATGAGCTTCTACGACTTCCGCGCCATGGTGGAAGACACGCCGATCGACACGGTGATGACCGAGTTCCGGGTCGGCGACCGCCTTGTGGGCGGCTGCCTCACCGACCGGCTCGGCGACGGACTCTCGGCCGTTTACAGCTTCTTCGCCCCGGATCTGGAGCGGCAATCGCTCGGCACCTACGCCATCCTATGGCTGATCGACCGCGCCCGGGCGGAAGGCCTGCCCTACGTCTATCTCGGATACTGGGTGCCTGAGAGCCGCAAGATGGCCTATAAGGCCCGCTTCCGGCCATGCGAGATCCTGGTCGGCGGCACCTGGCGAATGCTGACCGACGTGGAAGCCGCCGAAGGCGACGGCGTGCGTCCCGTGCTGATCCAGGAAACGGCGGGCTAGAACCGGACGGACGCGGCCAACGACCCGAAGTTGAACAGCCCCGCGCGCTGCGTTCCGAACTCCGGCGTCTGCCAGGTTTGCGTGTAGGTCACCCGCACGCCGGAGAACATCAATGCCGCCCCCGCCGACAACTCGCCCACCAGGGCGCGCTTGCCCACGCTCGGGCTGTGGCTGCGGAAGGTGCTGCCATCGAGGAACACGTCGCGCCCCACCGCCTGACCGTCGGCGCCGACGAACACATACCAGGCGAAGGGCCGCGTCGGCGTATAGGCGTCGCCGCCGCTAAAGCCGGGGCGAATGCGCGGGGCGCCGAAGTCGCTGTTCAGCCCCTGGCCCAGCCGCAGGCTGAAGCCGGCCTGCACGTAGTCCCGCACCGTGCCCAGGCCCAAGGTCAGCGCCGGCAAGGTGTCCATCTCAAGTCCGCGGAACTGCGCCAGCCTCACCCGATAGGTCCGCTCGACCAGGAACTCGAAAGCCGGCTCGTCTTTCAGCTGCGCGCCCCAACCCCGGGTTTCGGGGTCGCCGACCAGGTCGTGGAACCCGTTCTGCACCTGCCGCCCCAGTGCCGAGGGCCCGACCACGCCTAGGCTCACGCCCAGAACGCTCCGGGAGTTGTCCTTGTCGTGCAACAACTGCCCGCTCACCCGCAGGTAGGCGGCATAAGGCCGGTCCCGCGGGTCCGGCGGATTGGCCTGGGTGTTGCGCGGCGTGAAGATGGATTGGCTGATGTCGATGCTGACCCGCTGCACCCCATCGCCCCACACGGCCCGGCCAAGCCCGGCAATGAAGCCCGGCACCGACCCCGTTCCGGTGGTGTAGCCGAGGCGGAGGCCGCTGGTATAGTTCGAGTCGGTGGTGCCTCGCTGGGTCGACACGGCGTCGTTCTCGATTTGCAGGGTAGCGATCCCGTGCAGGTCCTGCGGCGGCTCGGCGTGCGCGGCCGAGCCCAGCATGGCGGTGCCCAGCATGGCGGTGCCAAGCATCGCGGCCGTGCAGATCCCTCGTCTCATGCGGCACCCCAGATTGTCACGCCCGCTTTACCGGGTCTGCACGCGCCGGGGAACCCCCTCGCTTGCGGCGCGGCAATCTGTCGGGTTAGCTGGGCCGTGCAGGATGGGTGGCCGAGCGGTTTAAGGCAGCGGTCTTGAAAACCGCCGGGCGTGCAAGCGTCCCGTGGGTTCGAATCCCACCCCATCCGCTCTCAAAGCTTTGTCAACACTTGATATTTGTCAACTCTCGTGCCGTGCTGGACAGGATTATGGTCAGCGGGACAGGAGTCCTGTGTGCTGATTCCTGTTGGGCGTGTGTGATGAGACTGTGATGAGTGTTGTCGTGTGGAGCAAAGCAGCCCTGCGGGCGGCTGGTCGTATGCCCGCCTAACGGCGGATAGCAGGGCCTCCCGGTGCCGTGGGGCGCGGCGACCGCTTTTTGCTGCGTCGTTAAGCCGGGGTGGCGATCCCGCGCATGAAGCGTTGGCGGATGGCGACCGGGTCGCGTTCGGTGGTGCCGGTGGCAGGTGCGCCGTCGATGCGGGCGGCGATCAAATGCGGGCCGGGTTCGGCCAGGCAGCGCTCGAGTAGCTGTTCGAACGACGTCTCGTCGGCGGCCCAGTGGCTGCTGGGCAGGCCGGATGCGCGGGCGACGCCGACCAGGTCGACGTTGCTGGCCGTCGCGGTCGGCTGGCCGCCGGTGATCTGGTAGCAGGCGTTGTCCAGGACGACGATCAGCAGGTTCTTGGGTTGCAGGGTGCCGATGGTGGACAGGCAGCTGAGCTGCATCAGCAGGGAGCCGTCGCCCTCGAGCGCGACCACGCCACGGCCGGGCTGGGCCAGCGCGACGCCGAGCGCGATCGGGCAGGCGAGGCCCATGCTGCCGAGCATGTAGAAGTTCTGCGGCCGCTGCCCGGACATCCACAGGTCGAAATTGGTGTTGCCGATGCCGCCGATGACTGCCTGGTCCTCGTGCAAGCGGCCAACCAGGCGCTGCGTGAGGTCGAAGCGGTTCATGACCTTGCGGTTGCCGTGGTGCTGCGTGGCGGCCCTGTCCATGCGGGGCTCCTACGACCTGAAGACCTTGCCGCCCGTGAGCAGCGGCGAGAGGATGAGCGCCACCGGCGACTGGGTCATGACGGCCTGCTTGACGGAGCGGTCGGCGATGAACTCCAGCTCGTCCAGCCGCGTGATGGTGTGGGTCTCGATCCCCAGCGCGTCCAGCACCGGCCGCATGGTGCGGCACACCATCGCCTGGCCGAGGTTGAACTCCCCCAGCGTGCCGCGCTCGGACACGATCATCAGCAACGGGATTTGATAGGGCACCGCCAGCGAGGCGAGGGCGTTGGGGATGGTGGCGAACCCGCTCGTCTGCATCGCAATCACGCCGAGCATCCCCGCCATGTAGGCGCCGGCGACGATGCCGAGCGCCTCCTCCTCGCGGGTGGCGACGAAGGTGAGCAGGCCGGGGTCGGCGTGGGCGATCTCGATCAGGGGAGTGAGCACGCGGTCGGGGACATAGGTGAACAGGCGCACCTGGTTCGACTTCAGCACGGCGTGCAGCACTGCGTGCCAAGGTCTGCTTTCCGGGCCGTTCATTCCTGTCCTTGTCCCTCAGGGCGCCACAGCAGTCCGCGAATCCTGGGCCGTTCCGCCGAGGCTGGCAAGCGGGCCGCACCCGGGCAACCCGATCAATAACTGCGCGGCATGCCGAGCACGTGTTCGGCGACGTACGACAGCACCAGGTTGGTCGAGATCGGCGCCACCTGATACAGCCGGGTCTCGCGGAACTTGCGCTCGATGTCGTATTCCTCGGCGAACCCGAACCCGCCATGCG
>CAXSDH010000113.1:0-8997 GCA_964235765.1 uncultured Acetobacteraceae bacterium
CCGAACACCTGCATCTGCCGCGCCACCTGCTCGCAGCGGCTGCCGGTGCTTTCCAACGACATCAGCAGGCTTGCCTTCACCTGGGTGCGCGCGCGGTTCAGCTCGGCTTCCGACACGCCCACCTGCACCTTGCGCAGTTCCTCGAGGGTGACGGGCACCAGCTCCTCGGCCTCCTTCTCGCCCGTGCCGGCATAGATGCCGAACAGGCCGCCATCCATGAACGGCGCGGCGAACGAGTAGATGGAATAGACCAGGCCGCGCTTCTCCCGGATCTCCTGAAACAGCCGCGACGACATGCCGCCGCCCAGCAGGGTGCTCAGCAGCAGCGCCGGATAGTAATCGGGGTCGGCGTACGACACCGAGGGAAAGCCCAGCACGATGTGCACCTGGTCCAGCTCGCGCGCCTCGCGGAACTCGCCGCCCTGGTAGGCGCCGGGCACGAAGCGGGTCGGCATGTCGGCGGGCAGGTCGGCGAAGTGCTGCCGGGCGAGGTCCACCACGGTCTCGTGCTGCAGGGCGCCGGCCGCGGCGATCACCACGTTGCCGGCGGCATAATGGCGGTGCATGTAGCCGGTGAGCTGGCCGCGCTCCATGCCGCGAATGCCGGCCTCGGTGCCCAGCACGGGGCGGCCCATCGGCTGGCTCGGGAAGGCCGTCTCCTGGAAGCGGTCGAAGATGATGTCGTCGGGCGTGTCGTTCGCCTGGCCGATCTCCTGCAGGATGACGCCGCGCTCCCGCTCCAGCTCGTCGGGGGCGAAGGTGCTGTGGGTCAGGATATCGCCGATGATGTCGGCCCCGAGTGCGAGGTCCTCCTTCAGCAGCTTGACGTAGTAGGCGGTCTGCTCGCGCGCGGTATAGGCGTTGATATGGCCGCCGACGTTCTCGACCGCCTCGGCGATCTCGGCGGCGGTGCGGCGCTCCGTGCCCTTGAAGGCCATGTGCTCGAGGAAGTGCGAGGCGCCGTTCTCGGCCTCGGTCTCGTTGCGGGTGCCGGTGGCGACATAGGCGCCGAACGACACGGTCTCGACCCGGTCCATGGTCTCGGTCACGACGGTCAGGCCAGACGGCAGGCGGGTTACGCGGACGGCGTCCGTCATGCGGCATTCCTCAGGGTGAAGGCGCGCACCTGGGCCTCGACGGCGCCGAGATCGCAAGCTGCGCGGGTGAAGCGTTCCGGCCTCTCATATAGGTCGGCGAGGCGCGAAGGCAGAGGGGGGCGCTGGCCCGTGGCGCGCTCGATGGCGTCGGGGAACTTAGCCGGGTGCGCCGTGGCCGCGGCGACGACCGGCACGTGGGCGCAGGGCAGCGCACGGGCGGCGGCAATGCCGATCGCCGTGTGCGGGTCGGCGAGATAGCCCTGCCCGTGCAGCCGGCGGATTTCCTCAAGCGTTCCCGCGTCGTCGAGCTGGAAGCCGTGGAACAGGGTGCGCGCGCGGCGCCAGGCCGCGTCCGGCACGGCCATGCGGCCGGTGG
Source organism: uncultured Acetobacteraceae bacterium (assembly GCA_964235765.1). GTDB lineage: Bacteria > Pseudomonadota > Alphaproteobacteria > Acetobacterales > Acetobacteraceae > JAVVHH01. The sequence continues at coordinate 1,474 of CAXSDH010000113.1, forward strand.
CGCGGAAGCCCTGCATGGTGGCCGTGGTGGCGGCCGGGTCGCGGTCCAGCAGCTCGAACAGCAGGCGCTCGAAATTGCTGCTCACCTGGATGTCCATGCTGGGCGACAGGCTGGGCTGCACGCCCTGGATGCTCATGTCGTTGCTGGCCAGGAAGCGGGCCAGGATGTCGTTGCGGTTGCTGCCGACGATCAGCCGGGCGATCGGCACGCCCATGCGCCGGGCGGCCCAGGCCGCCAGCACGTTGCCGAAATTGCCGGTCGGCACGCTGAACGCCACCTCGCGCTCCGGGCTGCCGAGCGCCACGGCGGCCGCGACGTAATAGGGGATTTGCGCCGCCACCCGCGCGAAGTTGATGCTGTTGACCGCGGAAAGCCGCATGTCCCGCCGGAACGGCGTGTCCGCGAACATGGCCTTCACCAGGTCCTGGCAGTCGTCGAAGGTGCCGTCCACGGCGATGTTGGCGATATTGGGCGCGAGCACGGTGGTCATCTGCCGGCGCTGCACCTCGGTGGTGCGGCCCTCCGGATGCAGGATCACCACATCCACCCGCGCGCGGCCCCGGCAGGCCTCGATGGCGGCCGAGCCGGTGTCGCCCGAGGTTGCGCCCACGATGGTGATGCGCTGGTCGCGCGCCTGCAGCACCCAATCGAACAGCCGCCCGAGCAGCTGCATCGGCAAGTCCTTGAACGCCAAGGTGGGGCCGTGGAACAGTTCCTGCGCCCAAAGGTCGGTGTCCAGTTGCACCAGCGGCGCCACGGCCGGGTGCCCGAAGCCGGCATAGGCGTCCCGGCACATCCGCCCCAGCACGTCGGCGGGAACGGCCTCGCCCACGAAACGCTGGAGCACCCGCGCCGCCAGGGCGTGATACGGCAGGCCGCGCATCGCCCGCAGGTCGGCCGGCGACAAATGCGGCCAGGCCTCCGGCACATACAGCCCGCCATCCTCCGCCAGCCCGGCCAGCAACACGCCCGTGAAGTCCTGCACGGGCGCCATCCCGCGCGTGGAGACGTAGCGCACGGGCTAGACCGGCTTCTTCTTCTGCTCGTCCCCGTCCCCGTTCTCGTCCTTTTCCTCGTCCTCCTCGTCCTCGTCCTCGTCGTCCTGGCTCTCGTACCACTCCAGCACGTCGTCGTGGAAGTCGGGGTCGTTCAGCAGCCGCATGGCCAGCGCGACCGCAATCTCGTACGGCTCCGGCACGTCGGTCGCGCCCTCGGGCAGCTCGCGCGCCGGCACGACGCGGACGGTCATCGAGCCGTCCTCCTCGCCGATAACCAGCGCAACCTCCGTGGGTTCGAGGTCGATCGGGGTCATCTTGATGTCGGCCATGGCCGGTCCTCCTGGAAATCCGGGGATTGCTAGCAGGGTTGGGGACCAGCGGGCTAGTCAGGGATGCAACGTCCCCAGGCGCCAGGAGACCTAACCGCTTGCCGGGGCTATCACCCCGCCGAGGTAGCGCCCGGTCAGGTGGGCCTCGAAATCCGCCGGGTCGAGCGGCTTGCCGGTCGCCGCGTGCAGCAGGTCGTTGAAGCCCAGCAGGCTGCCCTGCCCGTGCACGCGCAGCCGCAGCCAGGCCAGCAGCGGCGCGAGGTCGCCGCGGCCGAGCGCGGAGTCCAGTTCGTCCACCTCGCGCCTTGCCGCCGCCATCAGCTGGGCCGCAGCCATGGCGCCCAGGGTGTAGCTGGGGAAATAGCCGAAGCCGCCGTCGTACCAATGGATGTCCTGCAGGCAGCCGCGTGCGTCGTCCGGCGGCACGATGCCCAGCAGGCCTTGCAGCCCGTCCCGCCAGGCGCCGGGCAGGTCCACCACCTGCAGGTCGCCCGCCACCATCGCCTGCTCCAGCCGGAAACGCAGGATGACGTGCGCCGGATAGGTCATCTCGTCGGCGTCGACGCGAATGAAGGTCCGCTCCACCCGCCGCCACAGGCGGGATAGGTTGGCCGCCTGGTAGGGCGCCGCGTCCCCGCCGAAGGCGCCGTGCAGCTCCGGGCCAAGCCACGACAGGAAGGCGTCGCCGCGGCAGGACTGCATTTCCAGGATCAACGACTGGCTCTCATGCGCCGCCATTCCCGCCGCCTCCCCCACCGGCTGCCGCGCATAGCCCGCCGGCAAGCCGCGCTCGTACAAGGCATGCCCCGTCTCGTGCAGCACGCCCATCAGGGCCATCGCCGGGTCGGCCTCGTCGTAGCGGGTGGTGATCCGCACGTCGGTCGGGGTGCCGCCGCAGAACGGGTGGGTCGAGCGGTCGAGCCGCGCATGGTCGAACTCCAGCCCGGCGCGGGCCGAGAGGTGCCGGCACAGCCCCTCCTGCCGGTCGGCCGGGAACACGCCCGGCAGGGGCAGGGGCGGCGCCTGCCGCGCCTGCCGCTCCTCCGCACGGGGCAGCGCCTCGCGCAGGAACGCCTCGTAGCGGTCGAACACCGGCGTCACGTCGGCCGCGGTGACGCCACGCTGGAAGCCGTCCATCAGCGCATCGTAGGGCGAGAGGGAGACCGCCGGGCCAAGCGCCTCGGCGGCGTGCCGCACCAGGGATACGACCTCGACCAGATAGGGCGAGACCATGTCGAAGTCGGACGCGCGACGGGCCTCGCGCCACACCTTCTCGCAGGCCGAGTTGGCGCGGGCCTGCGCCTCGACGAGGTCGTGGGGCAGGGCGGTCGCGCGCGTATGGGCATGGCGCATCAGGCGCAGGTTGGCGGCGTCCCATGCGGCCGTGGGCGCGGCCGCCTCGGCTTCCGCAAGCTCATCGGCCACGGCGGGCTCGGTCATCAGCCCGTGCGCCACCCCGGCCAGCACCGCCAACTGGTCGCCGCGGGCCGCAGCACCCCCGGCGGGCATCATCGCCGACGCATCCCACCCCAACACGGACTGCGCCTCGCCGATGGTGGCGATGCGGACGAAACGGGCCGAAAGGCGGCTGTACGCGGTCATGGGCGGAGCGCTCTCCTGGCATAGACGGCGAAAACACCCAGCAAGGACGCCGCCAGTCCGAACCAGGTGAAGGCGTAGGCGAGGTGATTGTTCACCGGCCGGGGCAGCACCTGAACGGGTTGCGGCATCACGTCCGGCGGGCCGATGGCGACAAGCGTGAACGGGGCCACCCGGGGCAACCCGAGCGCCGCGCCGATGGCAGCGGGGTCGAGCGCATAAAAGCGCCTGGCGGCCGGGTCGTCGGTGGCGCCGAAGCGGATCGGGGTCTCCGGCGCGCGGACGTAGCCCACGATGCGCACGGGGTCCGGGCTGGGTGGCAACGTGACGCCCTGCGGCGCCCAGCCGCGATCCACCAGCACGGGGTCGGTGCCGGGGCGTTCGAGCGGGGTGATCAACTGGGCGCCCATCGCCGGGCCGGCTTGGGTGCTGCGGACCTCCGAGCCGTAGAGCGCCACGAGGTCGTCCCGCAGCCGGCCGGTGGCCTCCACCTTGGTGAACGGCAGCGGGTTTGCTGACAATGCGACGGGCGCGGCCGCCTCACCCCGGTCCAGCTCGGCCAGCAGGCCGGTTTTCCAAGCGAGGCGCTGGAGCTGCCATACCCCGAGCCACACCGTGAGCGCCAGCATGGCGGCCGTGGTCAGCGCCGGCCATAACAGCCGGCCCCAGGGCCGCGCGGGCGTCGGTCTAGCCCTCGCCCGAGGAGCCCGCGGCATAGAGGTAGACGGTGACGAACAGGAAGAGCCATACCACGTCGACGAAGTGCCAGTACCAGGCCGCGGCCTCGAAGCCGAAATGCCGCTGCGGCGAGAACTCGCCGCGCCGCGCACGGAACCAGCAGACGACCAGAAAGATCGTGCCGATTATCACGTGGAAGCCGTGGAACCCGGTCGCGAGGAAGAACACCGACGGATACACGCCGCCGCCAGCGAGCTTGAACGGCGCCTCCGAGTACTCGATCGCCTGGAAGGTCGTGAAACACAGGCCGAGCAGGATGGTGAAGCCGAGCCCCATGACCAGGTGCTTGCGGTCGCCTTGCAGCAACGCGTGGTGCGCCCAGGTCACGGTGGTGCCCGACAGCAACAGGATAAGCGTGTTCAGCAGGGGTAGTTGGAACGGGTCGAACGTGCGCACGCCCTCGGGCGGCCAACTCGGGTGGGCGGCGCCGAGAACATGGTCGGGATACAGCGCGAAGTGGAAGTAGGCCCAGAAGAAGCCGACGAAGAACATGACCTCGCTGGCGATGAACAGGGTCATGCCGTAGCGCAGCCCCAGCCGGACCACCGGCGTATGCAGCCCGGCGGTGCGGCTCTCCCGCAGCACATCGCGCCACCACAGGAACACCACGGCGAACAGCACCAGCAGGCCCAGCGTCAGCGGCGCATAGCCCTGGCCATGGGCCGCCGTCGCGATCCCGAACAAGGTCAGCCCGCCGCCGAGCGCACCCAGCAGCGGCCACGGACTGGGATCGACCAGGTGATAGGGCTGCTTCATGCCGGAGCTGTTGACGTCGTGCCGGTCATGGGTTGGCAGCACGGCTGCGGCGGTTGTGTCGGTGTTCATGGAATCCTGTCCGTAAGCTGCCGCATCATCGCCAAATCGCCGGCGGACTCAAGGCCTGCGTTGGCCCGCCCGAGTTCCGGCAAGGTCCCCTCCGCCCGCTTTCCGACATGCGGACCGGCACGGTCGAGCCCGCCGTTCCGCGCCGCGTCGTCGAGCGAGCGGAAGAACGTGTAGGAGAGGGTGATGGTCTGCACGTCCCGCGTGTCGGGATCGGTGGCGATGGCCGGGTCCACCCAGAAGCTGAGCGGGAACTCCATCTGCTGCCCGGCCGCGAGAGTTTGCTCGTCGAAGCAGAAGCATGCCGTCTTGTGAAAATAGCGGCCGGCCTTCTCGGGCGTCACGTTGTAGGTGGCGACCCCCGTGATGGCCCGCGTGCCCTGGTTGCGGCCGACATAGAAGGCCAGCCGGTCCTCGCCGAGCGGCACCGTGACCACAGCCTCCCCCGGGGTGAACCGCCAGGGCAGGCCGGGGCTGGTATTGGCGTCGAAGCGCACCTGCATGCGGCCGGGAGCGGCGCCGGGCCCGGCCGCCCCGCGCAGTTGCGGCGTGCCGGCATAGCCTGTCGCCTCGCAGAACATGCGGTAAAGCGGCACGGCGGCGAACGACAAGCCGACCATGCCGAAGATGCCTGCCACCAGCCCGGCCGCCAGGATGCCGTTCCGCTTCACGGCCTAGCTGACCCGGAACTTGACGACCGATATGGCATAGAACAGCCCGGCGACCCCGATCAGGACCAGCAGCAGCACGAGGTTGCGCATGCGCTGGCGGCGGCGGAGCTCGGCTTCATCGACCAAGGGCACGGCTCACCAGACCAGGCGGTCGACAGCCAGGGCCAGGAACAGCAGGAACAGGTAGAACAAGGACACCTTGAAGGCGAACCGCGCCGGCGCGTCCTTGGTGAGGCTGACGCCCTGCGCGTCCTGCTTGTCCCACAGCACGCGAAGCGACGCGGCCATGAACACCGCACCCAGCACGACCGCCGAAAGGCCATAGACCGGCCCGGCAAAGCCCAGCGCCCAAGGCAGCAGCGACGCGACCACCAGCACGACGGTGTAGACCACGATCTGCCGTCTCGTGGCGCGCGCGCCGGCCACCACGGGCAACATGGGCACGCCCGCCCGCGCATAGTCGCCGGAGGCATAGAGCGACAGCGCCCAGAAATGCGGCGGGGTCCAGAAGAAGATTATCGCGAACATCAGCAGCGGCATCACGTCGACGCTGCCGGTAACGGCAGCCCAGCCGATCACCGGCGGAAATGCGCCGGCAGCCCCCCCGATGACGATGTTCTGCGGCGTGCGCCGCTTCAGCCACATCGTGTAGATGAACACGTAGAACAAGATGGACAGCGCCAGCACCGAGGCGGCGGCGGCGTTGGTCGCCAGGAACATGACCAGCACCGAAGAGACCGCCAGCACGACGCCGAACCCGAGCGCGCCTTCGGCCGCGATCCGCCCGTCCGGGATCGGCCGCTTCGCCGTGCGGCGCATGACGGCGTCGATATCCCGGTCGTACCACATGTTGATGGCGCCCGCGGCGCCCGCCGCCACCGCGATGCACAGCACCGCGGTGAAGCCCAGCACCGGGTGCAGCCGCCCCGGCGCCACCAGCAATCCGACTAGCCCGGTGAACACCACCAGGGTGATCACCCGCGGCTTGAGCAGGGCGAACCAGTCCTTGACGTCGGCAGGCCCGGCGACAACGAGCGTTTTGCTGGGATGGGGCATCAGCGGACCCGCGGCAGCTCCTCGAAGGTGTGGAACGGCGGCGGCGACGTCACCGTCCACTCGAGCGTGGTCGCTCCCTCACCCCAGTAATTGTCCGCCAGCCGCTCCTTCGAGGTGAAGGTGCGATAGATGACGTACAGGAAGATCAGCACCGAAAACGCCGAGATGTAGGCGCCGATCGAAGCGATCAGGTTCCAGCCGGCAAATGCGTCGGCATAGTCCGGGTAACGCCGTGGCATCCCCGCCAGGCCAAGGAAGTGCATCGGAAAGAACGTCAGGTTCACGCCGATGAACTGGAACCAGAAATGTACCTTCCCCCAGAACTCCGGATACTGCCGGCCCGACATCTTGCCGATCCAGTAGTAGAACCCGGCAAAGATGGAGAACACGGCGCCCAGGCTCAGCACGTAATGGAAGTGCGCCACCACGTAATAGGTGTTGTGCAGGACCTGGTCGATGCTTGAGTTCGACAGCACGATGCCCGTGACGCCACCCAGGGTGAACAGGAAGATGAACCCGATGGCGAACAGCATCGGCGTCTTCAGCTCGATCGAGCCGCCCCACATGGTGGCGATCCAAGAGAAGATCTTGATGCCGGTCGGCACCGCGATGATCATCGTCGCCGCCACGAAATAGGCGCGGGTGTCGACCGAGATGCCCGAGACGAACATATGGTGAGCCCAAACCACGAAGCCCACCACGCCGATGGCGATCATCGCGTACGCCATGCCGAGGTAGCCGAAGATCGGCTTCTTGGAGAAGGTCGAGATGATGTGGCTGACCATGCCGAAGCCCGGCAGGATCATGATGTAAACCTCAGGATGCCCGAAGAACCAGAACAGGTGCTGGAACAGCACCGGATCGCCGCCGCCCTGCGGATCGAAGAATGCAGTGCCGAAGTTGCGGTCGGTGATCAGCATGGTGATCGCGCCGGCCAGCACCGGCATCGACAGCAGCAGCAGGAACGCCGTCACCAGCATGGACCACACGAACAGCGGCATCTTGTGCAGCGTCATGCCCGGCGCGCGCATGTTGAAGATCGTCGTGATGAAGTTGATGGCGCCCAGCAGGGACGACACGCCGGCCAAGTGCAGGGCGAACAAGGTGTAGTCCAGCGCGGGGCCGGGGTGGTAGGTCGAGTTCGACAGCGGCGGATACAGCGTCCAGCCGGGGCCGGCGCCGTCGCCGGTGAACAGGCCCAGCATAATCATGATAAAGGCCGGCACCAGCAGCCAGAAGCTGATGTTGTTCAGCCGCGGGAACGCCATGTCCGGCGCGCCGATCATGATCGGCACGAACCAGTTGCCGAAG
>CAXSDH010000114.1:0-2098 GCA_964235765.1 uncultured Acetobacteraceae bacterium
GAACGACTGCATCATGGTGGCGAGCACGTTCTTCTTGCGCACCATGCCGGCGTAGAACAGGGCCAGGCCGGGGATGGTCATCATCAGCACGAGCGCGGTGCTGGTGAGCATCCAAGCCGTGTCGCCGGTGTCGATCTTGGCCTCCGCGGCGGGAGCTGCCGAGCTTGCGGCGATGGCGGCGGATGGACTGCCGGCAGCGGGGGCCGGAGCGGGCTGTGCCATGGCGGGAACGGCCAGCAGCAGCAGGAGGAACAGGGCGGGCAACACCCCGCGCAGGAATTTGATCATCACAGCGCCTCGTTGTCGGTTTCGCCGGTGCGGATGCGGACGGCGCGTTCGATGTCCATCACGAAAATCTTGCCATCGCCGATCTTGCCGGTATGGGCGGCCTTCATGATGGCCTCCACGACCTGCTCGGCGAGGGCAGCCTGCACTGCGACTTCGATCTTTACCTTGGGCAGGAAATTCACGTGGTACTCCGCACCACGATAAATCTCCGTTTGCCCTTTCTGCCGGCCAAACCCCTTCACCTCCGAGACGGTGAGGCCCTGGACGCCGAGCGGCGTCAACGCCTCCCGCACGTCATCGAGCTTGAAGGGTTTGATGATGGCCATGATGAGCTTCATAGCGCTTACCTCTTTTCAACCTAGCGGCTCCCGCCACATCAGGCGGCGGGTACGACACGGAAAGGTTACTCAAGAACCGTGCCGCCCGGGAAGGCGGGGTTACACGGCCGCTGTGTGCGGCGCGACTGCATTGCTCGTAGGCATGGGCTGCGCGTGGCTGTAGCTTTAGGGCAACGCGGCGCTGCCTCGTTTCTAGGCACGAGAAGGCGGGTATCATGGACGTCGATGTTTGCGTGGTGGGCGCCGGCCCGGTCGGCGGCGCCTTGGCGTGCCGGCTGGCCGCCGGCGGAGCGCGGGTTGCGGTGGTGGACCGGGCGTCCCTGCCGCCGATGGAGCATCCGGACTTCGATGGCCGGGCCTATGCTGTGGCGGCCGGGTCGCGGCGGTTGCTCGAAGCGGCGGGCGTTTGGGATGCGCTGCCGCAGGCGGCATGCCCCATCCTGGACATTCGCGTGTCGGACGGGCGCATCGGGCGGCGGGCGTCGCGGCTGTTCCTGCATTTCGACCACCAGCAGGCGGGGGACGACCCGTTCGGCTGGATGGTGGAGGCGCGCAGCCTGCGGGTGGCGCTGAACGCGCATATGCATGCCCTGCCCGGGCTGCAGGTGCACGCGCCGGCCGAGGCCACGGCGGCGCGTGACGGCGACGGCGCCACGGTGCAGGTGTCGGGCGGCCCCGCCCTGCGGTGCCGGCTGGTGGTGGCGGCGGAGGGGCGGGGCTCGCCATTGCGGCAGCAGGCCGGCATCGCGGTGACCACGGCGCCGTACAAGCAGCGCGGCATGGTGTGCGCCATCGCCCACGAGCGGCCGCACCACAACACGGCGCTGGAGCATTTCCTGCCGGCCGGGCCCTTCGCGCAACTGCCGATGATGGGCGCCGAGGGCGCGCCGCACGTGTCCGCCATCGTCTGGACCGAGGGCTCGGCGCTGGCCGACCGGCTGATCGGGCTGCACGACGCCGCGTTCGGGCGCGAGGTGGCCCGGCGGCTCGGGCCGCATCTGGGCGCCATCCGGCCGATCGGGCGGCGGTGGATGTATCCGCTCTCGGCCATGCACGCGCAACGGTACGTGGATACCAGGCTGGCGCTGGTGGGGGATGCGGCGCACGGCATCCACCCGATCGCCGGCCAGGGGTTGAACCTTGGGTTCCGCGACGTGATCGCCTTGTCGGAGCTGGTGCTGGAGGCTTTGCAATCCGGCGGAGACCCGGGGGCGCCGGCGCTGCTGGCCGAATACCAGCGGCGGCGGCGGCCGGCCAATCTGCTCATGCTGGGGGCCACCGACGCGCTGGACCGCCTGTTCAGCACGGACAACCCGCTGACCCGGGTGGCCCGCGACCTGGGGATCGCCGCGGTGCACCGCATGCCCGGCCTGAAGCGGCTGTTCATGCGGCAGGCGATGGGGCGGTAGAAGGCGCGAGGTGGGCGGCGAGGAAGGCCGCGACGGCTCGGTCCGTCCGCGCCTTGTGGTCCG
>CAXSDH010000114.1:2198-8896 GCA_964235765.1 uncultured Acetobacteraceae bacterium
TTCGATCGCGGCGTAGGGGGTGGGGTCGTTCGTCATGCGCGCATCATAGGGGGGTCCGCACGGGTTGAAAATTTGGGTGGCGGCCGCAAGTCGAGCATGGGAGAACATCCGTTCCATGGACCTGCTGAAAAAGCTCGAGATCCTTGCCGACGCCGCCAAGTACGACGCGTCGTGCGCCTCGAGCGGCACGGCGAAGCGGAGTTCGCTGGGCGAGACGACCGGCGTGGGCTCCACCGAGGGCATGGGCATCTGCCACGCCTACGCGCCGGACGGGCGCTGCATTTCGCTGCTCAAGATCCTGCTCACCAATTCCTGCGTGTACGATTGCTTGTATTGCATCAACCGGCGGTCCTCGAACGTGCAGCGCGCGCGGTTCACGGTGGAAGAGGTCGTTACGCTGACCTTGGGGTTCTACCGGCGGAACTGCATCGAGGGCCTGTTCCTGAGCTCGGGCATCATCCGCAGTCCGGATTACACCATGGAGCAAGTGGTGCGGGTGGCGCGGGCATTGCGGGAGGAGCATGGGTTCCGTGGCTACATCCATCTCAAGACCATTCCGGACGCGGCGCCCGAGCTGCTGGCCGAGGCCGGGCGATATGCGGACCGGCTGAGCATCAACGTGGAATTGCCCACCGAGGCGAGCCTGGCGCGGCTGGCCCCGGAGAAGGACATGCAGGGCATCCGGCGCAGCATGGGGCGCATGCGCCTCAAGATCGACGAAGCGCGGGCGGAGAAGCGGGCGCCGCGGTTCGCCCCGGCCGGGCAGAGCACGCAATTGATCGTGGGGGCGGATGCCAGTTCGGACAGGTCCATCCTGGACCTCAGCACCAACCTCTACGGCAATTACGGCCTGAAGCGGGTGTATTTCTCCGCCTTCAGCCCGATTCCGGATGCGAGCGCGGCGCTGCCGCCGGCCAAGGCGCCGCTGCTGCGCGAGCATCGGCTATACCAGGCGGATTGGCTGATGCGGTTCTACGAGTTCACCGCGGACGAACTGGCGCTGGATGCGGCGGGCAACATGGACCTCTCGATGGACCCGAAGCTCGCCTGGGCGCTGGCGCACCGGGAGGAATTCCCCATGGACGTGAACCGGGCGGCGCGCGAGCGGCTGCTGCGGGTGCCGGGAATGGGCGTCAAATCGGTGGACCGGCTGATCCAGGCGCGCCGGCACCAGCGCCTGCGGATGGCGGACCTGGCCCGGCTGCGGCTGCCGATGGCCAAGGTGGCGCCGTTCGTGATCGCGGCCGACCACCAGCCCGGCGGCCTGCTCGACAGCGCCCGGCTGGCGCACCGCTTGGCGCCCAAGCCGCGACAGGCCGACCTGTTCGGATGAGGTCCGTCACCCTCGCGCATGAGGTGGACTGGGCCGGCTGGCGGGCGGCCGCGCGGACGCTGGCGCTGGAGGGGGTGGCCCCTTCGGAAGTGGTGTGGTCGGTAGGCGCCCCGGACGACCTGTTTGCTGAGGGCGAGCCGGCGGCGGCGGGCCCGGCTGGCGGCTTTACCCTGCCGCGCGCCCTCGTCGGCCTGGCCGAGACAGCCATCCAGGCGCGCGACCCGGAGCGGTTCGCCCTGCTGTACGGACTGATCTGGCGGGCGCATCGCGGGGAAAAACACTTGCTGGAGCTGACCACGGATCCCGAGGTGCAGCGCGTGCAGCGGCTGGCGCAATCGGTGCGGCGGGATACGCACAAGATGCGCGCCTTCGTGCGCTTCCGCGCCGTAGCGGAAGCCGAGGGCACGCGATACGTGAGCTGGTTCGAGCCGGAGCACTACATCGTCGAGGCCAACGCTCCCTTCTTCGTGCGGCGGTTCGCGACGATGGTCTGGTCCATCTTGACCCCGTACCGGAGCGCGCACTGGACGGGCGACGCCTTGGAGTTCGGGGCGGGCGCGCTGCCGGCCGACGTGCCGGACGACGACCGGCTCGAGGCCTACTGGCGGGCCTATTACAGCAGCATCTTCAACCCGGCGCGGCTCAAGATCGGCGCGATGACCTCGGAGATGCCGCGGAAGTATTGGCGCAACCTGCCCGAGGCGGCCGCGATCCCGGAGCTGATCCGCACCGCGTCCGGGCGGGTCGACAGCATGGTGGAGCAGCCCGTGATCTCACCCCCCAAGCCGGCCCGCCCGGCACCGGAGGCGCCTGCGACAGCGCCGGGCATCCCGTTGCAGCAGGCGGCGCAGGAGGCCGAGGGCTGCCGACGGTGCCCGCTCTGGGAGCCCGCGACGCAGGTGGTGTTCGGCGAGGGGCCGGCGGATGCGCGCATCATGATGATCGGCGAGCAGCCGGGCGACCAGGAGGACCTGGCAGGGCGGCCCTTCGTGGGCCCGGCCGGGCAGCTGTTCGACCGGGCGATGGCGGAGGCGGGGCTGGACCGGCGCCAGGTCTACGTCACCAATGCGGTCAAGCACTTCAAGTTCGTGCCGCGGGGCAAGCGGCGCATCCATGAGAAGCCGGGGACGGGGGAGATCGCGGCTTGCAAGTTCTGGCTCGAGCTGGAGCGGGCGGAGGTGCGGCCGGCCGTCACGGTCATGCTGGGCGCCACCGCGGCGCGGGCGGTGCTGGGCCGGGCGGTGGCGATCACCCGCGAGCGGGGCCGGCCGATGGCGCTGGAGGGCAACACGCAGGGCTTCGTGACCGTGCACCCCTCCTACTTGCTGCGGCTGCCGGACGAGGAGGTGAAGGCGCGCGAGTATGCCGCCTTCGTCGCGGACCTGCGCCGGGTCGGGGAACTGGCCGCAACCTGATCTGGACGGATGCGTTTTTCGCGGCAGCAGAGGAGAGTTGCATGAGCACGGCAAAGACCACGACCGACCACAAGGAAATCAAAAAATGGATCGAGGCCCGGAAGGGCCGGCCCACGGTGGTCGAAGGCACCCAGGGCAAGGATGGCGAGGGCATCCTGCGCGTCGATTTCCGGGAGCCGGACGACAAGCTGGAAGAGATTCCGTGGGACGAGTTCTTCAAGACGTTCGACGACCGCAAGCTTGCGTTCCTGCACCAGGACAAGACGGCGGACGGCAAGACGAGCCGCTTCTTCAAGTTCGTGCATCGGGAAGAGTAGGCGCCTAGCCGAGCTTCATCTCCATGTCCTGGATCATCCACCCCGTGCGGTGGGGGTGGGGGCGTTGCCCGGCATCCTGGAAGCCATACTGGCGGTAAAGCGCGATGTTCCGCGCCATCCGCGTGTTGGTGTAGAGGCGGAGCGCGGGCAGGCCGCTGTGCCGGGCCAGGGTTTCGGCGTGGCGGAGCATCCAGCGCCCGATGCCTTGGTGTTGGGCCTCGGGCAGCGCGGCCAGGCTGAAGATCATCAGGTGGTCGGCCGCCCGTTCCACGACCATCAGCCCGGCCGCTTGGCGGTCGCGGTCGATCAGCCAGACCTCGCCCCTGGCGACGCGGGGGCCGTAATCCTCGGTCATCGGCAGCGGCTTGCCGCCTAGCACCGCTTCGTAGGGGGCGTAGGCACGCTCAGTGATGTCCGCGATGGCGGGCAGGTCGGCCGGGCGGGCCAAGCGGGCCGCAATCAATCGGCGGCCAGCGCCTGTTCGGCCGGGCGGCGCCGCACCGCCTGGCCGAAGGCGGCGAAGATGCCGCGGGAGATGGCGTCCGCCCCGAAATCGTATTCGGGGTGCCACTGCACGCCGACGGTGAGCGCGGCGGCGTCGGCGAGGCGCACGGCTTCGATGGTGCCATCGGCGGCGGTGGCCTCGACGACCAGGCCGGGGGCGAGGCGGTTGATGCCCTGATTGTGCAGCGAGTTCACGGCGATGGTGCCGCACCCGGCCACGCGGTGCAGCCAACTGCCCGGCACGACGCGAACGGCGTGGGCCTTGCCGGTGCGGATGCGGGCGTTGGCGTGCAATGGCGTGGAGTGGTCCATGCGGCCGTCCAGGTCCTGCAGGCGCTGGTGCAGGCTGCCGCCGAGCGCCACGTTCAGTTCCTGCAGGCCGCGGCAGATGGCCAGCACGGGAATGCCGTTGGCGACCGCGGCGCGGATCAGGCGCATGGTCATGGCGTCGCGCTTGGCGTCCTCGGGGGTGCCCTCCGCGTGGGGCGGCCCCTGATAGAGGCGGGGCTGCACGTTGGAGCGGCTGCCGGTGAGGATCACGCCATCGAGGCGGGCGATCAGGGTCTCGACGTCGGCGTCATCGCCGTTGGCGGGCACCAGCACGGAGACGGCTTGCACCACCTGGTCTACTGCACGCACGTAGGTGTCGGATGCGGCGTGGTTGGGCGTACCGTAGGTGCCGAACAGCTTCGTGCAGCAGGAGATCCCGACCAGAGGTTTCATTGCGTCATAATGCGCCGGCGTTGCGACGATTTGAAGGCGAATTATCCGCCTGAGTTGTTCTGGAAGAAGCGCGGGTCGATGAACTCGAACAATTTTTGATCGAAGGCGCCGCCGAACTCGACGTTGTAGAGGGTCACCCGGGTTTCCTGGCGTTGGGCGTCGAGCACGGTCCATTGCCGCAGCACGAGCGGGTTGTCGGCGAAGATGAGCGTGAGCTGGCCGTCTTGCGGCGAGCGGGTGCGGACCACGCTGACCTGGATCTGGCCGGGCATGCGGGCGATGGCGGTGACGGTGACCTCGCCGGAAAGCCGCAGGTTGTCCTGCAGCAGCAGGCCGAGCGGGGTCTGGTTCAGGGGGATGTTGCTGGTTTGCTTGAGCTGGCTGTCATTGAACACGAGCAGGCCGTTGCCGCCAACCAGCAGGAAGGGGCTGGGCGGATCGTATTGGAAGCGCATGCGGCCCGGTCGCTGCAGCCAGGCCTGGCCTTCGCTGGTGCGGCCGTCGGGAGCGATCTGGAGGAAGCGGGCGCGCAGCGTGCGCACGCCGTTCAGGTACGCCTCGATTCGGGCGATGTCGGCACGGTCTTGCGGGGAAAGCGCGGCCGGCCGGGTCTGGGCTTGGCTCGGCCGGGCGAGGCCGGGCAGCAACAGCGGGGCGAGCAGGAGCGTGCGACGGTTCATGGCGGGGGATGTGGCACCGCGCCCCGCCGGGGAAAAGGCCTATTCGGCCGCGATGGTGCCCGGGGCACCCGGGGGCGCCCGCCACTGGAGGCCAGCGTGAACCAGGATGTGCGGCCTGCGTTTACGTCCGCGACCGAGGAGGACTCCCATGACCGAGAAACCGACGGCGCCCGAAGTGACCGGCACGACGGGTGCGCCAAATCCCAAAACCGGCAGTAGCGATGCCGCACGCGGGCTGGGCGGCCACAGCAAGGATGCGAGCCACGCGCCGGGCCAGCCGGCAGGCTATGTGGAAAAGGGCGAGCCGGCCAAGAAGGACTAGCTGTCCGGCTAATTCAGCCGCGCCCGAAGGTCCTCCATCGCAGCCCGGGCGCGGGCGGCAGCTTCCCCGCCCGGGACAAGCTCTAGGAAGCGGGCATAGCAGCGGAGGGCGGCTGCGACCTGTTCCAGACGTTGGTTCATGGCCGCGGCCTCCCGCCAGAGGTGGGCGTTGTCGGGGGCGATGCGCAGCATGTCCTCGGTACAGGCCAAGGCGCCGGCAAGGTCCTCGGCGCGGAGCCGGCGAGTGCGGACGTTCTCCTGCAAGCGAAGCAGCACGCGGCGGGCGGACATCGGCTGCATGATGCCCGGCTTCAACTCGACGCTTGGGCCGGCGACATGCTTGAGCAGGGCCCGCAGATCCTTAGCCTCCAGCGGCACACCGCCCGCGAACACGTCCAGCACGATCTGCTGCGGGTTCGCCTGGCGAAGCTGGTTGCCGCGGCGCTGCGGCGCCTGCGCTTCCAGGGCGAGCAGGAAGTGGCCGGGGAAGTCGATGCCGTGCGCGCCCCAGCCGATGGCCCGGGTGCAATGCAGCCATAGCACGCCAAGCGCCACCGGCAGGCCGCGACGGCGCTCCACGACCTGGATGAGGTTGGCGTTGGCCGGGTCATCATAGGTCTCGGTGTCGCCCGAGTAGCGGTGGCGGCCGGTGATCAGCCCGGCCAGCGCACCGACGCGCCGCGCCACGTCGTCGCTGGGCAGCTCCCGCGCGAGGCCGACGGCTTCGCGGGCCAGTTCCGAAAGATGCCGGCTGGCCGCCTGCCAGTCGCTGTCCGGCGCGTCGATGCGGGCCAACTGCAAGGCCGCGCCCGCGATGTCGATCTCCACGTCCGGCAACTGGCCGATCGCGTCCAGGGCATCGCGGGCGCTCTGCATGGGCTACTCGGCAGCAGTCTCGGGAACGTAGAGCTTGGCGCCGCCTAGCTTGAACTCCTCGCTTTTCGCCTCCAGCCCGGCCATGCGCTGCGCGTCCGCCCGGATATCCTGGCTAATCTTCATCGAGCAGAACTTCGGCCCGCACATCGAGCAGAAATGCGCCACCTTGTGGGCGTCCTTCGGCAGGGTCTCGTCGTGATACTTCCGCGCCGTGTCGGGGTCGAGGCCCAGGTTGAACTGGTCCTCCCAGCGGAACTCGAAGCGGGCGCGGCTGATGGCATCGTCGCGCAGCTTGGCCGAGGGATGGCCCTTGGCGAGGTCGGCCGCGTGGGCGGCGATGCGGTAGGTGATCACGCCCACCTTCACGTCGTCGCGGTTTGGCAGGCCGAGGTGTTCCTTGGGGGTGACGTAGCAGAGCATTGCGGTGCCGAACCAGCCGATCATGGCGGCGCCGATGGCGGACGTGATGTGGTCGTAGCCCGGCGCGATGTCGGTGGTCAGCGGCCCCAAGGTGTAGAACGGCGCCTCG
>CAXSDH010000115.1:0-8586 GCA_964235765.1 uncultured Acetobacteraceae bacterium
CTAGCATCGACACGCCTCTATCGAGACACGCTAGGCGTCCCCACGTCGGGTGCGGCGCTGGAACTCGAACTCGTCAGCCCGCCCGAAGCTGCGGCGCCGCTAGGCACGCCGCTGAATGGGCTGGAATTCTCCGGACCGCTGGATCGGCCGGCCCGCTCCGCCGGCGCTACCCTGCCGGACGGCGCCAGGCCGGAAACCGGGGCAGGCGTCCACTGCTTGTCGGCAGCAAAGGCTGGTGCGGCGGCGAACAAAGCGCCGGCGAACAAAGCAGTGGCGAGCAAGGTGGAAAACGCGAGAGCGCGCATGATCGGCATCTCCTTCGAGCAATGACAACATACCCGATCGGCAGGGGTTCCGACAGCCCGGCCTTCCACGTAGGGTTCGTCGTCTGGAGGTTCCATGCGCCACATCGCCCCTGTGCTGGCCGAGCCGCTCTCTCCATGGGGGCAAGCCCGGCATTGATCGCCGCCTGGGTCCCGATCACCCTTGCGGCGGCGCTGTTCCAAACCTGGCGCACCGCGCTGCAGCAGCGGCTGCGGGGGCAGCTCTCGGTCGGAACCGCCGGACTGGTGCGATATTTGTATGCCATCCCGGTCGGTCTGCTGCTGCTGCTGTCCTATCGGGCAGCGACCGGCGCCAGCCTCCCCGCTCCGAACTGGGGTTTCCTGCTGGGCTGCGCCGCGGGCGGGCTGGCCCAGATCTTCGGCACCTCGCTGCTGATCATGGCCTTCGGGCACCGCAACTTCGCCGTGGGCACCGCCTATTCCAAGACGGACGCCGCGCAGGCCGCGATCGTCTCCTGGGTGCTGCTGGGCGAGGCGCTGCGTCCGATGGCCTGGCTGGGCATCGGCGTGGGCGTTTGCGGGGTGCTGACGCTTTCCCTGGCCGGGCGCGGCCTCGACCCGCGTACCCTGCTGCGCGCCACGGTGCAGCCGGCGGCCTTATGCGGCATTGGCGCGGGCGCCGGCTTCGCGCTGGCGGGCGTCGGCATCAAGGCTGCCACCCTGGCGCTGGCGCTGCCCGACCCGGTGCTGGCCGCCTTATGCGCTCTTGTGGTCACCAACGCCCTGCAAACCTCGATGCAGGGCGGCTGGATGGCATGGCGTGAACCGGCCGGGCTGCGTGCCGCATTCACGGCGTGGCGGAGTGCCGCCTGGGTGGGCGCGCTCTCGGCCTGCGGCTCGGCCTGCTGGTTCGCCGGCTTCGCGCTCGCGCCGGTCGCGCTGGTTCGCACGCTGGCCCAGGTGGAGATGGTGTTCACCCTGTTGTTCAGCCGCTTCTACCTGCATGAGACGTTGCGGCGCGCCGACCTGGCTGGCCTGGCGCTGATCGTCCTCGGTGTCGTGATGGTTCTCGGATTCCATTAGCGGATCGTTAACCACTTCGTGCGCAAGCTCCTGCAACCCAGGGGCATCAAAATGAGCGCGACAGCGGGGACTGAGGTCAAGACGAAGAAGGGCGGCAAGGGCAAGCTGATCCTTGTAGCAGCCGTCGTTCTAGTGGCAGCGACCGGTGCAGGCGGGTGGTTTTCCGGCTTGATCCCCAAGCTGCTGCATCGCGAGCCGGCGCATGTTGAAGTGTCGGTGGCGAAGGCGGCGCCAGTCTTTCTGGATTTGCCGGACATCGTGGCCAACTTGAATGCGGGCGCCCGCCGGACGGCCTTCATTCGGCTGAAAGCCAAACTGGAATTGGCACATCAGGAAGACCTGGCCACCGTCCAGGCCGCCATGCCGCGGGTGCTGGATCTGTTTCAGGGGTATCTGCGTGAAATGCGGCCGGAGGAACTGCGTGGAACGGCCGGCACCTATCGTCTTCGGGAGGAACTCGCCGCGCGAACCAACATCGCCGCCCGTCCAGCCCGGGTGCTGAGCGTGCTATTCACCGAGCTGCTTGTACAATGAGCGACAGCGCTGATCGCATCCTCGACCAGGCGGAGATCGACAGCCTGCTGGGCCTGGGCGATGGCCCAGCCGCCGACGAAGTGGCCGGCATGCAACGCATCATCAACTCGGGCCTCGTCTCCTATGAACGCCTGCCGATGCTGGAGATCGTGTTCGACCGCCTCGTCCGGATCATGTCCACGTCGCTTCGCAACTTCACCAGCGACAACGTCGAAGTCGGCATCGACAACATCGTCTCATTGCGGTTTGGCGACTACCTGAACAGCATCCCGCTCCCCGCCATGCTGGCGGTGTTCAAGGTCGAGGAGTGGGACAATTTCGGCCTGATGGTGATCGACTCCGCCATGATCTACTCGATCGTGGACGTGCTGCTCGGTGGCCGCCGGGGCACCGCCGCCATGCGGATCGAAGGCCGGCCGTACACGACCATCGAACGCACGTTGGTCGAGCGCCTGATCACGCTGGTGCTGCACGATCTTACGGCGAGCTTCGACCCCCTCTGCAAAGTGACGTTCCGGTTCGAGCGGCTGGAGGTGAACCCGCGCTTCGCGACCATCTCACGCCTTTCCAACGCTGCCGTGGTGGCCCGCCTGCGGGTCGATATGGAAGACCGGGGCGGCCGGCTGGAGCTGCTGTTGCCCTACGCAACCCTCGAGCCCGTGCGCGAACTGCTGCTGCAGCAGTTCATGGGGGAACGCTTCGGGCGCGACAGCATCTGGGAAACCCACTTGGCCCAGGAACTCTGGGACACGGACGTAGACTTGGACGTGGTGCTCGACGAGCAGGTCATGTCCCTGGCGGAGGTCATGCAGTTGAAAATCGGCAGCCGAATCGTGCTCGGCGCAGCGCCTGGCGGCGCAGTGCAGCTTCGGTGTGGCACGGTTCCGCTCTTTGAAGGTCGGGTTGGCCGCCGCAAGAACCGCATTGCCGTCCGCATCGAGGATGCGCTGAGCCGCGGCCCGGCCGTCGATAGAACCGCGTAGGAGGCAGAGGATGGGTGGCATCGATTGGCTGCTTGAAGTGGTGCTGGTTGGCCTCCTTGGCATGACCTTGGTGCATGCGATCCGTCTGGAACGGGCGCTCGGCCTGTTGCGCCAGGATCGTGCAGCGTTCGGCGATGCCGTGTCCGGGTTCGACAGCAGCGCCCGGCATGCCGAAGCAGGGCTCGGCAAGCTACAGACGGTGGCTGCCGAGGCGGCACAACTGATCGCACGTCGGGTGGAACACGCGTCGGCGCTAAAGGACGACCTCACGTTCCTGACGGACCGGGGCGAACTGCTGGCCGACCGGCTTGACACGCTGGTACGGGCCGCACGGGCGGCGGAGGCGCCCGCTGTCGCCCCGCCGCCCGCCGGGGCCCAGGAAGGGTTGCCGAAGGTTCGCAGCCAAGCGGAACGTGATTTATTGCTGGCGCTAAGGGGTGCACAACAGTGATGCGGATAACCCGACCCCTCCCGCTCGCGATCGCGGCGATGTCGCTGCTGGTGTGCGTCAAGCTGACCGGCTTCGTCCAAGTAATAAATCTCGCACCGCCAGCGCGGGCCAGCACGGCGGCGCCTCCAGCTCATCAACCGGCAAAACCCGTAGCTCCCGCCGCCGCGCCGGCCAGCCCGCTTCCGGCCGCACCGGCGGAACCACCTGTCAGCGAAGCCGAGCGGGCGGTGTTGCAGGAACTACGCGCCCGCCGCACGCAGCTCGATACGCGTGCGCAAACCATGGACACGCGGGAAGCTGTGCTGGCCGCGGCCGAGCGGCGCCTTTCCGAACGGGTCGAGCAACTCTCGGCCTTGCAGACCCGTCTCGAACAGATGGAGGGAGGACGGCGGGAGCGTGATGAAGCGAACTGGCGCGGTTTGGTCAAGACGTACGAGGCGATGCGCCCCCGGGACGCCGCGGCAATTCTGAACGAGCTTGAAGCGCCGGTTCTGCTGCAAGTGCTGGACCGAATGAAAGAGCTGAAGGCAGCGCCAATTCTGGCTGCAATGCTGCCAGAGCGCGCGCGTGCCGCGACGGCTCAGCTTGCACAATGGCGGAGCCGCGGCAGCGCCGCCCCGAACCTGGCAGCGCCCGAGCCTGGGCCAAAAGGATGAGGGCGTTGCTGTTCGCAGCGGCCGTGCTATCGGCAGGCTTGGCCCGGGCGGAGGTACCCGCTTCCGTGCGCGTCGGCGATCACCCTGGATTCGGACGGATTGTCTTCGATTTCCCGGAACCCACAAGCTTCGATTTGGTGGAGCGGGGAAATCGGTTGCTCGTGACGTTCTCTGGGGCAGCCACGATTGGCACACCAGGTACGGTGCCGCGCAACGTGCTGTCCCTAGCGGGCGGCCAAGGCTCAGCGACGGTGCTGCTTACACCCGGAGCCAGGGTGCGGCCGAGCCAGGCGGGTAACCGCGTTGTGATCGACGTGCTGGACTCGCCACCCACTCGCGCGCGCCTCCCTGGCCCGGCAACCACACCCCGGTCCGCGCCAGCTCCAATTCTCCAGGAGGCGGCGCCTGCTCCTCAGTCTCCACAACAGCCGCCGTCAATCGAAAGAGTGACTTCCGCTCCCGAACTCGCTCCGGCGGAGGCCGTTGCCCCCCTGCTTGTCGTCACCGACGCACCACTAAGGTTGATTGCAGGCGCCGGAATAGGGGCTGCCGCGTTCCGCCGTGGTGACCTGGGCGTAATCGTCTTGGATCAAAGGCTTGATCTCGATATGGGCCAAGTCAGTGGCAATCGAGCCTTCGCGGCAATGTCGAAGCAACAAGTCGGCGACGCCACGATTCTGACCGTGCCGCTGCAGCCTGGCCAGGCATTGTCGTTGGTCCGCGACAGCAAAGCCTGGTCCGTCAAACTAGACTCGCCTCCTGGCCCCGGTATCGTGCAAACCTCGGCGTCGGAGGGCGTCGCGCTCAAGCTGGACCACCCCGGCCGGGTCGTCGCGGTCCAGGATCCGGTAACTGGCCAGGTCTTACTCGTGGGGACGAGCAATCAACCAGCAGGCCCCGGTCCCGGCAACGCCGTTGCCCGGGCGGCACCAGGCTATGCGTTGCTGCCGACCTGGCTGGGTGTTGCCGTCGAGCCGAGTTCGGACCGTGTAGACCTCCGGGTGTCGATCAGTGGGTTCACGCTCGTTACCCCCGACGCCGGCGACATCGTGCAAGTGTCCGCCCCGGCTCCGTCGCGCCGCTTCGACTTTCCGGCAGCAGGGTTGGACGTCCTAGTCAAGCGGCTCGACGCCCAGGTCGCGGGCGCGGCTGCCCAGCCTCCTCGCTCCCGGGGCCCGGAGCGGGTTGCTGCCGCTCAGACAATGCTTGCCTTGGGTATGGCCGCCGAAGCACAAGCCGTTCTGGCCGTCGCCATGGCGGACGACCCGGCGGTCGCCAATGATGCAGACGTTCTCGGCCTGTCTGCGATCGCAGCGCTACTTGCAGACCGGCTTTCCGAAGTCGCTGGATTGGACGATCCAAGGCTCGACGGCAGCGACGAGATCGCACTTTGGCGCGGAGTGCGGGACGTGGCCAGTGGCAAGCAGCCGGAGAACATGGCATCGCGCATACCTCTAGTCCTCGCCTATCCGGTAGCACTCCGGAGTAAATTGCTGCCGATCGTCGCGGAGTCGGCCGTGCTCGCCGGCAGCCTCGTCGCGCTGGAGGCGCTCGCGCCGAACGACGGGCTTCTCGCGTATGCCCGTGCGATACAACTGGAACGTGGCGGCGAAACCCAGGCAGCGCTGTCTGCCTACGACGGTGTGGCCGCTGGCCAAAACCGGTCGGACGCGGTCCGTGCCGCCACGCGCGCTGCCGAGTTGCGCCTATCGACCGGCCAACTCACACCCGGAGCCGCCGCGGACGTCATAGAACGACAGACCGTGGCCTGGCGGGGTGATACGCGGGAAAGTAAGGCAAGGTTAAGGGTTGCCGAACTCCGCACAAACGCCGGATCATGGCGAGCAGCGTTGGACTGGCTGCGCGAGACCGAAGTGCTCTTTCCAAATCTCAAGCCAGAGACCGGCATTCGCAAGGCTGAAGTCTTCAAAGCCTTGCTATCGGGCACGGGAGAAACCTTGCCGGCCTTAGATCTAGTCAGCCTTGCTGGCGACTACGCTGATTGTCTGCCGGAAGGGTACCTTGGCGAGAGGCTCGCCAGGATGCTGGCTGACAAGCTGGTCGCGCTAGATCTTCCGTCCCGTGCCGGACCGGCGCTGCGAACTTTGATGGAAGCGGCAGCGCCCGGTTCCATCCGGGCCGAATTCGGCACTCGGCTCGCGCAGGTATTACTGGACAGCAGTGAGCCGGCGCAAGCCGAAGCGGCGTTGGGCGCATCTTCTACGCCTGGACTATCTGCCGAAAACGTGGAGGCGCGAACCCTGCTATTGGCCCGAGCCCGTGCCGGACAGGGGGATGTGGCCGGCGCGGCTGCCGAGCTTACCGCGCTGGGCAGTGTGAAGGCCGATGAATTGCGGGCCTTGCTACTGGCCCGATCGGCCGATTGGCGGGGTAGTCTTCTCGCTCTGAACGACCTCGCTGCCAAAATCATCTCGGCCGAAGGGGATCTGTCGGAGGATCAGCAGGACATTGTGCTTCGCCAGGCGACCGCAGCTGCACAGGCCGGGGATATCGACGCGCTACGGGGTTTGAGGCGTCTGCATACCCGGATGAAAGCACCGCGGCTCGACCTGTTCCGAGCGCTCACGGCGCAGCCGGTGCAAACTCCCGCCGACCTACCTCGGGCCGGTCGTGAACTCGCCTTGGCCCGGGCAGTTTCCGATCGCCTGCAAACGCTTACACGCAGGTAATTTGCCTCAACGTGGCCCATGCAGGTCAATTTTCCCTTGGGTCGAGGGTGGCGGGAATATTGTCACTTGCCATCCCCCCCCCTAGGGACTATCTCCCCCCCTCTCTAAGCCCAAGGGGGCGATCCCGCCCAACAGGCTGTCTACTGGTTTGGGGGTACGTGATGAACGCACTTGCTCAACTGGGGATGGTCTCGGAACTTCCGAGCGAAAACCAGACGACGATTGCAACGCTTCCTAGCACTCAAAGCGGGGAACGTAAGGATTATTTTGTCGAGAAGGACGGCGAGCGCTTCGCCGGCACGCACCTTCTCGTGGATCTTTGGGGCGCTCGGAACCTGTCCGATCCGGCTTTGATCGATGTAGCATTGCGGGAGGCAGCAATTCGCGCAGGGGCTACGATATTGCACAGTCACTTCCATCACTTCACCCCAAATGGGGGCGTCTCGGGTGTAGTTGTACTCGCCGAAAGCCATATCTCCATCCACACTTGGCCCGAACGTGGCTTTGCCGCCATCGACATTTTTATGTGTGGCGCTTGTGATCCGCACAATGCCGTGCCGGTCCTTCGAGCCGCATTCCTGCCGGATCGGATCGACTTGAACGAGGAACGCCGCGGCCGGGTATCCTGACCAGCGATTGGCTCGACGAAGCGCTGTACCCGAACTGGGGACAGCGCTTCCGGGTTATCCGCGAGTTGGCGCGTGTCCGTTCAGCGTTCCAGGAAATCGTCGTCTTCGAGAGCGCGGGACATGGTCGCGTGCTCATGCTGGATGGCGCCGTCCAGATCACGGAGGCAGACGAATTCATCTATCAGGAGATGTTGGCGCACATTCCACTGCTTGCACATGGGCAGGCGCGACGTGTGCTGATCATCGGCGCGGGCGACGGAGGCGTCCTGCGCCGGGTCTTGCAGCATAGCACGGTCGAGCAAGCAACCCTGGTCGAGATCGATGGCGAGGTCATTCGGCTGTCGCGCGAGTTACTCCCCGGGATCGCCGGCGACGCCTGGCAGGACCGGCGAGCGGAAATCATCATCGACGACGGCGTTGCATTCCTCGCTGCGGCGGCCGAGGCGTCTGTCGACGTCATTATCGTCGACAGCACGGATCCCGTAGGCGTCGGCGAAGCCCTATTCACGCCCGCATTTTATGCTGACTGCGCCAGGGCGCTTGGGCCGCACGGCATTATCGTCAACCAGTGTGGAGTGCCGTTCATGCAGTCGGCCGAACTGCGAGAAACAAGTGCACGCCGGGCCGTCGTGTTCCCCTTTGTGACGGCCTATGTTGCGGCCGTTCCGACATATGTCGGGGGGCTGATGGCATTTGGTTTCGCCGCTAAAACGGCGGGCCTGGACCGCGTTCCCGCTTCGACGCTTCGCGACCGGGCACGATCCGCTGGGATATTAGGACACACGAAGTACTGGACCCCGGAACTGCATGAGGGAGCGTTTCGCCTGCCGCCGTATATCGCCCAGGAGCTGCCAAGCAGCTCCCTCACTGGTTTGGTGTAGGATCAGGCACTTTGCTCTGAGTTCACGTCGAGTTCGATCGAGGTAAGGTCTGCCCCGGCGGTCTGGGAAAGGACATCGTGCCACTCACCTACGTCTGCGAGCCGGCCTGGGCGACGGTGGTTCTGTCAGCGAACTTTGGGTTCTCCCGCACTTTGCGTGCTGTCGGGCGTCATGCAGCGTGGAGGACGCGGGAGCGGAGGAGTTTGAACCCAGCACGGCCATACATCATCCGCTTGAGCATCTTCAGCCGATTGACCTGGCCTTCGACCGGGCTCGTTGTCCATGGGAGATCGAGCGCGGCCTTTAGGCACCGATGTCACGCCGCAGGCTGGTAGCAAAGTCCTTTAATGGCGTATCGGCGGCGGCATCAAGGATGTGGGTCAGACTCTCGGCTG
>CAXSDH010000116.1:0-8581 GCA_964235765.1 uncultured Acetobacteraceae bacterium
CCGGATCGCGTGACGACGGATCGCCCAGCCCGCCGCCGCCGGGCGATCGGATGACGATGCGGTCACCCTTGGGGACGATGTGGCGCCCCTTGCCGGGCAATGGCTGGCCAGATGCCAGGCCGACGTAGCCCTTGGCACCGGGGCCGCCGCCGTCGTACCCGCGGGCGGCGAACCGCACCCGCTCGTACGCGGTGCCGCAGGTGAACGCCTCGTCCCGGCTATTGCCGATCTCGATGTCCTGCCCGAGCCCGCCACGCATGCGGCCCGGCCCGCCGGAATCCTCGCGGTACTGCTTGCGCCAGAACACCAGGGTCGACATCGATTCAAAGATCTCGACCGGTCCGCCCCGCACCCCGCTCGGGAACCCAGTCGCCGAAAGCCCGTCCTGCGCCGGCAGCGCGCCCATGCCGCCGGTGGTCACGATGTTGACCAGGAAGTCGTCGCCGATCACCGGCGGGCTGCGCCAAGGGCCGGACCCGTTGATGTTCCAGAGCACGCCCGCTCCCTCGGCCGGGACGCGGTCCGGTATCGCCTGGCGCAGGCAGCCGAACACCAGGTCCGGCAGCATGAGGCCGATCAGGTGACGCTGCACCACCGCCACCGGCTTGGTCGCGTTCACGATTGTTCCCTCGGGCGCGATCACCCGGCGGGGCTCCAGCGACCCGGCATTGTTCGGGATGTCGCGCGCGACGACGCAGCCCAGCGCATAGGACGTGTAGGCGAGCGTGTAGCAGAGCGGCACGTTGAAGTTGAATCGCACCATTCCGGACGAGCCGGTGTAATCGACGTCGATGCCGGTCTCGGACACCGTCAGCGCCGCCCGTAGCTCGACAGGCTCGTCCTCCTGCCCGTCGAGCGTCAGCGCATAGGACCAGGTGCCCTGCGGCAGGTCCCGGATGCGGGCCAGCACGGCCTCGCGCGAGGTGTCCACGATGTGGTCCGAGAGCGGGCCGAGGTCATCGATGCCGAATTCGGCCAACATCTCCAGCAGGCGCTCGCAGCCCACCTCGTTGCAGGAGATCAACGCATAGGTGTCGCCCTCCGTTTCCACCGGAAGGCGCGTATTCGAGCGTATCATGGCCATCAGCGTCTCGTTCACCACGCCGGCCTCCACGATCCGGAGGATGGGGATGAACAGGCCTTCCATGAACACGTCCTGCGACGGGCCCATGTTCCGCATCCCGCCGATGTCGAGGAGGTGGCAGTTGCAGGCCAGCAGCCCGACGAAGTGCCCGTCGAGGAAGCACGGGGTGGTGCAGGAGAAGTCGTTCGTGTGACCCGTGCCGATCCAGGGATCGTTATGCAGGAACACGTCGCCGGGCCGCATCGTCTCGGCAGGGTGCTTGGCCAGCACATGGCCCACCGCGAGCGCCATCGAGTTGATGTGGCCCGGTGTGCCCGTGACGGCCTGCGCCATCATTCGGCCCTTCGCGTCGAACAGCCCGGCGGCGAGATCGCCGGATTCGCGGACGATCGTGCTGAACGCGGTGCGCTGGAGCACCTGGGCCTGCTCCTCGACGATCGCGAGGCAGCGGTTCCACATGATCTGCCGCTCGATCAGCCCGATCTCGCCTCTCATGGCGTGCGCTCCCTGCGGTCCATCACGATCGACCCGGCGCCGTCGATCGACACGTCGAAGCCGTCGGTGACGAAGGTGGAAGTCTCGTCCTCGGAGATCAGCGCCGGGCCTGGGAAGCGCGTTCCCGGCGGCAGGTGGTCGCGCCGGAACCGGGGCACCGGGACATGGCGCCCGTTGCGCCCGTCGAACACCGGGGTGGTTCCGGCCGGGATGGGACTGCCGGCCCGTGCGGGCGGGGCGGCGGGCTCAGGAAGCGAGGCGATGGTAGCGAGCGAGACCGACCAGGCCATGATCTCGATGGCCGCGTTGGGGATCACCCGCTTGAACAGCGCCAGGTAGGAAGCCTCGAACTGGCCGCGCAGCACGGCAACGTCCGTCGGGGCGAGATCGCGGAGCGGCAAGTCCACCGCGATTTCGTGGCCCTGCCCAACGTATCGCATGAAGGCGTTGCGGCGCTCGACCAGCGCGGCGCCATGGGCGGCAGGCTCTACCCACGCCCGGATCTCGTCCGCCATGCCGCCGAGCAGTGCCGTTGCGACCGCGTGATCG
Organism: uncultured Acetobacteraceae bacterium; assembly: GCA_964235765.1. Lineage (GTDB taxonomy): Bacteria > Pseudomonadota > Alphaproteobacteria > Acetobacterales > Acetobacteraceae > JAVVHH01. The sequence goes on from CAXSDH010000116.1 coordinate 2,129, forward strand.
AACCCGCCGAGCCGCATGTAGGTGGTTCGGACCATCTCATACGACACGGGGGCGGCCAGGAAGCCGATGGCCGACCCCACCCCGGCATTGGCCGGCACGATCACGCGCTGAACGCCGATCTTCTCGGCGACGCGCGCGACATGCAGCGGGGCGGCGCCGCCGAAGGCGATCATGGTTTGCTGGCTGGCCGAAACGCCGCGCTCCACCGTGTGCGCGCGGGCGGCGCTGGCCATCGTCTCGCACACCATCTCGTACACGGCGTAGGCGGCCATGTCAGGGCCCAGGCCTAGGCCGTCGCCGATCTCACGGCCAAGTGCCGCCTGCGCCAGGTCGGGGCGTAGCGTGATGGCGCCGCCGGCGAAGTCGGCGGGGTCGAGGAGTCCGAGTACCAGGTCCGCATCCGTCACCGCGGGGCGGGTCCCGCCCAGCCCGTAGCACGCGGGACCCGGCACCGACGACGCGCTCTCCGGTCCAACCGTCACGCGCCCCAGGGCATCGAGGCGCGCGAGGGATCCGCCGCCGGCGCCGATCTCCACCATCTCGACGACGGGAATGCGGACAGGCAGGCCGCTGCCCTTCAGGAACCGGGCGGCGCGATCGACCTCGAACACGCGCACGGTCTCGGAGCGGTAGTCCTCGATCAGGCTGATCTTGGCGGTGGTCCCGCCCATGTCGAAGGCCAGCACCCGGCGCTCGCCCAGTCGCGCGGCCACCCCTGCCGCGAACACGGCGCCGCCTGCCGGCCCCGATTCCACCAGGCGGACGGGAAACCGGCGGGCCAGCTCGACGGAGGTGAGGCCGCCGCCGGAGGTCATCAGACAGAGCGTCCCGCGGAAGCCGTCGGCGTGCAGCCGCTCCTCCATGCGGCCCAGGTAGCTGTCCATAAGCGGCTGGACGTAGGCGTTGGCCACGGTGGTCGAGGTGCGCTCGTACTCGCGGATCTCCGGGCAAACCTCGTGCGACATGGAGATGCGCACGCCCGGCAGCGCCGCCCGCAGCAATTGGGCGCAACGGCGCTCGTGCGAACCATCGACATAGGCGTGGATCAACGCGATGGCGACGCTCTCGACGGCGGCATCACGCAGCCTGGCGGCAACGGAGGCCACATCCGCCTCGTCGAGCAGGAGCAGCAGCTTGCCGCGGGCGTCGATCCTCTCCCGCACCGTCATCCGCAGCGGGCGCGGCACGAGGGGCCGGGGGCGCGCGATGGCGAGCTCATACTGGTCGTAGCGGCTCTCGGTGCCGATCTCCAGGGTGTCGCGGAAGCCCTCGGTGGCAATCAACGCCGTCCTCGCGCCGCGGCGCTCGATGATGGCGTTGGTGGCGAGCGTCGTGCCGTGCACGAGTGTCTGCACGTCGCCGATCCCAGCACCCGCGAGCCCCAAGGCAACGGCGATGCCGGTCAGCACTCCTTCCTCGGGAGCGGCAGGCGTTGTCAGGACCTTCGTGGTCCAGCGCTGGGCGCCGCGCTCGGCCACCACGTCGGTGAAGGTGCCGCCCACGTCGGCCGCGAGCCGTAGTCCTTCGGGCATCACGCGCTCAGCCGGCCACGTGGGCGAAGGCCAGGCTGCCCTCAATGCCGTCGGCGGACACGGAGTGGCCGAGCACGCGCTTGTTGTGGATCGTGAGCCAGTTGGGCATGCCGAAGGTGATGTCGGGCGCGTCCCGCCGGATGATCTGCTGGAACTCGACGAACTCCGCGCGCCGCCTGGCCGGGTCGACCTCGATGGCCGCCCGTTCCAGCAACTCGTCGACCCGGGGATTGCGGTAATACGCGGTGTTGGAGAACGGCACGCCCTTGATGATGTTCTTCGACCAATACATCCGCTGCACTCCCACCGTGGGGTCGAACAGGTTGCTGTAGCCGGTGCACGACATCTCCCAGTCACGGTCGGTGTAGACGCGCTTCAGGTACGACCCGACGTCGGAGGCGCGTACCTCGACCGCGATGCCGACGCGCGCCAAGGACGCGCGCACGAAGTCGGCGAGGCGGCGCGGCTCCTCCACGGTAGGGTTGGCCTCGAACATGGTCCGGAAGCGGATGCGGTCGGCCCCACGGGGGTAGCCGGCCTCGTCGAGCAGCTTCTCCGCCCGCGCGACGTCGAAGGGATATGGCGTGGGCGTCGGGTCATGGTACTCGGTCAGGAAGGGTGCGATCGGCGACGCGCAGACCGCATAGAGGCCATAGTAGATGGTGCGGCAGATCGCGGCCGTGTTGATGGCGTGGCTAATGGCCTGGCGGACCGCGAGCTTCGAGAAGATCGGGTGGTCCATGTTGAAGTTCAGGTTGGCGACGTTCCGGCTGTACTCGTAGCCCTTGCTTTCGAAGACCAGCTTGCCCTCGGTGCGCAGGCGCTCCACGTCGCTGAGCGCAACCGGGGTACGGTAGCCAAGGTCCACGTCGCCGGATTCCAGCGCGGCCGAACGGGCGGCCGCATCCGGGATGAACTTGACCACCAGCCGGTCGAGGTAGGGACGCGGCTGGTCCCAGTAGTCGGGATTGCGCTCGTAGATCACGTAGCTGCCCCGGGCCCATTCCTTGAACCGGAACGGGCCGGTGCCGATCGGGGCGCTGTTGTTCCGGTTGGTGAACGGGTCGGTGCCCTCATAGACATGCTTCGGGACGATCGGGCTCTCGGCGGCTGCAAATGCCTTGATCAGGTAGGGAACGGGCGTATCCAGCCGCAGGATCGCCGTGAACGGGTCGGGCGTCTCGACGGCGGCCAGATGGGCGAAGGTGCTCCGCCCGCGCGGGTGGGACGCCTTGAGGATCGCCAGCGATGCGGCCACGTCGGCCGAGGTGAAGTCGCGCCCGTCATGCCACTTCACGCCCCGCCGCAGGGTGAAGGCGTACTCCAACCCGTCCGGCGACACCGTCCAGGCAGTGGCAAGCTGCGGATGCGGACGCATCTCGTTGTCGTACCAGATGAGGCCCTCGGTTACCTTCGCGCTGACGGTCAGGCTGTTGCTGCTGACCAGCGATACCAGCGAAGGCGGCTCGGGATAGATCATGATGGTCATCGTACCGCCTCGCTTCGGCTCCGCCTGCGCGAGGGCAGGGAGCGGTATCAGCGCCGACCCGGCAGCGGCCCCCATCAGCGCGCGGCGGGTCGTGGTCAGGCGTAACTGGCTCATGCGAGGGTCTCCGGCAAAGGGGATCGATGTCATGCAAGGTGGCATGCCGCCGCGTGGCCTGCCGCGACGGGGCGCAGCGCCGGGTCCTCGGACCGGCAGCGGTCGAAGGCCAAGGGACAACGCGGGCAGAAGCGGCAGCCGCCCGGGGGAGCCGCTTCCAGCTCGCCCAAAAGTGCGACGGGCGCCCGCTTGCGCGCCGGGTCCGCCTGGGGCACGGCGGACAGCAGGGCGCGCGTATACGGGTGGCGCGGCTGCGCCCACAGCTCGGCATGGCCTGCGCTCTCGACGATCCGGCCTAGGTACATCACCAGCACGCGGTCGGCGAAGTAGCGCACGACCGAGAGGTCGTGGGAGATGAAGAGGTAGCTGAGGCCCAGGTCGCGCTTGAGGTCGGCAAGCAGGTTGAGGATCTGCGCCTGGATAGACAGGTCCAGCGCCGAGACGGGCTCGTCGCAGACGATCAGCTCAGGTTCGAGAACCAGGGCGCGGGCGATGCCGATCCGCTGCCGCTGCCCGCCGGAGAACTCGTGCGGGTAGCGTCCCAGCGCCTCCGGCCCCAGCCCGACGCGGGCCACCATGTCGGCCACCCGGCCCTGCCGCGCCGCCCGGCCGCGCACGCCGTGCACCTTGAGCGGCGTCGATAGCAGCGTGCCGATTGTCTGGCGCGGGTTGAGCGAGCCGAACGGGTCCTGGAACATCATCTGCATGCGCCGGCGATGCGGGCGCAGGGCGCGCTGGCTCAACTGCGACAGCTCCTGCCCATCCAGCCGGATGCTGCCCTCTGCCGGATCGAGCAGGCGCAGGATGGTCTTGCCGAGCGTCGACTTGCCGCAGCCGCTCTCGCCGACCAGTCCCAGCGTCTCGCCCGGAGCGATCCCGAGCGAGACGCCATCGACTGCATGCAGCACCCGGCCCCGCGAGACGTAGCTGGTGCGCAGGCCCTCAACCGACAGCAGCGTCATGGCGCACCTCCGCCCGTTCGACGATGCAAGCGACGTGCCTCTCCGGGCCGATGGCTTCGAGCGGTGGCGGCGCCGACCGGCAGGCAGCGAGCACCTGCGGGCAGCGCGGCGCGAAGGGGCAGCCGGGCTCCGCCGCCGCCGAGGCGATCGAGCCCGGAATCTCCATCAGCCGCCGCGTGGTGTAGTGCGACGCCTGCTCGCCGACCGCGGCCGCAAGCAGGCCGCGTGCATAGGGATGGCGGGGGCGTGCGAAGAAGGCAGGGACCGGCGCCTGCTCGGCGATTCGCCCGGCATACATGACCGCTACCCGGTCTGCCCACTGCGCCACCACGCCGAGGTCGTGCGTGATCAGCAGCACGGCCATGCCGAGCTGCCGGCGAAGGCCGTCCAGCAAATCGAGCACCTGCGCCTGGATGGTCACGTCCAGCGCCGTGGTCGGCTCGTCGGCGATCAGCAGCCGGGGGCTGCACGCGACGGCGATGGCGATCATGACCCGCTGCCGCATGCCGCCGGAGAAGTTGTGCGGGAACTCGTCGATCCGGCGCGCCGGGTCAGCGATGCCGACAAGGTCCAGCAGTTCGACCACGCGGCGCCGGGCTGCGGCGCGGGACACGGGCTCGTGCCGGCGGATGACCTCGGCGACCTGCGAGCCGATCGTCAGCACCGGGTTCAGCGACGTCATCGGCTCCTGCATGATCAGCGCCATGCGCCGGCCCCTGATGCCGCGCAGCGTCCGGGGCGAGGCGGTGGCCAGGTCGGTGCCCTCGAAGGTCACGCGGCCGCGGGCGATGCGCGCCGCGGGCGGCAGCAGCCGCATGAGGGCCAGCGCCGTGACGGACTTGCCGCAACCACTCTCGCCGACCAGGGCGAGCGACTCGCCTGGTGCGATGTCGAAGCCGATGCCGTGGACGACTTCGGTGGAGCCGAAGGCGACCGCTAGATCCGCGACCTCCAGCAGGGCGGGTCCGGCGGTCAAGCGGCGCCGGAGCGGGGGTTCAGCACGTCGTTCAACCCGTCGCCGACCAGGTTCAGAGACAGCACCGTGACAGCAACCGCGATGCCGGGCAGGGCGGTGAGGAACCAGGCGGTGCGCAACATCGGCCGCCCCTCGCCGATCATGCTACCCCAGCTCACCAGGTTGGGATCGCCCATGTTGAGGAACGACAGCCCGGCCTCCGTCAGGATCGCGTTCGCGACCAGGACGGAGGTGGTGACCACGATCGGTGCCATCGCATTCGGCAGTATCTCGAGGAAGATGATCCGCGGCGTGGAATAGCCGAGCGATCGCGCGGCGACGACGAAGTCCGCGGAGCGGAGCGAGCGGAACTGCGCCCGGACCAGCCGGGCGACGGTGGGCCAGGACGCGACGCCGATCGCCCCGGCGATGAGCCGCGCCGAGGGTTGGCCGATCGTGACGAGCACGATGACGAGCAAGAAGGTGGGGACGGTCTGGAACAGCTCGGTCAGGCGGGCCAGAGCGTTGTCGAGCCAGCCGCCGAAGTAGCCGCCTACGGCGCCGACGATCGTCCCGATGACGAGTCCAGTCAGCGCCGCCGCCGCGCCTACGAGCAGCGAAACGCGCGCGCCGTAGGCGAGCCCGGCAGCGACGTTGCGCCCCAGGCTGTCCGTGCCGAGCGGGAAGTCCGGATCCTGGCCGGGCCAGAGCACGGGGGCGCCCACCATGTCCTGTGGGTCGCCAGGGAACAGAACCGACGCGCCAAGCGCCACCAGCACGACAGCCGAGAGGATGACGAGGCCACTCAGGAACGACGGGTTCCGCAGCATCGCGCGCCAGACGCGGCCCGCGCGCCTGACCGGTGCCGGAGCCGGGGCAAAGGTGGATGTGGTCGTCACGCCGCTCATCTCAATGCAGCTCGATCCGGGGGTCGAGCCAGGCGTGCAGCAGGTCGACCCCGACATTGACGGCGATCACAAGCGCCGAGGACAGCATCAGCACGCCGAGCAGCACCTGGAAGTCCCGGCCGGTCACTGCGTCCAGCGCGAGGCGGCCCATGCCGGGCCAGCCGTAGACCGTCTCGACCACCACGGCACCGCCGAGCAGGTTGCCGATGTTCATGCCGGCCACGGTGGTGACGGGAATGAGCGCGTTGCGGAGCGCGTGACGGAGCTGGATTGCGATCGGGTGGATCCCCTTGGCGGCCGCGGTGCGCATGAAGTCCTGGCCCTGCACCTCGATCATGGTGGCGCGGGTCAGGCGGGCATAGACGGCGATAAAGAAAGAGGACAACGCGAGCGAAGGCAGCACGAGGTAGGAGGCGCGGTCCACAACCAGGCGCAGGCCGCTCATCGGCACGCCCACCGTCATGTTGCCGTTCGACGGCAGCCAGCCGAGCTT
>CAXSDH010000117.1:0-8473 GCA_964235765.1 uncultured Acetobacteraceae bacterium
CCCGTTCCCGTCCCCGCCGGGCGCGATGAAGCCGTAGGTGGCGTAGGTGGACGCGCCCAGGCTGCGGGACGGTTCCCACCAGACCCGCACCTGGCTCCAGTCGTTACCCGGCGAAACGTCGATCACCGGCTCGTCGCGGGTGATACGGCGATGCACCCAATTGGCCTGCGTCACCCGGATCTCGCGCGCGGAGACCAGGTCACCGACCACGGACACGTGGCCGGCGGGCAGCCGGCCGGAGCGCCGGAACACGAGCACGCCGCCCGCCACCGGGTCCGGCCCCCGCTCGTAACGGCCGTCCGCCTGGTCCCACCACGAAGCCGCATCGCCGTAAAGCTGTATGCCGGAGACCTGCCGCGCGAACGGGGCGCATTCGAGCGAGCTGGACGCCCCGGCCGCGGCTCTGGGCCGCGGCCCGGAGCCGCAGGCCGACACCAGCAGCGCCATGAGCAGGACGAAGGGCCGCATCATCTTGACCTCACAGCCGCAAGCCGCTGATTTTACAGCTCTCGACCTGGCTGAGCAACGTCAAATCCAGGCCCACACCAGCCAGGCCGCCGCCGTGCCGCCCAAAATAGCGGCCGCGACCTGCCGCGTCGCGATCATGATCGCCATCGCCGCCGCCGCCCCCACCCATTGCTGCAGCCCGCCATCCACCAAGGCCGGCGCGACATAGGCGACGAACAGCGTGCCCGGGATGTAACTCAGCACCGCGCGCACCGCCTGAGTCGGCTTGAACAGGCCGAACAGCAGGTATCCGCCAGCTCGTGTGGCGTAGGTGGCCACGGACATCGCCACGATGGCCGCCAGCACCCATGGGTCGAGCGTCATGCCGCCCGGCGGTCGCGCAGCACCCCGGCGGCGCTGCCGACCAAGGCGCCGCCGACGATGTGCCACGACGTGCCGGGCAGCAGGCGGGAGATCGCCAGGGCCGCGCCGGCCGCCACGGCCCACGGCAACAGGTCCCGCCGCCCCCGCCACATCAGCACCAGCATGGAGACGAACACCGCCAGGGCCGCGAAGAACAGCGGATGGCCCGGCGGCGGCCGCATCGTGCTGCCCAGCACATGGCCCACTGCCGTGAACGCTACCCAGACCACCCACATCAGCGCGCCCGACCCGAACAGGAAACCAGCATCCCAGCGGCCCGCCTGCATCTCGGCCACCGACAGGGCCCAGCTCTGGTCCGCCATCACGAACAGGGTGGCCCATAGCCGCCAGCCCCGCACCCGGTCGAGCCATGGCGCGATGACCGGACCCATGAGCGCCAGGCGCAGGTTCACGATGAATGCTGCCACCGCCGCCCCCACCACCGGGGCCGGCACCCCCCAATGGCCCAGCGCCAGCAACTGCGCCGACCCGGCGTAACACAGCCCGCTCATCAGCGTGGCCTCCAGCAGGCTCAGCCCCTGGCCCTGCGCCAGCACGCCGACCACGAGGGCGAACGGCACCACGCCGATCTGCATCGCGATGCTGCGCCGGGCGCCGGCCAGCACGGCGGAGCGGGAGAAACGGGGACGCTGGCGGGACATCAGCCTTGTTTCAAGCGGGCCACCAGAGCCTGCGCCTCGGCCGGATCCATCTCCAGCGCCCGCTCGGCCACGCCCTGCGGGAACCCGGCGCGCGCCAGCGAGCCCAGCTCCCGCCGCCGCACCTCGTCGCCCGCGTCCTCCCGGCGGAACGGCCCGAGGCGGCGGCGGCTCGCATATGCCAGGGCGGCCGCCACCTCCTGTTCGGGATCGGGCAGGGACTGGCGTGCAAGCTCCGGCGCGACGCCCTTCGCGGCCAGGTGCGCCGACACGGCCCGGCGCGACCGCCCGGCGCGCGTCAGGCTGCGCGCCCGGGCGGCGGCGAAGGCGGCGTCATCCACCACGCCCGACCCGGCCAGCGCGCGCGCCACGTCCCGGGCCGCGGCCTTCGCCGGGGCGGCCGCCTCCGCGTCCGCGCCCGCCGCGCGGGCCCAGCGGGCGATGCGCCGGTCCAGCACGCGCACCAGCCCGGCCTCGGTCGCGGCAAAGCGGGCCAAGTGGCGTAGGGCCGCCTCGTGCAGGGCGGCGCGGTCGGGCACGGGACCCACGGGCGGCAGGGGCCGCGCGGAACGGGGCCGGGTGGGACGGGTAGTGTCCATGTGCGCACGATGGCATGCGGCCGGGCGCGCCGGAACCCGGGGGCGGCGCATCACGTTGCCATGGCAGCCCTGCACCCCCGAACCCGTTGCCTGGAAGGTTTCTTTAATGCCGAGGTTTCATTCTGCCCGCGTGCTGGCTCTCCTCGCCCCACTCGCGGCCTCGCCCGTGCAGGCGCAACAGGCTGCCTCGCCGCCGGCCGGCGTGGTCGCCACCACCAACAACCCTAATCTCGCCGTCGCGACCGTGAAGCTCGAGAACGGCGCCCGCGTCAGCAAGATCCTCGGCAGCGCGGTGTACACCGACCAGAACGACAAGGTGGGCGCCGTCGACGACCTGATCATGACCGCCGGCGACAAGATCACCGTGGCGATCATCTCCGTGGGCGGCTTCCTGGGCATGGGCAGCAAGCTCGTCGCCGTGCCCTACACGCAGTTGAAGGTGGACGGCGAGCGAGTCACCCTGCCGGGCGCTTCGAAGGACACGCTCGCGGCGATGCCCAGCTTCGTCTACTAATTGCTGATCGTCCTCGGCGGCATATAGGCTTGCGTTGACTTCGCCCGACGCCGCACGCCATCTTACCCGCTTGCCTCCGCCTTTGGGGGCAAGCAACGAGGTGCGAGGCCACCGATGATTTCCGCCCTGATGCCGACCTACAACCGTGCCGACCTTGCTTTCGAGCGGGGCGAAGGCGCCTGGCTGTACACGACGGACGGGCGACGATTCCTCGATTTCGGGGCCGGCATCGCCACCTCCTCGCTGGGCCACGGCCACAAGGGCCTGGTGCAGGCCATCGCCGAGCAGGCTGCCCGGGTGATGCACACCAGCAACCTATACCGCGTGCCGCAGGCCGAGACGCTCGCCCGCCGCTACGTCGAGAACTCGTTCGCCGACAGCGTGTTCTTCTGCAACTCGGGCGCGGAAGCGAACGAGGGCATGGTCAAGATGATGCGCAAGGCGATGTCCGGCACCGGGCGCCCCGAGCGCTTCCGCGTCATCTGCTTCGACGGCGCCTTCCACGGCCGCACCCTCGCCATGCTGGCCGCCACGGGGAACAAGAAGTACCTCGCCGGCTTTGGCCCCGAGGTGGACGGCTTCGACCACGTGCCGTTCAACAACATGAACGCCGTGCGCGACGCGATCGGGCCGGAGACCGCCGGCATCCTCGTGGAGCCGGTACAGGGCGAAGGCGGCATCCGCCCCGCAAAGCTCGACTTCCTGCGCGACCTGCGCGCCGCCTGCGACGAGTTCGGCCTGGTGCTCGGCCTGGACGAGGTGCAGTGCGGCATGGGGCGCACCGGCAAGCTGTTCGCCCATGAGTGGGCCGGCATCGAACCGGACGTCATCTCCATCGCCAAGGGCATCGCCGGCGGCTTCCCGATGGGCGCCATCCTGGCCAAGGAAGCCATCGCCAAGCATCTCGTGCCCGGCACGCACGGCACCACCTTCGGGGGCAACCCGCTCGCCTGCGCCGCGGCGAACGCGGTGCTGGACGTGATCCTCGCCCCGGGCTTCCTGGCCGAGGTGGACCGCAAGGGCCGCCGCCTGTGGTCCATGCTGGGGCAGGTGGTGCAGGAATACCCGACGGTGCTGGAGGAGGTCCGCGGCGCCGGGCTCATCCTCGGGCTGAAGTCGCGCGTGCCGAACGGCGAGTTGCAGGAGGCGTTTGCCGCCGAGGGCATGCTGTCGGTCGCCGCCGGGGAGAACGTGGTGCGCCTGGTGCCGCCGCTGGTGCTGACCGATGCCGATATCGACGCCGGGGTGGAGATGATCCGCCGGGGCGCCCGCCGGTGCCAGCCCTCGGCGATGGCCGCTGCGGCAAAATGAGTGGGGCATTGCGCCGCGCGGAAATGCAAGGCGCGGGAGATGGCGGGGCACCCCGCCATTTCCTCGACCTCCGCGACTTCGACGGCGGCACGCTGCGGCGCATGCTGGACGTGGCCGCCGGCTATAAGTCGGGCAGCCACGCCAGGCCGCTCGCGGGCAGGACGCTCGCGCTGATCTTCGAGAAGCCGAGCACCCGCACCCGCGTCAGCTTCGAGGTGGCGATGCGCCAGCTCGGCGGCGACGTGGTGGTGCTCTCGTCGGCCGAGTTGCAAACCGGCCGCGGCGAAACCTTGGCCGACACCGCCCGCGTGCTGTCCCGCTACGTGGACGCCATCATGATGCGGACCGACGACGCGGCCCGGCTGCACGAGTTGGCCGAACACGCGACGGTTCCGGTCATCAACGGCCTCACCGACCGAAGCCACCCCTGCCAGCTCATGGCGGACGTGATGACCTTCGAGGAGCATCGCGGGCCCATCGCCGGCCAGGTCGTGGCCTGGTGCGGCGACGGCAACAACGTCGCTTGCAGTTGGATCGAGGCGGCGGTCCGCTTCGGCTTCACCCTGCGCATCGCCACCCCGGAGCTCCGCCGCCCGCCGCAGCGGCTGATCGACTGGGCGCGCGGCCAGGGCGCCCGCATCGAACTGACCGACGATCCGGACGCCGCCGTGCGCGGCGCGCGCTGCGTCGTCACCGACGCCTGGGTGAGCATGTCGGACGACCCGAACGAGAGCCGGCACAACCTGCTCGCGCCCTACCGCGTCACCGCCGCGTTGATGGAAGGTGCGGCCCCGGACGCCTTGTTCATGCACTGCCTCCCGGCGCACCGCGGCGAGGAGGTGACCGCGGAGGTGATCGACGGCCCGCAATCCGTGGTGTTCGACGGCGCGGAGAACCGGCTGCATGCCCAGAAGGGCGTGCTGACCTGGTCGCTGGGCGTGGACGGATGACCGAAGAGATCGCGGCGACCCCAGCCTGGGCGGAGGAGCGGCTGGACGAGGTGTTCGCCGGCCTGCCGCCCGCCACCAAGGCCGCGCGCAATGCCTATCTGGCGTGCCTGGCCAGCCGGAAATCGCCCGCCGCCCCCTCCGACCTGCTTGGGGCGGAGTTCGAGGGCTGCCGCATGAATCTGCGGCGGGCCCTGATGGCGGCGGGCGTAGAGCACGGCGTGCTGGACCGCATCGACCCGGCGCTCGAAGCCCTCGAGGCCGAGGTCGCCGACGGAAGCTGAGGTCAGAGGCGTTTCTCGGCTTCCACGAAGGTCGGCTGGGCGTAGCCGGGATGGGCCCGCTGCACCGTTTCCACGAACCCGGCGCGGGCGAATAGGCGGCGGTTGCCCGCCAGCGCCAGCCGCGTTTCGACGTGGATGCGCGGCTGGCCCATCCGCCGGGCCACCTGCTCGGCATAGGCCAGCAGCGCCGGTGCGATCCCCTGGCCCCGGCACGCCGGCAGCACCGCCAAGCGGCCGACGTACAAGCCGCCGCCCCTTTCAGCCCACAGGATGCAACCCTCCAGGCCATGCAGCGCCCCGCCGCCGGCGAGCAGATGCGCGCGGATGCGCCCTGCAGTCTCACGCAGCGCGCTGGGCGGCGGGTCGAGCGGGGTATCGATGGCGGCGAACGCCGTGCGGATCAGCCTGGCCACCGCCTCGGCATCCGCCGGCGCCATGACGCGGATCACGCGAGCCGGCGCTGCAGATACCGGTGCAGCAGGTAGACCGGGATCGCCAGCAGTGCCACGGCGGCAGCGGCCAACAGCGCGCCCGACGGGTCGCCGACCAGGTCTGCGGCCCGGCCGCAGAGCGCAGGCAGCACCGTGCCGCCCAGGTAATAGGTCATGTAGAACAGCCCCATCCCGACCGCGCGGTTCTCCGGCCGGGCCGACAAGGTGCCGATACCCACGATCACCCCGGCATGCAGCGAGGCCGCGGTGCCGAACAGCACGGCCCAGGTCAGCGGCCAGTCCAGCACCGCCGGCCCCGCCACGGCCAGCACGCCGGAGAGCGTGCCCACGAGGAACACCGGCCAGTTGCCGAGCCGCACGGCCAAGGCGCCGCCCAGGATCGTTGCCGGCAGGTTGCTCCAGGTCGCCACCAGCATCACCAGCGCCGTCGTCCCCGGCGGGTGGCCGCGCTTAGCCAGGAGCGACGGGATATAGGACAGGAAGCCGTAATACCCCGCATTGTAGGTCGTCCACATCAGCCCGGCCACCATCACCAGCACGCACTCGCCGCGGGACGGCCAGACCCACAGCGATCCGCCAGGGCGCTTCGTGCCGGGGCCGCAAGTCAGCAGGAACAGCAGCAGCGACCCTGCCGCAATGCCCGCGCCGGTCAGGAACATGCCAGGCCACCCGAACGCCCGCACCAGCGCCTCGTGCGACAGCGCCGCCAGCCCCACGCCCACCGGGAACGCGCCGACCAGCGTGCTCATCACCGGCAGGAACCCCCGGCCGGGGAAGCGGTCGCTGACCATGATGCCCTGCATGACGATCAAGGTGACCGCGCCGCCGCCGGCCAGCATGCGGCCGGCGCCGATCCCGGCCGGCGCCCACGCGAACGCCGCGGCGGCGCTGCCGAGCACCATCAGGCCCAGCCCGCCGGCGACGATCCAGCGCTCGCCGTAGCGCCGGCCCAACAGCCCGCCAGGCAAGGCCACCACGATTCCGGGCGCCAGGTACAGGCCGATCAACGCGCCGAGGCCGGCGTAGTCCAGGTTGAACTCCGCCATCAGCTCCGGACCGACACTGGCCAACGACTGGAACTGGTAGCCGAACGCCACACGCGCCAGCGCCAGCGCGGCCACGAACCCCCAACGTCGCGCGCTGTCTGTCACAAAGGCACCCTAGGCCCGATACCTGTCACGGGACAGGTTCACCTCCGCAGGGCTGCTCCCTATGTTGTCCGGATGACAGCCACCCCAGCCTTCCTGGATAGCGCCCGCCCCGACGTGCCCGACATCGTCGTGCCCCGCGGCGTCACCCCGTTCCACCTGCCCGGACGCCCCGTCCGCGGCCGCCTCGTCCGGCTCGGGGCGCTCGCAGACGCCCTGCTGACCCGGCACGAGAACCATCCGGCCGTGACCGCCCTCGCCGGCCAGGCGCTGGCGCTCGCCGCCGCCCTCTCCACCGCGCTGAAGTTCCGCGGCTCGTTCAGCATGCACGCCAAGGGCGACGGGCCCGTGCCGATGCTGCTGGCCGATTGCACCGAGGCCGGGGCACTCCGCGGCTATGCCCGCGCCGACGCGGAGCGGCTCGCCACCTTGCTTGCCGTCAACCCCACGCCCACCGCCGCCGAACTGCTCGGCGGCGGCTATCTCGCTTTCACCGTCGACCAGGGCGCGGACGAGGAACGCCACCAAGGCATCGTCGCCATCGAGGGCGAGAGCCTCGCCGACATGGCGCTGCACTACTTCGAAACCAGCGAGCAACTGCAATGCACCGTCCGCCTGGCCTGCGCGCGCACCGATGCGGGCTGGCGCGCCGGGGCGTTGATCCTGGAGCGCGTGGCCGGCGAAGGCGGCGTGGACCCCGAGCTGGACAGCGAGGCGCAGGCCGAAAGCTGGCGCAGCGCCACCGCGCTCGCGGCGACGCTGAAGGATTCGGAATTGCTGGACGACGCGCTGCCGGCCGACCGGCTGCTGTATCGCCTGTTCGGGCTGGAAGGCGTGGCCGCCGCCCGCCACCGCGCCCTGGCCTACGGCTGCCGCTGCTCGCGCGCCCGGCTGGCGGGCATCCTGGAAGGCTTCTCCGGCGACGACCTCGACCATATGGTGGTGGGCAGCGACATCGTCATGACCTGCGAGTTCTGCAACCTGGACTTCCGCTTCGACCGGGCCGAGGTCCGCGGCGTCCCCGACGCGGCGCGCAATGCACCGGCGAAGGAGGACTGAGCCATGCCGATCACCCGCCGGATGGCCCTGGCGCTGCCCGTCCTGCTCGCCGCCTGCGGCGATGACGGCCCGGTGCGGCGGGATTTCCCGGCGCTGCGATATGGCCACCTCACCCCGTTGCGGCTGAATGTGGCGAGCGTGAGCGTGACCGAGCCGCCGCCGCCGGCCCCACTCGATGCGCAATCGCCCGCCCCGGCCGTGCAAGCCTTGCAGCGCATGGCGCAGGACCGGCTCTCGGCCGGCGGCTCGGCCGGGTCAGCGGTATTCACCATCGACGAGGCGGCGATCGGCCGGGTGCCCGGCGGGCTCGAGGGCACGCTGGCGGTCCACCTGGATGTGCTGACCTCGGCCGGCGCGCGTGCGGGCTTCGCCGAGGCCCGCGTTTCGCGCCGGGCGGTCGGCGGCAGCCGGGATCTGCGCACGGCCCTGTACGAGATCACCCGCCAGATGATGGACGACATGAACGTGGAGTTCGAGTTCCAGGTCCGCCGCTCGCTCAAGGAGTGGCTGCAGGAGGCGACCACCGCGCCCGCCCCGGCCGCCGTGGAGCGGCAGGAACTGTCATCGCCCGGCACCTAAGCCGCGGAGCGCCGGCTAAGTCCTGACCAAGCCGCGGAGCGCGGCCCAGCG
>CAXSDH010000118.1:0-8282 GCA_964235765.1 uncultured Acetobacteraceae bacterium
GTAAGCGTCCGACGCTGACACGCTGACGGCGCCGCTCGTTTTGTGGTCCACCTGGCGACTCAATGTCAGGAGTTCATGGACGATGGGTGACCGGGAGCAGTTCTGGCAAACCCATGTCGACGCATGTCGGATGAGCGGGGTGTCCCAGAAAACCTACTGCGAGCGCCATGGCATCACGCCCAAGACTTTCAGGAAATGGCGGTCGCGGCTTGCTGGCGCGGCCCAGATGGTCGCAGCCGACGTCGAGCCGCACGGGGGCGAGGTCAAAGGAGGGGCAAGAAAGTTCTTTAGCCCCTCTTTTGACAACCTTTCGGACCGCGCTCAGCTGGTGGACCTGCTCACCAACCCTCGCTTCCGCAGAACCTGGACGCTGGAGGAGAAGCAGCAGATCGTCATTGACGCCCTGCGCTCGGGGATGTCGATCAACCGGTTCGCACGGCTTTCAGGACTGACGCCCAGCGTCCTCTACCACTGGAAGCAAGAACTTGCCGTCCGCGTCCGGCAGGGTCACGCCATGTTGCAGCATGACCCGTCGCAGCAGCCTGCGGCTGCCCCGATGTTTGCCTCCGTGCGAGTGGCGCCCGCGCTGTCCGATCCGGCGCCGCCCGCGCCGCACAATGCCTTGGACGCACCGGCCCGCGATATGGTCGAGGTCATGCTGGCCAACGGCCGCCGCATGCGCTTCCACGCTCAGACGGACACCCGGACCCTGCACGCTCTCCTGGCGGCGCTGGAGGGCAGCGCATGATCACCGTGCCGGCGGGCGTGCGCATCCACTTGGCGCTGGGCGCGACGGATATGCGCCGCAGCTTTGACGGGCTGGCGTTGCTGGTGCAGGAGACGCTGAAGCTCGACCCGTTCGGCGGGCACATCTTCATCTTCCGGGGACGCCGCGCGGACAAGGTGAAAATTCTGGTCTACGACCAGAACGGGATGTGCCTGTTCTACAAGCGCTTGGACCAGGGCCGGTTCACCTGGCCGTCCACGCAGCCGACGCCGGACGGCACGGCCTCGATCACGCTGACGCCGGCCCAGCTCTCGATGCTCTTGGAGGGCCTGGAATGGCGCACGCTGGTCCGGTCGCGACAGCCCATGCTGGCTGGGTAGGCCGTGTCTTTCTGCTTGTACGGCCGGGGTCGGGCTGATACGCTCCTTGCGTGAGGATCGCGCTCGACAACCTGCCGACCGATGTCGGCGTGCTGCACCAGCTGGTGCGCGACATGGCGGTTGCCCTCGACGAGAGCGGGATCGAGGCCGAGCGGCTGCGGCTGATCATCCACCAGTTCCAGCGCGCCCGCTTCGGCCGCCGCTCCGAGCAGCTTGATCCCGACCAGATGGCGTTCGGTCTGGAGGATCTCGAGGCCGACCTGGCCCGGGCCGAGGCCCGCAAGCCAATGCCGGCGCCGGCTGAACAGCCCAAGCCGAAGAAGCCGCCGCATCGGTCGCCGCTGCCGCCGCACTTGCCGCGCACGGAGAGCGTGCTGCCGGTGCCGCACGACGCCTGCCCGGACTGCGGTGGCGCGCTCACCGATGCCGGCTCGACCAGTAGCGAGATGCTGGACTGGATCCCAGCGCAGCTCCGGGTGGTGCGGGTCACCCGGCCGAAATGCGCCTGCCGCGCCTGTGGCACCCTGCTTCAGGCGCCAGCGCCGGAACGGGTGCTGGCCGGCGGCCTCGCTACCCCTGGCTTGCTCGCGCACGTGCTGGTCAGCCGCTACGCCGACCACCTGCCCTTGTATCGGCAAAGCCAGATCTTCGAGCGGCACGGGCTCGCCATCAGCCGTTCCACCTTGTCGGACTGGGTGGGCGCGGCCTGCTGGTGGCTGGAGGCGCTGCACGACCGCGTAGTCGCCCATGTCATGGCGGGCGCAAGGGTGTTTGCCGATGACACGACCTTGCCGGTGCTCGATCCCGGGCGGGGCAAGACCAAGACCGGGCGACTGTGGGCCTACACCCGGGACGACCGGTCCTGGGGCGGGCCAGGCCATCCGGCCGTGGTGTTCCACTACGCGCCCGACCGCACGGCGGCGCGGCCGGCCGAACACCTCGCCGGCTTCCGCGGTATCCTGCAGGTGGACGGATACGCCGGGTTCGAGCAGATCGCGGCCGACGGCGCCGTCACCCTCGCGGCCTGCTGGGCGCACGCGCGTCGGAGATTCTACGAGCTGCACCAAGCGGGCTCGCCGGTTGCAAGCGAGGCGTTGGCGCGCATCGCCGCCCTTTACACGATCGAGGCCGGCATCCGGGGCCAGCCGCCGGCGGAGCGGCAGCGGGTCCGGTCGCAGCAATCGCGGCCGCTGGTCGAGGCGCTGAAGCTCTGGCTGGAGCTGAAGCTGGCGCACCTGCCCGGTCGTAGCCGCTTGGCCGAAGCGATCCGCTACGCGCTCAACCGATGGTCGGAGCTGAGCCAGTTCCTTGACGACGGCCGTATCGATCTGGACACCAACCCGGTGGAGCGGTCGATCAGGCCTGTGGCTTTGGGAAGAAAAAATTCCTTGTTCGCCGGCAGCGATGGGGGTGCGCGGCGTTGGGCGGTGGTCGGGTCCTTGGTCGAAACCGCCAAGCTGAACGACGTCGAGCCGTATGCCTGGCTGCGCGACGTGCTGAGCTGGATGGTGGACGGGCACCCAAGCCAGCGTCTCGACGAGTTGCTGCCCTGGAACCAAGTTTGAACTCTGTGCTGAATTGGGTGCAGCGCGGCCCTAGCCAAGCCGCTGTCGTTTCCTCAAGAGCAGCAACGCGGAAGACCAAGAAACCGAAACCAGCAGCGCCAAGCCGAGGGCGGTCGCGGTTCCCCAAGGTCGGATGGCCAGGTGCAAGGCGAGCAGCGCCATGCCGAACCCCAGCATCGACCGGAGGGCACTGGCCGCCAGCAGCGACGACGCCGCGCCACCGATCCGCGGCCGCACGATGACGATCAGGCTGATGAGGCTGACAGGGAACACGGCCGCGGTCCCGGTGACGCCAGGGCCGAGCGCCGAGCTGACCGCGACGACGAGCGAGACAAAGGCCGCAACCGCCGCCGCTCGGGCCGGCAGGTCGAACCAACGCCGCCGCGCCGAGGGTGCCGATCCCAGAACCGCGCGCCGTGCCGGGTTCAGCAGGGCGAACCCGGCGCCATAGGCGCCGAGGTTCAGCAACAGCGCCGTAAGCGGGGTCCAGGTGACCTGCTGCGTGGCCAGGCTCGCCACCAGCCATAACAGCACGGCGGCACCAAGGCTTCGCCACGGAGACACGGTCCCGGCCAGGGCGCCGTAGGCGATCAGGAACAATCCTGTCGCCGCGTTCGCCGCGAAGCTGCTGAGCGCGCTCGCGGCGACGAAGTCTGCCCCGTGCTGCATGGCCAGGAACACGTAGGCGGGTCCTGCTGATACCGGGAGGCTGGCAATCAGGGCGCCCCAGAACGGGCCGAGCGCCTCGGCAACGGCGGACGCAGAAACGACGAGCAGGCCCGTCGTCAGGGCCCTGACAAGGGGTGGCAACCACACCGCAGCAGTCATCGAATATGACCTCCCGCCTGCCAGGCGGGTCATCCAGGCCGCCCTTCGACAGGACTCGGCGGCCAGATGTCAGGTCGGAGCGCATGCCACATGCCTCGCCCGAAACTATGGTGCGGGAGCGGCCATAGCCCGTCAAGACGGCGAAGCCAACCGTCAAGGACCGCTTCGGGTCGGTACGTCCTGTCAAGATGCGATGAGCGGACGCTTACGGCAAGACTAAGAAACAGGCGAGTGACGACGGGGCAGCCGAATAGGTCGTGGGGCCTCCACCTGTCGTAGCTTGCGTTTTGTAGGTATGCCGGTGCGCACGCCCTGCCCAAGCCCTCCACGGGACCTCCAACGCTGCCCCGATGCCAGCCCGGGGACCACGCCAGGCAGTCATTGCGACCACGGAAAGACGTGCGCCAGGAGGCCCTAGGAGGCCCGTGGAAGGCCGCAGGGCGTTGGCGGCTAGGCCAGGGGTAGCAGGGGAGGCCTTGAACGACTCTGGCGGGCCTCTGAGGCCACGCAGTGGGCATATGGGACGGCTATGGGCACCATTGGGGAACCGTAGCGATGCGGTATTTGTCTCTCGATGACACCGGCTGGCCTACGCATATTCCTCATGCCCACTGACGGGCCACGCTGGGCAGCGCCAGGACCGCCACGGGTGGCGATGGGTGGCGCTGGGCGGGCTGATGGTGAACCGCGGGTGGCCTGACGATGGCGCTGGGTCCACCGCGGGTGGCATGGCTGGCTTAGGATGGGAGATTGCCGGGAAGGAGCCGCGACCTCCACCACCCAAGCGGCCCTGACGCCAGCCTTAGCCCGCCTTCAGGCTGCCATCGTGCCCCCGGCGCTGCTCTCGCGCTTCACCCGCTGGACCGTGCTGACCCCGACGCCCAACGCCTTGGCGACCTTCACGACGCCTTCGCCAATCGCCAGGCGGGCCGTGATGGCACCTTCGATGCCTAACGACACCTTGGGACGCCCTATGGCCTTGGCGCCGTCCCGGGGTGACGCCTTGGCCCGCTCAAGCCCAGCCTTGACCCTGGCGACGATCATGGACCTTTCATATTCGCTGAACACGGCCATCATCCCGAACATGGCCTTGCCTGCCGGCGTCGTGGTGTCCAAGGCTTGCTGATGCAGAAAGAGGTCCACCTTGGCCCCGTGGAGTTCCTGAAGCGTCCCCACCAGATCAGGCAGAGACCGCCCCATGCGATCCACGGCCCACGCCATCACCACATCGAACCTGCCCCGGGTCGCGTCCTTGAGCATGGCATCCAGGCCCGGCCGGCGGTCGCGTCCCTTCGCTCCGCTAATGCCTTCGTCCGCATAGGTTGCCACAATGGACCACCCGCGCTGCCCCGCGGCGGTCTCAAGGTCCCGACGTTGGTTCTCCACCGTCTGCTCTCCCGTGGACACCCGCAGATAGAGCGCCGCCCGCAATGCCTTCGCCATGATGCCCTGATCCCGTGCTGACACCGGAACAATGACACAGACGCATTCGGAAAGCTACTGGTTTCGGTATGAGCTAGGACAGGTCGCATAAAGCCCGGAAACGCTGGCGTTCGGAGGCGCCGGTTCGGAGAGGGTTTCGGTATGGCCCCGACCACGCCCATTCCGCCTGCCCCGCCAGCCAGCCAAGGCCATCCCCAGGCCACCATGGGACCGCCTACCGATCCCTCTGCCGCTGGCCTGGCGTCCGCCTTGGCTGCCCGTGCGCTGCCTGTTGCTGCTCTGCGCTGTATCGCTGGGCTGGCGTGTGTGGTCCGAAGATCGCGAAGGCAAGACGCGAGGAAAACGCGAGGACGAAATCGGGATACCCGGGGTATCTGATAGGAATGACTTCAAAAAGATGGTTAAAGGCCGCTGTTTCTTGTTGTCTCACCCTGGGTTTTCCTGATGACCCCCGCCGGCCAGCCCGGGGCCACTGACCCAGGCGTCAAAGCTACTTAGGTTGCACTACGGAACCCATCCCAGGACCCCGGGGGTGGGGCCGGCGGGGGTCATCAGGAAAGCCGGGGTGCGGTTCGGCGGCGGTCGGGTCCCATCCGGCGGGGGCCGGGAGCGGTCTGTAATCCAGGCACAAGGGATTGCCCGGCGCCGCCCAGACTAACCCAAGCCACCCGCCACACACCCAAGGATCACCCCATGACCAGCATCGTTCCGTTCGACTTCGAAGGCGCCGCCGTGCGCACCCTGACGCGCGATGGGGAGCCGTGGTTTGTCCTGGCGGATGTCTGCCGGGTTCTGGAGATTGTTGATACGCACACCGCGTCCCGCCGCCTAGACCAAGACGAAAAGGGGGTGCACAGTATGCCCACCCCTGGTGGACCCCAATCCGTGGTGGTCATCAACGAAAGTGGCCTCTGCAGCTTGATCCTGACGAGCCGCGCTCCGGCCGCCAAGCTGGTCAAGAAGTGGGTAACGTCCGAAGTCCTTCCCGCCATCCGCCGCACCGGCGGCTACTCCATGCCGCCCTGGAGGACACCCCGGAAATCATCATGGCGAAGGGGCTGCTGGCGGCGAACGAAGCCTTGGAGCGGTTGAAGTCCCAAGTTGCCATCATGCAACCAAAGGCGGACGCCCTGGACCGCATCGGTGGCCTCGCCGGCAGCATCACGGTCACGGAAGCCGCCAAGGCTCTCCAGGTAGCCCCGAAGGAGCTTACGACGTGGCTGATGAACCATCGCTGGGCTTACCGCCGGACACCCCGGAGTGAACTCCTGGGGCGGCAGGAGAAGCTGAATGCCGGGCATCTGGAGCATAAAGTGTATGAGGTGCCGCGGGGGTGGCGGCAGGACGTGACCCGCTGACCCTTCAATGAGGCCCCATGCTGTCCAGGGATGGGTGTAGGAGCCTCTAGGAGCGCCGTAGAGACCGACA
Source organism: uncultured Acetobacteraceae bacterium (assembly GCA_964235765.1). GTDB lineage: Bacteria > Pseudomonadota > Alphaproteobacteria > Acetobacterales > Acetobacteraceae > JAVVHH01. The sequence goes on from CAXSDH010000118.1 coordinate 6,372, forward strand.
AAGGCGCAGCAGCTAGTAGAATAGCCTTACAAGGCATAGGGGCCTGTAGGAGCGTCCTAGGCGGTCCCGGCGCGTCTTGGGTGCAGCTAGGGCAGGCCTGGGATTACTCCCGGAGATTGTCTCCGGGTGATCCGCAGTGGTCGGCAGGGCAGCCGGGGTGATCTAACGGACAGGTAGAGCGGGCCTGGGAATGTCCGCGGATGGCGTTAGAGCAGCGGTGGTGGGTTTCGTGGGGTGGACCGTAGGGTGGAGAGGCGAAGGCCGAGACCCCGTAACCCACTGTATTTATTCTCTAAACACCCGTGATCATTACGCGGGCGTCCCGTAGGGGATTCGAACCCCTGTTACCGCCGTGAGAGGGCGGTGTCCTAGGCCTCTAGACGAACAGGACGTGGCCGAAGGGCTAACTAGGGCAGGCACTGCGGGGAATCAAGCGCCTTTCGTCGTGGCCTTCTGGCGGGCCGCGTCGCGCCGCCCGGTGCGGCATGCGTCGGAGCAGAAGCGGACCTCTTCCCACGACGCCGCCCACTTCTTGCGCCAGGCGAACGGGCGGCCGCAGGCCGCGCAAACCTTGGTCGGCAGGTTTGGCTTCTTGTGCGCCATCAGCGGGCCAGCGCAACGTGGCCCAGCACACGGCCGGACTTCAAATCCACCAGCACCACGCGGTCGGGACCGCCGCCCGCGAGTTGCACCGCGATCCGGTCGGCGGCGGTCGAGGCACCGGCGATTCGCGTGCCCGGCGGCTCGTCCAGCGTGACCCTGGCAATCGGCGCGACTGCCGCCGACATGCGTTGGGCGAGCACGACGAAAAGCCCCACCGCGCCGACGACGATCAGGACCCCCATGACGACAACCGCGGCTTTCAATGCGCCCAACGCTGCAAACCCTCCGATCCGGCCCCTGCCGGAAGCGATCGAGGTCGTCGCCGGCCCAAGCGCGGTCGGACAGCGGACGGACCGGTTCCTGGCGGACGCCATCGGCACGTTGTCGCGCTCCCGCGTCAAGTCCCTGATGCAGGACGGCGCCGTGCTGCGCGACAACGTGGCCCTGCGCGACCCCGCCGAACCCGTGCGGCCCGGCGCGGTCTTCGTCGTGCAGCCCCCGGCCGCCGTCGCCGCGCGTCCGGAGGCGCAACGCATCCCGTTCGAAATCCTGTATGAAGATGCGGACCTGATCGTGCTCGACAAGCCGGCCGGGCTGGTGGTGCACCCGGCACCGGGCAACGAGGACGGCACGCTGGTCAACGCCCTCCTGGCGCATTGCGGCGACAGCCTGCCCGGCATCGGCGGCGAGCGCCGGCCCGGCATCGTGCACCGGCTCGACAAGGACACCACGGGCATCATGGTGGTCGCCAAGACGGAGCAGGCGCTGGCCAAGCTCTCCGCCGCCTTTGCCGCCCGCGACATCGACCGCGTTTACCACGCCCTGGTCTGGGGCGTTCCCACGCCGCCCGACGGCGAGATCGAGGGCGCCATCGGGCGGGACCCGCGGGAGCGCAAGCGCATGGCCGTGGTGGCCCGGGGCGGCAAGCCGGCCCTGACCCGGTATCGCACCCGGCGCAGCTGGCCGGTGCCCGTCACCCTCGTCGAGTGCCTGCTGGCGACGGGGCGGACGCATCAGATCCGCGTGCACCTGGCCAGTGCCGGGCATCCCGTGGTGGGCGACCCCGTGTACCTGCGCCGGGTGCCGGCCGCCGCAAAGGCGTTGACCGCTCCCGTGCGCGCCGCCCTGCTCGATTTCCCGCGGCAGGCCCTGCATGCGGCCCGGCTCGGATTTGCCCACCCGCGCACGGGACGGGCGCTGCTGTTCGAGCGGCCGGTGCCCGCCGACATGGCGGCGCTGGTGGAGGCGCTGGATCATTAGAGCATGTTCGGATCAGATGGAGACATATCCTGAGTTCCTGATGTAGTT
>CAXSDH010000119.1:0-4006 GCA_964235765.1 uncultured Acetobacteraceae bacterium
GCGTGCCCTACTCGCCTTCAACGAACGACATCCCGAACACGGAAATGCTGTTCGAGTATGGATTGTAGGGAATGGTTGCCGTCAGGCCCATGGGGGTAGGCGCGAAACCTGCCGCGACGTCGGTGGCCGTGCCGTTCATTCGCACGAACGTCATCACTCCAGGGATGGCAGCCAGGGTGGTCACGGAGCTGACGCTGTAGTTCAGCGTGCCTCCATGGGTGTCGGTATGGACAGGAAGTTCGGTATCGACTGTTCAACGGTCTCGCCAGAATTATGGGAATAATCAAGCGAGCCGAACAGGTAGCCGGAGTTGGTCAGGAAACCGCTCATGGCACCGGTGTACCTGCTCAACGTGGCGCTGCTGTTGAAGAACGCCCGGCTGTTGGGACTGTTGATTGAGTTCGCGACTCCTATGAAGCCATCAATGAATCCGCTGCCGGGTCCCATCGTACGAGGCTGTGTCGGGTTGGACGGGGCGGAGTTCTCGGACAGGATTGTTCCTGCCGAGCCTTGGCCGTTCCACAATGCGTTCGCGCCCGCCATCATGAACGGGAAGACCATCAGGCCCAAGAAGCCTAGAATCGCCGCGTACTCTATCGAGGTGACCCCGCTCTCGTCAGTACGCACCAACCTCCTGATTCCCTTCATCTGCTCCTACCTCCATCTTGGTGCTGTAGCGCGAGCATGCGGCCAGCATTCTTTTTGTCCTCAATTTTGCAATTGAGACATGGCGATGCTGGAAGCAAGTCGCCGCTGCCCTGCCATCTCCTGGATGGTGCGCATCGTCCGAGCCGTCCGGCAGGGGCGTGCTGACCAGGGCGTAGAGCGCGGGCTGCTCCGTCGCCATGCGCGCGAGCATGTCCCGCACCCGGAAGTAGGCCGGCTGCCGCATCCCGTGGTAGTCCACCTCCGGCCCCGCGGCGGTGCAGTGGATGCCGCTGCCCCGGAGCAGGCGCAGCAGCGGGCGCTCCATGGCCATCACGCACCAGTGCAGCCTGTTCTTCCTGCACAGGGCGATGACCCCCTGCACGAGGAGCAGCCTGAGCAGGGCGTTCGCCGCGGCGCTGAGCGGCGGCCGCTGCCGGGCTAGGGCGAAGCGGGATATCTCCCCGGCATGCCAGAGCGGCACGGGGCCGAGCGTGCCCGCGGGCACGGCGGACTGGAGCGGGAAGCCGTGCGGCCCGGGCAGGACCAGCCGCACCGTGCCCACGGGCGTGCCGCAGCGCTTCGCCCTCACGAGCACGTGGGCCGAATGGGGGTCGTACTGGTCGGTCTCCAGGCCGCCCCGGCCAGGCGGCAGCCAGCCGCGCTCCTCTACGTAGACCTGGTGGCGCAGCCTCAGGCACGCCTCCAGCTCGGCTGGGGTGCGGACGTCGACGGCCTCCGCCTCGTCCATGGCCGTCCGAACCGCGCGCTCGATGCTCGATGAGTCCATGAGGGCAGATAGGACCCGGGCCCTGGCAATTGCTCGTCCCGGGGCCGAACGGGGCCAGGCCAGCGCCCGGCAGCGGCGGCAAGCCCTGCAAGGTGGGGACCAAGCCCGGGAGGGCCGCAAGCGCCTTCGGAAATCCGGGATCCACGGTCAGCCAGAACCTTCCGAACTTCGACAGGAACTACACCGACGTCCTCGCGATGATGCACCCGGACTGGATGGAGGACGCGTGGGAGTGGGAGTCCATCGGGCGCATCCGGGTCAGGGTCATCTCGCCGCTCGACCTCGCGGTTTCCAAGGTCGCGCGCTACACGGGCAACGACATCGAGGCCATAGCCCAGCCGCGCCATGCGTCAGTGACGGATGGCCAGTGCGATCGCGCGCTGGGCTGCCCGGGCACGGACGGCCAGGGCAATGGGATCCTCGGGAACCGTTCCCTGGATGCCGTCCTGGCCGTGGCGCGGCTGTCCCGCCGATGCGGACAGGACGGCATGGCCGAGAAACTACATGCGCATTGCCGGCGCATTCTCATCGCCGGCGTGCGACAGAGGCTCGGCTGCCGGCTCGGACAACTCACGCTCCGCCACCTTGGCCCTGACGCGCGACCACTGCCGCTCGTTCAGGGTCGCGTTACCAAGCCCCGACAACTGCGCTTTCGTGCAGGCGGTCCGCAGCGTCTTGAACAGCGCGGGGTCGGTCATGGCAAGCCGCGGGTCGGGGCCGCGGCGGACGAACGCCAGGAAGTCGGACAGTCCCTCGTGGTCGAGGGCCTTCATCATCTGCCCGACAACAGGCTCGCCCCGTCCGTATGCCCGCATCACCTCCACCAGACGGACCCAGCGCCGCCGCGCGTCAGCGCGCTGTATCTCCTCGGAGGCCGGCACCATGCCCGCATCCAACGCCTGGGCCGCCAGCTCGACCGTGCGGGGCACCGGGTGCCGCCCGCTTTCATAGTAGGCGAGCATGCGCTCGCTGATGTCCAGCCGGTCAGCCGCACCAGCCACGGACAGTCCCGTCCTGATGCGCCACCGCCGCAGAAGCGCCGCCGCGATGCCCCCACGTTCGTTCGTCATATTCCCCCTTGCAGAATTCACACTCATATTACCATCTAAAATATGCAATGTTTGCAGGGAAACGCAAGGATGGCACTGAACAGGGATGCGATACGGGAGTTGCTGGAGAAGCTGGACGCGAGCCTGACGGACCCGGCGACCATCTGCCTTATCGGCAGCAGCGCCACCATCCTGCTCGGGCAGGAGGCGCGCCAGACGGAGGACGTGGACGTGTGGGCACGGGCCAGCATCGTGAAGGTCAGGGAGTTGGAGGCGGCCTGCGAGGCGGCGGGGCTGACGTTCGACCCGAAGGACGAATTCCCCGACGTGCCCTACCTGCAGATGGTCCACCCGGGCATCGTGCAGGTGCCCGGGTGGAATGCGGAGCGCAGGGAGTGGTTCGGAGAACCCGAGAGGGTCGTATGGCAGGGAGAACGGCTGACCGTCACGGTTCCACCGCCTCGTGCCATCGCCGCATCGAAGCTGGTGCGGGGAGAGCCGCAGGACCTGCAGGACTGCCTGTGGCTGATGGCGGCGCACGGCGTCGAGGCGCAGGCCATCATGGAGGCAATCAGGGCGTTGCCGCGGAAGGAGCGTGAGAAGGCCCTGGACAACATGGAAATCCTGAACCTGATGAAACCGTGAATGGTCACGCCGGGCTGCCCAGGCTGTCTGGCGATCGACACGGCATCCAGGACGCAAGGCACGCTCACCCAAGCAGCCTCTTCACCTCGCGCGGCGTGGGATTGAGATACCGCTTCAACGTCGCCACCGTGCGGTGCCCCGACTGCCCCATGAGCATGCCCACGTGCATGCCGCCGCGCCCATCCTCGACAGCCCTTCATGCCGGAGGTCGCCAGCGGAAATTGTGCAATCCCGCCTCCTGGCGCGCCACGTTCCACCGCTGCCGCAGGTCAGCCGGCTTCCAGGAGAACAGCCGTTCGTCACCCGTCTTCCCCTTGGCGCGGCGCTTGACGATGGCCGCGGCGTGGGTGGACAGGACGACATACCTGGGTCCGGTCTTGCTGTCCGGCTGCTCGATGGTCGCAACCCCATCCACGCGCTTGAACTGCTCCGCCGTGATGCCCAGCAGCTCGCTCTGTCGCATGCCCGTGGCGATGGCCAAGTCGACCAGGTCCAGCATGGTCGAAGCGGACGGCTTGGTGGCGATGACGGCCCGCAACCGCTGCTCCTCTCCCGGCCCGGACCTCCAAACCTGCCGACAAGGCGAGCTTACGGTGGGATTGCGCTTGACTTGCGGTCCGCTCCGTGGAACGAATAGGGAACACTAACCACTGCCGCGCAACAAGGCACTGAACGAGGCATCGTAGGAGCAAACCCATGTCCCACGCCAGCGCTGTGTTACCTTTGTTCTCGAGGAGCGAAATCGCGCCGCGGCGGGAAGCCGTGCGGGCCGGGGTGCAACTCCTTGCAGGGACGGCGCAGGCCGTGGGGTTCGCCGCCGTGATGTGGCTTGTCCTTGCCGGGCCCGGGTTCACCACCGACCACGCCAGCACGGCCC
>CAXSDH010000119.1:4106-8057 GCA_964235765.1 uncultured Acetobacteraceae bacterium
ATGTGGCTTGTCCTTGCCGGGCCCGGGTTCACCACCGACCACGCCAGCACGGCCCCTACCCACCTCGCGCGGCGATAGCTAGCGAACCCGCCTGGCGAACTGGCCTGGCGAAACTGGCCTGGCGGCCTGGCCGGGGCTATCCTAACGTAGCCGGGATGGACGTTCCTTCCCGGGCCTGCGCCGTCTGCGGCGCGCCCTGCCCTGCCCCGTTCCGCGCCCCGGCCGCCGAGCTTGCCCCCGACCTCGATGGGCGGCCCGGCGAGCCCGCGCGCTCCACCCTGCCACGCTGGATCGCCACCTGCCAGAAATGCGGCGCGGCGGCGCCCGACCTCACCGCCCTGCCGAATGCGGCGGCGGAGGGCGTGCGGTCAGACGCCTACGGGCAAACCAAGGGCGCCTTCCAGCGCTGGGCCCTTTTGTGCGAGCGGGCCGGTGACCGGGAGGGCGCGGCAAAGGCGCTGCTGGAGGCGGCCTGGGCGCTCGATGATGCCGGGAAGGATGCGGCGCCGCTGCGGCTGGCGGCGGCCGGGCTGTGGGGCGAGGGCGATCCGTTGCGGCTGATCGACGTGCTGCGGCGGGCACGGGCGTTCGAGCGGGCCGGCGCGCTAGCCGCTGCGCAGGCCAGTTCGGGCGGCCTCGACGAGGATGCGGCCGGCATCGTGGCATTTCAGATGGCGCGCATCCAGGCCGGGGACGCCGGGCGATACATGATCAGCAGCGCGCTGCGTCCGCCGGCGCGCACGCCGCATGCAGCGCATGGCCGCGCCGCGGGGCGCGGGTTTTGGGCGCGGCTGTTCGGCCGATAGCGTGGCGCGGGGCCTGATCCTGGCCGCGCGGCATCCCCGGCCACGCATCGGCGCCCGTATCTGCTACGGCCGTACCGACGTCGTCCTGGCCGAGCCGGCGGAGGCCGGGGCCGCTGCCTTGATCGCCGAAGCGGGCGAGCCGATCGAGCGTATCATCAGCAGCCCGCTCAGCCGCGCCCTGCTGGTGGCGCGCGCCGTGGCCGCGCGCACGGGGGCGCCGCTGCACACCGACGATCGTCTGGCCGAGATGGATTTCGGCGCCTGGGAAGGCCAGGCCTGGGCCGCGCTGCCCCGCGCCGAGATCGACGCCTGGGCCGCCGATCCACTGACCTACCGGCCCGGCGGCGGCGAGAGCGTCGAGCAGGTGCTGCGCCGGGTTCGCCGGGCATGGACCGGCATCGCCAGCTCGGCCGAAACCACGCTGCTGGTCACGCACGCCGGCCCGATCCGCTGCCTGCTGCACATCGCCGCCGGCGTGCCGATCCTGCAGGCGAGCGGGACGGGGATCGCCTATGGTTCGGTCACGCGCTTCGGCTAATTTAGAGCACGTTCCGTGCCTCGCTGGTTTAGGGCACGTTCCGTGCCTCGCTGGTTTAGGGCACGTTCCGTGCCTCGCTGGACGGCTGCGGTCCGCGGGACTTATACCGGATCAAAGGTCGAATCTGCCGAAGGCAGAACGAGGGGACAGGGATGCCGATCCACACAAGCCGCCGCGGGATGCTTGCCGGCCTGTTCGCGCTGATCGCCGCGCCTTGCGCCGCCATGGACCCGGCCATTCTGGCGGCGGCGCAGCGGGAGGGCACGGTCACCTGGTATTCGGGCCTGATCGTCAACCAGGTGGTGCGCCCGCTCGTCGCCGGGTTCGAGGCGAAATACCCTGGGATCAAGGTCCAGGCCGGCCGGGTTCCCAGCGGGGAGGCCGCGCTCAAGGTGATCAACGAGGCGCGGGCGGGTCGGCCGGTGGCCGATATGTTCGACGGAACCGCGGTGACGCACCGGCTGGCTGCGGCAGGCGTGATCGAGCGCTACAAGCCGGAAGCGGCGCAGGGCTTCCCCGACCGCTCGCGCGACCCGAACGGCGACTGGACCGCGCTCAACACCTATATCATGACCCCCGCCATTAACACCGAGATGGTCACCGCAGCCGAAGCCCCCAAGACCCTGCAGGACCTGCTGGACCCGAAATGGCGCGGGCGGATCGCCTGGACCAACGACCCGACCACGACGGGGGCGCCCGGTTTCATCGGCAGCGTGCTGACCAGCATGGGGCAGCAGGCCGGTATGGCCTACCTCAAGCAGCTCGCGCAGCAGCGCATCGTCAACGTCCCGGGGTCGCAGCGCGTGGTGCTCGATCAGGTGATCGGCGGGCAATATCCCCTGGCGCTGATGACGTTCAACTACCATTCCGTTATCAGCGCGAATGACGGCGCGCCGGTCCGGTGGCTGCCGGTCGAGCCAGCCGTGGAAGTGCCGAACCCGGTCGGGCTGATCCGCAACGCGCCGCACCCGAACGCCGCCAAGCTGCTGATCGAATACGTGCTCTCCGGGGAGGGGCAGCGCGTGCTGCGTGACGCGAACTACCTGCCAGCCAACCCCACCGTGCCGCCGCGCGACCCGGCGCTGACGCCGGCCGGTGGGCATTTTGCCTCCGTCGTGTTCACGCCGGAGATCACGGCGGCAAAGCTCGACGAGTGGACAGCGATCTACAACGAGCTGTTCAAGTGAACCCGGCGTCCTCCGCGCTCGCGGCGGACGTTCCCTCCCCTTCCCTCCGCCGGCGGATGGCCCGCCGGGCCGGGCCGACCTGGCCACTCGCGCTCCTGACCGGGCTGGTGCTGGCCGCCCTCGTGCTGCCGCCGCTGGCGGTGCTGCTGCAGGTGAGCCTGAGCACGGTGAACCCGGACGGCTCGCCGGGCGCGTTCACGCTGCGGCATTACCGGCAGTTGTTCGCCGACCCGGCGCTGTACCGCAGCGCCTGGAACTCGCTGTTGTTTGCGGGGTCCGCCACCGTCGTCTCGCTGGGCTTCGGCGGCGTGCTGGCCTGGATCGTCGAGCGGACCAATGCGCCGATGAAGGGGTTGGCTTACCTCACCGCGATCATCTCCATGGGCACGCCCTATATCCTGTACGTGACGGCGTGGCTGTTCCTGTTCGGGCGCGCCGGGCCGTTCAACGACTGGTATCGGAGCCTGTCCGGCAGCACCGGCATCCTGTTCGACCCCTATTCGCTGTGGGGCATGATCCTGGTGGAGGGCTTCCTGTGGTCCCCGCTGGTGTTCCTGCTGCTTTCCGCCACGTTCCGCGCAGCCAACGCCGAGATGGAGGAGGCGGCGCGGATGAGCGGCGCTTCCATCCTGGAAACGGTGCGGCTCGTCTCGCTCCGGCTGGCCTGGCCGGCCATCCTGGCGCTGGCGCTGTTCGTGTTCATCCGCAACCTCGAATCGTTCGATGTGCCGGTGCTGATCGGCATGCCCGGCCGCGTCAGCCTGCTGACGACGGAGATCTACGCGGCGACCAAGGAAGTGCCGCCGCTGCTGGGCCATGCCAGCGCCTTCTCGGTGGTGATGATCGGCATCGTCGGCACGCTGCTGGTGCTGTACGGGCGGGTGTCGCGCAATGCGGAGCGGTATGCGAGCGTCACCGGCAAGGGCTTCCGTCCCCGGCCGTTCGACCTGGGGCGGGCGCGGTGGGCCGGCGGCGCGCTGATCGGGTTCAACTTCGCCGTGGTGCTGGGGCTGCCGCTGGCCGCCCTGCTGTGGACGTCGCTGACGCCGTTCGCGCGGCCGATGCGCTGGGCGGCGCTGCCCTCGCTGACGCTGAAGAACTACCGCGCGGTGTTCGGCGTCCCCGCCTATATCGATCTCGCGGCCAACACCTTGCTGGCGGCGGCCGGGGCGGCGACGGCGGCGGTGCTGATCACCCTCTGCGCGGCCTGGATCGCCGCCCGGCGGCGGGCGGGGGGCGCGGTGCTGGACCAGCTCGCCACCTTGCCGCTGGTGTTCCCCGGCATCGTGCTCGGCGTCGCCCTCATGGAACTGGCGCTGCGCGCGCCGTTCCCGCTGTACGGCACGTTGTGGCTGATCACGCTGGGCTTCGTGATCCGCTACATCCCTTACGGCATGCGTTACGCCTATAGCGGCGTGCT
>CAXSDH010000120.1:0-8024 GCA_964235765.1 uncultured Acetobacteraceae bacterium
TGCTGGAAAGCGGCACCTTCCTGAAGCAATGGAATGCAAAGGAGATGGGCGCCCTTTACATGATTGGTTGGTACAGCCTGGGCGACGCGGACTTCGCGACGTTCTGGTACACTGAGTCCGCCAAGCGGACGACCTGGATCAATGCCGAGTACGAAACGCTGTTCGCCGCGGCCCGCGCCACCAACGACCAGGAAGCCCGGCGCCGCGCATACGGCCGTATGATGCAGATCCTCCACGAGGAGAGCCCATCGATCTTCCTGTTCGGCCTGCCGAGCATCTATGGCGTGAGCCGCGCCATCAGCGGCTTCGGGGCCGCATCGGACAAGATCCTCCGTTTGAACCAGGTCAGCATGGCTTGAGCCGGCTCCGGCGATGCTGACCTACGCCCTCCGCCGTCTCGTGTACGTTCCGCTGTCCCTGCTGATTGTTCTCGGGGCCGCGTTCGTGATCTTGCGGCTGACCGGAAACCCCATCGACATCTTCCTCGATCCCAACCACACCCAGGAGCAGGCGGACGTCCTTGCAGCCCGGCTGCACCTCGACGAACCAATCGCGATCCAGTTCCTGATCTACCTTCGAGACCTCCTGCGAGGCGATTTCGGAGAGTCGCTCCAGTTCGGCGGGCCCGCCATGCAGGCGGTCACCGGGCGGCTCGGGGCCACCGCCGAACTGCTGTCCGCATCGCTCGCGCTCTCGCTCTCGATGGGCGTGCTGGGCGGCATCCTGTGCGCGCTTCAACATGACCGGACCGCCGACATCGTCCTTTCCACGCTGGCGATCGCGGCGCAGTCGATGCCCAGCTTCTGGCTGGGCATCCTGTTGATACAGGTGTTCGCCGTCGACCTCGGATGGCTGCCGACCTCCGGGCGCGGCGGTCTGGTTCACCTAGTGCTCCCTGCGACGACGCTGGCGGCCTTTGTGCTGCCAAGCTTTCTGCTGATCACGCGAACCAGCATCTTGGAAACGGCAGGCGAGCAGTTCATCGTGACCGCGCGATCGAAGGGGATGTCGGGAAGCCGCCTCATGCTCGCGCACGTATTCCCGAACGCGCTCAACCCTATCTTGAGCTTCCTCGGCCTGCAGGTCGGGCGCTTGATGGCCGGGTCCATCGTGACGGAAACGATCTTCTCGTGGCCTGGGGTTGGACGGCTGCTGATCGGCAGCATCTTCCAGCGCGACGTGCCCGTCGTGCTTGCCGGCGTCCTGGTCATCAGCCTGTGCATCATCACCTCCAACCTGGTCGTGGATGTGCTGCTGTCCGTGAACGACCCTCGCGTCCGGCTCGGCTGAGTTGCGCGCGCGCCTGTTCGGCGGCCGGTTCAAGATCGTGGTCGGCGCGACCATCCTCGCCTGCTTCTGCTTGGCGGCGCTTCTGGCGCCTTACCTGGCTCCTTTCGACCCCTACCAGCAAAGTCTGGTCCGACGCCTGAAGCCACCCGCGTTCATGGAAGGCGGATCGGTGCGCAACCTGCTGGGAACCGACAACTATGGGCGCGACCTGCTTTCGCGGCTGATCTACGGTTCTCGCCTCTCGATCCTGGTCGGGATTTCGTCGATGGGGCTGTCATGCGTGCTGGGGACGCTCGCCGGCTTGTTTGCAGGGTTCAGGGGCGGACGCACCGAGCAGGTGATCATGCGGTTCGCCGACGCGCAGTCCGCATTCCCGGATATCCTGCTGGCCATCATCATGACCGCGGCGCTGGGCGGCAGCGCGCTCAACCTGGTGCTCGTGCTCGGTATATCCGGTTGGATGGTCTATGCCCGGCTCGTCTTCGGGCTGACACGCTCGCTGCGCCAAAGGTCGTTCGTGGAAGCGGCGACGGCGTATGGCGGCAGCGATCGCTACATCGTGCTTAATCATGTGCTGCCGCAGATCATCCCCGTCCTGACCGTGGTCGCGACGCTGCAGGTCGCGCAGATGATCCTGCAAGAGGCCGCCTTGTCGTTCCTCGGGCTCGGGCTGCCGCCGCCCGCGGCGACGTGGGGCAACATACTGGCCGAGGGGCGGGAGCGCCTGTTCGGGGCGCCGTGGATCGCGGATACGGCAGGTCTGTCGATCATCCTGGTCGTTGTCGGAGTCAACATGCTCGGCAACGGCCTGCGCGAAATACTGGACCCTAGGACCATTGGGAGGACGGGATGACGCCCTGCCCGCTCCCGGTCATTTCGGTGCGGGACCTTTCGGTCCGCTTCCGCAGCCCTCAAGGCATGATCACCGCCGTGGACGGCATCACCTTCGATGTGGCCCGCGGCGGGGTGCTCGGGCTTGTCGGCGAGTCTGGCAGCGGCAAGAGCGTCACCGCTTTGTCGCTCTTGCGCCTGCTGCCGGCCGGCGTAGGGCGGACCGATGGCGAAGTCCTGTTCGGTGGCAGAAACCTCATCAACCTGAGCGAGCGCGAGCTGCGCCAGGTCCGTGGCCGCCAGGTCGGCATGATCTTTCAAGAGCCGATGACGTCGCTCAACCCGATCGCGTCCATCGGATGGCAGGTGGCCGAGCCGCTCCGCCTTCACCTCGGCCTGGGCCGGCGGGCAGCACGGGCACGGGCGGCCGAGCTGCTGGCCTTAGTCGCCATACCGGAACCGCACCGCAGGCTCGACCAATACCCGCATGAGCTGTCGGGCGGCATGCGGCAGCGTGTGATGATCGCGATCGCGATCGCCTGCGAGCCCAGCCTCGTCATCGCCGATGAGCCGACGACCGCGCTGGACGTCACGACGCAGGCACAGATTCTGGACCTGCTCCGGGAGCTGCAGGCAAGGCTCGGCATGGCCATCATCATGATCACGCACGACCTGGGCGTTGTCGCCGCATTCGCCGACGAGGTGCTTGTCATGTATGCCGGCCGCGCGGTAGAGCAGGCGCCGGTCGATCGCATCTTCGTCCAGCCATCGCATCCATACACGCAGGGGCTGCTGCGGTGCATCCCAGCCATGGACGGAGCACAGCCCCGCCTCAAAGGCATCGAGGGTACCGTGCCGAGCCCGCTGCGGCTGCCGCAGGGCTGCGCCTTCGCGCCACGGTGCGACCGGGCGGCGACGGACTGCCGTGACGGCAGGCCGTCGCTCATGGTCCGCGGCACCCGCGCCCGTGTCGCCTGCTTCCATCCACTTGCCGGCAGCAACGCATGAGCTCGTCGGTGCCGTTGCTCGTGGCCAGGAACCTTCGAAAGGCCTTTCCCGTAGCGGGCGGACGCTTCTTTCGTCGTACGGTCGGATCGGTCGCAGCCGTGGACGACGTGAGCTTCGACATCGGCCGCGGCGAGACGCTGGGCCTGGTGGGCGAAAGCGGGTGCGGGAAGTCGACGACGGGCCGCCTGCTCATGCGCTTGGTCGAACCGGATTCCGGCACCGTGCGGTTTGCCGGGACCGAGCTGACCACGCTTGGCCGGAAAGCCCTCGATGAGCAGCGAAAGCGCCTGCAGCTCATGTTCCAGGACGCATCGAGCGCTTTCAACCCTCGCATGCGCGTGGGCCGCATCGTCGCGGAGCCTATGCGCCTGGCCGGAATGGCCGGGGACCTGCAGAAAAGTCGGGTGGCAGAGTTGCTGCCTCTCGTCGGGCTCCCGGCCGAGTACGCGGCCCGGTTTCCCCATCAGTTCTCCGGCGGCCAGCGGCAGCGGATCGGGATCGCACGGGCGCTTGCCCTCCAGCCCGACATGATCATCTGCGACGAACCTGTTTCCGCACTTGACGTATCGGTTCAGGCGCAGGTCGTGAACCTGATGCAGGACTTGCAGGACCGTCTCCGACTGACCTACCTGTTCATCTCGCATGACCTTCGTGTCGTAAGGCACGTGGCAGACAGGGTTGCCGTCATGTACCTGGGCCGGATCGTGGAGCTGGCGCCGGCGGCGGAACTCTACAGGCGGCCGCAGCATCCCTATACGCAGATGCTGCTCCGCGCCGTTCCCGGGATCGATCCGGGCGCCCGGCGGGTGCCGGTCATTGCCGCAGGCGAAGCCGAGGCTGCCGTCGGGCATCGTGGCTGCCGGTTCTCACAGCGGTGCCCCCGGGCAGCAGCCGTGTGCATTGACGAGCCTCCGGCGTTGCAGTCGATCGCCCCAGATCATTTCGCCGCGTGCCACTTTCCCATTTAACGAGGACCAAGGGCTCAATGACATCCCACCCCGACCCGAGGCCTGGATCCTCAAGCCGTCCGGTGCGGCTGTCATCGGACATCGGAGGTACGTTCACCGACGTCGTGCTCGAAACAGCCAAAGCGCAGCTCACGACAAAGGTACTGACGCAAGCGGAGCGGCCCGAGCAGGGGGTGCTGGACGGGGCGGACCAGCTCCTTGCGCAGGCCGGCCTCAGCTATGCAGACGTGGACGTCTTCATCCACGGCACGACGCTTGCGACCAACGCAGTACTGGAACGTCGCGGTGCGAAGACGGCGCTGGTCACAACGGAGGGCTTCCGCGACGTGCTCGAGATCGGCACGGAGGGGCGTTTCGACCAGTACGACCTACAGATCCAGCGGCGGCCGCCGCTCGTCGGACGTGCCCTGCGGTTCACGGTCCCGGAACGGATGGACCGGCGGGGCGAAGTGAACGTGGCGTTGGACGAGGCCGCGGTACGGCAGCGCGCGACCACGTTGGGGGCAGGCGGGATCGAGAGCATCGCCGTCTGCTTCCTTCACGCCTATGCCAACGGCGCTCACGAGCGGCGCACGAGGGAGATCCTGGCGGAGGCGCTGCCGGGCATCCCGATCTCGATCTCATCGGAAGTCTGCCCCGAGATCCGAGAGTACGAGCGGTTTTCCACCACGGTCGCGAACGCCTATGTCCAGCCTCAGATGGCTGGCTACCTCGGGCGCATGCGGCTCGCGCTCGCCGGCCGGTCGTTCCGGGGCAGCATATTCCTTGTCACCTCCAATGGCGGCCTGACCTCGCTCGAGACGGCCCGCCGTTTTCCAGTCCGGTTGATCGAATCCGGCCCTGCGGGGGGCGCCATCTTTGCGGCCCACATCGCGGCCATGTCGCAGGAAGCGAACGCACTGGCGTTCGACATGGGCGGAACAACCGCGAAGGTGTGCCTCATCCGGGACAGCAAGCCCGACGGCGACCGTATCTACGAGGTCGATCGGGCGGCGCGGTTCCAGAAGGGGAGCGGCCTGCCGCTAAGGATTCCTGTCATCGACCTGGTCGAGATCGGGGCAGGAGGCGGCTCGATCGCGGCGGTGAACAATCTTGGATCGATCACCGTTGGCCCCCTCAGCGCCGGGTCGGATCCCGGCCCCGCCTGCTATGGGCGCGGCGGCAGCCGGCCGACCGTCACTGACGCCGACTGCACCCTCGGCCTAATCGATCCCGAGGAATTCGCCGGTGGCAGCATGCGCCTTGATGCAGCCTCTGCCCGCTCGGCACTTGGCGAGCATGTGGGCACGCCGCTCGGATGTTCGGACGAAACCGCGGCCTATGCAGTACACGAGATGGTTTGCGAGAGCATGGCGAGCGCGGCGCGGATCCATGTGATCGAGAAGGGCCGCTCGCTCGCCGATTTTACCATGATCGCGTTCGGGGGTGCCGCACCGCTGCATGCCGCCCGAGTTGCCGAGAAGATCGGCGTCGGCCGTGTCGTCATCCCGCCGAATGCCGGAGTGGGCTCGGCGATTGGCTTCCTCAAGGCGCCGGTCGGCTACGAGATCGTGCGCAGCCACCACGCCCTCCTTGCGAAGCTGGATTTCGAGCAGGTCAACCACATGCTGAACACGCTCGAAGCGGAGGCACGCGCGCTGGTGACGCTGGGTGCCCATGGCGCCCGTCTGGCCGTCCGGCGGCTCGCCTTCATGCGTTACGTCGGCCAGGGTCACGAGGTTGCGGTCGGGGTGCCGCCGCACGCGCTTGGCGCAGCGGACAGGGCCCGGTTGCGTGCGGCCTTCGAGGAGGGCTACGCCGCCCTGTTCAAACGCACAATCCCGGGCGCCGTGCCGGAGATCCTCAGCTGGTCGGTCCTCGTCACGACAGAGTCTGCCGCGCCGACCCCTGTTGCTCCGGTTCCCGCGACAGGCGCTGCCGTCCCGGATTCCGTGCGGCGCTTTTTCGACGGCCGGTCCGGGCGAATGGTCGATGTCCCGCTTTATCACAGGAGCGCGATGCGGCCCGGGTCTATGGCCGCCGGCCCGGCCCTGATCACGGAGCGGGAAACGACGACGTTCGTGTCGGACCGGTTTGATGCCCGGATCGACGGCATTGGCAGCATCGTCCTCGAGCGAAAGAAACACCTGTCATGAGCACACCGCCGCCCCCGTCCGCCATCGACATGCAGGTGATGTGGCAGCGCCTGCTCGCGATCGTCGAGGAGCAGGCGCAGATCCTCCTCCGCACGGCGTTCAGCCCGATCGTGCGGGAATGCGAGGATCTCTCGGCAGGCGTCTTCGACGTGCAGGGCCGGATGCTTGCGCAGGCCGTGACGGGCGCCCCCGGCCATGTCAACACGATGGCGGCGTCCGTGGGCCATTTCCTGCGCCTGCATACGCTGGATGCCATGGCGCCCGGGGATGTGTTCATCACCAACGACCCTTGGCTCGGCACCGGTCACCTGAATGACTTCGTCGTCGTCACCCCTTGCTTCTTGGACGGCCGCGCGGTGGCCCTGTTCTGCAGCACGAGCCACGTCATGGATATCGGCGGCTTGGGCTTCGGCCCGGACGGCGAGGACGTCTTCATGGAAGGCCTGTATATCCCGCCGGTCCGCTTGTTCGCGGCTGGTGCCCTAGACCCCACGACGATGGCATTCATTGTCGCGAACACCCGCCAGCCCATCGAGACCGAGGGAGATACCTATGCTCTCGCCGCCTGCAACGACGTCGCGGCACGGCGGCTTGTGGAGATGATGCGCGAGTTCGGGCTCCGCACGCTCGACGCAGTGGCCGATTACATTTTCAAACGCTCCCGCAGCGCGATGCTGGCTGAAATCGGCAAGATGCCGCATGGCTCGTGGAGCAGTACCATGACCGTCGACGGCTACGACACACCGATTGTCCTTTCGGCGCGCCTCACCATTTCCGCCGACGGCGTGCAGGTCGATTATGCCGGGTCGTCGCCGCAATCCCCGCACGGCATCAACGTCCCACTGCAGTACACGGCAGCCTACAGCTGCTTCGGCCTGGCTTGCGGGATCGGCGGGCGCGTGCCGAACAACTCGGGATCGCTGTCCGTGTTCTCGGTGTCGGCCCCAGCATCCTCGATCCTGAATGCTACCAAGCCTGCCCCCGTTTCGACCCGGCATGTCATCGGCCAGATGCTGCCGGACGTCGTGTTCGGGTGCCTTCGCCAGGCCATCCCCGACAGGATCCCAGCCGAGGGAACGTCCGCGGTCTGGCTCGTCACGCTACGTGGCGAGACTGCGGATGCCGGAACCGCCCGCTACGGATTCACGCTTGGCTTCACGAGCAACGGCGGCACGGGCGCGCGGAAGGACAAGGACGGCCTGTCTGCAACGGCGTTCCCAACCAACCTGGCGGGGACGCCCGTCGAGATCGCGGAAACGCAGGCCCCGTTGCTGTTCCGCCGCAAGGAACTCCGCGACGGCTCGGGCGGGCAAGGGCGAACGAGGGGCGGGCTCGGGCAAGTCCTGGAAATCGAGTCCTCGATCGACCGGCGCTTCCAGGTGCTGGCATCGTTCGATCGCATCACGTTCGCACCGCGCGGCTGCGACGGCGGCCACGATGGCGCGAACGGGTTCATCGGCTTGCGGTCCGGAGCCGTCCTGAAGGGCAAGGGCGCGCAGTGGATCGAGCCCGGCGACAGCCTCGTCCTGCTCACTCCTGGGGGGGCCGGGCGTGGCGATCCCAGGCTTCGCGAGACATCTGCGACAGCGGCCGACGTCGAGAACGGATTGACGCCATCGAGGGCATCACAGCATCGGCTCCCCGAACTGACGGCGATCGGCGCACCATAGGCCACATGCTGGATCAGCCTTGCGGGATGGAGCCGTAGTCGTCTTGTGCCGGCGCCGTCGATTGACACGTCGAAGACGTCGGTGACGAAGGTTGCCGTTTCGTCTTCGAAAATCAGCGCCGG
>CAXSDH010000121.1:0-8006 GCA_964235765.1 uncultured Acetobacteraceae bacterium
GGCGGCGAGCAGCAGGACCAGTGGTCGCTGATCTTCTTCCTGCGCATGGTGCATGGCCGCCTGGGCATCCAGCAAGCGATCGACATGCCCAGCTTCCACACCGAACACTGGCCCAGCAGCTTCTGGCCCCGGGTGGCCAGGCCGGGCAAGGTCGTGCTGGAGGGCCGGTTTCCCCGAACCGTGCTGGACGCGCTGCAGGCGCGCGGCCACCTGGCCGAATTCGGCGAGGAATGGTCGGAGGGCCGGCTATCGGCCGCCAAGCGCGAGGGCGACCAGATGTTCGCGGGCGCGAACCCGCGGGGAATGCAGGGATATGCGGCGGGGCGATAGCCTTCGCGATTCGGGACGGGACGTGCTAGAATAGGGCATGTTCGCCGCATTGATGCCCTTGGCGACCCGCATGACGCGGGATGAGTTCCTGGTCTGGGACGCGCCCGGGCCGGAACGGTGGCAGCTTGTGGACGGCGAGGCGGTCGCCATGGCGCCGGCCTCGGGTATTCATGGGCTGTTGCAAGCGGAAGTAGGGGCGTTGTTGCGGAACCACTTGCTCGAAGCGGGCAGCCGTTGCAGCGTGATCGTCGCGCCGGGCGTTGTTCCCAGGGTGCGGCAAAGCATGAACCACCGCATTCCCGACCTCGGGATAACCCGCGCGCCGCCATCCGACGGCTACGACGTGCCGGAGCCGGTGCTTCTCGTCGAAATCCTGTCCCCCAGCAACGAAGCGCAGACCCGCGCGAACGTTTGGGCGTACACGACGATCCCGAGCCTGCGGGAAATCCTGCTGCTTCGCAGTTCACGGATCGAAGCCGAGCTGCTTCGGCGGACCAGCGAGGGCGAGTGGCCAGCCGAGGCGAGCGTCATCGGCCCCGCAGGCACGCTCGAACTGACCTGCATGGGCTATGCCGCGCCCCTCGTCGCGATATACCGCACCACCGGCCTCTAGCCGGGGCCGCTAGGCCTTTTCGGGCTTCACCACCCCGCTCCCTGCCCGCAACTGCGCAATCGTCGCCCGCGAGGTGATCTGCTCCGGGTTCATCCGCAGCTCGATCAGCGCCGGCTTGCCGCTCGCCACCGCGCGATGGAAGGCCGGCGCGAACTCGGCGGTGGACTGCACCACTTCCCCGTGCCCGCCGAAGCTCTCCATGAACTTCGCAAAGTCGGGGTTGGTCAGCCCGGTGCCGGAGACCCGGCCGGGGTAGGTCCGCTCCTGATACATGCGGATCGTGCCATACATGGCGTTGTTGAACACCAGCAGGATGGGGGCCACGCCGTGGTGGAACGCGGTCGCGATCTCCTGGCCGGTCATCAGCATGCCGCCATCGCCCACGAACACGATCACCTGCCGGCCCGGCGCCGCGATCGCCGCGCCGATCCCAGCCGGAACGCCATACCCCATGGCGCCGTTGGTGGGGCCGAGCATCCGCTGCCCCTCGGAGAAGTGCATGAAGCGCGCGGGCCAGGTCGCGAAATTGCCGGCGTCGCTGGCAAAGACCGCGTCGGGCGCCGCCAGACCCTGCAATTCCCGCATGACCGCGCCAAGGTTCAGCGCCCCCTCGTACGCCGGCACCGCCTGCGCCGCCTCGCGCAGCGCCCGCAACGACCGGGTCCAGTCCGCCCAAGGCGCAGGCGCCGTCTTCAACGCAGCCGCGGCGGCGGCGAACGCATTGAGGCCAGCCACGATGCCCAGCGCGGGGCGGAATACCCGGCCGATCTCCGCCGCATCCGGATAGACATGGATGATCGGCGTGCCGCCCGCATGCTCGAACAGCGTGAAGCCTTGGGTCGTCGCCTCCCCGAGGCGGGTGCCGATCGCCAGGATGAGGTCGGCCTCCTTGGCGCGCGCCACCAGCGCGGGGTCGGAGCCGACGCCGAGGTCGCCCACGAAGTTCGGCAGGGTGCCGTCATAGACCGCTTGCCGGCGGAAGCCGACCGCGACCGGCAGGCCGTTGCCCACCAGGAAGTCGCGGATCGCGGCCCGTCCCGCGGGGGACCAGCAGGAGCCGCCGAGGATCGCCAGCGGCTTGCGGCTGGCGGCCAGCATGGCCTGCATGCGGGCCAGCCCGGCCGGATCCGGCAACGAGGCGAACACCGGCGCGCGCGGCAGGTCGGGCACTGATACCATGTGCTTCTGCATCTCTTCCGAGAGCGCGATCACCACCGGGCCCGGCCGCCCCGTGGTCGCCACGTCCACCGCGTGCGCGACCAACTCCGGGATGCGCCGCGCGTCGTCGATCTGGGTGACCCACTTGGCGAGCGGGCCGAACATCCGGCGGTAGTCCACCTCCTGGAAGCTGTCGCGGTCGGTTTCCTCGAACGGGATCTGGCCGACGAAGAGCAGCATGGGCGTGCTGTCCTGCATCGCCACGTGCACGCCGATGGCGCCGTGGCAGGCGCCGGGCCCGCGGGTGACCATGGCGGCGGCGGGGCGGCCGGTCAGCTTGCCAAAGGCCTCGGCCATGTTCACGGCCCCTGCCTCGAACCGGCAGGTGACCAGGTTCAGGCGGTCACGGACGGCATACAGCCCGTCGAGCACGTCCAGATAGCTCTCGCCGGGGACGGCGAACACGTGGTCGATCCCCTGGGCAAGCAAAGCATCGGCCAGCACGCGGCCGCCGGCCCGGGAAGGCGTTTCCAAGTGCTGCGCCAATGACGTTTCCAAGTGCTGCGCCAGTGACATCGCCGTTTTCCCCCGCCGGTTCCGCGCCACCTTATGCCCCTCGCCGCCGCTGTCCAGACGGCGCCCGGCATGGCAAGCTCGCCCCAGCAAAAGGGGCCGGGATGCGACCGATATTCGTGCAGATCAAATGCCAGATGGGCCATGCCTACCGCGTGGCGCAAGTCGCCGTCGACACGATCGAGGAGCTGTCCGAGATCTACTCGACCTCCGGCCAATACGACCTGCTCGGCAAGTTCTACCTCGATACCGACCAGGACACCGGCCTGTTCGTGACCGAGCGGCTGCAAACGCTGCCGGGGGTGGCCGACACCTACACGCTCATCACCTTCAACGCCTTCGCGTCGGGCAAGCGCTAGCCGAACCCCATGAACCCCGGCATCTCCGCGATCGGCCGGGCCGCACGCAGCCGGGCGATGTCCGGCGCCGGCCGAGCCGTGCGCACGTCATCGGCCAGCAGCCGCTCGAGCGCCGCCGCCACCGCCAGCACATAGGCGTCCCCGCCCCGCGGCCCCACGATCTGCAAGCCGAACGGCATCCCGTTGCGGTCGAGCCCGACCGGCAACGACACCGCCGGGTGCCCGGCGAGCGTCACGTAATACGCCAGCGCCAGCCAGTGGAAATAGGTCCGCGTCGGCTTGCCGTCGATCTCGGCCGGATACAGCTCCGTCCAGGGGCGCGGGCTGGTGGTGATCGAGGGGGAGATGATCACGTCATAGCCGTCGAAGAACGCCTGCCAGCGGCGGTAATGCTCCGTCTGCGCCTTCAGCGCCCGCCCGACATCCACGGCGGAGTAGCGCAACGCCTCCTCGTAGTTCGCGTGGATATTGGGGCCGAGGTCCTGCGGCCGCGTGCGGATGCTCTCGGCGTGCTTTGGGGGATAGCCCAACGACCGGAGCACCTCGAACGACTCGTCGGCGCCCATACAATCCGGGGCGGCGTCGTCGGCCCGGGCGAACACGCTCCGGAACAGCCCGGTTTTCTCGGCGAACACCTGGGCGATATGCCGCTCGGTCGGCGCGCAGCCGAAATCCGGCGTGAGCGCCACGCGCAAGCCCGAGAGGTCGATCTCGGCCGGCGCCGCAAAATCCTCGGCCCGGCGCACGGGCCGCCCATGGATGGTGGTCGCCAGCGGATCGCGCTTGTCGTCGCTGACCATGGCCGACAGCAGCAGGCAAGCGTCGGGCACGTTGCGCGCCATCGGGCCCAGCACGGCGAGCGGCGAGAAGCCGAACTGCGTTTTCTCGGTCGCGACCAAGCCCGGCGTAGGACGAAACCCCACGACGCCGTTGAACGCCGCCGGGTTGCGCAGGCTGCCGCCCGTATCCGACCCGGTCGCGATCGGCACCATCCCGCAGGCCAGCGCCACCCCCGAGCCGCCCGACGAGCCGGCCGCGGACTTCGTGGGGTCGAACGGGTTGCCGGTCGCCCCATACACGGCGTTCCGGCTGTTCGCCCCCGCGCCGAACTCCGGCACGTTGGACTTGCCGATCACGATCGCGCCCGCCGCCCGCACCGCGGCGACGGAGCGCTGATCCCGCGCCGGCACGCTGTCCCGAAATATCGGGCTGCCCTGGCTGTTGGGCAGGCCCTCCGCGTCCTCGAGGTCCTTGATCGCCACCGGCAAGCCATGCAGCGGCGGCAGCGTGTCGCCCCGCATCACGGCCTGCTCGGCCCGCTGCGCCGCCTCGCCCGCCCGCGCGAAATCCCGTGCCACCAGCGCGTTCACCGCATGATCCACCGCCTCCACCCGCGCGATGCAGCTTCGCAGCAACTCGACGGGCGAGAGCCGTTTTTGGCCGATGAGGCGCCGGGCGGCGACGGCGGGGAGGTCGCACGGTTCGGTCACCGGGCTAGTACCCCAGCGCCAAGCCATCCTTGCGCGGGTCGGAGCCGCCCATCAGCGTGCCGCGCTCCCAATCGATCCAAATCGCCTGGCCGCCGCCATGCGGGCGGGTGACGTCGACAGTCTCGTGCCCCATCGCCACAAGCTGCTTGACCGCCGCCGGCGGGATGCCGCGCTCGACCTCGACCTTGCCCTGGTAAGGAAAGATGCGCGGCAGGTCGATCGCTTGCTGAATGTCGAGCCCGTAATCCATCATGTTGCTCAGGAACCAGGTCTGTCCCATGGGTTGGAAATGGCCGCCCATCACGCCGAACGGCATCACGGCCCGGCCGTTCTTGGTCAGCATGCCCGGAATGATGGTGTGCATCGGCCGCTTGTTCGGCGCGATGCAGTTGGGATGCCCGCGCTGAACCCGGAAGCCGAAGCCGCGGTTCTGCAACATGACGCCGGAGTTCGGCGCCAGGATGCCGCTGCCGAACCCCTGGAACAACGAGTTGATGAAGCTGCAGGCGTTGCCGTCCCGGTCCACGACGCAGAGATACACCGTGTCCCGATGCGCCGGCAGCGCTGCCTCGCCGGCCGCCGGCATGTTGGTCATGGCGCGCGCGGGGTCGATCAGGCGGCGCAGCCGGGCCAGGTAGTCCATGTTGGTCAGGCGCTGTACCGGCACCTCGACCTGCGAGGGGTCGGCCAGGAAGGCGTCGCGGTCCCGATACACCAGGCGCGCGGCCTCAAGGTGCCGGTGCAGGCGCTCCGTGCTGAGCGGGCCGTCGGCCGCGGGCGAGAAGCCGTCCAGGATGCCGAGCAGCATCAGCACCAGCAGCCCGGACCCATTTGGCGGGCATTGCCAGACCTCGTAGCCCTTCCAGCCCGTCCGGATCGGCTCCACGAACTCGGCCGCCGTGCGCCCGGCGGCGAAATCGGCCTCGGTCTGCAAGCCGCCATGCGCGCGCAGGGTGGCCACCATATCGGCCGCCACCGGGCCCTCGTAGAAGCCGCGCGCGCCTTGCTTGGCGATGACGCGCAAGGTTTCGGCCAGCTTCTTCTGCACGAACAGGTCGCCCGCGCGCGGGGCGGCGCCGCTGGGCAGGAACGCCTCCGCGCCAGTGCGGCGCAGCTTCTCCTCGAGGTTCTTCCAATCCCACGCCACCTTGGCATGCACGGGCCAGCCCTCGTCGGCGAAACGGATCGCCGGCTGCAGCAACTCGTCGAGCCCCTTGCGGCCATGGGCGGCCAGCAAGGTCTCCCAAGCCGACGCCGCGCCGGGAATGGTGACGGTGTGGGGCGAGGTGTTCTCCAGCGCATCGATGCCGCGCGCCTCGAACCAGTCGATCGCGGCAGCAGCCGGCGCCCGGCCGGAGCCGTTCAGCGCCACCACCCGGTTCTGCCCGGCAGGCGCGTAGAGGCAGAAGCAATCGCCGCCAATGCCGGTCGATTGCGGCTCGATCACGCCCAGCACCGCGACGGCCGCCACGGCCGCGTCCAGCGCGTTGCCGCCCGCCCGCAGCACATCGAGCGCCGTCAGCGTCGCGGCCGGCATGCTGGTGGCTGCCATGCCGTGGGTGGAATAGGCCGGGCTGCGGCCAGCCAGGTGGAAATCGCGGGGTGACCCAGGGAGCATGGGGGATCCTAGTAGGTTGTGAGGCCGCCATCGACCAGAATGGGTGCGCCGGTGACCATCGCCGCCGCCGGGGACGCCAGGAACACGATCACGCCCATCAGGTCCTCGACCTCGCCCACGCGCCCGATGGGCAGGCGCGCCCGCATCGACGCTGCCAGTTCGGGGTCGGCGAGCATGGGCCTGACCAGGGGTGTCGCGATCCAGGTGGGGCACAGCGTATTGACCCGAATGCCATGCTTGCCGAGTTCGAGCGCCATGCCCTTGGTCAGCCCCTCGATGGCGTGCTTGGTCGCGGTATAGGCCGTGATGGTGTCGCGAGCCACATGGCCGTTCACGCTGCCCACGTTGATGATCGCGCCACCCTGCCCCGCCTGCACCATCCCTTGCGCCACGGCCTGGGCCACCGTGAATGCCGCGCGAATGTTCAGGTCCAGCATGGCGTCAAGCGCTGCGTCGGTGATCTCCAGGAAGGGCTCGCGGGTGTTGGTCCCGGCGTTGTTCACCAGGATACCGAACGGCCCCAGCCTGGCGATGACGGCCCGGGTCGCCTGCCGGTCCGTCACGTCCAACGCCACGGATTCGGCTTTCAGGCCGCGACCGAGAAGTGCGTCCACGGCCTCCTGCATGGGCGCGGTGCGCCGGGCCGCCAGGACGACGTCCGCGCCGGCCTCCGCCAGGGCGACCGCCGCAGCCCGGCCAATGCCGCTCGAAGCTCCGGTCACGAGGGCGCGGCGGCCCTCGAGGCGGAACGATGGGGTCTGCGGCAGGCTTGTCATAGGGGCGTCTCCAACGCTTGAACGCTTGCATGGGGCATCCAGCTTGGCAACCGGCGCCGGGCTGGCATGATGGGGCAATGAGCATCGCAACGTTTGAGGATTTCGAGCGCGTGGACATTCGTGTCGGCACGGTCACCGACGCCCAGCCCTATCCGGAGGCGCGCAAGCCCGCCATCAAGCTCTGGATCGACTTCGGGGAGGAGATCGGCATAAAGCGGTCGTCGGCCCAGCTCACGGCGCATTACACGCCGGAACGGCTGATCGGCCAGCAGGTCTGCGCGGTGGTGAACTTC
The DNA here is from genome assembly GCA_964235765.1 of uncultured Acetobacteraceae bacterium. Taxonomy (GTDB): domain Bacteria; phylum Pseudomonadota; class Alphaproteobacteria; order Acetobacterales; family Acetobacteraceae; genus JAVVHH01. The sequence continues at coordinate 7,211 of CAXSDH010000121.1, forward strand.
GCGCCGCGGCAGATCGGCAAGTTTGTGAGTGAGGTGCTTACCCTCGGCATGCCCGACCCGGCCGGCGGTGTAGTGCTGATCCGACCCGATCAGCCCGTTCCGAACGGCGGACGCCTGTTTTGAGCGGCCGGGCCTACGCAACCGTCACCTGGGACCAGTTGCACCGGGACGCGCGCACGCTGGCGAGCGCGCTGATGCCGTTGGCGCCGTTTCGCGGAATCGTCGCGATCACCCGAGGCGGGCTGATCCCGGCCGCAATCATCGCGCGTGAGTTGGAGTGCCGGCTCGTGGAGAGCATCTCCGTGGTCAGCTACGATGAGGAGGAGAAGGGGGCGCCGAAGGTGGTGAAGTATCCGGCCGCGGCCGGGGACGGTGAAGGTTTCCTGATCGTCGACGACCTGGTGGACAGCGGCGTGACCGCGCGCCTGGTTCGCGACCTGCTGCCCCGGGCACGTTTCGCCTGCCTATATGCCAAGCCGGCCGGCAAGGGCGTGGCGGATACCTGGGTGGCGGAGGTGCCGCAGGAGACGTGGGTGTTGTTCCCGTGGGATACCGCGCCGTTGTTCGTACCGCCGATCGCGAAGCGCTAGGGGTTGCGGCAGGCCCGGGTGTGGGCTACATCGCGCGTCCCTGTGTTGCGCCCGTAGCTCAATTGGATAGAGCACCAGACTACGAATCTGGGGGTTGGAAGTTCGAGTCTTTCCGGGCGCGCCAGGTTTCCATTTACCTATCGGGGAATTTCCTCGAACGCAAACAGCGGCCCTTTTGTGGGGCCGCTGTTTTTTGTGTTTTGGGG
>CAXSDH010000122.1:0-7734 GCA_964235765.1 uncultured Acetobacteraceae bacterium
GGACCCGATGATGACGCTGAACCCGGTGCTGCGCATCGACACGCAGATGATCGAGGCGGTGCAGGCGCATGAACGCGTCTCCCGCGAGACCGCGCGCGCGCGCTCGCGGGACGCTCTCGGCCTGGTCGGCATCCCGAGCCCCGACGAACGGCTGCGCGCCTATCCGCACCAGTTCAGCGGCGGCATGCGCCAGCGCGTCGCCATCGCCATCGCCCTGCTGCACCAGCCCGCCCTGGTCGTCGCCGACGAGCCGACGACGGCGCTCGACGTCACCATCCAGGCGCAGATCCTGTCGGAGATGCAGGCGCTCTGCGCCCGGTTCGGCACGGCGCTGGTGTGGATCACCCACGACCTTTCGGTGATCGCCGGGCTCGCCGACCACATCGCGGTGATGTATGCCGGGCGAATCGTCGAGAAGGGCACCGTGGAGCAGGTGCTGGACCGGCCGATGCACCCCTACACGCAGGGGCTGATCGGGTCCGTGCCCAGCCGCACCGCGCGCGGCGAGCGGCTGCGCGGCATTCCGGGCATGACGCCGAACGTGCTGAACCTGCCGGTGGGCTGCGCTTTCCGCACGCGCTGCAGCCGGGCCGACCCCCAGTGCGAGCAGGACCCGCCGGAGTTCATGGCCAGCGCCGAGCATGCGCACCGCTGCTTCCATCCGCTCGAGGGCGTGCCGGCGTGAGCACGCCCATCATCGAGCTTCGCGGCGTCACCAAGCGGTTCGAGACCCGGCCGGATGCCGCCGCGCGGCTGGTGCGCCGCATGCGCGGCATCGGCGCGGCGCCGCCCGTGGTGCGCGCGGTCGATGCGGTCGATCTGCAGGTGCAGAAGGGCGAGGTGCTGGGCCTGGTGGGGGAGAGCGGTTGCGGCAAGTCCACGCTCGGGCGCATGGTGGCCGGCATCATGCCGCCGTCCGACGGGCAGGTGATGTATCACGGCCGCGACCGCGCGACCCTCGATGGCGCCGCGGCGCGCGATGCGCGGCTGCGGGTGCAGATGATTTTCCAGGACCCCTATGCCAGCCTCAACCCCCGCCTGCGCGTCAGCGATATCGTGGGCGAGGCGCCTCGAGTGCACGGGCTGGCGAAAGGCGGCATGGACGAGTACCTGGATGCGCAGCTCCGCCGCGCCGGGCTCGACCCCGCCTATAAGCGCCGCTATCCGCACCAGTTCAGCGGCGGCCAGCGCCAGCGCATCGGCATCGCCCGGGCGCTGGCGGTGCAGCCGGAGTTCCTGGTCTGCGACGAGGCGGTGGCGGCGCTCGATGTCTCGATCCAGGCGCAGATCCTCAACCTGTTCATGGACCTGCGGCGCGAGCTCGACCTCACCTACCTGTTCATCAGCCACGACCTGGGCGTCGTCGAGCATCTCTCGGACCGCGTTGCGATCATGTATCTGGGGCGCGTGGTGGAGCAGGCGGACACCGAGGCGGTGTTCGGCCGTCCGAACCACCCCTATACGCGGGCCTTGCTGGCCGAGGTGCCGCGGCTCGATGTCCGCGCCCGGCGCTTCACGTCGATCAAGGGCGAGATCCCCAGCCCGCTCGCGCCGCCCACCGGCTGCCACTTCCACCCGCGCTGCCCGCACGCCTTTGCCCGGTGCAGCGTCGAGGTGCCGGCGCTGCGCGAGGTCGCTCCGGGCCATCGCAGCGCCTGCCACCTGAACGACGCTCCCAGCCCGCATTCACCGGTCCACTGACCGCCAGGCATGACGCCGGGGTTTGCCGCGACGCGATTGCATCCGCTCCACCGCATCTGGCGTATGTTGCCGCAGGGCGCGCGGCGGGCGATGCTGCGCGAGGGGACCGCCCTGCTGGCGCCGCGGCCGGACCGGCCGGCGCCGGCGGTCGAGCCGGGCATCGCCATTGGGGGAGAACTGGACCGTGCCTCAGGCCTGGGCGAAGCCGCGCGGCTGATGATGCATGGGCTCGAAGCCCTGGGCGTGCCGTGCTGGCCGGTGCGGCCCGGCGGACCCGTGCCGCCGCCAGGCGTGCCGCTGGTCATTCACGTGAACGCGCCGGCGCTGCCGCTGGCCTTGCTGCGGCTGGGCCGGCCGATGCTGCGGGGCCGCCGCGTGGTTGGCGCCTGGGCCTGGGAATTGCCGGTGGCGGCGGAGAGCTGGTGCACCGGCCTTGCCTTCGTGCACGAGGTCTGGACGCTCTCGCGCTTCTCGGCCGGGGCCCTGGAGCCGTTGCTGCCCGGCCGCGTGCGCGTGGTGCCGCCGCCGCTGGCCGCACATCCCCCGGCGCCCTCCGCGCTGGATCGCGCGGCGTTCGGCTTGCCGGAGGGCGCCGTGGTCACCCTCGTGGCGTTCAACCTTGCCTCCAGCTTCGAACGCAAGAACCCGCTGGCCGCCATCGCGGCGCACCGGGCGGCGTTCGGCGACCGCATGGACCGCTTGCTGCTGTTGCGGGTCGGCAACCCGCACCATTTCCTCGCCGACTTCGCCCGGCTGCGGGCCGCGGCCGCCGCGCCCAACATCCGCATCGACACGCAAATCCTGCCGCGGGACGACGCGCACGCCCTGATGGCCGCCTGCGACATCGTGCTGTCCCTGCATCGCAGCGAGGGGTTCGGCCTGGTGCCCGCCGAGGCCATGCTGCTCGGCAAGCCGGTCGTCGCCACCGATTGGTCGGGCACGCAGGACTTCATGGACGCGGGCTGCGCTGCCCCCGTCCCGGCGCGGCTGATCCCGGCACGGGACCCGCGCGGCGTGTTCGAGGCCCCTGGCGCGGTGTGGGCCGATCCGGACGTGGATGCCGCCGCGGCCTGGCTGGTGCGGCTGGCCGAGGACCCCGCCCTGCGGCGCCGGCTCGGCGAGGCCGGGCGCGCCGCCGCACGGTCCCGGCTCGGCACGGCGCCCCTGGCCGAGGCCGTCCGCGCCCTGGGTGCGCCGCCGTGAGGGTGCTGGTCTGGCAATGGGGCCGGCGGGGCGCCGGGCCGCGCTTCGCCGCCGAGCTGGTGCGCGCCTTCAACGCCGTGCCCGGCACGGAGGCGTTGCTCAGCCTTTCGGCCCGCGCGGAACTGCTGGGCTCGGCGGACGCGCCTTCCTGTGCGCTGCGGGTGCCCACGTACCAGAGCCTGACCGGGCTCGCGGGCCGGGTGCTCAGCACGCCGGTCATGGTGCCGCGCCTGGCCGCCTGGCTCCGCGCGCAGCAGGTGGATGTGGCGCTCTGCGCCATGCCGGCGCCGATGGATTTCGCCATGGCCGCCGCGCTGCGTTGGGCGGGCGTGCCGTTCGCCGTGGTGGTGCACGACGCCGATCCGCATCCCGGGGACGGCTTTCCGATGCAGATCCAGTTGCAGCGCTGGCTGCTGCGCGGGGCCGGCGGCGTATTCGCGCTGAGCACGCATGTGGCCGACCGGCTCCGCCAGCAGAAGCTGGCCGTGGGCAAGCCGTTGCTGCTGGCCTCGCACCCGCCGTTTGCCTTCGGGCAGCCGCCGCCGCCCGCGCGCGCGCATGGCGGCCGGCTGCGGCTGCTGAGTTTCGGCAGGCTGTTGCCCTATAAGGGGCTGGACCTGCTGGCCGATAGCCTGGCCTTACTGGGGGCGCGCGACGACCTGGATGTCCGTGTGGTCGGCAGCGGGCCGGAGACGCCGGTGCTGGACCGGCTGCGGGCGCTGCCCGGCGTCGTGGTGGAAAACCGCTGGGTGCCGGAGAACGAGGTCGGCCCCTTGCTCGCCTGGTCGGACGCGCTGGTGCTGTCGCATCGCGAGGCCAGCCAGAGCGGGGTCGCCGCGACGGCCATCGCCGCCCGCCGCTGGCTTGTCGCCACCCGCGTTGGCGGCTTGCCGGAACAGCTTGCAGGCGAAGCCATGGCCCTGCTGTGCGACCCGGCGCCGGAAAGCATCGCGGCGGCGATCCGCCGGTTGCTCGCCCTGGGCGGCGTTCCGCAAACGGACGCAGGCGACCCGCGGGCCAATTGGTCCGGAGCCGCCGCGTCGATGGTGGCAGGCCTTGCCGCCCTCTCCCGCAAGCAGGGGAGGGGGCGCGCGCTAGGCCGCTAGCTTGGTCGGCTCGTCCACCGAGATGCGGGTGCGGATCAGCTTCTCGATGCCGCGGAGGAACGCGCGCTCGCTGCTGTCGCAGAAGCTGATGGCGATACCTGTGTGCCCGGCGCGCGCGGTGCGGCCGATGCGGTGCACGTAGGCCTCGGGCACGTTCGGCAGGTCGAAGTTGACCACGTGCGTCACGCCGTCCACGTCGATGCCGCGGGCGGCGATGTCGGTCGCCACCAGCACGCGGACGCGGCCTTCCTTGAAGGCGGCCAGGGCACGCTCCCGCTGCGGCTGGCTTTTGTTGCCATGGATCGCGGCGGCAGGCTGGCCCACCGCCTCGAGGTGCTGCGTCACCTTGTCGGCGCCGTGCTTGGTGCGGGTGAACACCAGGGTGCGGCTCATCCGGCTGTCCCGCAGGATTTCGGCCAGCATCTGCCGCTTGCGGGCGGTCTCGACGAAGATGACCTTCTGTTCGACCAGTTCGGCCGTGGTGGCCACGGGAGCGACGGCGACATGCACCGGGTCACGCAGCATGGCGCCGGCGAGGGTGGAAATCTCCTTCGGCATGGTGGCCGAGAAGAACAAGGTCTGCCGCTTCGGCGGGATGGTGCTGACGATCTTGCGGATCGGCACGATGAAGCCGAGGTCGAGCATGTGGTCGGCCTCGTCCAGCACCAGGATCTCGACGCCGCCGAGTTGCACGGCGCCGTCCTGCATGTGGTCCATCAGCCGGCCGGGCGTGGCCACCAGGATGTCGATGCCGTTGGCCACGGCCTTGGCCTGGCGCGCCTTGGGCACGCCGCCGAACATCAGCGTGGTGCGCATGCCGGTCTGCCGCCCGTAGTCGCGGAAGCTTTCGGCGATCTGGCTGGCCAGCTCGCGGGTGGGCGACAGCACCAGCACGCGGCAACCGCGGCGTGGCGCCGGCTTCCGGTCGAGCATCAGGCGATGCAGGATCGGCGCCGCGAAGGCGGCCGTTTTGCCGGTGCCGGTCTGGGCGATGCCCTGCACGTCGCGGCCCGCCAGGACGTGCGGGATGGCCTGGACCTGGATGGGGGTCGGCGTGGTGTAGCCTTCGGCTTCCAACGCCTTGAGGATGGGCGTGGCAAGACCGAGGTCTGCGAATGTTGTCATAAGGGTAAGCTGTCTTTCTATGCCCGCCCCAGGACGTCGGACCGACGGCGAGGGGGGTGCTCAGCGATCGTCAGGATCGCGAACCGGCGCCAAGGAGTGAGATGAAGACGCCGGTCGTTCAAGGACAGCGCACGAAACCATTCAAACCGCGCCAATACGTTATGGTGTTGCAGTGCAGCGAAGTCAAGGAAAACCGGGCGGCTCTCACCCGATCAGGGCGCGGGATCGAGGGCCCGCACCGCCGCCTCGCATCCTGCCGCGACCGCGGCCATGCCGGCGCGGTCCGGCTGGAGGTGCGCGAAGTGCAGCGGGGCGCCGATGAGGAGCCGCAAGCGGCCCGGCCGGGGCAGCCGCTGGGTCGCCGGCCAGGCGGCGAACGCGCCCTCGAGGAAGCAGGGCACGACCGGAATGTCCCGCCCAGCCACGAGCGCGCCGACGCCGGGCTGGAAGCGGGCCATGGCGCCGGTGCGGCTCCGCGTGCCTTCGGGGAACAGGATCAGGATGGCGCGGTCCTCGATGAGGCGCTGCCGCATGCCGTCCAGGTCACGGGCCGTGGTCCGCTTGCGCCAGACCGGCAGGGCGTTCACGGCGTAGGCGGCGAAGGCGGCGGCGGGCAGGCTGGTGAAGAACGTGTCGCCGGCCGCAAGGGCGTAGGCGCGGTGGCGGAGGCGGCGCGGCAGGGCGGCGGCCAAGGTCAGCGCATCCAGGTGGCTCGCGTGGTTGGCCACGATCACGAAGGGCGGTTCGGGCAGGTGCTCGTGCCCGGCCACCTCCAGCCGGTGCGCCGTACGCAGGTATAGCCGTACCATGGTCCGCCACGCCGCGCCGGCCACGAGGCTGCCCAGCCCGCCCTCGCGGCCCAGGCTGCGCAGGCGCTCGCCGGGCGCCATGCCCTGGTCGCGGGCCGGCCGGAACTGCCAATCGGTCATTCCTGCGGCCGGATCGCGTCGAAGTACCGCAAGTAGTGGAACGCCGCCGGCGCCACCAGCAGCAGCGAGTTGAACCGGTCCAGCAGCCCGCCATGCCCGGGAATCACCACCCCCATGTCCTTGATCCCCAGGTCCCGCTTGATGCTGGACAGCATGAGGTCGCCCGCCTGGCCGGCGACGCTGACGATGGCGCCGAGCCCCAGCAGCAGGAACCAGCGGCCGAGCGGCGTGCCGCGGAAGATCGGCCCGGCGATCAGCGCCACCAGCAGCGAGGTGCAGACGAGGGCGCCCAGCGCGCCGGAGATGGTCTTGTTCGGGCTGGTCTGCGGCAGCAGCTTCGGCCCGCCCATCAGCTTGCCGCAGGTAAAGGCGAACACGTCGTTGATCGCCACCGTGGTCACCAGCAGCAGCACGACCGGCCGGTAGCCCGGGTCGTTGGCCAGGTAGCCGAGATGCGCGAGCCCGGAGCCGAACAGCATGAAGGCAAAGATCGCGAGCCCGGTGCGCTGGATGTAGCCGCCCGGCCGGTCGAGCGGGATGGAGGCGACGGACAGCGCGCCGACCGCCAGCGGGATGAGCGCCATGAACAGGCCGTACCATTGGTCATAGGCGGCGAGGTTGACCGCCAGGATGCCGGCGACCACGCCGCCCACCATCACCCGTTCCCGGAACAGCCCGGTGGCCCGGTCGTATTCCCGCAGGCACAGCACGCCCAGCATGGTGACGGCCAGGATCAGCCAGGCGCGGCCCAGCAGCACCGGCCCGAGCATCAACGGCAGCAGCACCGCCCAGGAGCCGAGCCGCAGCCACAGCTCCCGCTGCAAGGCAGGCGTGGCGCGGCCGGTCAGGGCCAGCGCGCCGATCACGGCGGCCGCCAGCAGCACGACGCCGATGGTCGCGCCCACGATGCCCACCGTGGCCGGATGGGCGAACATCTCCGTCATGAGGCCGCTACTTCCACCCGATATGCCGCGCATGCCGGGCAGCTTAGCGCTTATCCCGCCAGCGCGGCCATGCGGATGACCTCGGCGGTTCGCGCCGTCGCGGGGGCGGCGGCATGGCGCCGCGCCGGCACCGCCTGCAGGGCTGCCTGCATGGTCTCGAAGCGGCCGATGTCGGCGAGGCTGACGCAATCCCAAACCAGGATGGTCGCGCCGTCCCGGCTGACCGCCCACGAGGCCCAGGGCTCTCCTGCTTGGAACATCATCGCGAACTGGCCCAGCGGCTCGCCGGCCTCGTCGATCTCCACCCGGTGGTCAGGCGTCTCCCAGCCGTTCAGCTCGATCAGGTCCCGGCTCGTGAAGCCGGGGGCGGGACGGGGCTGGAAACGGACGACTTTGGCCGATTGGGCGCTCTCTGATGCGTGCATGGCGTGGTTTCCTACTGTCCGGGGATCGGCATGGGCTGGAACTCGTAGGCCACCGGCAGGCTGATCCCGGCCCAGTCCAGCGCCAGCACGGAACCGATGGTGACGACGATGGTCACCACCAGCGTGATCAAAGCGTTGCCTACTCCGCGCGGCTCGGCGGCCTTCAGCGCGTCGGCGCCGGTGAGGTCTTTTCCGAAGTAGCTCATTCCGTCCATTCCAGCCTCCTGTTCCCGCCGGTGATCGGCGACAGGCCGGACAATGCCGGGCAACCCAGGCCGGAGATGTGACCCCGGTCACAGCG
>CAXSDH010000123.1:0-7669 GCA_964235765.1 uncultured Acetobacteraceae bacterium
CCTGCATTACGTGCTGCGAGAGATGGCCAGGGCCGCCTGAGCGCGAACGGGGTTGGCATCGGGCCAACCCCGCCTGTATGATACTCCCGGTGTGTCCGCGTAGCTCAGCAGGATAGAGTGGCTTTTAGACCCTACCACCCTACCGTGTATGTATCTAAGCCCGCGTTTGCTGGATAAATTCGATCGGTAGGGTTACCATTTCGTCCGCCACGGTCTGGTGGCCGGCGGGTGCCGTAGATTGTCTCTGATAGTCGCGGCGGTTAGACTTGCCTGAGTGCGTCCGCGTAGATCAGAGGATAGATCACAGGATTCCTAATCCTGGGGCCGCGGGTTCGAATCCCGCCGCGGACACCATCTACCGGCACCATTGCGCTTGCGGCTCGTTCTTGTTAGCCTCGCCCGGCGCCAGATGGACGGGACAGCCGATGTCGGAAACCAAATCCTTCGACTCCTGGGTGAAAGGTGTGCTCGGGGTCGACCCCGAGGAATACTCCGCCACTAACCGCTCGCCAGCCTCCGGCAAGGCGGGCAAGGCACCGCCCGGCGAGGAGCCCACCGGCTTGTTCGGGCTGTCCAAGAAAAAACCCGACCCCATCCTCGCGGATGAGCCCCAGTCCGATGAGGAGCCCACCGGAACGCCAACGACGGCGCCCGTTGCGCTCACGCTCACCTCCGAGACCGAGGTGTCGCAACCGGCGGACCGCGCCCGCACCAAAATCGGCGTCGGTGAACGGGTCACGCTCAAGCTGACCCCAGTCGCCGGGAAATGGAAGGTAAGCGGCTCCGGCTCGGTAAAGCCTAAAACCGGCAGCACCGTCGTTCTCACCGCGTCCGGGAAGCCGGGCAAGATCAAGGTGTCGGTCACCGCCCAAGGCAAGACCGAGACAATGGATTTCACGGTCGTCGCCCCCAACTCGGTGCACCAGGACACCATCGATACGGAGCATTACGACGTTGGTGTGCCGAATGCGGGGTTCCACGGCCAGGTCTATTGCGGCCCCGACGACGTCAACTTCTCCAACATCACGTTCCTCGAGGCCGAGATCGGCTGCAAGGCGACCGGGTCTTGGAAGAAAAAGAACGGCAAGGGGCATGGGCCCAACAAGACGCCGATTGGCTTCGAGGATACCGTGGTCAGCGGGAAGGGCACGAAGTCCCTAGCTGTGGATCATTGTTGGAGCGGCTACGTGCCGGGCCTGACGCTGACCGATTGGACCGGCCAGATGACGTTCAGCATCCCATGGACGTATCAATGTGCGGGCGGGAAGGGCAAGATCGCCACCGTCGTGCAGACGACGAGCACGTCTGCCGACGGCACCACCAGTACCAAGAAGGCGGGCGGCTCATCCGGCGACCATGCGCTCAGCTAAGCCGTTGCAGGGGGCGGCCCGTCCGCGCAGGCGCCGCATCCACGTCGAGCTATTCGCAGCCGTCCTCGCCGCCGCCATGCTGGCGGCGCCAGGTGCAGGCTGGCCGCAGACGCGCAGGGAGGAAACCAGAATGTCGCAACCGAGTCCGGGGCCGTTGGACCCTGCAGTCGCCCAGGCCTTGGCGAAATACGACGCCGGGCGAGACCTTGCCAGCTTGCAGGACGCTGGCGACGAGGCGGCCCGCCATGATGGCGAGGCCCTGCCCGACCCGGCCCAGGCTCACGCGCGCGGCATCGAGCGCGTGGCAAACTGGGCCGCCATCTTCGCCCGCTTCAAGCGGGACCTCGACCCTGCTTTCGACCCAGAGAAGCGCCCCTCGATGCGGATCACGCCGCCGGGCCCGGAAGGCTTGCAATACGCCGCCGGCGTCGACCCGAAGGACGTCGAGGATCCGGGACTGCGGGAGCGATACATTGCAGCGGTGAAGAAGAACGAAGAGATCATCCAGAACTTCGCGTTCCTGAGCCGGCTCGAGCGCCTGCACCGGGTGCTCCTGGAGAAGGCCACGAAGTCGCTCGCCGATGCCCGGCAGACCCTCGGCCTGCCCGCGCCGGCGATCGTTGCAGCGTTGCAGAAGGCCGACTTGAGCCCCAACGACCAGAAGGCGCTGCTCGCCGCCGCAAGTCGTTGAAGCGTTCCAGGCGCCGTGCCTAACGCGCGGGAGGCAACGATTTGGGATCGGCCGTCGCAGGCTCAGGCGCAGGTTTCGGCTGGGGGCCGTGCAATCCCCGCAACGGCCTCCCTTTCCCCCACGCCAAGAGACGCTCAATGCCAGCCCGCCAGCGGTCACGCCGGAATTCAGTGACTTGCGCGGCGCCGATGACGGCAAGTGTGACGCCCAGCAAGAGAGCGAGACGCGACTGCCAGGCCGACGCCGGCCATGGCGATATCGAGCGGAGAAACAGCAGAACCGGATAGTGGAGCAAGTAAAGCGTGAATGTCATGCCAGCCGCCGCCCTGATCGGTGAAGCAAAGGGGGCCAGCGCTCGCCCAAGCAAGGGGGAAGCGAACCAACCCCCGATCAAGTGCAGGGCGAACCAGGCCGCGACGGCGTAGTCGATCCATCCCAAGGCCAGCGGCCGGAAATACAGTTCACCGCCGAGGGATCGGCTGCCGTATATCCAGAGATAACCAGCCGCCGCGCCAATGGATGCAAGCCACAGCAGGAAGCCGTGCGCCACGCGCATCCGCGCGCCTCGACAATAGCGGAAGCAGGCGACGCCCATCAGCCAGAGCGGGAACAAGCCTGCCACGCGGGGTCCGGCGACCAAAAGCGCCAAGAGCGTGCCGGGTAAACGCCATTTCGGCGGGGCAAACGTCCAGAGTCCGAAGGCGACATAGTACCAAATCTCATACCCCATCGACCAATAAGCCCCGTTGGAGCCAAGGCGGATATGGCCGAACCAGGATTCATTGAGGAATACGGCAGCCGAAACGAGTTGCGGCGCCCAGCCATCGACTTGGCTGTCGAAATCCGCATACAGCCCTGGCTTGTAGTATTGCCCGGCGGTATCGAGCACGAACGTGGCAGCGATCGCGGGCAGCGCGACCGACAAAACGCGCGCTGCCCGAGCCACGAAGTATTTCGTCCCGCTTGCGCCTGGCGCATCCGCGACATAGGCGATGACGAACCCTGATAGAACGAAGAACACGACGACGCACGGTGTTCCGAGCGGGCCGATTTGCCAGAATAGGCCGCCGGATATGCTCTGATAGCTGAAATGGCTTGCGAAGACCAGCGCAGCGGCCGAAAACCTGACAGCGTCGAGGTAGAGGGAAAACCCTGCCGGCATCGCGTCCCAGTATATGCGAGGGAGCGCAATACCCTTGCACTCCGCGCCGTGCAAGTCATAGCGGCCAGCCTTGACCCGCCGCCCGCCCCGGGCCACCACCGGACATGGCCAGCCCCATCCCGCATGACGGCCTGCCGCCGAACCGCCGGCGCTGGGCCGTCGCCACCAGCGTCATCGCCGTGGGCCTGGCCTCGCTCGACACCTCGATTGCCAATACCGCGCTGCCCAGCATCGCTGCCGACGTGCGGGCGAGCCCCGCCGCCTCCGTTTGGGTGGTCAACGCCTACCAGCTCGCGGTCGTAGCCTCCCTCTTGCCGCTGTCCTCGCTCGGCGAGATCTACGGCTTCCGCCGGGTTTATACCTGTGGGCTGGCCGTGTTCACCCTCGCGTCCCTGCTCTGTGCCCTCAGTTGGTCGCTGCCGACACTGACGGCGGCGCGGGTCATGCAAGGCTTCGGCGCCGCCGGCATCATGAGCGTGAACACCGCCCTGATCCGCTACATCTACCCGGCGCGGCAATTGGGCCGGGGTGTCGGCTTCAACGCCCTCGTCGTGGGCGTCGCCACCGCCATTGGCCCCACCGTGGCCGCCGCCATCCTCTCGGTCGCCTCCTGGCCGTTCCTGTTCGCCATCAACGTGCCGGCCGGGTTGGTGGCGCTGGTCTTCGCCATCCGAGCCCTGCCCGATACGCCGCGCGCCGCGCACCGCTTCGACCTGCCGAGCGCCCTGCTGAATGCGCTGACCTTCGGGGCGCTGATCTTCTGCATCGGCGAGGCCGCGCACAGCGCCTCGTGGGCGGCGACCCTCGGCATGGCCGCGCTGGCGCTCGCCGCCGGTACGCTGCTCATCCGCCGCCAATTGCGGCTTCCCGTGCCGTTACTGCCGATCGATCTTTACCGGCGGCCCATGTTCGCGCTCTCCTCCGCCACCTCGATGTGCTCCTTCGCGGCCCAAGGCCTCGCTTTCGTCGCGCTGCCGTTCCTGTTCCAGACCGTGCTGGGCCGCAGCGCGGTAGAGACCGGGCTGTTGCTGACGCCCTGGCCGGTGGCGACCGCCTTCATGGCGCCGATCGCCGGGCCGCTCTCCGACCGCTTTCCGTCGGCCATCCTGGGCGCGATCGGCATGGCCATGCTGGCCTGCGGTCTCGCCCTGATGGCGGCGCTGCCGGACAACGCCAGCCAGGGCGCGATCGTGTGGCGTATGCTGCTCTGCGGCGCCGGGTTCGGCTTCTTCCAATCGCCGAACCTGCGAGCCATCATGTCGAGCGCGCCGCCGGGCCGCAGCGGCAGCGCCAGCGGCATCGTCGCAACCTCCCGCCTGATGGGACAGTCCACGGGGGCGGCCCTGGTGGCGCTCTGCTTCGGCATCTCCGCCACGCATGGCCCCGCGCTGGCGCTCGGCCTCGGCGCCGGGTTCGCCGCCCTGGCCAGCCTGGTCAGCGTCTCGCGCCTACGGATCGGCCGGGCTTAGTTACGCTGGCGCAGTCAGGCCGGGCGCAATTAGGGGATCGGCCGCAACGTCCAGCGATGCTCGCAAAGCTGGCTGGAGATCGTGATCTCCAGCAGCCCGTTCGCCAGTCGGCCCTGCAGCCGGCCCTCGCCGTCCGTCGCCTCGAACGTGCCGTCGCCCTGCACCTGCGCCGAAAGCGGAACCCGGCGGCGCCCGGCCGCCTGATATGACAGGGCAATGGTGCCGTTCTGCACCTCATACACCCGGGGGCCGCTGCGCGGGCAAAACCGGTCGGCCGCCCGCACCAGCCGCGCCGTGCCGCGATAGCGCGTATCCGTACCCGGCGGCGGACCCGGCGGGGGCTGCAGCACGATCGGCTGCCCTTTGCTGCAGGCGGCGAGGCCCGCAGCGAGCAACAGCAGCGCAGCCCCGCGCATGCCCGCTACGCCACGATCTCGGTGCCGGCGAAGAAGAACCCGATCTCCTGGGCCGCCGCCTCGGCGCTATCGGACCCATGCACGCTGTTGGCCTCGATGCTCTCGGCAAACAGCTTGCGGATGGTGCCCGCATCGGCATTGGCCGGGTTGGTCGCGCCCATCAGCTTGCGGTTCAGCGCCACGGCGTCCGTGCCTTGCAGCACCTGGACCACCACGGGGCCGCTGGTCATGAACGCCACCAGGTCGCGAAAGAAACCGCGTTCCCGGTGCGCGCCATAGAACGCCTCCGCCTGCGCCTGCGACAGCAGCAGCCGCTTCTGCGCCACGATGCGCAGCCCTGCCTCCTCGAACACCGCATTGATCTTGCCGGTCAGGTTCCGGCGGGTGGCGTCGGGTTTCAGGATAGAGAGCGTGCGTTCGGCCATGGGGCAGTCCTAATTCAGAAGGTGGCGGGCGTTTAGGCCAAAGGCTAGCGCTGGGCAAGATCGGCCGAAGGCCGTGCTGGGCAAGAGTCGGCCTAAGGCCGTGCTGGGCAAGAGTCGGCCTAAGGCCGTGCTGGGCAAGGCCGCCCGGGATCGGCTACATCCCGGGCATGAGCCTGCTCGTAGTCGATCGCGTCACCCTGCGCATCGCCGGCCGCACCTTGCTGGAGGGCGCGGAGCTGCGTGTGGACCCCGGCCGCCGCATCGGCCTCGTGGGCCGCAACGGCGCGGGCAAGAGCACCCTGCTGCGCGCCATCGCCGGCGAGATCGGCCTCGACGGCGGGGAAATCCGCCTCTCCGCCCGCGCCCGCATGGCCCAGGTGCGGCAGGAAGCGCCCGCCGGGCCGGCCAGCCTGCTGGACACGGTGCTGGAAGCCGACGCCGAGCGACTGGCCCTGCTCGCCGAACAGGACACCGCACCCCAGGGTGGCGACGGGTCCAGCCGCCACGCCGAAATCCACGAGCGCCTGCGCACCATCGGCGCCGACGCCGCCCCGGCCCGCGCCGCCACCATCCTCGCCGGCCTCGGCTTCGACGCCGCCGCCCAGGCCCGTCCGGTAGAGAGCTTCTCCGGCGGCTGGCGCATGCGCGTGGCGCTGGCCGCCGCCCTGTTCGCCAACCCGGACCTGCTGCTGCTGGACGAGCCCACCAACCACCTCGACCTCGAGGCCACCCTGTGGCTGGAAACCTGGCTTGCCCGCTTCCCCGGCGCCGCGATCATCGTCAGCCACGACCGCGGCCTGCTCGACCGCGCCGTCGAGGCCATCGCCCATCTCGACCAGCGCAAGCTGAGCCTCACGCCCGGCGGCTACGATGAGTTCGTGCGTATCCGCACCGAACACGCCATGCAGCAATCCCGCGCCGCCGACCGCATCGCCGCCCAGCGCGCGCATATGCAGGCCTTCGTGGACCGCTTCCGCGCCAAGGCCAGCAAGGCCCGCCAGGCGCAATCCCGCCTGCGCGCCCTCGAACGCCTGCCCGCGCTCGATACCGTCGTCGAGGACGCGCCGACCCGCTTCGACTTCCCCGAACCCCGCCGCCTCTCGCCCCCTATCCTGACACTGGAGCGCGTCGCCGCTGGATACGCTGGCGCCCGCGTGCTCGCCGACGTGAACCTCAGCATCGACATGGACGACCGCATCGCCATGCTGGGCGCCAACGGCAACGGCAAGAGCACGCTGGCCAAGCTGCTGGCCGGGCGGCTCCTGCCGATGGCGGGCGAGCTGCGCCGGGCCCCGCGCCTGCGCGTCGGCTACTTCGCGCAGCACCAGACGGACGAGCTGATCATGGAGGAGACCCCGATCGACCACATGGCCCGCGCGCTGCCCGACGCCACGCCCACCCAGGTGCGCGGCCAGCTCGCCCGCTTCGGCCTCGATGCCGACCGCGCCGGCACCCGCATCGCGGCACTCTCCGGCGGCGAGAAGGCCCGGCTGCTGCTCGCACTCGCCACCCGCGACGCCCCGCAACTGCTGATCCTGGACGAGCCGACCAACCACCTCGACATCGACGCCCGCGAGGCCCTCGTGCGCGCGCTGGCCGACTTCCAGGGCGCCGTGTTGCTGATCACCCACGATCCGCACCTGGTCGAGCTGGTAGCCGACCGCCTCTGGCTGGTCGCCGACGGCGTTGTGCGCCCCTATGACGGCGACATGGACGAATACCGCGCCCTGCTGGCCGAACGCGCCCGCCCCGCCGCCCGCGCCGAGGCTCCTACCCGCCGTGATGACCGGCGGGACCGCGCCGAGGCCCGCGTGCAGCAGGCGCCGCTGCGCCGCCGGGCCAGGGACGCCGAGGCCCAGCTCGCCAAGCTCGCCGCCGAGCGCGCGCGCATCGAGGCCCGGCTGGCCGACCCGGCGCAATACGCGCCGGGCCGCGCCGCCGAGGTGGTGCAGGCCAACCAACGCCTGGCCGCCATCGCCCGCGAGACGGATGCGGCGGAAACGGTCTGGCTGGAGGCCTCGGCGGCGCTGGAGCTGGCCGGCTAGATGCCGCCGAACAACTCCAATGCCGCCCGCTTCGCGCCGGCCAGCCTGGTCATCTATGCGTTGACCGGCCATGCCGTCCCGCTCTGGTTCG
>CAXSDH010000124.1:0-7607 GCA_964235765.1 uncultured Acetobacteraceae bacterium
CGCTGGTGTTCAAGATCCAGGCGAACATGGACCCCAACCACCGCGACCGCATCGCCTTCGCCCGCGTGTGCTCCGGCCGGCTGGTGCGCGGCATGCGGCTGCGCCAGGTGCGGACGGGCAAGCAAATTCCGCTGCATGCGCCGCAGTTCTTCTTCGCCCGGGACCGCCAGATTGCCGAGGAGGCGTTTGCCGGCGACGTGGTGGGCATCCCGAACCATGGCACCTTGCGCATCGGCGACACGCTGACCGAGGACGAGACGCTGAACTTCGTGGGCGTGCCGTATTTCGCGCCGGAAATCCTGCGCCGGGTGCGGCTGGATGACGCGATGAAGGCCAAGAAGCTGCGGCAGGCCTTGCAGGAGTTGGCCGAGGAAGGCGTGGTGCAACTGTTCCGCCCGCAGGACGGCAGCCAGCCGATCGTGGGCGTGGTCGGCACCTTGCAACTCGACGTGCTGCAGGCGCGCCTGGCGGGCGAATACGGCGTCGGCATCGGCTTCGAGCCCGTGCCCTACGCGCTCGCCCGCTGGGTGACGGGGGAGAAGGCGCTGCTGGCCCGGTTCGTGGCGGAGAGCCGCACCAGCATGGCCGATGACGTGGATGGCGACCCGGTGTATCTCGCCAGCTCCGTTTTCATGATGCGGCGCACGGCGGAGCTGCATGGCGGGCTGACGTTCCGCGACATCAAGGACGTGCGCGCAGAGGCGGTCGCCGCCTAGCGTGGACCGGATCGACCGCAAGCTGCTGGCCTTGCTGCAGGAGAACAGCACGCTGTCCATCGCGCAGATGGCGGAGCGCGTCGGGCTGTCGCAGACGCCGGCCTGGAAGCGCATCCAGCGGCTCGAGGCCGAGGGCGTGATCGAGCGCCGGGTGGCGCTCCTGTCGGCGGAGAAGCTGGGGCTCGGGCTTACGGTGTTCGTGTCGATCGAGGCGGGCGACCATTCGCCGGACTGGCTGGCGCGGTTCGCCGATGCGGTGTCGCACTTTCCCGAGGTGGTCGAGGTGCACCGCATGGCGGGCGACATCGACTACATGCTTCGCGTGGTGACGCGGGACATCGCCGCCTACGACGCCTTCTACAAGAAGCTGATCGGCGCGGTGCCGCTGAAGAACGTGAGTTCGCGGTTCAGCATGGAGCGGGTGAAATCCACGACGGCGCTGCCGCTGGACCAAGCGCCCTAGGAGGACATGCCGGGCCTTGCGGCTTCGGCGACATGCTTCGTCTCCGCATCGGGCCATGCGCGCACAGACCGGTCTTTTCTGGCCCGGAGCCGTTGCGGCGGCGCGCGGCTGCAGCCTTATCTGGCTGAATATTTGGCCGGGAACCCACCATGTCAGGCGCAATCGCCCTCTCAACCCAATCGCTGTCCCGTCGTGGCGGCGACGTCAACCGGCTCGTTCTGGGCGGCGGCATGGCGTTGTTGGCCGGGCTGCTTGCGGCCGTGACGCTGCAGCCGAACACCACATGGCGCATGCCGGCGCTGGTTCTCGTAGGCGTCGGGATCGGCGCGGTGCTGCTGCGCACCGCCTTCGGCTTCGCGAGCGCCTTCCGCCTGCTGATCGAGCAACGGGACGCCTCGGGGTTTCGCGCGCATGCCGTCATGCTGTTCGTCGCCACCGCGCTCATGATGCCGCTGCTGGCGATGGGCCAGGTGTTCGGGATGAGCCTGAATGGCGGCTCCACGCCGGTCGGCGTCGGATTTGCGGTGGGCGCGCTGCTGTTCGGAGCGGGCATGCAGGTTGGGGGCGGCTGTGCTTCGGGCACGCTGTTCTCCCTGGGCGGCGGCAATGCGCGGCTGGTCGGCACCCTGGCCGGGTTCGTGGTGGGCTCGGCGATCGGCGCGGCGCATATGGGGTTTTGGTGGTCGCTGCCGAGCCTTCCGGCGGCGACGGCGCAGGGCCTGGCGGGCTATGGCCCGGCGGTCGCGGTGCAGTTGTCCGTCCTCGCGCTGCTCTGGTTCGTGGCCGGCCGGTTCAGCCCTGCTCGGCGCGGCGCCGGCCGGTTCGGCCCGGCTCGGCGCGGCGCCACCGGGCTGCGCGCCCGCTTGGCCGCCGTGCCGGTGCTGGTCTGGGGCGGCATCGGGCTGGCCGTGCTGAATGCGGTGACCCTGGTGCTGTCCGGCAAGCCCTGGGGGGAGACCTCGGCCTTTGCGCTCTGGGGCTCGAAGGCGGCGGCGCTGCTGGGCATCGATGCGCATGGCTGGGCCTATTGGCAGCGGCCGGGCTTTGCGCAGCAACTGGACCGGACGGTGCTGCTGGACAGCACGTCGGTGATGGATGGGGCGATCCTGCTGGGCGCGGCGATGGCGGCTGCGGCGGTGGGGCTGTTCCGCCCGACGCTGGGCGGTGGCGGCCGGGCCTGGGCCGGGGCGCTGCTGGGCGGCATCGCGATGGGGTACGGCGCGCGCCTCTCGAACGGCTGCAACATCGGCGCCTATTTCAGCGCGATCGCCGCGGGCAACCTTTCGGGCTGGGCTTGGATGGCGCTGGCGTTGGCCGGAAGCTGGATCGGCGTGCAGTTGCGGCCGCTGTTCGCGCTCGGGCGTCCAGCGGCCGCGACCTGCTGAGGTTAGACCAATGTCGCCCTGACTGGGATCGCGCTTGCGATGCCAGTCATGCGACAAAGTTGGTCTGCAGGCAAAGGCTAGACCGCTGCCCTGACATAGTCAGGGCGATGGCGTTCTAGGCGGCGGCTTGGTGCGGCACGCCCTTCTCGGACAGCAGCGTCTCCAGCTCGCCCGACTGGTACATCTCGGTCACGATGTCGCAGCCGCCGACGAACTCGCCCTTCACGTAGAGCTGCGGCACGGTCGGCCAGTTGCTGAACTCCTTGACGCCCTCGCGCAGCGCCGGGTCGTCCAGCACGTTCGCGGTCTGGAACGGCACGCCGAGATGGGTCAGGATTTGCACCACGCGGGCGGAGAAGCCGCATTGCGGGAACATGGCGTTGCCCTTCATGTACAGCATGACCGGGTTGGCGGCGACGTCGGCTTCGATGCGCTCGTGGACGGGGTTGCTCATGGTTGGCTCCTATTCGGGAAAGGATGTCTGCAAGGCCAGGGCGTGCAGCGCCCCGCCCATGCGGCCTTGCAGGGCGGCGTAGACCATCTGGTGCTGCTGGACGCGGGAGCGGCCGCGGAAGGCTTCGCTGACCACGGTGGCGGCGTAATGGTCGCCGTCGCCTGCGAGGTCCTCGATGGACACGCGGGCGTCGGGCAGCGCCGCCTTGATCATGGCTTCGATTTCGCTGGCAACCATCGCCATCGTCTAGCTCCCCATCCAAGCCGGGAAGAAGCGCTCATGCGCCGCCCGCAGCGTCTCGAGCGATATGGCGACGGCCCCTGGCAGTGTCAAACCGTCGCCTGAGGCGGCCCCGAGCAGCCGGGCCGGCACACCTGCGGTTTGCGCCGCTTCGAGCACCGCGGCGGGGTCGGCGACGGCGAGGACGTAGCGGGCCTGGTCCTCGCCGAACCAGAAGGCGTGGGCCGCGATCCCTTCCGGGGCGGGCAACAGGCCGATGCCGACCCGGCCGCCCAGCGCCATTTCGGCGAGCGCGATCAGCAGCCCTCCGTCGGAGACGTCGTGGCAGGCGCGGACGACGCCGCCCAGGATCTGCGCGCGGACGAAGTCGCCGTTGCGGCGTTCGGCCGCGAGATCGACGGGCGGGGGCGGCCCTTCCTCGCGGCCGGCGATTTCGCGCAGCCACAAGGATTGGCCAAGCCAGCCCGCGGTCGCGCCGACGAGCACCAGGTGCAAGCCGGGGCTCAGGGCCAGGCCCACTGCGGAGGCGGCGTCCTCGAGCACGCCGAGGCCGCCGATGGCCGGGGTCGGCAGGATGCCGCGGCCCTCCGTCTCGTTGTAGAGGCTGACGTTGCCGCTCACGACCGGGAAGTCCAGCGCCAGGCAGGCGGCCGAGATGCCGCGCACGCAGCCGGCGAACTGGCCCATGATCTCGGGCTTCTCGGGGTTGCCGAAGTTCATGTTGTCGGTGATGGCCAGCGGGCGGGCGCCGACCGCGGTCAGGTTGCGCCAGGCTTCGGCGACGGCCTGCTTGCCGCCCATCTCCGGATCGGCCGCGCAGTAGCGGGGCGTGCAGTCGGTGGTCATGGCCAGCGCGCGGGCGTGGTCCTCGATGCGGACCACGGCGGCGTCGGCGCCGCCGGGCCGCTGTACGGTCTGGCCGCCGATGGTGCTGTCGTACTGGTTCCAGACCCAGGCACGGGAGCACAGATCAGGGCAGCCGAGGAGGGTGACAAGCGCCGCGGCGATGCCGACCGGGTCGGTTACGTCGTCCAGCGGCGGGTGCGGCGGCGTGTCGGCCGTGGGCCGGTGATAGAGCGGCGCCTGCTCGGCCAAGGGGTCGAGCGCGATGTCGGCCTCGACCCGGCCGCCGTGCCGCACCACGATGCGGCCGGTGCCGGTGAGGTGGCCGATGACGGCGAAATCCAGCTCCCATTTCTGGAAGATCGCCCGCGCCACCTCCTGCCGGTCCGGCCGCAGCACCATCAGCATGCGCTCCTGGCTTTCCGACAGCATCATCTCGTAGGCCGTCATGCCGGTTTCGCGCTGCGGCACGGCATCGAGGTCGAGTTCGATGCCGACGCCACCTTTGCCGGCCATCTCGACGCTGCTGCTGGTCAGCCCGGCGGCGCCCATGTCCTGGATCGCCACGATCGCGTCGGTGCCCATCAGCTCGAGGCAGGCCTCGATGAGCAATTTCTCGGTGAAGGGGTCGCCGACCTGCACGGTGGGCCGCTTCTCCTCGGAGTCCGCGCCGAACTCGGCCGACGCCATGGTTGCGCCATGGATGCCGTCCCGCCCGGTTTTGCTGCCGACGTAGATCACCGGGTTGCCGATACCGGCGGCGGCGCTGAGGAAGATGCGGTCGCGGGGCGCGATGCCGACCGTCATGGCGTTGACCAGCGGGTTGCCGTTATAGGCGGGGTGGAAGTTCACCTCGCCGCCCACGGTGGGCACGCCCACGCAGTTGCCATAGCCGCCGATGCCGCGCACCACGCCGTCCACCACGCGGCGGGTGCGCGGGTCGTCCGGGTGGCCGAAGCGGAGCGCGTTCAGGTTGGCGATCGGCCGGGCGCCCATGGTGAATACATCCCGCAGGATGCCGCCGACGCCGGTGGCGGCGCCTTGGTAGGGTTCGATGAAGCTGGGGTGGTTGTGGCTCTCCATCTTGAAGATGGCGGCGAGCCCGTCGCCGATATCGACCACGCCCGCGTTCTCGCCGGGTCCGTGGATGACCCAGGGCGCCTTCGTGGGCAGGGTTTTAAGCCAAACGCGGCTGCTTTTGTAGGAGCAGTGCTCCGACCACATGACGCTGAAGATGCCCAGCTCGGTCAGGCTGGGGGTGCGGCCCATGATGGCCAGCACGCGGGCGTATTCGTCGGCGCTTAGCCCGAACTCGCGGGCCAGCGCCTGGTTGACGTCGCGGCTCACGACGCAAGGCCGCGGTGATTCGGCGACCAGCACGGCAAGATGTCAGGCGACACGGCGCGGCCCCTCCAGGGTCAGGTGGGCGATATAACCGGATCGGCTTTCACCGGCCGCCCGGGCCAGGGCGTCGAGACGCCGAAGCACGCGGCGGGGCAGCGTGATGTTCACGCGTTCGGTGACATCGTCCAGCAGGGCGGGATCGAGGGTGATGACCCCGAACGTCCATCCGGCAAAGTCGGGGTTGGTGCGGATCGCCTCCAGGCTGGTCGGCGCGGGCACGGCTTGGCCTGCGTCCAGCGCCGCGTCCACCCAGGCAGCGGCGGCCTCCTCCGCGTTCAGCAAAGCCTCGTCCAACGTGTCGCCGGCGGAGAAACAACCGGGCAGATCGGGGATGACCACGCCGAAAGCGGCTGCGCTGTTGCCGGGTTCCACGGCGACGGGGTAGCGGATGTTTGCCTCCTACAGGCCAGCTTGTTTTCGGATCGCAGCGACCAGGCCGGGACCAAGATTTTTCTTAGGGTGCGGCACGACGATGTGGCCGGGGCGGCTTGGATGCTTGAACACGTGATGGGAGCCACGCACACGGTCTAGAGCCCAGCCGTGGGCGATCAACGCACGGATAAGCACGATGCTACTAGCAGTGCGCATCATACACACGATTCATGTTGCCCGTCAACGGCTTCGGTCAGGCGTGGAGCGGCAGCGCCTCGGCCATGCCCTGGAACAGCGGCAGTCCGTCCGTGCCGCCCATCAAGGGATCGACCAGGTCTTCGGGATGCGGCATCAGGCCCAGCACGCGCAGGTTGGGGGAGAGGATGCCGGCGATGGCGCGGGCGGAGCCGTTCGGGTTGTCGTCGGCATAGCGGAAGGCGACCAGGCCCTCCCCTTCCAGCCGGTCCAGCGTGGCGTCGTCGGCGAAGTAGTTGCCGTCGCCGTGCGCCATCGGGGCGCGAAACACCTCGCCGCGCTTGTAGTGGCCGGTATAGGCGGTGTCCGTGCGTTCGACGCGCAGGCGGCAGTCTTGCGAGAGGAAGCGCAGGGAGGCGTTGCGGAGCAGCGCGCCGGGCAGGAGGCCGGCCTCGGTCAGGATTTGGAAGCCGTTGCAGACCCCCAGCACATGGCCGCCGGCCCCGGAGAAGCGCCTTACCGCGTCCATCACCGGGGAGCGGGCGGCCATGGCGCCGCAACGGAGGTAGTCGCCATGGCTGAAGCCGCCGGGCAGGACCACGAGGTCGAGCCCGGCGAGGTCGGTGTCGCCGTGCCAGACCATGCGCGGCCGCTGCCCGGTGACCCGGCGCAGCGCGAGCGCCATGTCCCGTTCCCGGTTGGTGCCGGGGAAGACGACGACGCCGGCCTTCATTCCTGGATGCGGCGCTGCTCGCCCGGGCACAGGAAGGTGGCGTCCAGCGCGCGCAGCACGATGCCGCTGGCCTGGCGCTGCATCTGGTCGCGATGCTGCTGGCCCCAGGCGACCACGGCCTGGCGAAGCTGCACGCCCGTGACGTTGCCGGGCACGCAGACATAGGCTGGCAATTGGCCGCCGCGCTCGCCGTCGGCCGGCCGCAGGCGCTGGTAGAAGCTGACGGAGTCGGAAATGCCGTCGATATAGGCGGTGCACGCTTCGATCAGCTTCGGGTCGCGGCTGGTGCAGATCTCCATCAATTTGCCGCCACTGAGGTTGGAGAAGCGCTGGGCGTGGGCGGAACCGCCCAGGGCGGCGAGGGCGGCAAGGGCGAGCAACAAGGCTTTCATGGTGCAACCTCCACACGGTAACTCTCGATGACGGCATTGGCCAGCAGGCGCCGGGCCATCTCCTCGGCTTGGATACGAGCGCGGGCGGGGTCGGGTTCGCTCAGCTCGAGCTCGATCACCTTTCCCGCGCGCACTTCGCCTACGCCGTCGAAGCCCAAGGTTTGCAGGGCGTGGCCGATGGCCCGGCCTTGCGGGTCCAGCACGCCCTTCTTGAGCATCACGGTGACGGTCGCTTTCATTGCGGCGCCCTCACTGCATCAGCTCCGGCCCCTTGAGGTCGTTATTGCCGGCTTCGGGCAGGATGCCGAGGCGGCGGGCGACCTCCTGGTAGGCCTCCTCGACCCGGCCCAGATCCCGGCGGAAGCGGTCCTTGTCCATTTTGTCGCTGGTCTTGCTGTCCCATAGCCGGC
>CAXSDH010000125.1:0-7184 GCA_964235765.1 uncultured Acetobacteraceae bacterium
GCGGACGCGCCGATGATGGTGAACGGATAGAGGCGCCCAACCCGGTCGGCGCTCGCCACCAGCACGCCGGCCGCGCCATGCGGCGGGGCCAAGGCGGCACCGAGGGTGAAGTGCCAGAGCGGCGCGGTGAGCCAGGCGTCCTGCCAGCCGGGCTGGGACCCCCGCACCGTCACGGTCAGGTCCTGCAGCCAGGCCTCCCAGGCCGCCGCGATGCCGGACGGGACGCGGCGGGACAGGAAGTCGCCCCGTGCCGGTATCTTGCCGAAGAAGCCCGGCCCCTGCGGCCCGTTCATTGCGCACCCGGCGGCATGATCCGGCCCAGCGGGAAGGTGCGGAGGTCGCGCTGCGCGGTGCGGAACACCGCGTCCTGCTCGTGGCCCTTCTCCCGCGCCAGCTCGCCCACGCGGCGGGAGACGTACTCGCCAAGCGAGAGCGCGCTGATCACGCCGTCGCCGTCCCGCGCCGCGCGGCCGGTCAGGCCCTCCCGCACCGCGTACAGGAACACGCCGTTGCGGTTGTCGTAGCTGTCCAGCGCCTCCTGCAGCGACGTGGAGGCCGCCAGCATGTAGCGCCCCGTTTCATGGCCGACATTGGCCAGGTTCTCGGCGGTCAACTGGCCGGAGTAGCAGGTGTCGAGCAGCAGCAGGCCGTTGCGGGCGCGGATGCGGGAGAGCGCGGTGACCAGCGCCGTTTCGTCCACTGCCGAACGCGCCAGCGCCTCCATGGAGACCGGCTCTGCGGCATCGGCGGGGATCAGCAGGAAGCGGCCATCGACGTCGTTCCGCACGCCGTGCGTGGCGGCGTAGAACAGGAAGGTGTCGGCGGGCCCGGCCTGCTGCGCGATGTGGTCGAGGGCCTCGAGGATGCCGGTCCGGGTCGCGTCCCGGTCGATCAGGGCGGTCACCTGCACCGCGCTGAACAGCGGCCGGCCGGCGCTGCGCATCACCTCGACGAAGCTTTGCGCATCGGCGACGGCGTAGCCCAGCTTGAAGCGGGGCTGGGCGAACTGGTTGATCCCCACGGCCAGCACAAACAGCTTGCCGCGCCCGGCCTCCTGCTCCGGGGCCGCGGCGGCGAAGCGGAGGCTGGCGCTTTCGGTGAACACCGAGCGGGCGCCGTCGTACACCCGGGCCTGCACCACGTTGTCCCCGGGGTCGAGGCCGACCTCCAGCGTGGCCGTGCCCTGCTGGGCTTGCAGCGCGGGCGCCCCGGAGCGGCCGGCGTTGCGGCCGTTGACGAACACGTCCACCGGTCCCACGCCCAGCCCGCGATCGGCGACCTGCAAGGTCAGCCGGATGGCGGGCGCGGTGGTTGGCGGCAGGCGGGTGGTGCCGTCGCGCTGCAAGGCCAGCGGCGTGCAGGCGCCGTCGAGTTGGGAGAGGCAGGCGGCGGTCACGGACAGCGCGGGCTGGCGCGCGAAGCGGAGGCGCAGATCGCCGAGTTCGGCCAGGCGGGCGCGGGCCGGCAGGGGGTCGCCGCGCAGGCGGGCCAGCACGGCGGCGGGCGCATGCAGCGGGCGATAGGCCTGCGAGAAGCTGACCCATTCCGGCTGCTGGTTGCGGCCGCGGTTCAAGTGGACGCCGACCAGGTCCTGCCCGCCGCTTTCGGCATGTTCGAACAGGCCTTCCGGCGTGAACAGCACCCAGCGGTCGCGCTGGGGCTGGGCGAACAGCGTCGCGCGTTCGGCGAGGGTGTCGAGGTCGTACCAGCGCAGCGTGCCGTCCAGCAGCGCCGCCACGGCGACCCGCCCGTCGCCGCTGACGCCCACCGACCAGGCGGCGGCCGGGATGGGCGTGGCCGCGACCGCGTGGCCGTCGCGCCCGAATAGCCGCAAGTGGGTGTCGGTGCCGAGCAGGACCGCGCCGTCGCCGGGCAGCAGGGCGGCGCTGCGGGCCAGTTCCGACCGCTCGAGCGCGAGCGAGACGCCGTTGAGCTTGGGCCCGGAGTGGTCGCGCCAGTTGGCCAGGGCGAGCCCGGCCGCGGCGGTGCGGGCAACGGCCAGGCGGGGGTCGGCGCGGCGGGCGGGCTGCATGCGCCCGGCGGCGGCGTCGAAGCGTTGAACACCCTCGCCTGTGGCGAACTCGACCAGCAGGCCGTCTTGCGAGAGGGCGAGGCGTTCGCGGGAGGGGCGGAGGTCGAGCAGCGGCGGGTTTGCGCGATAGAGGATGCGGCCGTCGCCGCCGATGCGGCCCCAGCCGGGGTCGTCGGCCGAGAACACGCCGCCGCCGCCCGGCAAGGGCAGGATGTGGAGGATGGTGTCGCGGGCGGCCGGCAGGTCGAGGGCGGCGCCCATGCCGAAATCGGCCCAGCGGCGGATGACGTTGGCCCCGCCCGCGCGGGCATAGCCGCCGGTGACGAGCTGCACGCCGCCATGGCCGTCGGCGATCCAGGACACGGCCAGCAGGCCTTCGCCTTGCAGGCCAGTGGTGTCCGGGGTGATGACCGGGGCGAGGGTGCGGGCATTCAGCACGTCGAGCCGCAGCCGGCCGTCGGCGCGGACGTTCTCGTAGGTTATGGCGGCGAGGTCGCCGTCCGGCGAGAGGGCGAGGCCCCAGGGCAGCAGGCCCGGCGCGGGCTGGACGTCCACCACCCGGCGCCCGGTGGCGTCCAGGATGCGGACGTGGCCGTCGGCGGCGGTGGAGAGCAGGCGGTTCTGCGGGTCGAACGCCACGGCGCGGACCGGGGCGGCGTAGGCACGGTCCTCGAACAGCAGGGCCATCCGCTGCACGTCCCACACGCGCACGCCGCCGGCGGCGAGCCCGGCGGCGAGCCGGGTGCCGTCGCGGGAGATCGCGAGGTCGTTCACGGGTGCGGGAAGCCCGCCGAGCTGGCCGGCGAAGGCGGCGCGTTCGGTATCGAACACATAGACGCTGAAGGTGCTGTTCCACAGCCCGCCCGTGGCGCCCGCGGCGAACACCCGGCGCGCGTCCGGGGTTATGGCGACGGCATAGATCTCGCCCTCCGCGCCGGGGCCGATGGGCGGGCGCAACACGGCAAGCTGGCCGTGGTCGGGGCGGCCGCGGTCCTCGACCGCCCAGAGCCGGACGGTTTTGTCGAACCCGGCGGTCGCCAGCACGCGCCCGCTGCGGTCGAGCGCCATGCGGGGCACCGAGCCGGTGTGCCCGCCGGCCTCGATGCGCAGCACCGGGTCGGGCGGCGGGTCCGCCGCCAGCGCGGGCTGGGACAGCAGGGCGGGCCAGGACAGCAGCAAAGCCGCGGCCAGCATGATCGTGGCACGGCCAAGCAGGCCGGCCTTCGTCCTTGCGGTCCGACCCTCACCCGACCCTCTCTCGCCAGCGGACTTGCCGGCGGGAGAGGGTTTCGGAGGGCGCTGGATCACCCGGCGATCTCGAAGGCGCCGGCCTGGGCGCTTTCGACCACCGCCACGCTCTGGGCGAAGCTGTCACGGCGGTTGGCGTTGCTGCCGGCCAGGCTGCGCACTTCGTCGCGGCCGCCGGCCGCGGTCCGGCTGGGCGGCAGTTGCAGGCTGGAGAGGGAGGCGTAGCCGCGCGTGCCGCTGGCCGTCTCGACCAGGGCGTAGTTGCCCTGCGTGGATTGCACCGTCACGCGCTCGCGGGGCTTCGCCTGAACGATCTCGGGCGAGCCTTCGATGGGCTGCAGCTTCAAGGCCACGGCCTGGCGCGTGACCACCGAGCGGGGCGCCGGCTTGTAGGCGGCGATGGCGGACTTGGTGCCGGGACGGAGGTTTTCGGCGGCGACGTCGAACTGCTCGCCGCGTTCGACGATCTTGGTGTTGATCAGCCGGGCCAAGGCAAGGTCGCGCTGCGATCGTTGCCGGACGGCCGCCATCTGCTGCACGGCATAGGGCTTGGGCATTTGGCCGGTCGCCATGGCGGCGCGGATGGCCCGGGCCTGGTTGTACCGGCAATCGGCGAGTTGGCTGAAGGCGATCTGGGTTTTGTCGATCTGGACGCCTTCGGCTTGCAGGTCGCTCTGCACCCGGCTGAGCATGCCCGCCTGGTCGCGCGCCTGGCTTTGCAGCGCCGAGTAGTAGCCGCCCGCCGCACCGGCTGCGCCGCCGGCCGCGGCCCCGATCAGCGCGCCCCGGCCGCCCCCCGTGAGCCCGCCGATCAGGGCGCCGCCGAGCGCGCCGACGACGGCGCCCTTGACGATGTCTTCGGCGAAGAAGTTGCCGGTGGAATCCAGCGCCACGAGCTCGCGGCGGCAAGAGTCGGTGCCGTCATCGCTGCCGATGCGCTGCGACTGGGTGGTCATGCTGCCGGGCGCGCAGCCCGCCAGCAGACCTACCGTGGCCACGACGCAGACGCCGCGGTGGACGGATCGGGGAAGGGACGCAGGCCACATGGCGTTTCCTGTCTGCAATGAGTTCAAGCCGCAACCATAGGCGTATCGAACGGCCGCCGTAAACGTGCCCGCTTGGAAAGCCGCCGTTCCTGTGGCGCAGTCCGTCATGCTGGGGTAGAAACGGTGCGTAACCGGGGGGCAGATGCCATGGGACCACGCCAATCGACAGTATTCCTTGCAGCCGGACTGCTGCTCGCGGCCGGGCCTGCGATGGCGCAGGGCAATCCATCGGCCGATTCGATCATAAATTCGTTGCGCCCTGGTGCGGGAATGGGCACCGGCACCCGCGGTATCCGCCCGGTTGCACCGGCCGAGGGGCCGAGCCCGGGCAGCATTGCGCCGGCGCCGTCGAACCCGCGCCAGGCGGGCATGGCCCGGCCAGGCGCCGCTTCGGCCCCGCCCGTGCGAGGCCAGGCCGCGACGCCGGCCGCGGCCGCTCCTGCCGCGGCGCCCTCCGTCAACCTGACCGTGCAATTCGCCACCAACTCGGCCGAGTTGACGCCGGCGGCGATGCGCACGCTCGACGAGCTGGGCCGCGCCCTCAGCAGCCAGGCGCTGTCCGGCTATAAGTTCCGCATCGAGGGCCATACGGATGGCGTGGGCAGCCCCGACCACAATCGGCTTTTGTCGGAACAGCGCGCGGCCAAGGTGGTCGAGTACCTGACCGGCAAGTTCGGCGTGGACCGCGCCAAGGTCGAAGCCATCGGCATGGGGCCGGATCAGCCGCTGGTGCCCGCGCGGGCCAATGCGCCGGAGCCGCGCAACCGGCGCGTGACCGTCGTCAACGTCGGCACCTGAGCCGCTCGGCCGGCTGACCCCGCCCACGGCGATGCCTCCGGAGACGGACGACACCGTCCGCCTCAACCCGCCACGGGTGGGGGAACGCAAACGGCTGCCCCGATGGATGTTCGGGGCAGCCGCGCTGGCGCTGGCGGGGCTGGGGTCCGGCGCGGCGTTGTACGGGCTGCGCGCGCCGGGTGCGCCGCCGCCGGTCGCGCTTGTCGTTCCGGCGCCGCCCGGCGTCGAGGCCTATGCGCCACGGCTGGCCAGCGAGGCCGAGATCCTCGCCGACGCGCCGGGCCAACTCGAAGTCCTTCGCTTCGCCCCCCAGCCGGCCGTTATCGTGTTGCACTTCCCCAGCCTGGCCGAGCAGGGGCGCACGCTGAACCGCGCCGCCGCGCTGATCGAGAAGAACGGCTTCCCGCGCGATCGCCTGCTCCCGGACGACGAGCTGGAGCAGCGCATCCGCGCCAGCGGCGCCACGCCCGACACCTTCTATTACGGACATGATTACCGGGCGGCGGACCTGGTGCGCTTCTTCGCGCTCGCCGCCCAGTCCGGCACGGCGCTGACCGCCGAGGAGGGCCGGCTTGGCGCCTTGATCGGCAAGCTGGGCTGGCGGGACCCGACGACCGTGGGCGCGCTTGTCTCGCTGGCGCGGCTGGACCCCGGCGCCGGGCTGGACCAGGCCGCACGGGCGACGATCCTGCGGCACGAGCTGTCGCACGGCTTCTACTTCACCAATCCGGAGTACGCCGCGTACTCGCGGCAGTTCTGGCAACAGACGCTGACGGCCCGCGAGCGGGAGCTGTTCACCACCTATCTGGCCAACGACGGCTACGACCCGGGCCTGCCGGACCTCATGGTGAACGAGATGCAGGCCTACCTGATGCACACGACCGATGCCCGGTTCTTCAATGCGGCCGCGGTGGGGCTGTCGGAAAGCCGGCTAGCGGCGCTGCGCGTGCTGTTCCTGACCGGGATGCCGTCCAGTTGGCTGCGGGACTGCACGGCGCCGGCTGCCCCGAGCGGCATCGTCCCCGTCCGCGCGCCCCGGCGCCGTCAAGGGCGGGGTCCGGGTGATCAGGGGGCGCGCGGGCTGGTCCGCACCACCAAGACCCCGGCCGTCAGGCGCGCTTTGCGGCGGGCCGCCAATTCGATCGCGGTGCGCAACTCCCGCAAGTAGTCCTCGGTCTTTGCCGAGAGCGCCTGCTCCTTCGTGAACAGCGGCGCCGACGACGCGACCGCTATCAGCAGGTCCGTCCCGAACGGCGGTCCGACTTCGCCGCCGAACAGCTCCTTCACCGACCCGGCCGCGGACGTGCCGCCGCCCGCCGCGGATCGTTGCAAATGGGCCACGGTACCATCGTTCGAGAGGTAGTCGATCTGCACGAATGCTGGAAAGTCCGGAAGGGCGGTGCGGATCTCCACCCGGTCGTCGGCGAGTAGGCTCGTGCGGTCGTCCTTCAACCCGATCTGCACGCCGCCGGCTTCGCCGAACGGCCGCGCGTAGGCCCGCACGAGGTTCAGCGCGCCGCAATACGGTCCCTCGGCGACGCCCAGGCCCCAATCCACCGTGGCCGTGGGCAGGGCGTCGCGGATCGCACGCTGCAAATCCTGCTCCGGCTTGCCGCGGCCGACGGCGCCGCGCAGCATGACGGCGCCGCGGGCCCGAGAGACCTCGCCGCCGACGACGGCGCAGTCTGCGCCCGCCACGGCCGAGATCACGGCCCGCCGCATCGCCTCGGGGGTGAGGCCCACGGACGCCTGCGGCCCCGGTGGGGGCGGGATCGGCGCGGCTTGCTCGATGGTTGCCGGCGGGCGCAGAACCTCGGGCGGGATGTCTGGGACGGCCACGGGCTGCGCAACCGGCGCAGGGGGTGGGGCCGGCGGTGGCACAGGCGCCGGCGGCAGCGAGATCGGCGGGGCGATCACGGGCGGGATCACCTGCGTGACGGGCGGCAGCGGGGCTGGGCCGGGCTGGGGAACTGGCTGGAGGACTGGCTGGGGGACTGGCGGCGGCGGCGACACGGGCGGCAGCGGGACGGGCGGCGGCGGGACGGGCGGTGGTGGGACGG
>CAXSDH010000126.1:0-7029 GCA_964235765.1 uncultured Acetobacteraceae bacterium
GAGCTGATCGGCGCGAAGGCGGACGTGATCGACCGCGCCGAGGACCGGCTGAAGTTCCGCGACGCCATGGCCGAGATCGGCATCGAGAGCCCGCGCAGCGCCATCGCGCATAGCCTGACCGAGGCGCGGGCGGCCCTGGCCGAGGTGGGATTGCCCGCCGTCATCCGGCCAAGCTTCACCCTGGGCGGCACCGGCGGCGGCATCGCCTATAACAGCCGGGAGTTCGAGCAGATCGTGGCGTCCGGCCTCGATGCCAGCCCGACTAACGAGGTGCTGGTCGAGGAAAGCGTGCTGGGATGGAAGGAATACGAGATGGAGGTGGTCCGCGACAGCGCGGATAACTGCATCATCGTCTGCGCCATCGAGAACGTGGACCCGATGGGAGTGCACACCGGCGACAGCGTGACGGTGGCGCCGGCGCTGACTCTGACCGACAAGGAATATCAGATCATGCGCAACGCGAGCATCGCGTGCCTGCGCAAGATCGGCGTGGATACCGGCGGCTCGAACGTGCAGTTCGCCGTCAACCCGGCCGATGGGCGGCTGGTGGTGATCGAGATGAACCCGCGGGTCTCGCGCTCCTCGGCGCTGGCCAGCAAGGCGACCGGCTTCCCGATCGCCAAGATCGCGGCGAAGCTGGCGGTGGGCTACACGCTGGACGAGCTGAGCAACGACATCACCCGCACCACGCCGGCAAGCTTCGAGCCGACGATCGATTATGTGGTTGTTAAGATCCCACGGTTTACCTTCGAGAAGTTCCCGGGGACGCCCGCCTTGCTGGGCACCAGCATGAAGTCGGTCGGCGAGGCGATGGCGATCGGGCGCAGCTTTGCGGAGGCCTTGCAGAAGGGCTTTCGCAGCATGGAGACGGGGCTGCATGGCCTCGATGCGGTGGAGCCGCCGGGGGATGGCGGGCACGATGCGTTCCGGGCGGCCCTGTCGGCGCCGCGGCCGGACCGGCTGTTGATGGCGGCGCAGGCGCTGCGGGCCGGGTTGTCGGTCGAGGAGATCCACGAAGCCTGCAAGTTCGACCCGTGGTTCCTGCGCGAGCTGGAGCGGATCGTGCAGGCGGAGCGCGCGGTGGCGGCGGGCGGGCTACCGGAGGATGCGACGGCGTTGCGGCGCCTGAAGGCGCTCGGGTTCTCCGACCAGCGGCTGGGCGAGCTGACCGGGCGGGCGGACGTGGCCCAGCATCGGGCGCGGCTGGGGGTGCTGCCGGTCTATAAGCGGATCGATACCTGCGCCGGCGAGTTCGGTTCGGCCACACCTTATATGTACTCCACGTACGAGGGTGGTTTCGGCGCCCCGGCCTGCGAGAGCGCGCCCACGGAGCGCCGCAAGGTCGTCATCCTGGGCGGGGGGCCGAACCGGATCGGGCAGGGCATCGAGTTCGACTATTGCTGCGTGCACGCCGCCTATGCGCTACGCGACGCCGGGTTCGAGACCATCATGGTCAACTGCAACCCCGAGACGGTCAGCACCGACTACGACACTTCGGACCGGCTGTATTTCGAGCCGCTGACGGCCGAGGACGTCATCGCCTTGGTCCGCAAGGAGCAGGAGGCGGGCGAGGTGCTCGGCTGCATCGTGCAATATGGCGGGCAGACGCCGCTGAAGCTGTCGCAGGCGCTGTCCGCGGCGGGCATTCCCATCCTGGGCACCTCGGCCGATGCGATCGACGCGGCGGAGGACCGGGAGCGGTTCCAGGGATTGTTGCAGAAGCTGGGGCTGCGGCAGCCGGAGAACGGCTCGGCGCGGTCGGCGGCGGAGGCGGAAGCGATCGCGGACCGGGTGGGCTATCCCGTGGTGGTCAGGCCGAGCTACGTGCTGGGCGGCCGGGCGATGGAGATCGTGCACGACCGGCCCGGCCTGCACCGTTACATGCGGGTTTCGGGTGAGGAATCGCTCCGGTCGGGTCCCGTGCTGATCGACCGTTACCTGAACGATGCCGTCGAAGTGGATGTGGACTGCATCTCGGACGGGCACACCGTGTACGTGGCCGGGGTGATGGAGCACATCGAGGAGGCGGGCATCCATTCCGGGGACAGCGCCTGTTCGCTGCCGCCCTACTCGCTCTCGCCGAGCACGATCACCGAGCTGAAGGCGCAAACCGAGGAGATGGCGCGGGCGCTGGGCGTGGTCGGGCTGATGAACGTGCAGTACGCGATCAAGGACGGCATGGTGTTCGTGCTGGAGGTCAATCCGCGCGCCTCGCGAACCGTCCCTTTCGTGGCCAAGGCGACGGGCGTGCCGCTGGCAAAGATCGGCGCGCGGGTCATGGCTGGCGCGAAGCTGGCCGAGTTCCGGCTGGACGACGACGCCATCGCGCCGCATGTGGCCGTCAAGGAGGCGGTGTTCCCCTTCGCGCGGTTCACTGGGGTGGACACCATCCTGGGGCCGGAAATGAAGTCCACCGGGGAGGTCATGGGCCTCGATGCCAGCTTCGAGCGGGCGTTCGCCAAGTCGCAACTGGGGGCGGGGGTGAAGCTGCCGGAGGCGGGGACGGTGTTCCTGTCGGTGCGGGACGGCGACAAGGTCGGCCTGGTGCCGATGGCAAGGCGGCTGACGGAAATGGGGTTCGCCGTGCTGGCGACCCGCGGCACGGCCGCGCGTATCCGGGATGCTGGCCTGCCCGTCAAGGTGGTCAACAAGGTGTTGGAGGGCCGGCCGCACTGCGTGGACGCGATCCAGTCAGGCGAGGTGCAACTGGTGATCAACACGGCCGGCTCGTCGCAGTCGGTGGCGGACAGCTTCGACATCCGCCGCAGCGCGCTGCTGCACGGGGTGCCGCACTACACCACCATCGCCGGCGCGCGGGCTGCCGTGCACGCCATTGCTGCCCTGAAATCAGGGACGCTTGAAGTGGCGCCGCTTCAGTCGTATTTTCATCGATCGTACTAACCGCTCGCGGCGCCCGGGGCATCCTCGGCGCCGCGCTTGCGTCTTGCGTGACACGATGAGGGGCCGCGACTTTGCAGAAGTTTCCGATGACTGGGCCCGGCTTGCAGCGCCTCGAGGAAGAGCTGCGGCATTTGAAATCCGTGGAGCGGCCGAGCATCATTCGCGCCATCGCCGAGGCGCGCAGCCACGGCGACTTGTCCGAGAATGCCGAATACCATGCGGCACGGGAACGGCAGTCGTTCATCGAGGGCCGCGTGATCGAGCTCGAGGAGATCGTGTCGGCGGCGGAGGTCATCGATCCGTCGACCCTTTCGGGCGACCACGTGAAGTTCGGCGCGCACATCCGCCTGGTCGACGAGGAGACCGAGAAGGAGGCGAGCTACCAGATCGTCGGCGTGCATGAGGCCGACATCAAGGCGGCCCGGCTCAGTGTCTCCTCGCCGCTGGCCAAGGCGCTGATCGGCAAGAAGGTGGGCGACACCATCTCGGTTCCCGCGCCGGGCGGGGACCGCACATACGAGATTCTCGCCGTCAAATTCGGCTGATCCGGTGATCACCCTCGATGACGTCCACGCTGCGGCGGGGCGCATCGCCGGGCGGGTGCTGCGGACGCCGGCCCTGCCATCGGACGCGGTGGGCCGTGCCGCCGGGGCGCATGTCACCCTGAAGCTCGAGAACCTGCAGGCGATCGGCTCCTTCAAGGAGCGCGGCGCGGCAAACCGGCTGGCCCTGCTGTCCCCCGCGGAGCGCACGCGCGGCGTCGTGGCCATGTCGGCGGGGAATCACGCGCAGGCGGTGGCGCGGCATGCGAGCCTGCTCGGTGTGCGGGCGACGATCGTCATGCCCCAGTTCACCCCCTCCACGAAGGTGACGCGCACCCGCGGCTGGGGCGCCGAGGTGGTGCTGCATGGGGAGACCCTGGCCGAGGCGGCGACGCATGCCCAGGAACTGGCCGCGCGGGATGGCCTGGTGTTCGTGCATCCCTACGACGACCCGGCCGTCATGGCCGGGCAGGGCACGCTCGCGCTGGAATTGCTGGCCGACGCGCCGGACCTCGACGTGCTGGTGGTGCCGGTGGGCGGCGGCGGCATGATCGCCGGGTGCGCGGTGGCGGCCGCGGGCGTGAAGCCCGGCATCGAGATCGTCGGCGTCGAGGTGGAGAGCTACGCTTCCTTGCAGCAAATCCTGGCGGGGCAGGCCGTGGCGACCGGCGGGCCGACCATCGCCGAGGGCATCGCCGTGCAAACCATCGGCGCGCAGTGCCTGCCGGTGATCCGCGCGCATGTCTCGGAGGTGCTGGTGGTGCCCGAGCGTGTGGTGGAGGACGCGATCGCCTTGCTGGCCGAAGGGGCCAAGCAGGTGGCCGAGGGCGCCGGGGCGGCGGGGGTTGCGGCCTTGCTGGCGCATCCCGCGCGGTTCGCCGGGCGCCGTGTCGGGATTCCCGTGTGCGGCGGCAACATCGACGGCCGCATCCTGGCCAACGTGTTGCTGCGCGGGCTGTTGCGGGATGGGCGGCTGCTGCGGCTGAATATGGACATCCCGGACCGGCCGGGGGTGCTGGCCGACATCGCCGGGCGGATCGGCGCCTCGGGCGGCAACATTATCGAGGTGGTGCATCAGCGGTTGTTCGACGCGCCGAGCGTGCAGTCGGCGGAGCTGGAGCTGATGGTCGAGGCGCGCGACCCGGCGCATGCGGACGCGATCACCGCGGCGCTGGCCGGCAGCTACGTCGTGCGCCGGGTTTAGGCGTTCCGTTCCCGTGCCGGATCGGGTATGCTCCCGGCCATGGCTCAACGAAGCGTGGCCGCAGCGATCTGCATGGCGTTGGCGGGCCCTGCCTCCGCACAGGGCGCCAGCGCGTTCGATGGCACCTGGGGCGTGATCCTGACCTGCACGGCGGCGCGGGACGGGGCGGCGGGATACACCTTCCGCTTTTTGGCGTCCGTGCAGGGCGGGGTGCTGCATGGCGAGCGGGGCGTACGCGGGCAGGCATCGTCGCTGTCCTTGGACGGCCGTATCCAGCCCGACGGCGCCGCGCTGCTTGTCGTGCAGGGCTTGACCGGAAACACGGAGTACACCGTCGGGCGGGTCGCGCCGACGACGCCCTACTCCTATCGCATGCAGTCCAGGTTCGACACCGCTCGCGGCACCGGCGCGCGGACCGAGCTCAGGCCGTGCGACGCGGTGTTCACCAAGCAATGAGGCGGCGGGCGCTGCTGGCGGCAAGCAGCGCCTTGGCGCTGCCGGCGCGCGTACGAACGGCGGGGGCGCAGACAGCGGGAGCTCAGACGGCGGGGCCGGTCGACCTGCAGTTAGTCGTCGCCGTCGACGTGTCGCGCTCCATCGACGAGGAAGAGGCCCGGCTGCAGCGGGAGGGCTATCGCGCCGCGATGGCGGATCCGCGCGTGGTGGCGGCGATGACCGGGGGCATGCTGGGCGCGGTGGCCGTGGCCTATGTGGAATGGGCGGGGTTCGCCTACCAGCAACTGGTGCTGCCCTGGACCCGGATCGGCAGCGGGGCGGAGGCGGCGGCGTGGTCGGAGCGGCTGAGGCGCAGCCCGCGGCAGAGCGTGTCGTGGACGAGCATTTCGGGCGCGCTGATGTTCAGCCGGCGAGTGCTGGCGGAGTGCCCGTGGGAGGGCACGCGCCGCGTGATCGACGTGTCGGGCGATGGCGTGAACAACAACGGGCCGCCCGCCGAGGGTGAGCGGGACCGGCTGGTGGCCGAGGGCGTGGTGATCAACGGCCTGCCGATCGTGAACGACCGGCCCAATTTCGGCGCGATGCCAGGGCGGGAACTGGAGCCGTATTACCGGGAATCGGTGATCGGCGGGCCTGGGTCGTTCCTGATCGTGGCGGAAGATTTCGCCGCGTTCGGCGATGCGATCCGGCGCAAGCTGATCCAGGAAATCGCCTGAGCCCTCTCCCGCAAAGCGGGAGAGGGGGTCAGATACTCAGCCCAGGCGTTCGCCGTGCAGGACCACGTCGAGGCCTTCGCGTTCCTCGTCCTCGTTCACCCGGAGGCCGACCAGGACGTCGACGACCTTGAGCAGGATGAAGGTGGCCACCGCGCTGTATACGATGGTCGCGGCCACGGCATAGGCCTGTGCGGTCAGCAAGGCGGCGCCGCCGATATACACGCCTTCGGCCTTGTCCGCGGTGGCCGAGAGCGGGCCGAAGGCGAACACGCCGGTGAGCAGGGCGCCGATGATGCCGCCCACGCCGTGCACGCCGAAGGCGTCCAGGCTGTCGTCATAGCCCAGCATGTGCTTGAGCGTGGTCGCCGACCAGAAGCAGCCGACGCCGGCCACGATGCCGATGATCAGCGCCGGGCCAGGCAGCACGAAGCCGGAGGCCGGGGTGATGGCGACCAGCCCGGCCACCGCGCCCGAGATGGCGCCCAGCACGCTCGGCTTGCCCTTGGCGACCCATTCGGCCGCCAGCCAGCCCAACGCGGCGGCGCCGGTCGCGACCTGGGTGGCGAGCATCGCCATGCCGGCGCGGCCATTGGCGCCCACCGCGGAGCCCGCGTTGAAGCCAAACCAGCCCACCCAGAGCAGGCCCGCGCCGATAACGGCGAAGGCCAGGTTATAGGGGCTCATGTTGTCGTGGCCGTACCCCAGGCGCTTGCCCAGCACGAGCGCGCAGACCAGCCCGGCGACCCCCGCGTTGATATGCACCACCGTGCCGCCCGCGAAGTCCGCGGCGCCGAGGGCATTGATCCAGCCCAGCGGGCTCCAGACCCAGTGCGCGACCGGCGAGTAGACCAGCAGCGACCATAGGGCGATGAAGAACATCAGCGCCGAGAACTTGAGGCGGTCCGCGAAGGCGCCGGCGATGAGCGCGGGGGTGATGATGGCGAACGTCATCTGAAACATCACGAACACGGTCTCGGGGATCGTGTTGGCCGTGCTGTTCTCGGTGCCGGCGCCGAGGGTGAACGGCTTGTCCCAGTTGGCGGCGATGCCGTTGAGGAACACTCGCGAGAAGTCGCCGATATAGGCGTTGCCGTTGGTGAACGCGAGGCTGTAGCCGGCCACCATCCACAGGATCGTCACCAGCGCGGTGATGCTGAACGACTGCATCATGGTGGCGAGCACGTTCTTCTTGCGCACCATGCCGGCGTAG
>CAXSDH010000127.1:0-6960 GCA_964235765.1 uncultured Acetobacteraceae bacterium
CAGCGATGGCTCTGCTTGGAAGCCTATCGCTTTCAACGTCACACCCATTTGGCAATCGGTCGGATACTCATAGCCGGACGAGACCAGCTTGCCACCGTGCGCATCAAGCTAGGTTACGGCAGGATTTGTCGTGAGCAGGTTCGTGGCGATGCTCTCAGCCTCGTCTTGCTCCAGAGTTGACAAATCCCACTCACATTGTGGTACACCCACGTGGTCCACTGGTCCACGGAGCTGCTTTTCCAGGCTGAGTTATCGTTGCAGCACAGCGGGTTGGCGGCAGGGTAGGGGATAGGGTCCTTCCGCCCCAACCAACCTAAATTGCTGAACAATGACAATGGGTAGACGAGACAGCACTGTAACACCCGTGGCCCACATGTGTTATACAGGAGCCGCTGTTGGCAGGGCCGTATCTCATCCGTCGCGGGGTCGCCTACAGCCTTCGCGTTCGCACCCCTTCCGATTTGGTAGCGGGCACGGGAGAGCAGCTACGTCCGCGCCGCCAAGGCGAGTCTCGGAGGCTGATACGGGCGGCATCACCGATCGGCCCCTCGTGATACACAAACCCAGGCCGCAGGATGGGTGCAACCCATCATCGGATGACGGTCACTCGATCGAGCCGCCCGTCTGCACCGCTTCACCTCGAGACTCAGTGACCCGGCGTTGCGGCCCGCACCAGCCCACGTTTCCGCCAGTTCTTCACCGCCGGCCAGGCCAAAGAGAGGACCAGCAGCAGCAAGAGCACCCCCGCCGCCGGGCGCTCGATGAAGATACGCGGGTCGCCACCACTCATCTGGTAGGTCCGCATCATCGCTCCCTCCGTCAGCTTGGCCAGCAGCAGCCCTACCACGGCAGCGGACACCGGATATTCGAACCGCTGCAGCAGCCAGCCCAGCACCGCGAACACCGCCAGCGTCGCCGGCCCCGTCATGTTGCCGTTCAGCGCATAGGCGCCGATCACCGCCAGCGACAGCACGGTCGGGATGATGACCCGCAGCGGGATGCGGATGACGTAGCTGGCGGCGAAGGTGAAGGTGAGGCCGACCGGGATCAGGAACAGGATTTGCGCCAGGTTCGACAGGATCACCGCGTAGACCAGGTCCTTGTGGTCGTGCATGAACTGCGGACCGCCGGTGATGTTGTGCATGTCGAAGGCGACCAGCATGATTGCCGTCGCGCCCCCAGTCGGGATGCCCAACGCCAGCAGCGTCGCGATCGAACCGCCCTCCGAACTCGCGTTGCCCGCCTCCGCCGCGATCACTCCGCGCGGGTCGCCGGTGCCGAACTTCTCCGGGTCCTTTGCCGTGCGTCGCGCCTCGGAATAGGACAGCAGGTTCGCCACCGCGTGCCCGCCCGGCAACGTGCCGATCACGGCGCCCAGCAGCGAACCGCGCAGCAGCACCACCGGATAACGCAGCGTATCGACCGCCGCCCGTATGATCCGCATCAGGCTCACCTTGCCGGCATTCGGGTCCGTGACGATGTACTCGGACTTCACCAGGCCAAACAGCTCGGCAGCGGCAAACATGCCCACCACGGCGGGAATGGTCGGTATGCCATCCAGCAGCGCCTCGATCCCCATCGTTCCACGGATGGTGCCGCGGTCGCTGAACCCGATGGTGCCCAGCAGCAGCCCGAACAGCCCGGCCAGCAACCCCCGCGACACGTAGCGGCCGCGCAGGCCCGCGATCATCGACAGGCCCCACAAAGCCACGATGCACATCTCGGCTGGCCCGAGCTTGATCGCCAGTTCGCCGATCGGCTGCACCAAAAACAGCAGGATAATGTAGGCGACGCCCTGCCCGATGACCGAGGCGGCGAGCGCGTAGCCCAGCGCCTCGGCCTGCTTGCCCTGCTGCGCCATGGGGAAGCCGTCGAAGGTAGTGGCGACGGCGGCGGCTGAGCCGGGGATATTGAGCAGGATCGCCGGGATCGCCACGCCGAACAGGCTTCCGGTATACATCGCGGTCATGAACACCAGAGATTGCAGGAAGCTCATATAGGGCAACACCGGCAGGAACAGCGCGATGGCAATCGATGTGGTCAGTCCTGGGATGGCGTGGAACAGCAACCCGATCAGCAGGCCCGGGAGCACGATCAGCCACGGCTCCCACGAGCCCGACAGCATATGGATCGCGTCCATGAACGGACCTGTATCGATCACGACAGCAACTCCAGCAGCGTCGGCACCGGCACCGTGACCATTTGCCGGAACGCGTAGACCACGACCGCCCCGAACACGAGCGGTAGGATGATCAGCATCACCGGCCGCCGCTCCCCCAACAGCGCCAGCGTGGCAGCGACGTACAGCACCGTCGCCACATCGAAGCCGATCACCCCCATCAGCGCCACATAGGCGATCAGCAACGCCATGCCGCCGAAGATCCGCACACGTACCAAGGGTGACAGCGGGGCCCGAAGCACGGCGGCGACATCGGGGTTCGGCACCACCCGGATCACGTCGCGCAGGATCACCAAATACAGGATCACCGCCGCGATGACCGCCGGCTCGATCAGCAGCAGGTTCTCCAGCGTGTTCGAAGCGATATGCGCATCGACGAAATACCAGGCACAGAACCCGACTAGCCCCGTCAGGAAGAGGAAATGAGGCAGGTCCACGACCACCATGCGGTGCCCTGCCCTGAACCTCATTTCAGCGTATCCGCGTCACTTCAGGTCCGACTGATATCTCTGCACCACGGCGAAGCTCTCCTTCACCTGCGCGGTCGACTTCTCTGGCCCGTACCAGGCCGCGCCCATGGTATTGTCCTTGAGAAACTTCGAATACTCGGGCCCTTCCAGCGTCTTTCGATACACGTCCACGAGCTTCTGGTAGTCCTCGGGATGCTTGTTCTTGAACCCTGCCGGCGCCACCAGCCCGCGCAGCGACCCGGCGATGATCGGCATTGTCACATTGTAGGGTTTCAGCGCCTCGTTGATCGGCGGGGCATCCCACGCCGGGTCACGATCCGTGCTGATAACGGCCAGCGGGCGCAGGAATTGCCGGACTGTTTCGCTGCCTTCGGAGTTCTCGATCGCGAAATCCACCTGGTTCCCCGCCAGGGCGGTGCGCACCCCGCCTCCGCTGTCGAACGTCACCAGCCGGACGGCATCGTGCGGCAACCCCAGCGTGTCCAACATCAGCGAGATCCCGATCTGCCCGGACGACCCGAACGTTGCCCCGGCCGTCAGCTTGCCCGGCTGCGCCTTGATGGCTTTTACCAGCTCGTCATACGTCTTGTACGGGCGGTCCTTGTTGGTCAGAACGACCGGCGTGTCGTTCCACTGGTTGTTGATGAAGGCGAAGCTGTCCAGCGTATAGCGCGCATGGGTCAGCAGGATGTTGGTCCCCATATACGGCATCGGCGCCGTGCAAAGCAGCGTGTAGCCGTCATCCGGCTGGGACAAAGCCCAGGTCGTCCCGGTCTGCCCGCCCGCACCGATGCGGTTGGTGACCACTACTGGTTGCCCCAGGGCCGGGCCGAGGAACTGGGCATAGCTGCGCGCCAGCCGGTCGGTCGCACCACCGACGCTGAACGGCGCCACCATGGTGATCGGCTTGTTCGGCCAGGTGCCCGCGGCAAGCGCATGCCGCAAAACCACGGGGGCGGCCAGCAAGCCTCCGAGCACAGACCGACGCGATGGATGCATGGACCCGATCTCCCCTCGACGGCGTCTGCGCGCCAGTTGACTCGGCGCCAGTATCGCCGGGATCCCGGCGAAGGCAAGCTGCGATTGGAGACGAAGCTCGGCATTGACAGCCGTCGCCTCTATGACCGATGGCTGAGTCAACCCTGACTTGTAGACGATCGGAAGAATCCCGGACGGAGCGCCTGAAATGGGCAAGAAGTTGATCATCATGGCCCGCATCAACGAATACCGGATGCGCGACCCCAATCCAAACATCCCCTACACGCCCGACGAGATCGCCGAGACCGCCGCGGCCTGCGAGGCCGAAGGCGCCTCCATCATCCATTTCCACGCACGCACTCCAGACGGCTCCCCCTGCCACGACCCCGCCACCTATCTCGAGATCATCGAAAAGATTCGCACCCGCTCCAACGTTCTGATCGACAGCACGCTGGGCCAGGCGACCGTCAAGGGCGACCATGCCCGATCCGCCCACATCGCCGCCATGGAGCATGATCCGGCCAAACGCGCCGACATGGCCGCCATCGACGTGGGCAGCACCAATATCGACGTCTACGATGCCGTAGCCCACCGCTTCCAGACGACGGACAAGACCTATGTCAACACCATCGGCACCTGCATGTTCCTGGCCGACGCCATGAACAAGGCTGGCGTGAAGCCGCACCTCACCTGCTGGGCCGTGCCGTTCCTAAAGGGGGTGGACGCGCTGCTGGACATGGGCGTGTTCAAGGAGCCGGCGTACGTGCAATTCGCGTTCTGCGAGGGCGGCATCATCGGCGGCCATTCCTGCACCATCGAAGATACGCTGGCTTTCGTGCGGGCGCTACCTCCGGGTCGACGGATCGAATGGACGGTCACGTGCAAGGAGGGCAACCTATTGCCCGCCGCCGCCGTGGCCCTCGAACGCGGCGGCCACGTCTCCCCGGGCATCGGCGATTACCCGTACGCCGAGCTCGGCTGCCCCACCAATGCGGAGCTCGTCCGCTTCTTCGCCGCTCTCGGCCGCGCCCACGGCCGCGAAACCGCAACGCCTGCGGAGGCGCGCCAAATGCTGGGCCTGGCCTAGCAGTGGACGGCCCGCCGGCCATTACGAGCGAACGGGGGCACCGCAAGCAGTGGAGCGCACTCCTCTCTGCCACCGGTGCCTGAGCGTGGGGCCGGTGATACTCGAGCGGTGCGAATCTAACGCTTGGTGCCCTCGGCGGACAGCAGCGATGACTACGTCCGGGTCCTTGGTCCAGCGGAAGGGCTTCGGGTTCGCCCATCAGCCTGTTTATGTGCGGCGCTTTCAAACGCGAGCTGGAGTTTGCGGAGACGGCAGTCGTGTTCAACCTCAACGACTTGCTCTCGTTGAGAGCCAAGGCCGGCTGACGCTACGTCTCGACAGCGGTGACCTTGCCGTATATACTCGGTCAGCAATTCTATACGGACGAGGCGCATGGCCCTCAGTTTAAAGGACAAGGAAACAGACAGCCTCGCCCGCCAGGTTGCGAGCCTGACCGGCGAGACGCTCACCGAAGCGATCCGCACCTCCCTGCTTGAACGGCTGCGCTACGAGCAGCTCAAGCGTGGCGAGGGTCCGGAGCTCGCCAAGGCGCTTGCGGAGATTGCGGACCGGTGTGCCGCCCTGCCTGTACTCGACCCTCGCGGCGACGACGAAATCCTGGGCTACGACGAGAACGGCATCCCGAACTGATGGTCATCGACAGTTCCGTCTTCATCGCCGTCCTGCAGGGTGAGCCGGAGAAAGAGGCCTTCATCGCCGCCATTACGGCGGATCGCACCCGTCTGGCGAGCGCGGCCACCATGCTAGAATCGAGCATGGTGATCCTGAGCCGCAAGGGCGAGGCAGGTCTGTCCGAGTTCCGTGCGTTCGCTTCCCGTGCGGCGGTGCAGGTCGCGGGCTTTGGTCCCGAGCACGTCGATGTGGCCATCGACGCCTGCCGACGCTTCGGCAAAGGACGGCACCCGGCAGGCCTGAACTTCGGCGACTGCTTCTCCTACGCACTCGCCAAGGTGACCGGCGAACCCTTGCTGTTCAAGGGCGACGACCTTTCCCAGACCGATATCAAGCGAGCCGTATGACCACGCCTGTCTGCAAGAAGCTGATCGAAGTGTCCATTGCCAGGCGCTGCACCGAGCCGGAGAGCGGCGGCCGCATCATCGACAACATCCTGACCAACACGATGCTCCCCGATATCAGCGGCGCCTTCCTGACCCGGATGCTG
Source organism: uncultured Acetobacteraceae bacterium (assembly GCA_964235765.1). Taxonomy (GTDB): domain Bacteria; phylum Pseudomonadota; class Alphaproteobacteria; order Acetobacterales; family Acetobacteraceae; genus JAVVHH01. The sequence goes on from CAXSDH010000127.1 coordinate 5,877, forward strand.
GACGGATCAACCCCGGGCCGCGTGGATGTCGGCGCGGATGGGGCGGGGTTCGCCTATTCGTTCGACTGCGTGGCTACCCCCGCCCCGCCAGCCACCCCTCCAGCAGCGCCAGGTTCCGCAAGTTTGCCTTGAACGCCATGTCGAACAGGTCGCCCACCAGCGGCACCGACCCGCCCACGACCTCGACCGCCACGTTGGCCAGCATGCGCCCGAGCAACGCCGTGGGCGCCCCCATCCGCTTCGCCTCCCAGATCAGGTAAAGCGACACCAGCCCCAGCGCCACGTCGCCAGCCACCGGCGCCAGGCCGAACAGGCTGTTCACGCCGAAGCGGAAGCGGGTGCCCGGCAGCCCGAACTGCGCGTCCAGCAACCAGGCCAGCCGGCGGAACCGGGCGATGCGGGCGGCCGAGTCCAGCGGGCGGGCGTCGAATGCTACGGTGGCCATGGCGGACATCCTCTGCTAACGCGCCCCCATGTCATGCGCCCCGGCGGCGCCTGCAAGCGGAGGCGAGCCCATGCCGAAAATAAACACGCTTCAAGAATTGCACGCCCTCTACGGCGAACCCGCCGAAGCCTCCCTCGTCAAGGTCGCGCACCGCATCACCCCGGAATATCGCACCCTGATCGAGGCCTCGCCCTTTGCCGCGCTGGCGACCGCCGGGCCGGAAGGCCTGGACTGCTCGCCCCGCGGCGACAAGCCGGGCTTCGTGCGCATCCTCGATGACCAGACCCTGGCCATGCCGGACCGCCGCGGCAACAACCGCGTGGACAGCCTTGCCAACATCGTCAGGGACCCACGCGTCGCGCTGATGTTCCTGCTGCCCGGCAGCGGAACCACGCTTCGGCTGAACGGCCACGCCCACCTGGACACCAGCCCGGACCTACTCGCCGCCTTGTCGGTCGAGGGCAGGGCCCCGCGCTGCGCCATCGTCATCCGCCTCGGCGAAGTCTACTTCCAATGCGCTCGCGCCATCGTCCGCTCCGCCTTGTGGGACCCGGCGCGCCACGTCCCGCCCGGCGCCCTGCCCACCCCCGGCCAGATCCTGGCCGGCATGAGCAACCAGCGCGTCGGCGGCGAGACCTA
>CAXSDH010000128.1:0-6830 GCA_964235765.1 uncultured Acetobacteraceae bacterium
TCAACGCGGACTTCGACGGCGACCAGATGGCGGTGCACGTGCCGCTGAGCCTGGAGGCGCAGCTGGAAGCCCGCGTGCTGATGATGAGCACGAACAACATCCTCAGCCCGGCCAATGGCAAGCCGATCATCGTGCCGAGCCAGGACATCGTGCTGGGGCTTTACTACCTCAGCCTGGAGACGCCGGAGTTCCGCGAAGCGCCGGACACGGCGATTTATCGGGAGGAGGGTGGCAAGCCCGTCGAATTGCTCAAGAAGGGCCCGACGGCTTTCGCCAGCGTGGGCGAGATCGAGTATGCGCTGACCGCCAAGGCCATCCAGTTGCATGACAAAATCCGCTGCCGCTACGAGACGGTGGACGCCGACGGCAAGCCGACCCGGCAGGTGGTGGTGACCACGCCGGGCCGCATGCTGATTGCGCAGATCTTGCCGCGCAACCCGAACGTTCCGTTCAGCCTGATCAATCGCACGCTGACCAAGAAGAACGTGTCGGACGTGATCGACGCGGTGTACCGCCACTGCGGCCAAAAGGAATGCGTGATCTTCGCCGACCGGATGATGGGGCTGGGCTTCGGCCAGGCGGCGAAGGCCGGGCTCTCCTTCGGCAAGGACGACCTGATCATTCCGGACAGCAAGCCCGAGTTGATCCTCAAGACCCAGAACGAGGTCAAGGAGTTCGAGCAGCAGTACCAGGACGGGCTGATCACCGCCGGCGAGCGCTACAACAAGGTGGTGGACGCCTGGTCCCGCTGCACGGACGAGGTGGCCGGCGCCATGATGAAGGAGATCAGCAAGCAGGAGGTGGGCACGCCGACGAATTCGGTGTGGATGATGAGCCACTCCGGCGCCCGCGGGTCCCCGGCGCAGATGCGCCAGTTGGCGGGCATGCGCGGCCTGATGGCCAAGCCTTCGGGCGAGATCATCGAGCAGCCGATCATCGCCAACTTCAAGGAGGGGCTGTCCGTCCTTGAATATTTCAACTCCACGCACGGCGCCCGCAAGGGCCTGGCGGACACGGCGCTGAAGACGGCCAACTCCGGCTACCTGACCCGGCGGTTGGTCGACGTGGCGCAGGACTGCATCATCGTCGAGCCGGATTGCGGTACTGAACGCGGCTTGACCGTGAAGGCCGTCATGGACGGCGGCGAGGTCGTGGCCGGATTGGAGGAACGCACGTTGGGCCGCACCACGGCCGAGGACGTGCTGGACCCGACCACCAACACGGTCATCTTGCCGCGCAACACCCTGATCGAGGAGCCGGAAGCCGAGCGGATCGAGACTTCGGGCGTCGAGTCCGTAAAAATCCGCTCCGTGCTGACGTGCGAGAGCCGGGTCGGCGTGTGTGCGGCTTGCTACGGGCGGGACCTCGCGCGCGGCACGCCGGTGAACATCGGCGAGGCGGTGGGCGTGATTGCCGCCCAATCCATCGGCGAGCCGGGCACCCAGCTGACCATGCGGACCTTCCACATCGGCGGCGCGGCGCAGCGGGGCGCCGAGGTGAGCAACGTCGAGGCAAGCCATGACGGCACGGTCTCCATCAAGAACCGTAACGTGGTGCAGAACAGCCAGGGCTTGCCCGTGGTCATGTCCCGCAACTGCGAAATGGTGCTGCAGGACGACAAGGGCCGCGAGCGCGCGCGTTTCCGGGTGCCGTATGGCGCGCGGCTGCTGGCCGACGAAGGTGCGACGGTCAAGCGCAACGACAAGCTGGCGGAGTGGGACCCCTACACGCTGCCGATCATCACCGAGCGGGCGGGCCAGGTGGAATACCTGGACATGCTCGACGGGGTGACGATCGTGGAGCGGATGGACGAGGTGACCGGCCTCACGTCTCGCGTGGTGGTGGACTACAAGCAGCAGGCGAAGGGCGTGGACCTGCGTCCGCGGCTGCAGTTGAAGGACGCCAAGGGCGAGGTGCTGAAGCTGCCGACCGGAGCGGAGGCGCGCTACTTCCTCAACCCGGACTCGATCCTCTCGGTCGAGAACGGCGCGACGGTGGCGGCGGGCGACGTGCTGGCGCGCATCCCACGCGAGGGCAGCAAGACCCGCGACATCACGGGCGGCTTGCCGCGTGTGGCGGAACTGTTCGAGGCGCGGCGGCCCAAGGACCACGCGATCATCGCCGAGATGGATGGCCGGGTGGAGTTCGGGAAGGACTACAAGGCGAAGCGCCGGGTCATCGTAAAAAACGACGAGACGAGCGAGGACACCGAGTACCTGATCCCGAAGGGCAAGCACGTCAGCGTGCAGGAGGGCGATTTCGTGCGCCGGGGCGACCCCTTGGTGGACGGGCCGCGCGTGCCGCACGACATCCTGAAGGTGTTGGGCGTCGAGGCCCTGTCGGACTACCTGGTCAACGAGATCCAGGACGTCTATCGGTTGCAGGGCGTGAAGATCAACGACAAGCACATCGAGGTTATCGTCCGGCAGATGCTCCAGAAGGTGGAGATCCTGGAACCAGGGGATACGACCTACCTGCAAGGCGAGCAGGTGGACCGGCTTGAGTTCGAGGCGGAGAACGAGAAGCGGGTTGCGGCCGAGGAGCGTGCGGCGACGGCGATGCCGGTGCTGCAGGGCATTACCAAGGCCAGCCTGCAGACGCACAGCTTCATCTCCGCGGCCTCGTTCCAGGAGACCACGCGGGTGCTGACCGAGGCGGCTACGGCCGGTAAGGTCGACAGCCTGCAGGGGCTCAAGGAGAACGTGATCGTCGGCCGCTTGATCCCGGCAGGCACGGGCAGCGTCATGAACCGGCTGCGGCAGGTGGCGGCGGGCCGCGACCAGGCGCGGCTGCATCCGGCGACTCCGGCCATTACCAAGGCTGCCGAATAGGTCAATACAGGGGACGCCGCGATGCTTGCATCGCTGCGTCCCCTGGCCGTTTTGCTTCGGCATGCTTGACTACGGAGCAATGGGGGCGTAGGAACCCGCCCTCGGCTAACCCCGACCCAGTCCGGGCCGGTCGTTGTTTACAGATAGCGCATGGCGCCGCTGCCCGGTTGGGTCGGCCTAGGTCATGTGCCGCATCGCAAGCGCGGGTGGGCAGGTCCCTCTCGCGCTTCATGACTGTGGACGGCACGGCAGGACGGGCGGGGCTGACAGGATCAAGGATCGGAAGAGGCGTATGCCGACCATCAACCAGCTGATTGCCAATGGGCGCGAGCCTGCCGCCAAGCGCAACAAGGTGCCTGCGTTGCAGGGTTGCCCGCAGAAGCGCGGCGTTTGCACGCGCGTCTATACGACGACCCCGAAGAAGCCGAACTCGGCGTTGCGCAAGGTGGCCAAGGTGCGGCTGACCAATGGCTACGAGGTGGTGAGCTACATCCCTGGCGAGGGCCACAACCTGCAGGAGCACAGCGTCGTGCTGATCCGCGGCGGTCGCGTCAAGGACTTGCCGGGCGTGCGGTACCACATCCTGCGTGGCGTGCTCGATACGCAGGGTCTGCCGAAGCGACGTCAGCGCCGGTCGCTGTATGGCGCCAAGCGGCCGAAGTAGGAGAGAGAACGATGAGCCGACGCCGCCGCGCGGTGAAGCGCGAGATCCTGCCGGACGCGAAGTTCGGGGATATCGTGATCACCCGCTTCATGAACGCCCTGATGTATGACGGCAAGAAGTCCGCCGCCGAGGGCATCGTCTACAGCGCGTTGGACGTGCTCAAGAAGCGGGGCGGCAACGCGGCTGATCCGGTCCGGCTGTTCCACGAGGCGCTCGACAATGTGAAACCTGCTGTCGAGGTGCGGTCGCGCCGGGTCGGTGGCGCGACGTATCAGGTGCCGGTCGAGGTGCGGACGGAGCGCCGGCAAGCTCTCGCGATCCGCTGGATCATCGACAGCGCCCGCAAGCGCGGCGAGCACACGATGGAAGACCGCCTCTCGAACGAACTGCATGACGCGGTGAACAACCGTGGCTCGGCCGTCAAGAAGCGTGAGGACACCCACCGGATGGCCGAAGCCAACAAGGCGTTCAGCCACTACCGCTGGTAATACCAACCCAACCTGCCCCCATCGATAGGCGGGCGACGGAGATACTCTGATGGCCAAGGCGAAATTTCAGCGGAACAAGCCGCACTGCAATATCGGCACGATTGGGCACGTGGACCATGGCAAGACGTCGCTGACGGCAGCCATTACAAAGGTGTTGGCAAAGTCCGGCGGCGCCACCTACACGGCCTATGACCAAATCGACAAGGCGCCCGAGGAGCGGGCCCGCGGCATCACCATCTCGACCGCGCACGTCGAGTATGAGACGGCGAACCGCCACTACGCCCACGTCGATTGCCCCGGCCACGCCGACTACGTGAAGAACATGATCACCGGCGCGGCGCAGATGGACGGCGCGATCCTGGTGGTTTCGGCCGCCGACGGCCCGATGCCGCAAACCCGCGAGCACATCCTGCTCGCCCGCCAGGTCGGCGTGCCGGCGCTGGTCGTGTTCCTCAACAAAGTCGACATGGTGGACGACGCCGAGTTGCTGGAACTCGTGGAGATGGAGGTGCGCGAGCTGCTTTCCTCCTACCAGTTCCCCGGCGACGACATCCCGATCGTTCATGGCTCCGCGCTGATGGCGCTCGAGGACAAGAACCCCGAGCTGGGCGAAGAGGCCATCATCAAGCTGATGGCCGAGGTGGATAAGTACATCCCGCAGCCGGTGCGCGCGACCGAGCGGCCATTCCTGATGCCGATCGAGGACGTGTTCAGCATCTCCGGCCGCGGCACCGTGGTGACCGGCCGCATCGAGCGCGGCATCGTCAACGTGGGCGACGAGGTCGAGATCGTCGGCATCAAGAACACGGTGAAAACCATCGTCACCGGTGTCGAGATGTTCCGCAAGCTGCTGGACCGCGGGGAGGCCGGCGACAACATCGGCGCGCTGTTGCGCGGCACCAAGCGCGAGGACGTGGAGCGCGGCCAGGTGCTGGCCAAGCCCGGCAGCATCACGCCGCACACGCAGTTCAAGGCGGAAGCCTACGTGCTGACCAAGGAGGAGGGCGGGCGCCACACCCCGTTCTTCACCAACTACCGCCCGCAGTTCTACTTCCGCACCACCGACGTGACCGGCGTGGTGCAGCTGCCGACGGGCACGGAGATGGTGATGCCGGGCGACAACGTGTCGATGGACGTGGAGCTAATCGCGCCTATCGCCATGGACGAGGGGCTGCGCTTCGCGATCCGCGAGGGCGGACGGACGGTCGGCGCCGGCGTCGTTGCCAGCATCACGAAGTAAGCCGGCCTATCGACCGCAGCGCCGCGAACCTGGATTGAAGTATCATGGATAACCAGAACATCCGCATTCGCCTGAAGGCGTACGATCACCGCGTGCTGGACAACAGCACGCGGGAGATCGTGAACACGGCGAAGCGCACGGGTGCCCGGGTTCGCGGGCCGATCCCTTTGCCGACGCATATCGAGCGGTTCACGGTGAACCGTTCGCCGCACGTGGACAAGAAGAGCCGGGAGCAGTTCGAAATCCGGACGCACCGCCGGTTGCTCGACATCGTGGAGCCGACGCCGCAGACGGTGGACGCATTGATGAAGCTCGACCTCGCCTCCGGCGTGGATGTCGAGATCAAGCTGTAGGGCCGGGCCAATGCGCACTGGATTGATCGCGAAGAAGTTGGGCATGACCCGGATGTTCAAGGAGGACGGCACCCACGTGCCTGTCACCGTCCTGCATCTAGACCAAGTGCAGGTCGTGGACACGCGGACTGAGGAGCGGGACGGCTATACGGCCATTCAGCTTGGCTGGGGCAAGGCCAAGGTGAAGAACGTCACCCAACCCAACAAGGGGCACTATGCTCGGGTCAAGGTGGAGCCGAAAGCGCGGCTCGTCGAGTTCCGCGTGGCGCCGGATGCCCTGCTGGAGTCGGGTCAGACCCTGACGGCGGCGCATTTCGTGGTGGGCCAGAAAGTAGATGTTTGCGGCGTCACCAAGGGCAAGGGGTTCGCCGGCGCCATGAAGCGCTGGAACTTCCGCGGCCTGGAAGCCAGCCACGGCGTGTCCGTCAGCCATCGGAGCCACGGCTCCACCGGCAACCGGCAGGACCCCGGCAAGACATTCAAGAACAAGAAGATGGCCGGGCACCTGGGCGTCGAGCGCGTGACGACGCTGAACATGGAAGTGGCCGGCATCGACGCCGACAAGGGCCTCATCATGGTCCGCGGCGCGGTGCCGGGTTCCAAGGGCGAGTTCGTGCGCATCCGCGACGCGATCAAGAAGCCGCGCCCGGCAGAGGCGCCGTATCCCGCCGCGATCCTGGGTGCGCCCAGTGCCGCCAGTCCTGACCTGGCGCAGCCGACGGAGACCGCGTGATGCAGGTCGACATCAAGACCTTGGACAACGGCTCGGCCGGTTCGGCCGAGTTGCCGGACGCCCTGTTCGCCGCGCAGCCGCGGCGGGACATCATCGCCCGGGTCATCGAGTGGCAACTCGCCAAGCGGCGGGCCGGCACGCACAAGACCAAGGGCATGGGCGAGGTGTCCGGCACCACAAAGAAGCCGTATAAGCAAAAGGGCACCGGCAACGCCCGGCAGGGCAGCCTGCGCGCGCCGCAGTTCCGCACGGGCGGCAGGGTGCACGGGCCGGTGGTCCGCAGCCATGCGTTCGACCTGCCGAAGAAGGTGCGTCGCTTGGGCCTGATCAGCGCGCTGTCGCTCAAGCGGGCGGAGGGCAAGCTGATGGTCCTGGACAGCGTGGGGGGCGGCACGGGCAAGACCAAGGACCTCGCTGGCAAGGTCAAGGGACTGGGCTGGACCTCGGCGCTTGTGATTGACGGCACCGTGGATGCGACGTTCCTCCGGGCGAGCGCCAACATCGTGGGCGTCGATGTGCTG
>CAXSDH010000129.1:0-6591 GCA_964235765.1 uncultured Acetobacteraceae bacterium
GCCGGGCAGCCCCGCCGCCACCCGGTCCAGCGCGGCCGGCGCGTGGTCCCAGATGCCGGTGACGTGCACCACGTCGCCCGCGTGCTCCCCCGCCGCCCGCAGCAGCCGCTCGCCCATGATCCCGGCGCCGATGATGCCCAATCCGATTGTCATGCCGCCGTCCCAAGCTCCCTGCCATGCGCGTCCGGGTTAGGATATAGGGAAGGCCCACGATCAGGACAGCATCATGCGCCCATCCGGCCGCACCGCCGACACCCTTCGGGACGTTTCGTTCACCACCGGCTTCGCCCGGCACGCCGAAGGGTCGTGCCTGATCCGCATGGGCGGCACGGAGGTGCTGTGCACCGCAAGCGTCGAGGGCCGGGTGCCGGGCTTCCTGCGCGGCACCGGCCAGGGGTGGATCACCGCCGAGTACGGCATGCTGCCCCGCGCCACCCACACCCGCGGCGACCGGGAAGCGGCGCGCGGCAAGCAGTCCGGCCGCACCCAGGAAATCCAGCGCCTGATCGGACGCAGCCTGCGCGCCGTGGTGGACCGCTCGGCCATGGGCGAGTGCAGCATCACTCTCGACTGCGACGTGCTGAACGCCGACGGCGGCACGCGCTGCGCCAGCATCACCGGGGCCTGGGTGGCGCTGAGCCTCGCCTTCCGCCACATGGAGCACAACCGCGTGATTACGAAGTCGCCGATGTCCGGGCAGGTCGCGGCCGTGAGCTGCGGGCTGGTGGACGGCGCCGCGGTGCTGGACCTCGACTACGCCGAGGACAGCGGGGCCGAGGCCGACGCCAACTTCGTGCTGACCGAGGGCGGCGGCATCGTGGAAATCCAGGGCACCGCGGAAAAGGCGCCGTTCTCCGAAGAGCAGTTCTCGCAGTTGCTGCAACTCGCCAAGCAGGGCACGGCGCGGTTGTTCGCCATGCAGCGGGCCGCACTCGCCTGATGCGGCGCCTGTCCCCCGGCACGCGGCTGGTGCTGGCCACCCACAACCCGGGCAAGGTGCGGGAACTCGCGGAGATGCTGCGGCCCCGTGGCGTCGAGGTCGTGTCTGCCGGGGTGCTCGGCCTGCCGGAACCCGTGGAGGACGCGCCGGACTTCGTGGGCAACGCGCGATTGAAGGCGCTGGCCGCCGCACGGGCGTCCGGCTTGCCGGCGCTGGCCGACGACTCCGGCTTCTCCGCCGCGGCGCTGGGCGGTGCGCCCGGCGTGCTCTCCGCCCGCTGGGCCGGACCCGGCAAGGACTTCGCCGCGGCGATGGAGCGGGTGCATCGGGAGATGGCCGGGCACGCCGACCGCCGCGCCTGGTTCACCTGCGCGCTGAGCCTCGCCTGGCCGGACGGGGCGACCGCGACCTTCCTGAGCCGGGTCGAAGGCACGGTCGCCTGGCCGCCACGCGGCGCGCACGGATTCGGCTACGATCCCATGTTCATGGGTTTGGGGAACGCCGAAACTTATGGCGAACTGGACCCGGCGCGGAAGCACGCGGCCAGCCATCGCGCACGCGCCATGGCGCAATTGCTGCTGAGCTGCTTTGAACCGGCGGGGGTGCAGCAGCTGCCAAGGAGGATAGAATGAGGGCACGGCCTCTCTAGGCGGCGCTGGCCGCGCTGGGCGCGGCTTCGGACGCCGCCGCGCAGCACTACCCCCCGCCGGGCTACGATCCGCCGCCCGCCTACCCGCCACCAGGCTATTACCCCCTGCCGCCCACGCCGCCGGGCTATCCGCCCGGCCCTTACCTGAACGGCCGGGTGGTGCCCTGATCCCGCCGCCCCGCCGCGACACCATATGGAGGCGATGGACCCCCTCGCCCTTTACATCCATTGGCCGTTCTGCCTGGCCAAGTGCCCGTACTGCGACTTCAACAGCCATGTCCGCGAGCGCATTCCGCAGGCCCGTTTCGCCGCAGCACTCCGCGCCGAGCTGGCGTGGGAAGCCGCGCGGCTCGGCCGCCGTCCGCTCGCCTCCATCTTCTTCGGCGGCGGCACCCCAAGCCTCATGGACCCCGCCATCGTCGCTGACCTGATCGCCGATGCCGCCCGGCTGTTTGACCCGTTGCCGGACATCGAGATCACGCTTGAGGCCAACCCAACCAGCGTGGAACTCGGCAAGCTCGCGGCGTTCCGGGACGCCGGGGTGAACCGCCTTTCGCTCGGCATTCAAAGCCTTGACGGCGACGCGCTGCGCCTGCTGGGCCGGGAGCACTCGGCGGAGCAGGCGGTGACGGCCCTATGCGCAGCGCGCGCCGCCTTTCCGCGCGTGTCGTTCGACCTGATCTATGCCCGGCCCGGCCAGTCGCTCGCCGCCTGGCGGGCAGAATTGGACCGGGCGCTGTCGCTGTGCGCCGACCATCTTTCGCTGTATCAGCTCACGGTCGAGCCGGGCACCGGCTTCGAGGCGCTGCACCGCCGGGGCAAGCTGGTGCTGCCGGACGACGAGCTTGCCGCGGCGCTATACGTCGCCACCGCGGAAGCCTGCGCCGCGCACGGGCTGCTGCCGTATGAGGTTTCCAACCTTGCGCGGCCCGGCGCCGAAAGCCGGCATAACCTGGCCTACTGGCGCTATGCCGACTATGCCGGCATCGGGCCGGGAGCGCATGGCCGGGTCACGCTCGGCGGCGAGCTGGTGGCGACCCGGCGGCACCGCGCGCCGGAACCCTGGGCCGACCGGGTCGAGCGCCAAGGCCACGGCAGCACGGCGGAGGAGCGGATCGCCCCGCGGGACCGCGCGCGCGAGATGCTGCTGATGGGCCTCCGCCTGACCGAGGGCATCGACGCCGCCCGGTTTGCCGCCCGCGCCGGCATGGCCCTGGACGAGGCGCTGGAGGCCGGCTACCTGACGAACGGCGGCGGGCGGCTGGCTGCGACGGCCGAAGGGCGGTTGCGCCTCGACGCGCTGCTGGCACAGCTTGTCAATTGAGATTTCGAACGCGACCGGCGAGCAGGGGCGCCTGATCGTCAGGTGAGTAGGGGCGCCATGTCCGGGTCGCCCTTCTGCATGGCCCTTTGATAAGCGGGCCGGGCGCCGATGCGCTGCAAGTACGCGAGGATGTTGGGATGCGGGGCGAGGTCGAGCGGCAGGAACAGGCGCATGGTCGTCAGCGAGAAGACTGCCATGATGTCCGCCGCGGTGAACTCGCGGCCCGCGAAGTGGTCCGCCTCCCCCAGCCGCGCCTCAACCAGATCGAGCGCGCGGTCCAGGCGGCCCTGAGTCGCGAGCAGCACCGGGTTGTCCGGCGGCAGGCCAAGGCGGCGCAGCACCATGTTGCGGCCCATGCTCGGCTGCAAGCTGCCGTTGGCGAAGTGGAACCAGTAAAGGTAATGGGCGAAGTCGGGGTGGTCCGGCCCGGGTGCCAGACGGCCACCGCCATGCTTGGCAATGAGGTACTCGATGACGGCGCCGGACTCGGCAAGGACCAGCGCGCCGTCAGTGACCACGGGTGCGGCGCCCATCGGGTGCAGCGCCTTGAACTCGGGCGGGGCAAGGATGGTGGCAGGGTCGCGCTCGTAGCGTTTCAGCTCGTAGGGCACCTCAAGCTCTTCGCAGAGCCAGATGATCCGCTCAGATTGCGACTTCCCAAGATGGTGAACGGTCAGCATGTCAGACGCTCCCAACGAGGCCGCCCGGCCTTGAGGGCCACTGATCCGGCAAAACCGGGGTGTCCGCAATGGGCCGCTTTTGCAGCTTACCCAGCTGATCGGTCAGCGTGCCCGCAACCGAACAGCGGACGCTGGCCTTTCGCCTGCTGCGATGATCATGTCGCAAGACGACCAGAACCTTGCGCTGCTCGTCAGCGGCATTGCGACAATGGCCATAGGTCAAGCGCCGCCGATCGTATCATCGCCTCGGCAGGCATGTGGACGCCGTGCAGCAAGGCCAGGACGAGGACTGTCACCGCGGCCAGCCGTCCGAGCCGCAGTCCGGACGGCGGCGCGCCCGCAAGGCGGTCGGCCGCCATCGCGCCGCACACCCCGACCGCGCCCCCCACGGCGACCTCCAGGCCCGTATGCGCGCCCAGCGCCAGTCGGGACGCCCCAATCATGAGCGTGACCAGAAGCGCGCATGCCAGGGTCCAGCGGCCATGCCCGGTGGCAAGGCGCGCCACCAGGGCGAGCAGGCCGCCGTAGATGGCCGCGCTCGCCGCGGTATGCCCGCTCGGGCTGCGGATCTGGCTGCCCGGCAGAAGGTGGCCGCACGCCAGGAAGCCCAACTTGAACACCAGCATGGCGAACAGCGTTCCCGCCACCGCGCCCGCCCACGCCACGGCGCCGCGCCGCCATCCCGCAAGGAGGAACACCAGCGTGACGCCCGCCGCCAACGGCAGCAGGACGGCCTGGTCGCCGAAATCGGTCACGAACTGCGCGCTCTGCATGGGCGCATTCACCCCGGGCACGAGCGGCGGACGCGCGGGGCGTTGTCGGTATGCATGGGTCCTGGGCCAAGTTTGATCATCGATCTGCAAGCAGGGCGCTGTTTGAACAGGCGGAGGCTGGCCCGGCCACGCATCCAACCTTTAATCGTTTTCAGCCGTTCAATCCATCCTCCCGTCTGCTACGGGCACCATCGGCTGCATCCCATGGCCACCCGGTGCGGCATTGCCTCTGAAGCGCGGGTTCCATTGCATGTTGCTGGCTCGCCGCGGCGCCCGCTCAAAGCACGGCGAGCATTCCGCCATCCACGTAGATGATCTGGCCGTTGACGTAGTCCGACGCCTTGGAGGCGAGGAACACGGCGGCGCCGATCAGCTCCTCCGGCCGGCCCCAGCGGCGGGACGGCGTGCGGCCTTTCACCCAGGCGTCAAAGGCCGGGTCATCGACCAGGGCCTGGTTCATGTCCGTCAGCATGTAGCCGGGGCCGATGGCATTGGCCTGGATGCCGTGCTGCGCCCATTCCGCCGCCATGGCGCGGGTCAGCATCTTGATGCCGCCCTTTGCCACCGTGTAGGGCGCAATCGTCGCGCGGGCCAGCTCGCTGGTGAGCGAGCCGATGTTGACGATCTTGCCGCGTCCCCGCGGGATCATGCGCCGGGCCGTTTCCCGCCCGACCACGAAGGCGCTGGTCAGGTTGGTCTCGATGACCCGGCGCCAATCCGCCGTTGCCAGATCCACCATCGGCTGCCGCCACTGGATGCCGGCGTTGTTCACCAGGATATCGACCGCGATGCCCCCTTGGTCCAGCCGCGCGAACGCGGCGCCGGCCGCGGCCTCGTCGGTCACGTCGAAGCAGGCCTCGTGCACGGTTAGGGCCTGAGCTGAAACAACCGAGTTTCGATTGTGGGTAAGTTGGGTTTTCGGGTCGTACTATCCTGGGTGGGTGATCGACACCGCTGCCATTAGATCCCGTTTTGAGGCGCTTGCGCCGTTTCTTGGAGAGCGCGACCGGCGCCTCTGGGCTGCCAGCGAGGCCTATGCCGCCGTTTGCGGCGGCATTCTGGCAGTGTCGGCGGTGACCGGCATCGCCCGCAGCACGATTGGGCGTGGGCTTGTGGAGCTGGGCTATGGCAAGGACCCGGCGTTCTCTGGATTTGCGCGAGTTCCCCGGCCGCATCCGCCGCCCGGGCGGCGGGCGCAGGCTGAGAACCGTCACCGAACCAGCGAATTCCAGAGGAATTGCGCGGGGCTGCTGGACGCGCTGGCGGAGCTGGTGCAGCGGCCACCCGCGGCGACCCGGAAGCGGCGCTGCTGTGGGTCAGCCGCAGCCAGCGCTGTCTGGCCCGTGCTTTGGCCGCGCGCGGCTGCACGGCCAGCCAGAAGCTGGTCGGACGGCTGCTGCGGCGTTTGGGCTTCAACCTGCAAGCCAACAGCAAGACCCGCGAAGGCACGCACCACCCCGATCGCAACCCCCAGTTCGAGTTCATCAACGCCCAGGTGCAGGCGTTCCAAGCCGCAGGCCAGCCCGCCATCTCGGTGGACGCCAAGAAAAAACAGCCGGTCGGCGACTTCAAGAACGTAGGCCGTGAACTGCGCCCCAAGGGCCAGCCCGAACCGGTTCGGGTGCACGATTTCGCCCTGCCGGAACTGGGCAAGGTGGCGCCCTACGGCGTCTACGACATCGCCGCCAACACAGGCTGGGTCAGCCTGGCATCACCAGCGACACCGCACCCTTCGCCGTCGAAAGCATCCGGCGCTGGTGGCACGAGCTTGGCCAAACTCGCTACCTCGACGCCAAGCGGCTGCAGCGAAATCCGAAGGATTTGCGCGTGACCACCGCCGACTGTGGCGGCAGCAACGGCGTACAGGTGCGGCTGTGGAAAACCGAGCTGCAAACGCTGGCCGACCAGACGGGGCTGTCGATCACCGTGGCACACCTGCCGCCCGGCACCAGCAAGTGGAACCGCATCGAGCACCGTTTGTTCGCGTTCATCACCCAGACCTGGCGCGGCAAGCCGCTGCTCACGCACCAGGTCATCGTGCCACTGATCGCCAGCACCACCACGCAGACCGGCCTCACCGTGCAGTGCCGCCTGGACGAAAACACCTACGAAAAGGGCACCAAGGTGTCCGACGCGCAGATCGCCAGCCTCAACATCACACCCGCCGACTTCCACGGCAAATGGAACTACACCATCGCACCCCAAAAGCCCGATACCTGACGCAG
>CAXSDH010000130.1:0-6564 GCA_964235765.1 uncultured Acetobacteraceae bacterium
CCGGGGGCGGCATATCGCACGGGTTGACTTGCCGGACCTGGATCAGCATTGTCCGCCGCCTGCACGGCGGGGCTGTAGCTCAGTTGGGAGAGCGCCTCGTTCGCAATGAGGAGGTCAGCGGTTCGATCCCGCTCAGCTCCACCACCGCCGGCACCGTTGACGACGAGCACAGAGGACGACGAGCACAGAGGACGATGGCTCGACGCCCGGCGGCTTCAGGCCATGTGCCGGGCGGCTAGCGCGCGAGGACCGGCGTCAATGATCCGTCGCCGGTCGGCATCGGCCAACCGGTCCCGGACAGCGCCACAACCAGGCCGACGATCATGGCCAGCGCTGCGACGCCGGCAAGGGCCGTCATGGCCTGGCTGGGTTCGGCCGACGATCCGAGTGCGGCCTGGGCTGAGGTGGACATGATCATGATGGTGCTCGCTCCCGAGTGGCGGCAGGCCCACTTTGGGCCGCCTGGCTGCCATCGTGGGCGCAGGACATTAAGATCTGGTTAGCGCCGGGCTCCATGCAGGCGGTCAGGCGACGGCCGGGTCGACGCCCGCGAACAGCCCGACCCCGGCCTTCTCCCCCCAGGTTATCGCGCTTTGCGTGCCGGCCTCGCCCAGCACCCAGCGGGCGGTTCCGGGCCGCAAGGCGCTTTCATCGAGGCGCGCGAGGTCTTGCGACCAACGGAGTTGCACGTAGTCCACATTCAGCGACGGCAGGTTCAGCAAGGGCAGCAAAGCCGCGGCCACCCCGCGCAGGCAGAGCCGGTATCCGCGGGCACGGGCGAATCCGCGGGCGAAGGCGAAAGCGGCCGGATCGGACAGCACGTCGGCCGGCAGCAGGTCGAGCACGGCCCGGCCGCGGAGCGGCGGCGGCAGCGCCGCGTCGAAACGGAGGAAGTCCGGGCTCAAGATGCTGCCCACATTGAGGCTGATGCTGAACGGGCCGGCCTGGCGCAGCTCATCAGGATCGGACAGCAGGGCCAGCATGCGGCGGTCCAGCACGCGGGTGAGGCGGCGGAAGAGCCAGGGGTCGGCCTGGGCGCTGCGGCCGGGCGCCACGGTGTCGGCAAGTTCGTCGATCGAGAAGAACCGCTTCTCCCACGCGAGTTGCATCCCTCGCGGGCCCAGGCGGCAGACCGGCTTGCGGCGGGCGAAGCGCGCCATGTCGGCGGTCGCGAGACGCTCCTCGATCAGGTGCAAGGCCGCCGCGTCGAGCGGCGCCAGAATGCTTTCCGGCGTCGAGGGCACGATTTCGGTAGGTTCTGCGGCGCTTTCCGGCCGCACTGCGGCGCCTGCCTCGTGCAGCAGGGCCGATCCATCCTTCGGCAATTCGTAAAGCCCGACCAGTTCCGGCATGCCCGGCGCATCCTGCGGCGCGTCCTGCAACAGGGTTTCGAGCGCATCCAGCGACTGGCGCAGCAACGACGCCGATTCGCCACGCCAGGATACCGCGACACGGCCGTTCGGCAGGTCGTGCTTGCGCGCGCGGTCGGCCAGGGTAAGCGGGTCGAGGGCCGCGCAAGCCAGGCGAAGATGGTGCGGCCGGGAGAGCTGGGCCGGAAGGACATCGGTTCGCAGCAGCAGCGCCCGACGGCCCACGCCCGACGCGGTGCAGTCCCTTACCAGCACCGCCAACGCGTCCAGCCCTTGCGTCCCGCTCATGCCGGTATTGACCCCAGCGGCGTCACGGCGTCGAGCAGGAGGGTGTTGCGGCACCCGGCGCGGCCGGGAGCACCGGTGGCCGACGCGCGCTCCATACATTGCCGCAAGGTGCAATGCGCCGCCTGCACGCAGGCGCCGACCCGCCCGGCGGCCAGCATGGCGTCGACGTGCCGGCCCTGGAAGCGGCGGATGCCGTGGGCGATGCCCCAGCGCAGGGCTTCCTCGGTTTCGGCGCGGTGCAGCACCACCCGGGCCGGGCCGAGCTCCGCCAGGGCCGTCTCCAGCGCCCGGCCCGCCTCGGGCAGTTGCTTGGACCAGTCCAGCTTGACGAGATCGGGCTGCAGCACGGCGGGCGTCGTCAGCATGAGCGCATGATGGGATACGCCGTCCAGCACCATCGCCAGCCCGGCCAGGCGGAGCCGCTCCCGCGCCACCAGGAACGCCTCGGGGTCGGCGCAGGCGTCCAGCAGCGAGACCTCGATCCCGACCCTGGCGCCGGCGGCCTGGCAGGCGCCGGCGAACGACGCAAAGCCGGCGGAGAGGATGCCGGGCAAGGTCAGGTTCAGGTTCAGCATCGGCCCCGGGCCGCGTGCGCCGTTGGTCAGCGGCCCTCCGCTGCGCAGATCGCCGGCGAGCGCCTGCAGCATGCGGCCATCGAGGCGCGTGGCGAGGTGGCGAACCAGGAAGGGATCGGCGATCATATGGCCGGTTGCGGCGATGCGCGCCTCGAGCACGGGCAAGGAGAAGGCAACTTTCCGGAACAGCGGGCGCAGGCGGACGGCGCCCTCGGGGCCGAGCAGCACGGCGGTTTGACGGTGCATCAGGTCGGTGATGGGGCTATTTTCGATCAGTGCGTCGATCGCCTCGAAGGCGCCGAGGCCGGCCGCGGGCTCGAGCTGGAACGGGTGGCCTGGCAAGCGGTCGGCGAGGCGCGCATCGACATAGGCCAGCAAGGCGTCGGCATCGGCGGGGAGCAGCCAGCGGCTGAGCAATACGTCGGCGTTGGGAACGTCGACCTGAAACAGGCGGGCCAGGGTTGTGGCCAGCGCCGCGCCCCCCTCCGAGGTCTGGAACAGGAGCACTAGATCGCCGTTGCGCAGTGCGAAGATTTGGCCGTCGTGCCGGCCTGCAGCATCGTCCAGCACGGCGCGGGCGATGCGGCGGTGGTGCGGGCGTGGAGCCGGCGGGTCGAGCCGGGACAGGTGAAGCGCCAGTGCCAGGCGGCCTGCCTGCCGGGCCGGCGGCGTTCGCAATAGCCGGACCACGGCGTCCCGCAAGGGCCGTTCCGCGTTTTGCGTCGCCGTATCGGGCGCTATCGCGCCGCCATGTGATGCCAGATTCAGTGTCGTCGTCCTGTTTTGGCCAGGGTATGGTATGCCAAGATGGTTACCAGAGAGTTACCGGCGCCCGCAGACGCCAGCCCCGGCCACCTGGCGTCGCAGAGGCGGCCTCGCCTCGACCGGGGCGGCCGCATCTATGCCGTGGGCGATGTTCATGGTCATTCGGACAAGCTGTTCGCCTTGCACAAGGCGATACGGGGCGACCTGCGCCGGAGCCCGGCCGCCAAGCCGTTGCTGATCCACCTCGGCGACTATATCGACCGCGGGCCGGACTCGGCCGGCTGCCTGTCCCTGCTCGCCTCCGGCCAGCCGTTGCCGGGCGTGCCCACGATCAACCTGCTGGGCAACCATGAGGCGATGCTGCTTGCGGCCTTGAGCCGCCGCACGACGCAGGCCGTGCAGACCTGGCTGGAGAACGGCGGCGACTTGGCCCTGGAAAGCTGGGGCATTCCGGCCGGGACGCCGCCGGGCCGTTGGCCCGAGATGATTCCGCCGACCCACCTCGCCTTCCTGCGGGAGCTCGGGCTCAGCCACGTGCATGGCGGATACGCGTTCGTTCACGCTGGCGTTCGGCCCGGCACCCCCCTGGCGGACCAGAGTCCGGCCGACCTGCTCTGGATCCGTGAGGCGTTCCTGGGGTGGGATGGCGTCATGCTGCCCGAAGATCCCGAGATGGTGATCGTGCATGGCCATACGCCGGGGCCCGCGCCGGTGGTCCGCGCCAACCGGATCGGCATCGACACCGGAGCTGGAAAAGGCGGCCCGCTCACCTGCGCCGTGCTCGACTCCGGCCCCCTGCGGTTCCTGACCGCATGAGGCGCGCTTGCCACGCAGCCGGTGGGACGCTAGCCCTCGGCAATGGATAGCACCATCCAAGGCGGACATTCGGCGGACGTGACAATGGAGATAAAGGCAGGCGGGACCGCGGCCGCCGAGCCGGTCGCGGAACTCGCGCCCGATTCGATGGCCTTGTCCCGCGCCGTGCGCCGCCTCGCCCGCACCAGCGTCATGGTGATCGGGGACGTGATGCTGGACCGCTACGTGTATGGGACCGTCGACCGCATCAGCCCCGAGGCGCCGATCCCGATCCTGACCGTGGAGCGCGAGGTGGCCATGCCCGGGGGCGCCGGCAACGTGGTCCGCAACCTCACCGCGCTCGGGGCTGCGGTGGCGTTCGTATCGGTGGTTGGCGACGACCAGGCCGGGTCCGACCTCACCGGGCTGATCGGCGGCCAGCCCGGCGTGGAGCCGTGGCTGCTGGTGGAGGGCGCCCGGGCCACCACGGTCAAGACCCGGTTCGTCAGCCAGGGCCAGCAATTGCTGCGCTCCGACCGGGAGGAGACAGCACCGATCGGCGGCAAGCTGGCCGAGCGGATGCTACGGATCGCCAACGACACGCTGGCCGCCACCTCGGTGGCCGTGCTGTCCGATTACCGCAAGGGCGTGCTGGCGGGGGCGGTGCCGGCGCAGTTGATCGCGGCGGCGAAGCTGGCCGGCCGGCGGGTGGTGGTGGACCCGAAAGGCCCGGATTACGCCCGGTATGCGGGGGCCGACGTGGTCACCCCGAACCGCAAGGAGTTGGCCGAGGCCACGGGCATGCCGGTCGATGGCGAGGCGGCGCTGGTGGCGGCGGCGCAGGCCTTGCGGGCGGAGCATGGTTTCGGCGCCGTGCTGGTGACGCGCGCGGAGGACGGCATGACGTTGGTGGACGCCGACGGGGCGCATCATTTTCCGGCCGAGGCGGCCGAGGTGTTCGATGTGTCGGGCGCCGGCGATACGGTCGTGGCGACGTTGGCGGCGGGGATGGCGGCCGGGCTCGATCTGAAGGTCGCGGTGCGGCTGGCCAACATCGCCGCGGGCGTGGTGGTGGGCAAGGTCGGCACCGCCGTTGCGCGCGAGGAGGACCTGCTGGCGATGCTGACGCCGCAAGGCGGCGCGCTGCGCAAGATCGTGACGCGGGAGATCGCGGCCGAGCAGGTGGAGCGTTGGCGGCGCAAGGGGTGGCGCACCGGGTTCACCAACGGCTGCTTCGACCTGCTGCATCCCGGCCATGTGCACTTGCTCGAGCAGGCGCGCGGCCAGTGCGACAGGTTGGTGGTGGGGCTCAACTCGGACGCCAGCGTGCGGCGGCTGAAGGGCAGCACGCGCCCGGTGCAGCCCGAGGCGGCGCGGGCGGCCGTGCTGGCCAGCCTTTCGGCGGTGGACCTGGTGTGCATCTACGACGAGGACACGCCGGAACACACTTTGGAGATGCTGCGGCCGGAGTTGCTGGTGAAGGGCGCGGATTACACGCTAGACCGTGTGGTGGGGGCGGATTTGGTGCAGGGCTGGGGCGGCCGGGTCTGGCTGGCGGAGCTGCTGGCCGGCCACTCGACGACGGCCACGGTGCAGAAGATCGTGGCGGTGCGCAACGCCTCGTAAGCTACCCGGCCCCGCACGCTTACTGGACCCGACAGGCTTACTCGACTCGCAACGCGGATCGCAGGCCCGCCACCCCGTCCGGGTCCTGCGCCCAGGCCAAGCGCTGGGCGGCGAGAGTGGCGAAGCGTTGCAGCAGCGCCCGGCGGCGTGCGGCGGAAAGCGGGTGGGCTGGGGCGTCGCGGACGATCTCGGCCTCTCGTCCGTAGGCGACGATCAAGCCGGCGTCATCCGGCAGGATGGCAGCCGGGAAGTCCTCGTCCACCGCGAAGTAGAGCGCGTCGGCATAGGCGCGGTATTCGGGCCATTTCGCATCGGCCAGGAAGTCGCGCAGGCCCGACTTCACCTCGATGCAGGCAAATCCGCCATCGCCGCGGAGCGCCAGGATGTCGGCCCGGCGGTGGTTCGGCAGCGGCACCTCGTGCACCGGCGACCATCCGAGCCGCAGGCAAAGCAGCGCGGTGGCGCGCCGGATGGCCAGCGACCGTTCCGGCAGGGAGGGCTCGGCGACCTCGATCAGGATGCTCATTCACGTTTTGTACTAGGCGGCTCGTTCGGCGGGAAGGGTGTAACGATCCCGGGTGCCAGGAACCGCGGCTTGCCTCGCGCTTTGGCTTCTTATGGTCGCCACGCGTTTCGCCGTCGCCATCCACATCCTTCTGTTGCTGGCTAGCAACCGGGCGGAAGGAAAGGTCACGAGCCAGTTGCTGGCCCGCAGCGTCAACACCAACCCTGTCGTGGTGCGGCGCATTACCGGGCAGCTCGCCCGGGCCGGGTTGATTCGCGTCAAGCGGGGTCCGGGCGGGGCCGAGCTGACCCGGGCGCCGCAGGATATCTCGCTTGGCGACGTCTGGCGGGCGATGAATCCCGGCTCGGCCAAGCCGCTGCTGCCGCTGCATGCCGCGCCCGACCAGGCGTGCCCGGTGGGCCGGGAGGTTCATGCCGTGCTGGGCGGGGCTTTCGTCGCCGCGGAGGCGGCCTTGCAGCAGGCGCTGTGCCAGACGACGCTGGCCGGGCTGGTGCAGGGAATGGTGCTCGAGGCCGCCTGAAGCGTGGTCCGATGAGGCGGCGACCAGGGCCCGGCTAAGACGTCGGCGCCGCCGCGGTGACGGGTGGCGCTGGCGGGGGTTCGACGGGAACGGTGTAAT
>CAXSDH010000131.1:0-6427 GCA_964235765.1 uncultured Acetobacteraceae bacterium
TGAAAGCCGCCAAGGCCAGCTTGACGCGGCTGCATTCAATGGGCCAACTCCACCTGCTCACGAGAAGTGCCGCACCCGGAGGGGATCATCGGAAGACCCGGCGGGCTTCGCTTGCAAGAGGTGGCTGGTTTCGACAGGAATGGCTGAGTTCGCCGGAATGCGCATGACCCTTCCTAGCCTGCCTGGCTCGCTCAGCATCCGAAAAGGACATCCCCGTTGATCCGCGTTGCCGCCCGCGTCTGCTTGAGCAGCCTTCTTCGACTCGATCAGAACCCTCCAGTTGTCGTTCGGACAAGGCCTGAAAAGGCGGGCGCTCCACCGGGCCGGCTTGCCGCGGCAGGCCGGCCTTAGATGGGGCCGCTCGAACTCTGGGGCGGGCTAGAATGCAGCGTGGTCCGCCTGGGGGACACATGGCGGGACCAGGTCCGTGAGACCGGACATCATGACAGGAGCGCCGACCTGCCGCTCATTGCGGAACTCGGTATTCGGACACTGCGGTATCCCGTGCTTTGGGAGCGCTGCGCGCCGGGCCATCCCGGCGCATGCGGATGGGCTTGGCATGATGCGCGGCTGGACGCGATCCAGCGCCTCGGCATGCAGCCCATCATCGGCCTCCTGCACCATGGCGCGGGACCGGTCGGCACGCACCTGCTCGATACCGGCCTTGCCGCAGGCTTGGCCGCGCACGCCGGCCAGGCCGCGGCACGCTACCCGCACGTGACGTGGTGGACTCCAGTCAACGAGCCGCTGACGACGGCGCGCTTCAGTTGCCTCTACGGGCACTGGCACCCGCATCTCTACGACGAGAGGGCGTTCTTCGGCGCGGTCGTCAACCAATGCCATGCCGCACTCCTTGCCATGCGCGCCATCCGCGCCCAGATCGTCGCACCCAGGTTCGTGCACACGGAAGACATCGGACGCACGTTCTCGACCCGCCCCCTCCGGCTCCAGGCCGTCTACGAGAACGGCCGGCGCTGGCTGAGCCTTGACCTGTTGTGCGGCAAGCTGGACCGAGCCCACCCATGGCGGGCTCGTCTGGAGCAGGCCGGCGTGAGCCGCCGCGTTCTGGACGAGCTGGCGACCGGGGAGGCGCGCCCGGACCTGATCGGCGTCAACCATTACGTGACCAGTGACCGGTTCCTCGATCATCGCCAGCAGCTATATCCCCCGCATCTGCGGGCTCGCGACCCGAAGCGGGGCTATGCCGATACGGAGGCGGCCCGTGTCGTGCTACCGGAAGCGACGCTCGGGTGGATTCCGCGCCTGCGGGAGGTCTGGCTGCGCTATGGGATGCCGATAGCGGTCACCGAAGCCCATCTCGGCTGCGAAGACCTGCATGAGCCGCTGCGCTGGCTCATGCAGGCCTGGAGCGCGGCGGAGTTCCTCCGGTCGGAGGGGGCCGACATCCGCGCGGTCACCGCCTGGGCGCTGTTCGGCCTCATGGACTGGGACAGCCTGCTGCGGGAGCGCCGCGGCAATTACGAACCCGGCGCGTTCGACGGAAGGAATGCACCCCCTCGCCCGACGCCACTGGCGGAAGCCGTGCGCGCTCTCGCGCAAACCGGCCGGTTCAGCCATTCCGCGTTGCGGCAGCCGGGCTGGTGGCAAAGGGACGACCGCGTTTCGGCCATGCAGCGGCGGCCCTGACGCCGGCGAGACCAGCGGCACCCGCTCTGCGGCAACCAGGACGCGCGGACGCTAAAACAAAAAAACGCCTGGCTCAGGAAATTGTGCGAACATGCCTCAACGCGGATCGGTGTGCATCCAATGTTGACCCAGCATCGTTGTGGCATTGGCAGCAGAGCCGGGCGCCAATAGGGGCCATCTCTTGAACATGCCGCTCAAACCATCCCAACTCGTTTTGCAGCGGGTTCTGGTCCATCGCCCGCCAGTAACCCGGGAGCTGTACTGGCGGTGTGAGCCAGGGGATGGACTACCCGGATGCCGATCAGCGGCTCGACTTGTCGCGGATAACGGGATCATGGTGCCTCCGAGAGCCACCCTGCGCTTCGACACCTATTTCAACGTCTTCTTCGAGCAGCACTGGCGGCAGCACACCAAGCTGCGGGACCTCCGGCTGGCCGGTCAGGTGGACTCGCCCTGCGACTTGCGGGTGTTTCGGCGGTCGAGCGCCGGAGTTTCATTGCTGCACGAGCAGTTTCTCCCCGGCGGCGGTCCGTTCGAGGTCGCGATTCCGGCCGAGCCGTTCAACTTTCGCCAGCATGGCCTCCTGTGGTTCGAGATCACCGCCGGTGACCAGCCGGTCACATTCTTGGAAGCCAACTGGGTGGCTGCGGGTGAACTGGCTGCCTCCGTCGGTCTCGGCGTGGTGTTCTGCACCTTCAACCGGGAAGGGGATATCGGCAAGGTGCTGGACGCCTTGACGGCCGACCCCCAGGTCGCCGACCGGATTGCGCGCATTTTCGTCGTGAACCAGGGCAGGCCGGGACTGGCCTGCCACCCGGCCGTGGCGCCCGCGCTCGCACGGACCCCTGCTAAGGTCAGGATCATCGAGCAAGGCAATTTCGGCGGCGCCGGCGGGTTTAGCCGCGGGTTGCTCGAAGCCCTCGACGACGACGCGGTCACGCACGTCGCATTCCTGGACGACGACATCCAGATCGAGCCGGACAGCCTGCTGCGCATGGCCTCCTTCTTTGCTTTGTCCAACGACGATGCCGTCGTGGGCGGCCACATGCTGGACAGCGTGCAGCCGACAAAGCTCTATGAGGCCGGGGCTGTCATCGACAGCCGCAACTGGAGCTTCAATCCTCAGCATCACATGCTGGACATCGCCGACCCGCAAAACCTGGGGCAACTGCTGGGGCCGTCGCCTATCCACTACAACGGCTGGTGGTGCTTCGGTTTCTCCAAAGCCATCGTGGCCCGGATGGGAATGCCGCTACCCTGCTTCATCCGGGGCGACGACACGGAGTTCGGCCTGCGGCTGTATTCCGCCGGCCTGCCCACATTACCGATGCCGGGCATCGCGGTGTGGCACGAGCCCTTCTACCTCAAGCTCGGCGGCTGGCAACTGTACTACGAGACGCGGAACATGCTGATCGCGGCCTCGTGCCACTTCGGTTTCGAACCGCTCGGCGTGGCGGTGCGGATGCTGAAGCACCTGCTCTTGCACCTGCTCACGTTCCGGTACTACAGCGCCGCCCTGATTGTTCGTGGGATCGAGGACTTCCTGCGCGGGCCGCGGATTCTGGACGGCCCCCCGCAGCCGCTGCATGCGTCCTTGAACGCGCTCCGCACCCGCTACCCGCCGTCGGTCACGGGCCGTGCACAGGTGCTTGCGGCCGCAACCATTCCCGATTTACCGAAGGGACGCCTTGGCTACTGCGTGGCGCTTGCCCGAGCGCTGATACGCAACGGCACCGTGCCGACCCGCACGATCCCACCCCGCCGCCTCGATGTGCACGCGTTCAGCTGGGTGGTGTTGAAGCGGGCCGATCACATCGCGCTCGATACATGGTGGGACACGGAGCTTCCCACGTTCCAGCGCTCCCGCGAACACTTCCGGGATATCGGATGGCGCGGCCTGGTGGCCATCTTCGCCCTTTATCGCCGGGCGGCCCAAATGAAGGCAGAGTGGCGGGCAGCCCATTCCCGGCTCACGTCGCAGAAGTTCTGGCGCGACTATCTTGGACTGAACAAAGCCGATCCTGTCCAGCGCGCCGGGAAACCGCCGGCCGGCCCGGCCAACATCCTGCAGAGCCCGGCCATCCACCCTCAAGTGCCGCTGAGCGCCTAGCCCCCGGGTCGCCACTCAGTTGCCGCGCGTGCCAGCCGATTTGAGACCAACGGCATGCGGCCTATGCGGTCGGGCGATGATGCGACCCCGGGGCCGGACCCATCTGCCAGTCAGATGGGCCGGACCCATCTGCCAGTCAGATGAACCGGCTGAGAAAAGCCTGGGTGCGCGGATGGCTCGGGGCGACGAGCACGTCCTCCGGCCGGCCCTGCTCGACGATGACGCCGCCGTCCATGAACACGACCCGGTCGGCTGCGTCCCGGGCGAAGCCGATCTCGTGCGTCACCACGATCATCGTCAGTCCCTGGCCGGCCAGGTCCCGCATCGTGGCGAGCACCTCCCCCACAAGCTCCGGGTCGAGGGCGGAGGTCGGCTCGTCGAACAGCATCAGCCGCGGCTTGATCGCCAGGGCGCGGACGATGGCGACGCGCTGCTGCTGCCCGCCTGAAAGCTGCCGCGGGTACGCGCCGGCCTTTTCCGCCAGGCCCACGCGGGTCAGCAGCTCCATGGCATAGGCCGTCGCCTCGCGCGCCGGCTGGCCGTGGATGCCGACCGGCGCCTCGATGACGTTCTCCAGCACCGTCATGTGCGGATAAAGGTTGAATTGCTGGAACACCATGCCGATGCGGCTCCGCTGGCGCGCGACCGCGCGCGGCGGCAGGCTGCGCAGCCGCCCGCGACGCAGCTCATAGCCGATTTGCTCGTCGCCCAGGCGCACGGAGCCGCTGTCCATCGCTTCCAGGTGGTTGATGCACCGCAGCAAGGTGGACTTGCCGGAGCCGGACGGCCCGAGGATGACGACCACCTCGCCAGGCTGCACATCGAGGTCGATCCCCCGGAGCACCTGGTTGACGCCGTACGATTTGCGGGCGCCGCGCACGCGCACCAGGGCCGTCGTCATCGTGCGTCCGCGGGCTCGGCCACCCCTGGGACCAGGCGTGCAGCCCCCGCCTTCTCGGGCGCCGCCCTGTCCCCGCGCGCGTAGCGGCGCTCGACGGCAGACTGGACGACGCTCAGCACGGTGGTGATGAGCAGGTACCAAAGCACCGCCACCATCAGCAGCGGCACGACCTCGAAGGTGCGGTTGTAAACGGCCTGCGCGGAGTACAGCAGGTCGCCCATCGCAATGACGCTGACCAGGGAAGTCGCCTTGATCATGCTGATGAGCTGGTTGCCCGTCGGCGGCACGATCGCGCGCATCGCCTGCGGCATCAGCACCCGGCGCAGCGCCCGGGTGCGCGTCATCCCGAACGCCTGCGCCGTTTCAAGTTGGCCCGGGTCCACGGATAGCAGCCCGCCACGGATGATCTCCGCCATGTAGGCCGCCTCGTTCAACGATAATCCGGCGATGGCGGCGGTCAGCGGGGTGATGAGGTCGTTGGTCTTCCATGAGGCGAGCGTGGGTCCGAACGGGACGCCGACCGAGATCGTGGGGAATAGCGTCGAAAGGTTGTACCAGAAGATGAGCTGCACCAGCAGCGGCGTCCCGCGGAATAGCCAGACGTACGCCCCTGACAGCACCCGCGGCAGCCTGGCGTTGGACAGGCGCCCGACCGCGAGCACCAGGCCGAGCGCGACGCCGATCAGCATCGAGACCACCGTCAGCCCCAGCGTGACGGACAGCCCCTGCAGGATGGACCGTGCGGTCAGCCACTGGGCTACGACACCCCACTCGAAGTTCCCGTTATGGGCGGCCGACCACCCGGCCTGCGCCGCCACGCCAGCCGTC
Source organism: uncultured Acetobacteraceae bacterium (assembly GCA_964235765.1). Classification (GTDB taxonomy): domain Bacteria; phylum Pseudomonadota; class Alphaproteobacteria; order Acetobacterales; family Acetobacteraceae; genus JAVVHH01. The sequence goes on from CAXSDH010000131.1 coordinate 5,487, forward strand.
ACGGCCCAAAGCAGCCACCGCCCGGCGGCGAACGGCCGGTGCGCCCGCGCCACGTCGCGCAGGCGGTCCTCCTCGGCCTCCCGGCCCGGAACCGCCCCGGCCGGCGCGTCGGCCCGGCGGCCGTTCACTGCGGCTTTTTGCCCGCCAGGTTGATGCCGGGCGCCTTCAGCATGTTCGCCTCCAGCCCCCACTTCCTCATGATGGCCGCATAGGCGCCGTTCGCGAACAGCGCCTGGTAGCCGGCGAGGATGGCCGCGCCGATGGCTGAGTCCTTGGGCACCACGCTGCCCTGGTAGAGGTTCTCGAACCCGTTCGTCTGGCCCACGGCGGCAAGCTCGAGCTGCCCCCGGGACTGCTGGATGAAGTAGGTCAGCGGGGCTTGGGACGAGAAGAACGCATCCGCCCGGCGCGACCGCACGGCCAGGATGGAGGTCGGCTGGTCCGGGTAGGACTGCACCTCCAGCCGCGGCTTGCCCGCGGCCGCGCAGTCGTCGGCCTGCTTCTTGATCACGCGCTCGGCCGACCCGGCCGCCATCACGGCGACCTTGGCGCCGCAGGCATCGGCCAGCGTCCTGATGCCGGCCGGGTTGCCGGCCTGCACCGCGAACACGACGTACTCCTGCACGAAGTCCACGAAGTCGTTGGCGCCCTCCCGGTCCGGGAAATCGCCGATCGGGCCGGACGCGAACTGGTACCGGCCGGACTTGATGCCGCTCAGGATCGCGGCAAGGCCGCTGACCGACTCATGCCGGATCGTCACGCCCAGCAGTTGTCCCAGGGCCTCCGTCAGGTCTGCGCTCGCCCCGGTGACGCTGCGCGTGTCGCCGACGATCTCGTACGGCGGGAAGGAGCCGCTGTTGACCGACACCATCTCGCCGGCATCCAGCACCTCCTTCGGCAGCTTCGCCCGCAGCGCGGGATCGACGGTTTGCCGCGGGATG
>CAXSDH010000132.1:0-6407 GCA_964235765.1 uncultured Acetobacteraceae bacterium
TCGAGCTTGACCTCGGTGCCCGACCACTTGCCGAACAGCACGCGGTCACCGGCCTTCACGTCGAGCGCCACGATCACGCCCGCTTCGTTGCGGGCGCCTGGCCCGGCGGCGATGACCTCGCCCTCCATCGGCTTTTCCTTGACGGTGTCGGGGATGATGATCCCGCCGGCCGACTTCTCAAGCGGCGTGATACGACGAATGACGACCCGGTCGTGCAGGGGACGAAACTTCATATGGTGGCTCCTATTGGCAAGGCCCAACCAACCGCCCGCGAATGCGGCATCGGTTGGCACTCATCGGCCTAGAGTGCTAACATGGCCCGGGTGTGGACCGAAAGCAAGCGCTTTGACGTTCGACACCGCGCGCGAGCCAGGGCACAATCGGGCTTTCCGAACGCGAGGCACACCGATGGACCACGACCTCATCCTCCGCAACGGGCGGGTGCTGGACCCCGGGACCGGACGCGACGAGGTCGCCGACGTGGCCTTTGCCGGCGGCCGCGTGGCCGCGATCGGCCCCGGCCTGCGTGGGCGGGCGGAGCGCGACGTGTCCGGCTGCATCGTCATGCCGGGCCACATCGACTTCCATACCCACGTCTATTGGGGCGGCACCTCGATCAGCATCGATGCGGACGCGCTGGCCCGGCGCTGCGGCACCACCACCTGGCTCGATGTCGGCTCGGCCGGGCCGGGCAACTTTCCGGGCTTCCGCAAGCACGTCATGGAGGTGAGCCAGACGCGCATCCTGGCCTACCTGCACGTCAGCCACGCCGGGATATTCGCCTTCTCGCCCTCGGTGATGGTGGGCGAGAGCCAAGACATGCGGTTGATGGACACCGCATCCTGCGCCGCCATGGCGCGCGCCAACCCCGACCTGATCCGCGGCATCAAGGTGCGGGTGGGCGCCAGCACCAGCGGCGTGAACGGCATCGCGCCGCTTTACCACGCCCTTGAGGCTGCGGACCGCGCCGGGCTGCCGGTCATGTGCCACATCGATCGCCCGCCGCCTCGCTACACCGACGTGTTGGCCGAGTTGCGGCCGGGCGACACCCTCACCCACTGCTTCAAGCCGTTCCCCAACGCGCCCTGCCATGCGGATGGGCGGGTGAAGGACGCGTGCTGGGAGGCCCGGGAGCGTGGCGTGCTGTTCGACATCGGCCACGGTGCCGGGTCGTTCGACTTCGGGGTGGCGGAGGCGATGCTGGCGGCCGGCTTCCCGCCCGACATCATCAGTTCGGACGTGCATGTGCTCTGCATCGACGGCCCGGCCTGGGACAACATGGAGACGATGAGCAAGTTCCTCTGCCTGGGCATGACGCTGCCCGACATCGTGCGGGCCGTGACCGCCACCCCCGCCGCGGCGCTGAAGCGGCCGGACCTCGCGGACCTCTCGGTGGGCAGCACGGGCGACGCCACCGTGATGCGGATCGCCGAGGGGCGGTTCACCTTCGCCGACGTGTCCGGGCAGACACGGTCGGGGGGGCAGCGCTTCGCGCTCGACAGCGTGGTGGTCGGCGGGGCGCTCTGGCATGTGCCGGATCAGCACGGGGCGGATCAGCACGGGGCCGATCGGCACCCGATGGCGGCGGATTAAGGGCATGGAAGAGAAACGCTTCCCGCAACTCACCCTCGAAGGGCTCGCGCCCGAACAGCGCGAGGTCGCCGACGAGATCCTGAAAGTGTCCAGCCTCGGCCTGCAGGGGCCTTACAACGTCATGCTGCGCAGCCCGCTGATGGCCAAGCGCATGATCGCTTTGCTGGACTACCTGCGCTTCAACTCGTCGCTGCCGGCGCGGCTGACCGAGTTCGCCATCCTGATCCAGGCCCGGCTCTGGACCTCGCAGGTCGAGTGGAAGGCGCATTACCCGATCGCCGTCCGCGCCGGCCTTTCGGAAGCGGTCGCCGCGGATTTGCAGGCGGGGCGGCGGCCCGCCGGCATGCGGCCGGACGAGGAAGCCGTCTATGAGCTGTGCACCGAGCTTTGCACGGCCCATGAAGTGTCCGACGCCGCGTTCGCCAAGGCCCGCGCGCTGCTGAGCGAGCAGCAGGTGGTCGATCTGGTGACAGTGTCGGGTATCTACATCACGGTCGCGATGCTGCTCGCGACCGGGCGGGAGGGAACGCCGGACGGCTCGACGCCTTTGGCCTGAGAGGATCGGGGATGGGGGGAGTTGGCAATGGCAGGCAAGACGGCGCTGGTGGTGAGCGCGCATTCGGCGGATTTCGTCTGGCGGGCCGGCGGCGCCATCGCGCTGCATGCGGATCGGGGCGTCGCCGTCACGGTGGTGTGCCTCTCCTATGGCGAGCGCGGCGAGTCGGCGAAGCTGTGGCGCCAGCCGGGCATGACGCTGGAGGGCGTGAAGGCTGGCCGGCAGGCGGAGGCCGAAGCCGCCGCGGCTGCGCTGGGCGCGCACGACATCCAGTTCTGGGACCTCGGCGACTACCCGATCGACTTGAACCAGGACGCGCTGTTCCGCCTGGTCGACCTCTATCGCGCCATTCGTCCCGCCGTGGTGCTGTCGCACTCGCGGCAGGACCCGTACAACCACGACCACCCCGCGGTGACCGACTTCACCCAGCACGCCCGCATCATCGCCCAGGCGCATGGCCACAAGCCGGACGTGCCGGTGATCGGCGCCCCGCCGGTCATGCTGTTCGAGCCGCATCAGCCGGAGCAATGCGGCTGGACGCCTGACGTGCTGCTGGACATCACCCCGGTCTGGGCCAAGAAGCGCGCCGCCATCGAGTGCATGGCCGGGCAGGAGCATCTCTGGGAGTATTACACCCGCGTCGCCCTCCAGCGCGGCGCGCAGGCCGCCCGCAACTCCGACAAGCCGATCACCTACGGCGAGGGCTACGAGGCGGTGTTCCCGCACGTGGTGGAGAGCCTGGTTTGAACCTGACCGCCGCGCTCGGCCGCTATCCGCACACGCAAGGCCTGCTTTCGGGCGCAATCGGGCCTCCCGGCGTTCGCCTCGACTTCGCCGACATGCCGGTGATCAGCCGCGCCTTCGCGCCCATGGTGCGCGCCGGGCGATTCGACGTGTCGGAGATGGCGCTCGCGACGTTCCTGCAGGCCAAGGCCTATGGCAGGGCGCTGGTGCTGCTGCCCGTGGTGATGGCGGCGCGCTTCCAGCAATCGGCCCTGCTCTGCCGGACGGACGGCCCGGTGGCCGGCCCGGCCGACCTTGCTGGCCGCCGGGTCGGCGTGCGGGCCTATAGCCAGACCACCGGCATGTGGCTGCGCGGCATCCTCGCCGACGATTACGGCGTGCGGCCGGAGGCGGTGCAGTGGGTGACGTTCGAGGACGCGCACGTTCCCGAATACCAGGACCCCGCCTGGGCCGAGCGTGCGCCGCCCGGCGCCGACCTTCTCGCCATGCTGCGCAGCGGCGCCATCGACGCGGCGATCTTCGGCGCGGACACGCCCAGCGGGGCCGGCTTGCGCACCGTGTTCCCCGACCCCGCCGCCGCCGCCGATGCGTTCTGGCGGCGGCGCAATCTGGTTCCGGTCAACCACATGGTCACGATCCAGCGCCGCTTGGCCGACGCCGAACCAGGCCTCGTCGCCCAGCTTGTCCCCTGGCTCCAGCAGGGCCCCTTCCCGACGACCCGCGCGGCGCTGGAGCCCGCCATCGGCCTGGCGCTCCGCTATATGCTGGAACAGGGCATGCTGCCTCGACCGTTGGGCCTCGACGAGGTGTGGGACGGGCTGCCGCCCGGAATAGGGGAGAGCGCATGAGACCATACGCGATCATCGGCTTCGGCGAAGTGGGCAGCATCTTCGCCCGGGACCTAGGTGCCGCGGGCGTCGCCATCCACGCGTTCGACACCGCCGACGCCGCCCGGGACCGTGCCCGCGCCGCCGGCTGCACGCCGCATGCCTCCGCGCCCGACGCCGCGCGCGGGGCGGAGGTCGTGTTCATCTCGGTGACCGCCGGGTCGGCGCTGGCCGCGGCGCAGTCCCTGGCGGACGGGCTGGGGCACGCGCCGTTCGTGGTGGACGTCAATTCCGTCTCCCCCTCGACCAAGCAGGCTGCGGCGCAGGCCGTGGAACAGGCGGGCGGGCGGTATGTGGAAGCCGCCGTCATGGCCAGCGTGCCGCCCAAGGGCCTGCGGTCGCCCATGCTGCTGGGCGGCCCGCATGCCGAGGCCTTCGCCCGGCACGTGGCCCCGCTCGGCATGGACCTGACGCCGTTCTCGGCGGAGCTGGGCCGCGCCTCGGCGGTGAAGATGTGCCGCAGCGTGATGATCAAGGGGCTGGAGGCGCTGACCACCGAAAGCATGCTGACCGCCCGGCATTACGGCGTGGAAGATGCGGTGATCCGCTCGCTCGGCGACACCTTGCCGCACGAGGATTGGCGGGGCCTCGCCCGCTACATGATCAGCCGCGCGCTGCTGCACGGCAAGCGCCGGGCGGAGGAGATGCGCGAGGTCGCCCGGACGGTGCAGGAGGCAGGGGTGGCGCCGCTGCTCAGCCGGCCGATCGCGGAACGGCAGGATTGGGCCTGGCTGCAAGGCCGCGCGATGACGGCGGAGCAGCGGGGGGAGCCGGATTTGGAGGGGCTGCTCGATGCATTGACGGAGGTCGCCCGCGACCCGCCGAAAGGCTAGCATCGAGGCCAGAAGGCGGCCGCAAGCGCCGCCATGGACGAGGGAGACGACCATGAACCGACGCCACTTCCTGCTGGCGGGCACCGCCGCGCTGGCTGCGCCCCGCATCGCCCGGGCGCAAGACGCGCGCGTGCTGCGCTTCGTGCCCTATGTCGACCTCGCCATCCTCGACCCGATGATCAACACGGCGTCGCAGACCCGCACGCATGGCTACCTGGTGTACGACACGCTGTATGCGCAGGACGCCGGGTACCGGGCGCAGCCGGAGATGGTCGATGGCCACCAGGTCGATGACGACTTCAAGCTCTGGACCCTGACCTTGCGCGACGGCCTGCGCTTCCACGACGGCACGCCGGTGCTGGCGCGCGACGTGGTGGCCAGCCTGAAGCGCTGGGGCGCCGCGGACCCGGCCGGGCGCGCCTTGATGGCCGTGGTCGCCGAGATGACCGCCCCCTCGGACCGCTTGGTGAAGGTGCGGATGCACCAGCCTTACCGGCTGCTGCCGGACGTGCTGGGCAAGATCGCGCCCAGCATGGCCTGCATCATGCCGGAGCGCCTGGCCAGCCAGCCGATCACCAAGCCGGTCAGCGAGGTGGTCGGCAGCGGCCCGTTCCGCTTCCTGGCCAACGAACGCGTGCCGGGCTCCCGCGCGGTATACGAACGCTTCGCCCAGTACGTGCCGCGGCCCGGCGGCGGCGCGCCGGGACTGACCTCCGGGCCAAAGATCGTCAACGTCGACCGGGTGGAGTGGCTCACCATGCCCGAAGCCAGCACCGCCGCCGCCGCCCTGCAACGCGGCGAGGTCGATTGGTGGGAGGTGCCGGCGCCGGACCTGGTGGACGTGCTCCGGCGCAACCAGGGCCTGGTGACGGCGGTGAAGGACAAGGTCGGCGTGGTGCCGATCCTGCGGTTCAACTGCCTGCAGCCACCGTTCAGCAACGCGGGCATCCGCCGGGCAGCCTTGGCGGTGGCCCGCCAGCGCGAGTTCATGGAGGCCTTCAGCAGCGACGAGACGACGTGGCGGGACGGGATGGGCCTGTTCACGCCCGGCACGCCGATGGCCAACGCCGCCGGGCTCGACCGTTTCGCAGGCACGATGACCCCCGACCAGGCCCGGCGCGCGGTCGAGGCAGCCGGCTACAAGGGCGAGCGGCTGGTGATGATGCAGCCGACCGACCACCCGGTGAACAACGCCATGTCGCAGGTGGGCGCCGACCTGTTCAAGCGGATCGGCCTCAACGTGGACCTGCAGGCCATGGATGCCGGGACCATGTTCCAGCGCCGGGCCAACCGCGAGGGCGTGGAAAAGGGCGGCTGGAGCTGCTTCCCGTCCATGGTCGGCGGCGCGGACACGCTCAACCCAGCCGTCTCGTTCCTAACCCGCGGCAACGGCGGGGACGCCTGGTATGGCTGGCCCACCATCCCGAAGCTGGAGGAGGCCCGCGCCGCCTGGTTCGACGCGCCGGACCTGCCGGCGCAGCGGGCGCTCTGCGAGCAGATGCAGGTGGCGGCGCTCGAGAGCGCGCCGCACATCCCGCTGGGCCAGATTCTGCAGCCGACCTCGTTCCGCGCCAACATCACCGGGGTGCTCGAGGGCATCCCCAAGTTCTGGAACCTAAAAAAGGGATAGCACCAGCAGCGGCGCCACTGCCGGCCACACGTTACCCGCACGGGGTTGTTTGCCGAGCGGGCGCCAAACCGGCTAAACTGCGTCGCCAGGGCGCCGGGTTAGCACAGTGGTAGTGCAGCGGTTTTGTAAACCGAAGGTCGCGGGTTCAAATCCTGCACCCGGCA
>CAXSDH010000133.1:0-5583 GCA_964235765.1 uncultured Acetobacteraceae bacterium
CGACAACACGGTACCCTCGATCAGCCGAGGACGTTGACACAGGGTGTCTCATTCGAACTGCCAGGTAAGCCGGCCGTCGTTCCGGGTCACCCGCCCGGCGGATGACCCTGCGAAGTGCGTCGTCAGGACAAGTGCGTCGGTGTTCGCCGCATGGTCGGCCGCCCATCGCCGGGCCTTGCGCGCCGCATCGGGGAACTCACAATAGACCGAGTTCCAGTCCGGCTGCGCAAACTGCATCGGGCTGTGCATCACGTCCCCCCAGAACAATGCGTGTTCACCTTGCGAGGTGAGGCCGATACAGGCGATCGATGCTGTGGCCCGCGCTTGGAAGGTAGCGGAATCCCGCTTCCACCTCCGTGCCGTCCACCGCGATCTCCTGCGTCAGCCCCGCCTCCGTCACGGGCACGATGCTGTCCTGGTAGAACTCGAAATCCGGCACGGCCGCCATCGGGCCAAGCTTCGCCTCCGCCCGGATCGCTTCGTCCGCGCCGCCGCCCTTGATGAGGGCAGCGAGGTAGGCGCGCTCGCGCCCTGAGAAGACGTGGCGGGCGTTGGGGAAGGTCGGAACCCAGCGCTCGTTCGCCCGGCGTGTGTTCCAGCCGACATGGTCTACGTGCAAATGGGTATGCAGGACCACGTCGACGTCCCCCGGACCGACGCCTGCAGCCTTGAGCCGCGCCAGGAACGGCTCGTTGAGCTGATTGAAGGCCGGCGAATCCGACCGCGTCCTGTTGTTGCCGGAGCCGGCGTCGATCAGGATGGTCCGCGTCGGTGTCTGCACCAGCCAGGCATGCACGCTCAACCGCAGCAGCCCTGTCTGCGGGTCGATCGAGGCCGGGTCGAGCCTGCGTCCTTCCGCCTGTGCAACAGCTGGATCGCTGCCGGGATAGAGATACCCCGGCGGGATCGCATCCAGCATGAGCTCGGGAATTTTGGTGATGGTGGCGTCGCCCACGCGATATTCTGCGGCTGGGTGTTCCATGGCGGCCTTTCGCTTGAGGTCTGGTCCTGATGCTCGCATCGGTTCGCGTTGCACAATCCCGAATGGCCCCGCGTTTACCTCGCCTATGAAGCACATGACCTTTTAGGTCATTGGCGAGGCCTTCCCCCTACGGGAAGCTGACCGTCGCCGTCCAACCGTAAACCGGCACGTCGGCAATCGTGTGGCCGCCGCCAGCGAGGAACCTTGATGATGCACGCCGCCCATCGAACGGGCTATGATGCCGCTCGACCGTCTTTGACCGGGCTGGCACGGCCAGAGCGCTTCAACCTAGGGCTGGCGTCTTGTGGGTGCGCCGATTCCTGGGTCCCGCTGCCAAGGCCGGCGCGGGCGCCGCAAGGACCGCGTCCACGTCCGGCGAGCGGATGACCCGGCCCCGCACGAAAGCCTCATGGTTCGGGACGATGTGCTCGGGATCATAGAGATAGTTGACCATCAGCCCGAACGACTCTCGAATGCCGCGGGCAGCCACGTTGCCCAGCCAGTTAATGCGCTCGAGCCGGGCCCCGTTGCGGAGATGGAACCGTGCAACCGGATCGATGTCGGCCTGCCCGGTGTTCGGCGTCGTCAGGTACAATGCACAGGCCCGCGTGAGCGGCGCCTTCACCGCACCTTCCAGCAAGGGATCCTGCCACCACCGCTCGACGGCAAGGGCGCGCTGCAGCGGCCCGCCTTCCGCCACCGCGGCCTGCTCCCGGGTGGCGAGCGCGGCCATGAGGGCGTCGCGCTCACCGTCCCAAAGCAGGGCTTCGGCGTCGGCCGCGCTGATACGCCGCTCCAGCCATCGCCGCAGGCCAGGGATGGGTGACAGCGTCGAGAAGCGGACCAGGCCCGGCATCTCGCCCTTCAACTCCTCGACCACCTGCTTGATGAGAAAGTTGCCAAACGAGATTCCGCGCAGGCCTTCCTGGCAATTGGAGATGGAATAGAAGATCGCCGTGTCCGCAGCCACCTCCTTTTCCGTTCCCGCCGCATCGGTCAGCAGCGACTGGATGGAACTCGCCATCCCGCGGACCAGCGCCACCTCGACAAAGATGATGGGTTCCCCGGACAGGGCAGGATGGAAGAAGCCGAAGCAGCGACGATCTTGCGCGAGACGCCGCCTGAGGTCTGTCCAGCCGGAGATCTCATGCACGGCCTCATAGGCGATGATCTTCTCCAGAATGGCCGCCGGGGTCTGCCAGTCAATCCGGCGCAGCTTAAGGAACCCCCTGTTGAACCATGAGGACAGCAGGTGTTTCAGGTCCGATTCCAGCGTGCACAGTTCCGGCCTGCTCCGCATGAGCGACAGGACATCCTTGCGGATCTCCACGAGGCTCGCCGTTCCGCCCGGGGCCATGTTCATCCGCCGGAGCAGTTCCTGCCGGCTCGGTTCCGCGGCTTCAGCGAGCTTGCTGGCGTTCTCAGGCGTGGAGTGTTCGAGGTAGGTTTCCGCGGCCGCACGCAACCGCCCGGCTTCCGGCAGGAAGTTGGCCGCGAGGTGTCCGTAGAGCGCTCCCCGGTCCTCGGGGCTCAGCCGGGTCAGCGCATCCTGGAGCTCGCGGGCCACGGCGGCGCCAGCGGCCTCGCCGCGCTCGGACAACAGGGCCGATGCGAGTTCCTCGGCTCGCCCAAGCGGCAGTGAAAGGGCTTCGGGCCCGAGGACATCGGCATAGGGCCGTCCCCGGTCGGCGATCGACGACCATATCTGGTCGAACCAGGATCGCGGCCCGGCTGCTGGCCCGGGCGCCGACGCTGGTGCTGGCGCCGCTGTGGTTCTGCCCGACCACGCCATCTCGTCACTCCGCCCAGGATGCCGATTCCCTATACAATCCCGCACTGGGCCTCAAGTCCGTTAGTAGCGGCCCCAAGTAATCCGGCGATGCCATCTGGGCATTGCTGTGGTCTTGCAAAAGCAATGTTCTGGTCTGCCGCCCGCCATCATAATCCCGCAATGCAAGGATATGCTTCGTTTGGCAACGGTGCCACGGCCAAACCGAAGGTTCCCTGCGCCGCATGCTGCGGCGCCGGCACGAGGCGGGGAGCGGCGCATGGGTGAAGGCGGCACAACCTCCACGACGGGGGTGGTGGCGAGCGCCCACCGGCTCGCATCTAGGGCGGGGGCACGCATCCTGCGCGGTGGCGGCAACGCATTCGACGCCGCCGTGGCCGTGGCCGCATGCCTCAATGTCGTTGAGCCTTACATGTCCGGCCTGGCCGGCATGGGATTTGCCACGATGTGGGTAGCGGCGGAGCGGAGGGTCCGGGTGCTCGACTTCGTGGCGCCCGTTCCACGCTCCTTTCCGGTCGAACGCTTCACGTCGCGCGACCAGTTGGCCCGGGGCCCGCTTTCAGTGGGCGCGCCGGCCAGCCTTGCCGGGTGGCTGACATTGTGGCAGGCCGGCGGCAGCCTTCCGCTCGACCACCTGCTGGAACCGGCGATCGTCTTGGCCACGGACGGGTTCCAGGTCGGGCGGTTCGGTGCCGAGGAGATCACGCAGCATGCCCCAGCGCTGGCGTCCGACCTCCGCCATGGCGAAGCGTTCCGTTCGGCCTATCCATTCGGCGCGGGGATGGCGGCTGGCGCCACGATGCAGCAGCCGCATCTGGCTGAGACGTTGCGCCAGATTGGGACGCATGGGGCCGGAACCCTGTATGGTGGAGCCCTCGGCCGCCGGATCGTCGACCATGTGCAGGCACTGGGGGGCACGCTGGCCATGGACGACCTCGGCGCGGTCCAGGCGGTCTGGCGCGAACCCGCTGCGGTCCCTTACCGGGGAATACTGGTGCACACGCCGCCCCCGCCCTGCGAGGGTTTCCAGTTCCTGCTGACGTTGCGGCTACTCGACGGGTTCGATGTCGCGAGGCTCGGCCGGGAAACGGCCGGGCACCTGGATCTGGTGATCCGTGCGATCAGGATCGCCGCCTCGGTCCGCATCCAGAACGGCAACCCGCCGCCCGAGCGGCTGGGCGAGTTGCTGTCGGATGGGATGGTCGAGGCGCTCCGGGCGCGGCTGCGGGCCGGCGCCGGGCTCCAAGGGCCCACGGAGCAGTGGACGCCCGGCCCCCCGGCCCCGGAAGACCCAGGCCACACCACGTCGTTCTCCGTCGCAGACCATGACGGAAACCTCGTCTGCGTGACGCAGAGCCTGGGTTCCGTCTTCGGCAGCGGCGTCGTCGTCCCCGGGACAGGCATCTGCCTGAACAACTTCCTCTTCTGGGCCGACGTCCAGCCCGGCAGTCCGAACCGCACGGCAGGGGGGCGGGCGCTGCCGATGTGCATGGCGCCCAGCATCTCCACCCAAGCGGGAATCCCTGTCCTCGCGCTCGGCACGCCGGGCAGCTACGGTATCCTGCAGACCCAGGCGCAGGCGATGGTCAGCCACCTCGACTTCGGGCTGGACTTGCAGGCGGCGATCGATGCGCCGCGCGGCCGGTTGTGGGATGGCGACACCACCGAGTTCGAGAACCGGATCGCCCCCGGCGTTATCGCCGCCCTCCGTGCCATGGGCCACGGCGCGCGCACGCTGGAGTCCGCCTGGTCGATGAAGGTCGGCGGCATGCAGGCCATCCGGCGCGACCCGGCGAACGGACTGCTCACCGGCGCGGCCGACCGCCGGCGCGACGGCGCCGTCATCGCGCTCTGAGCACGCCGGACCGGCAACCAGAAGGCAAGACAATGTCAGACGCGCCAGCCATCCCGTTCTTCGACGGCCATAACGACGCCCTGCTCCGCCTCTACATGGGCGACCACCCCGGCGCCGAGCGCCGCTTCCTGGAAGGGGAGGACGCCGGGCACATCGACCTGCCGCGGGCCCGGCAGGGCGGCATGGTGGGCGGGCTGTTCGCCGTCTGGTGCCCGGCCCCCGGGCAGCAGATCAGCATCACGCAAAGCACGCTGCGGGACGGCCCTTATGACCGGCCGCTGCCGCCGGCGCTCGTGCTCGACGAGGCGCGGGCGATCACGCTCACGCAGACCGCCATGATGCTCAGGATCGAGCGGGCCTCCGCCGGCGCCGTGACGATCTGCCACACCGCCGGCGCGGTGCGCGACGCGGTAGCGCGCGGATCGTTCGCGGTCGTCCTGCACCTCGAGGGCGCGGACGGCATGGACGTGGAGCTGGACCTGCTGCACGTCCTGCATGCGGCGGGCCTGCGGTCGCTGGGGCCGGTGTGGAGCCGGGTCAACGCCTTCGGGCATGGCGTGCCGATGCGGTTCCCTTCAAGCCCGGACACAGGGCCGGGCCTGACCGATGCGGGCAAGCGACTCATCCGCACCTGCAACGCGCTCCGCGTCATGGTGGACCTCTCGCATCTCAACGAGAAGGGGTTTTGGGACGTGGCTCGGCTTTCCACCGCACCGCTGGTGGCCACGCATTCCAACGTCCACGCGCTCTGCCCGCACGCCCGGAACCTGCTGTCGCGGCAGTTCGAGGCCATCAAGGCGAGCGACGGCATCGTTGGGCTCAACCTGGCGACGAGCTTCCTGCGGCCCGATGGCGAGATGCGGGCCGACACGGAGCTGGACGTGGTGGTCCGGCACATCGACGCGCTGATCGAGGCGCTCGGCGAAACCCGGGTCGGGCTCGGCTCGGACTTCGACG
>CAXSDH010000134.1:0-5546 GCA_964235765.1 uncultured Acetobacteraceae bacterium
CGGCATGGACCTGGGTCGGCTTGCCGTTGTTTGCCGCCGCCTGCTCGAACAAGGTCGCGAAAGCACGGGTGCGATCGTTCATGTCCCAGTAGAAGGACGTCGTGAACTGCAGCCCCTGCGTGACCTCCAAACCCAGCGCGTGCACGTCGCTTAGATACAGAACCGTCGCCGCAAGAACCTGGCCGCCGGCGACGATGCGGAACGCGTTTGCCTCCTTGATCGCGTTGATCGTGTCGATCCCGCCATTCGCCAGCGCAACAACCTTGGCCTTCGACGCCTGCGCCTGCAGGAGGTAGGATGAGAAGTCCGTCGTGCCCAGCGGGTGTCGGACGACGCCGACGACGCTACCACCTGCAGCTTCGATGACTTTCCGCATCTCCTCAGTGATCGACTTTCCGTATTCCAGGTCGACCGCGATAAAGAACCACGACGTGCCGCCCTGCCTCACAACGGCTTGGCCGGTGCCGTTTGCCAGTGCCCAGGTGCTGTAAGTCCAGTTGATCGTGTTGGGCGTGCAATCCGACCCGGTGATCCTTGCCGACGAGGCCGACGTCGACAGCAGCACTTTGTTGTTGGAGGCAACGATCTGGGACAGGGCTAAAACGACGGCGGAATTGGGGACATCCACGACGACATCCACCCCGTCGCGGTCGAACCACTGGCGAGCGATTGTGGAGGCGACGTCGGGTTTGTTCTGGGAGTCCGCGGAGACGATCTCGATGTCGAAGCTGTCGTTGGTTCGCTTGAACTCCTGGACCGCCAGCCTGGCCGCCTGCACGGACCGCGGGCCGGCGTAGTCGGACATCGCTCCACCCATGTCCGACAGCACCCCGATCTTGATTCTGTCCCGGGTTTGCGCATCGCCGGTCGGCATCCCGATCGCGAGGAGAGCTAGTGCAAGCAGGATGGTTCTCATGTTCTTTTGCCTCCCTAATGATGTCCAACGATGCCGACGAGTCGGCCTACGCTGCCAGCGAACGGAGCATTGTTGCCATGCCGCCCCTTGTGATGGCCCTGGCCTCCTCGGAAACAGGTTCAGAAGGCTGCGGCCTCCGGCCGAGTGCTTCCATCAGCCCTGACAGGAATGAGACAGCCGCATCGGCGGGCACGGGCCCGTCTATCTGAAGGTCGATCCAGCGGGTCCGCGGTTCCGCCCTGAGGTAGTCGGCCGGCGCGTCGATTACCGGGTGCCGCATGTTGGGGAAGAGCGCAACGCCAGCCCGGCTTGCAAGGTCGTAGAGGGTTTCCGCGTGGCGGAAGCCCGGGTGCTCCGGATCAAGGCCTTCGAAGTGCATTCCCGTGACGCTCACAGGTATTTCGAAGGCGAGCACGGCCGCCTCGACGAGATCGGCCCAGGTTGCGGTCGCATCCGGGAAGAAGCGGAACCTGCTGTCGGCCGGCACGAACCCCTTCAACGCCAGCCATTGCACGCCAGCGAAGTCGCAGTGGCCGCTCCCGAGGTCCGAGAAGTAGGTCAGCTTATTGCCACGTTGCAGCATCTGATCCTGCAACCAGGCGACTGGCACGTCGGCGACGCGGCATCCCGACCGGACCGCGGTCGCGGCTGCCAGGCCTGCCGCGGTTCCGGTCGCAGTCCAGACTGCCTCGATCCGAAGGGCGCAGAATGCCACGTGGCTGGCCGATATGGTCGTCGTGACGAGAAGGTTATCGGTCCCCTCGGGCAGAAGGCATCCAAACGGAACCTGATACGGAGCACGCAGCGCCCTCGCCAGTATTGCACCGTCGTATGCGCCCGTTGCGGGGTCGCGCTCGTCGCTGCAGGGCCTGCTCTCGATCGCCCAGTCGCCGATCGCAATCGAACCTGCCTGCAGCGGCGGACGTGGACCCGGGCCGGCAAGGAACGGGTTCACGTTCGCTTCGGTCAGCCTCGCGCGGCCGCGAAAGCGCCGGCCCTCGCGGACATAGAGGATCAGCGGGACGTTCTCGTTCGCTGCATATTCGTCGCGTGCAAGCGCCAGTTGCGGTGTGCCGCCCTCGTTCTGGATAAAATGCAGGAAACCAAGAATATGGTCGTAGAACGACTTGCGCACGGCCGTTCGCTCGCGAGGATGCGCGAGGATGTAGTCGCGGGTGCCGGTCCGGAGATCGTTGCCCATCTCCCGCTGGTTGAGCAGCATCTTCCCGGCGACCGTCGGAATTAGGTCGAAACCAAACGCAGGCACCCCGGCCGGGCTGATCTCAGGCTTGGTCCACGCGTACCGGCTGGGATCGTAGCCGTTGGGCCGCTCCGTCAGCCGATGATCGGGATCCTTGTCGCTGGCGTAGTAGCGCAGGCTCAGCCGCGAGGTGAACGCCATCACGCCGTCGTCCGCCAGGCCGCTGCTTCCCGGCAGAATCGTGGACGGCAGATAGCCGTTCCTGTCGACATGCCGATCATGGCTCGCCGTGAAGATCACCCCGGCATGCGGCTCCGCATCGGACCGTGCCTCCCGCCCAAGGTCGAAGGGTGCGCCGGTCCAGGACGCGACATCGCCTTCGTAAGTGGCATCGATGACGATTCTGGCCCGCACCTGGTTGGGCCGCGAGACGCCCTCGGACGGGGGGTTGCCCAGCGCATCGACCGCCGGCTCCCACTGGACGGCCTCGACCCGACTGCCGTCCATCACGACGGCGACCGGCACTGCGCCCTCCAGCAGCTTGATGCCGGGCTGCTCGGAAAGCATGGTTCGCCAGATTCGCTCGGCGACGCAGAACTCCCAGAACACGTCCTCGCGGCCAGTCACCAGCGGGTCGTTCAACCCGACTTCCTCGTAGTGGCGTCGCACTCGGCCGGTGAACTCCTCCGCCGTCCCACCCAGGGTCTGGTGGGAGCCGGCGTCGAAGCAATGCACGCCGTTGGCGGTGACGCCGCCGATCGAGCGCGTGGGCTCCAGGATCACAACACGGGCTCCGCTCCGTGCTGCGGCGATGGCGGCGCAGCAGCCGGACGCGGTCCCGCCAACCACCAGGATGTCGGTCTCGATCGCCTCGATCGGGCTCTGCATGCCGGCAGGCCTCGTCACAGTCATGGGTCCGCTGAGGTGCGTGATCGGGCGCGGGTTTCCGCGTAGCGCTCGCCTGGGGTAACCAGTATGCCGGCATCCCCCGTCGCACCGGTGTCCGCCAGGGCAGGGTAGTCGACGTAGCCCCTCTGGCCGCCGGAGTAGAACGTATCGCGCGACGCTTGCGCCAGTGGGGCTGCAGCGGCAAATCGGGCCACCAGGTCCGGGTTGGCGATGAACGCCCGGCCGAAGGCCACCAGGTCGACGTATCCCCGCCGAAGGGCATCGTTTGCACTCTCGAACGTGTAGTCCACCGCGCCGATCAGCGTTCCCCGGTAGGTCTGACGGAAGTAGGCGGCCACCGAGGGAGTGATCAGATCAGGCGGCAGCCCCTCGAGATCGCCGATTGGCTCCATGATGTGCAGGTAAGCTAGCGGGTCAGCATTCACCCGTTCGATAAGGTGGGCGAACAGGGGCAGCGTCTCGTCGTCGAACACGACCCCGGACAGATTATGCACGGCCGGGTTCAACCGCACGCCGATGCGGTCTGCGGGGAAGACCGACTTCACGGCGTCGATCACCTCGAACAGAAACCTGGCGCGGTTCTCGATAGTGCCCCCGTAGCGGTCCGTTCGCCGATTGGTGCTCCGGGCGAAGAACTGGTGGAACAAGTAGCCATTCGCGGCGTGCAGCTCCACACCGTCGAAGCCAGCCTTCGCCGCCCGCGCTGCGGCAGCACGGAAATCCCCCACGATGTCGACAACCTCGGAGGTCTCGAGCGCCCGCGGGGTGACGGTTGCCTTGAAGCCTGTGGCGGTGAACGCGTTAGTGCAGGGGTTAACAGCCGATGGCGCCACCGGCAGCACGCCTCCCTCCTGCAGATCCGGATGCGAAATCGACCCGACATGCCAAAGCTGTGCGAAGATGCGGCCGCCTTGCGCGTGAACCTCTGCGGTGACTTTCTGCCAACCGTCGGTCTGCGCGTCCGTGTACATGCCGGGGACGTTGACGAAACCAATCCCCTGGCGGCTGACGTAGGTGCCTTCGGAGATGATCAGTCCGGCGGATGCACGCTGGCCGTAGTAGGTCGCCACCAGTTCCGTCGCCGCGTTTTCGGGGTTGTCCCCCCGATTTCGTGTCATCGGTGCCATCACGACGCGGTTGGGCAAGTCGAGCGAGCCAAGCCGGAATGCGGTGAGCAGGGGCGGCATCATGCAAACTCCGTGCGGATGGAGGCCGATTGCTCGCCGAGGGATGGCACCGGGCCCAGTTCAGGCAGGCTCTCATGCACCACCGGCGGCGCCACGACCGACGCGGGGCCGGCTTGGGTGTTCACCGTGATGCGGCGCAACGCCGGGTGGGCTGCAAGGCCCGCCATGTCGTTGACGAAGCCGAATGCGGTATTGGCTTGGCGCAGCCGCGTCGCCACCTCTTGCCGGGGGAGCGCGGCGAACGTGGCCACGACCCTTGCGTCGACAGCCCCGCGGTTTGCGACCCGGGCTTTGTTGCTTTCGAACCCTGCTTCCTGCGCCAGGCTCGGTGTTCTCAGAACATGGGCACAGAACGACGCCCATTCCCGCTCGTTCTGGATCGAGATCAGGATCAGGCTGCCGTCGGCGGTTGCAAATGCGCCGTATGGGCAGATCGACGGATGCGCCAGGCCCATCCGCGGCGGACTCTTTCCGCTCCCCTCGAAGCACAGCAGCGGGACGTTCATCCAGTCCGCCATGCCGTCGAACAAGCTGATCTTCAAGCTTCTGCCCCCGCCGGTTCGACTGCGTTCGATCAGCGCCTCGAGCACCGCTGCGTGGGCAGCCATGCCGCAGGCGATGTCGCATGCAGACACGCCGACGCGGCCGGGCCCTGCCGGGTGGCCAGTCACACCAGCCAGACCGCTCTCAGCCTGCACCAGCAGGTCGTAGGCCTTCATGTCGGCGTAGGCGTTGCCCTCGCCGTAGCCGCTGATGTCCACCGTGATCAGCCTGGGATGCCGAGCCCGCAGCTCGGCCGAGCCGACGCCCGCGCGGGACGCGGCACCGGGCGCCAGGTTCTGGATGAAGACGTCGGCTCGCGCCAGGATCCGGGCGAGCAGCGCCGCATCCTGGGGGGCCTTGATATCGGCCACCAGGCTCTGCTTGCCGCGGTTCAGCCAGACGAAGTAGCTGGACATGCCGTTCACCGCGGCGTCGTAGCCGCGTGCGAAGTCGCCCTCAGCCCGCTCGAGTTTAATCACCCGCGCGCCCGCGTCGGCAAGCCGGCTGGAGCAGTAAGGTGCCGCCACCGCCTGCTCCAGCGCGACCACCAGCAGTCCATCCAGCGCGCCCATCAGTAGGAGCGCGGCAGCCCGAGGACGTGCTCGGCCACGTAGGACAGGATGAGGTTCGTGCTGATCGGCGCCACCTGATACAGCCGCGTTTCGCGGAACTTGCGCTCGATGTCGTACTCCTCCGCGAAGCCGAAGCCGCCGTGGGTCTGGATGCAGGCCTCTCCCGCCGCCCACGATGCTTCCGCGGCCAGCATCTTGGCCATGTTCGCCTGCTCGCC
>CAXSDH010000135.1:0-5512 GCA_964235765.1 uncultured Acetobacteraceae bacterium
GTAGCCCGGCGCGATGTCGGTGGTCAGCGGCCCCAAGGTGTAGAACGGCGCCTCGCCGCATTCCCGCAACTGCTTGTCCATGTTCACCTTGATCTTGTGCATCGGCACGTGGCCGGGGCCCTCGATCATCACCTGGCAGCCCTTCGCCCAGGCGATCTTGGTCAGCTCGCCGAGGGTCTCCAGCTCGGCGAACTGCGCGGCGTCGTTGGCGTCCGCGTTGCAGCCGGGCCGCAAGCCGTCTCCGAGCGAGAACGAGACGTCGTACTTGCGCATGATGTCGCAAATCTCGTCGAAGCGCTCGTACAGGAAGCTTTCCTTGTGATGGGCCAGGCACCAGCGGGCCATGATGCTGCCGCCGCGGGAGACGATGCCCGTCACGCGCTTCGCGGTCAGCGGCACGTGGGCGAGGCGGACGCCCGCATGGATGGTGAAGTAGTCCACCCCCTGCTCCGCCTGCTCGATGAGGGTATCCTTGAACACCTCCCAATCCAGCTTGTCCGCGTCGCCGCCGACCTTCTCGAGCGCCTGGTAGATCGGCACCGTGCCGATCGGCACGGGCGAGTTGCGCAGGATCCAGCCGCGGATGTTGTGGATGTTGCGGCCGGTGGACAGGTCCATGACCGTGTCGCCGCCCCAGCGGATGGCCCAAACCAGCTTTTCCACCTCCTCGGCGGCGCCCGAGGTGACGGCGGAGTTGCCGATGTTGGCGTTGATCTTCACCAGGAAGTTGCGGCCGATGATGACCGGCTCCAACTCCGGGTGGTTGATGTTGGCGGGGATGATGGCCCGGCCGCGGGCGATCTCGCTCCGGACGAACTCCGGTGTCACGAAGGCGGGGATTTCGGCGCCGAAGCTTTCGCCATCCTCGATGCGCTCCTCCGCTTCGGCCAGGGCGCGGGCGCGGCCGAGGTTCTCGCGGTGGGCGACGTAGATCATCTCCTCGGTGACGATGCCGGCGCGGGCGAACTCGTATTGCGTCACGGGCTGGCCAGCCCTGCCTTCGAGCAGCGGCAGTTCCGCCGGGCAGGCGGGGACCAGGCGGTCGGCGGGGACGTAGCCGTTATCCTCCGGCTTCACGTCCCGCGCGGCGGCGGGGGCGAAGCCGCGGCGGGCGAGCCAGGGGCTGCGCACGCGCGGCAGCCCGGCCGCGAGGTCGATGGCGACGTTGCTCTCGGTGTAGGGCCCGGAGGTGTCGTAGAGCCGCACCGGCTCCTCGCGCGCCGAGGCGTCGAGCACGATCTCGCGGAACGGCACCGAGATGTCCGGCCTGCCCTCGGGGCTGCTATAGGCCTTACGCGAGCCGGTAATCGGGCCCGTGGTGACGGAACTGGGCTTCTGCTGGTAGGTCATACGCGGCTCCCCGTTGATGGGGCAGGACGGGCGGGAACGGCAATGGCCATGCGGCAACCGTCCCTACGCCGGCATGACCCGGATCAGGTTACACAGGGTCATCGCGCTGCCGACCCGGCTTGGCGAACTCTCAGCCCCTTCGCGGGACCCCCCTCGGATATCCGGTAAACTCGGCGCATGGCGGGCTGCTGTCAATTGGCTCGTGCCAGCATGGGGCCGAGCGGGCCGCCGCCGAACACGTGGACGTGCAGGTGCGGCACTTCCTGCCCGGAATGCACGCCCATGTTGGACAGGATGCGGTAGCCGGGCTGTTCCAGCTCCAATTGCCTGGCGACGTGCCCCACGGCACGGAAGAAGCCGGCGATCTCGGTGTCCCCGGCCGTGGCGACGAAGTCGGCAAGGGAGACGTAGGGGCCGCGCGGGATCACCAGGACGTGAATGGGCGCTTGCGGGGCGATGTCGTGGAAGGCGATCGCCCACTGGTCCTCGTAAATGCGGCGCGACGGGATTTCGCCGCGCAGGATACGGGCGAAGATGTTGCTGTCGTCGTAGGGGCCTGCGCCGCTGACCGGCATGATCCATCCTCCGTGCGGGGCGTTGTCGCCGTGGTTCGGCCACGTTTATAGTAGATAAGCGCGGATATGGGCAGGAGAGAAGCCATGCGGACGGGTTGGGTGGCCATTGCGGTGTGCATGCTGTTGCCGGCCTGCGTTGCGGAAGCGGGCGCCGGCTACTACGAGGGCTACAGCCCTTCCCAGGGTCTGTCCGGGTATCCGGTGCAGGCTCCGGCCTATGGCTATGCGCCTCCGGCATACGGCTATGTGGAAACCGTTCCCGTGCCGGGGTATGGTTACGAGCGGGAGCGGCGGGACCGGTTCGAGCGCGAGCGGTTCGAGCGGGACCGCTTTCAGCGCGAGCGGTTCGAGCGGGACCGGGGCCAACGCGACCGGTTCAACCAGGAGCGGCCCAATCAGCAGCGGCCGAACCAGGACCGCGAGCGCGCCCAGCGCGACAATGGCGACCGGGACCGGGCGGCACGGGAGCAGGCGGAGCGCGAGCGGCAAGGGCGCGATGCGCAGCAGCGCGGGCAGCAGCAGCAACCCCAGCAGCGGCCCACCTTGCCGTGGGAGCGTCGCCCCGGCGGGTGAGCCACGACAAAGGGCCTAGGTTCCGACAGCGAGGGTTGCGCGAAGCTTCCGGAGCAGGGCCGTTACGCTTTGGGCGGTAATGCGGCCGGTGCGTGGGTTCTCGCTCGGCACGTTCTCGGTTTCCATCGTCAGGCGGGCGGCGTCGCTGTCCAGTTCGATGCGGTGGATGTTGCGGGTGACGCCGGGATCGGCCCAGATCTCGACGGTCGTCCGGTCCGGCCCGATCCCGGCGAGCGAGAGTGCTGCGGCCACGTTCACGTTGGCCGGGAAACCGAACGCGGCCTCCCGCGCGGAGCCGCTGAACACCAGCAGCGGGGCGGCCAGGTCGCTGACGTCGATGCCGTTGCGGACGAGGTGGGGCGCGCCGGCTAGCCCGCCGGGCGGCTTGCGGGTGGTCATGCGGACGGAGTGGATGGCGCCCTCGGCTGCCGCGGCCACGGCGTCGAGCCCCAGCAGCGCGCCGGTGGGCACCAGGATACGGCCGCCGCACTCGCGCGCCAGGCCGACGAGGTGGTCGTGGCGCAGCAGGGCGGCGCAACTGAGCACCACCACGGTCCGCCCGGCGCGCAAGGCGGGCTCCACGATGGAGAGGAAGGCCGCGCTCGGCGCACATTCCACGACGACATCGGCGTGTGCGGCAAGAATGTCCGCCGTGGTCACGGCCACGCCGGGCGCCGGCGGGCGCGTGGCGGCCGGGTCACGCACGCCGATGGCGGCGAGCCGCAGGCCCGGGATGCCGGCCAGCAGCCGTGCGCCCACTGCCCGGCCGATGGCGCCGTATCCGGCGATGCCGACGTTGAGATCAGCCATGGCCACTCCTTGGTCGCCGCAGCATAGGAACGGAGGTGTTGACCGGCAAATTAGGAAAATATACCGGGGCGTCATGGCAGCGGAGATGATCGTCCTTGACCTGTTCAGCGGAATTGGCGGCCTCAGCCTCGGCCTGCACTGGGCGGGCATGCGAACAGCGGCCTTCTGCGAGGCCGACCCGTTCTGCCGCGGCGTGCTCGCGCGCCACTGGCCCGGCGTGCCGGTCTATCCCGATATCGCCCGGCTCACCGGCGAGCGCCTGTGGCAGGACGGCATCCGCCCCGACGTGCTGTGCGGCGGCTTCCCGTGCCAGGACGCCAGCCTGGCCGGCCGGGGCGCGGGCCTCGACGGCGCGCGCACGGGCCTGTGGTCCCACATGGCGCGCCTGGTCGCCGAGTGCAGACCGGGTTGGGTGGTGGCTGAGAACGTCCCTGGCCTGCGAAGCCGGGGCGCGGACCGGGTGCTCGCTGATCTGGAGGCGCTCGGCTACGCCTGCTGGCCGCTCGTGGTGGGTGCTGTCCATGCCGGCGCCCCGCACCTTCGGCGGCGGCTTTGGCTGGTGGCCCAAGCGGCTGCTGCCGACGCCGGTTGCGCGGGATTGGAAATGCGGCAGCGCGGCGCAGCGGGACCGGCGCCGCGCGTGCCAGTTGAACGACGCGGCCGGTGGGCGGCTGAACCCAGCGTGGGTCGAGTGGGTGATGGGATACCCGGCCGGGTGGACCGGGTTAGGGCCTTGGGCAACGCGGTGGTTCCGGCCAACGCCGCCATGATCGGCCGGGCGATCCGTGCCGCCCGGCTCAAGTGATCACGATCGGCGGAACCCTCCGGGCTAGCTTGGGGGTAGGGCTGCTGGGTCCGCTCACGCCGCGGCGGGCGCCTTCAGCCGGTCGCTGAACGTGCGGCGCAGCTTGGCGACCTTGGGGTTGATCACGGCGCGGCAGTAGCCGGACCATGGGTTGCGGGCAAAGTAGTCCTGGTGCTCGTCCTCGGCCCGGTAGAACTCGGTCAGCGGCACGATTTCCGTCACGACCGGGTGGGCCCATAGGCCGGCGGCGTCGATCTCGGCCATGACCTCGCGAGCCGTTTGCGCCTGTGGCTCCGAGTGGGTCAGGATGATGCTGCGGTATTGCGGGCCGACATCGGCGCCCTGCTGGTTGGGCGTCGTCGGGTCGTGCAGCGTGAAGAAGACGCGCAGGATGTCGGCGTAGCTGATCTCGTCCGGGTCGAAGGTGAGTTGCACCACTTCCGCGTGGCCGGTTCGCTTGCCGCAAACCTGCTCGTACGTCGGGTTGGGTAGGGTACCGCCGGCATAGCCGGAGACGGAGCGTTGCACGCCGCGGAGCGCCAGGAACACGGGTTCGAGGCACCAGAAGCAGCCGCCGCCCAAGGTCGCCGTTTCAGTCGCCATGACTTGCCTCCGTTGTTCCCGCTCATATGGCTGCTGCGGGCGCGGGTTGAAGGCCCGCCCGGCTGGCTGGGGCGCCGAGCCGGCGGCGCCATTCGGGATAGCCACCAGGGCTGGCAGCCGGTATGGTCTTCGCAAGGGCGCGCCACATTCGGCGGATCAAGCCAGCAGGAAACGGTCCACCCATGGCAACGGTCTCCATCCGCGGCGTGCGCAAGGCATTTGGCTCGACGCCGATCCTGCACGGCGTCAGCATCGAGATCGCCGACGGCGAGTTCACCGTCCTGGTGGGGCCGTCGGGCTGCGGCAAGAGCACGTTGCTGCGGATGATCGCGGGGCTGGAGGAGATCGACGGCGGCGAGGTCGCCATTGGCGGGCGGGTGGTCAACAAAGTGCCGCCGAAGCAGCGGGACATCGCCATGGTGTTCCAGAATTACGCGCTGTATCCGCACATGACGGTGCGGGACAACATGGCGTTCAGCCTCAAGCTGGCCCGCGCGCCGCAGGCTGCGATGGATGAGCGGGTGGCGCGGGCCGCCGAGATCCTCGGCCTGTCGGGGTTGCTCGACCGCTATCCGCGGCAGTTGAGCGGCGGGCAGCGGCAGCGCGTGGCGATGGGCCGCGCCATCGTGCGCGACCCGCAGGTGTTCCTGTTCGACGAGCCGCTGTCCAACCTCGACGCCAAGCTGCGCGTGCAGACGCGGGCCGAGTTGAAGGATCTGCACCAGCGGCTGCGGACGACGACGATCTATGTCACGCACGACCAGATCGAGGCGATGACGATGGCCGACAAGATCGT
>CAXSDH010000136.1:0-5155 GCA_964235765.1 uncultured Acetobacteraceae bacterium
CACGACAACACGGTACCCTCGATCAGCCGAGGACGTTGACACAGGGTGTCTCATTACCGACCTCGCGCGGCACCACATCCTGAACGTCGAGACCCCCCCGGCTCGAATTCGTGGGCGACATCGATCCGAAGCTGTGCGTCCAGACTCGTCTCAACTTTTTCGACACGCTCGCCCAGAGCCAGCTTCCGATCCTGTCCTACGATTATCCGTTCCCGGCGTGGGGCATCTGGCGAAGTGGAGCGACGGCTACCGCTTCTATCCCGCGGGCGTCCTGGAACCGATCTGAGCGGAAAGCGCGCATGAGGAACTATCAGCTCTATATCGGCGGCCAGTGGGTCGGCGCGGAAGGGGAGGGGCGGTTCCCGAGCCTCAACCCCTTCACCAGGCAACCCTGGGCGACCATCCCGCAGGCGAGCCAGGCGGACGTTCACGCCGCCATTGGGGCGGCACGGCGCGCGTTCGCCGGAGAGTGGGGCCGCACCAGCGGTTATGCCCGCGCCACCTTGATCCATCGTCTCGCCGACCTGATCGACCGCGATGCCGAACGCCTTGCCGTCGTCGAGAGCACCGACAACGGCAAGGTGATCCGGGAAACGAAGTCGCAGATGCACTTCGCCGCGCGGCAGTTCCGCTTCGCGGCCGGCTATGCCGACAAGCTGTGGGGCAAGGTGATCCCGGTGGACCGGCCCGACGTGCTGGATTACGCGTCGCGCGAGCCGCTGGGCTTCGTGGCGCTGGTCACGGCCTGGAACTCGCCAATTTCGCTGCTGGCCAACAAGCTGCCTACGGCGCTCGCCGCCGGCAACTGCGCCGTGATCAAGCCGTCGGAGCACGCCTCCGCCTCGACGATCGAGTTGTGCAAGCTGGTCGAGGAGGCCGGGTTCCCGGCCGGGGTGGTGAATGTTGTGACGGGCGACGCGCGCACGGGGCGAGCGCTGTCCGAGGCTCGCGGGATCGACCGCATCAGCTTCACCGGCAGCCCCGGCGTGGCCCGCGAGATCGCGGCGGCGGCGGGCCGGAACCTGATCCCGGTCACGCTCGAGCTGGGCGGCAAGTCGCCCAACATCGTGTTCGCGGATGCGGGCTTCGACAAGGCGGCGGTGGGCGCCCTGGCCGGCATCTTTGCGGCGTCGGGACAGACCTGCGTCGCCGGGTCGCGGCTGCTGGTCGAGCGCCCGGTCTATGAGCGGATGACCGGCTATCTCGCGGGGCGGGCGGGCAAGATCCTGCTCGGCGACCCGGCCGACATGGCGACCGAGATGGGCACGATCGCCAACGAGCCGCAGTTCGAGCGGATCATGTCCCGCATCGAGGGCGCGAAGGCCGAGGGCGCGAAGCTCGTGACCGGCGGCGCCCGGGCCCAGGGCGAGGGGCTCGACCGCGGCATCTTCATCCAGCCGACCATCTTCGCCGAAGTGGACAACGGCATGGAGATCGCGCAGGAGGAGGTGTTCGGCCCCGTGCTCTCCATCATCCCGTTCGAGGGCGAGAAGCAGGCCATCGAGATCGCCAACGCCACGCGCTACGGTTTGGCGGCCGGGGTCTGGACGTCCGACATTTCGCCAGCGCACCACGCCGTGGATCGCCGGCATGGGTCCGTCCTCGATCGCCGCCGCCAAGGCCGCCCGATGCGTGGCGGTCAGGATCGGCTGAGGGCCGGGTCCGCTGCGGCCATCGTGCTCTCAAGAGACCGTCTATCGTGCGAACGACACCATCCGCTTGCACGCTTGCAACAGCACCAGCGCGTCCGTTGCGAACACCAGCCCCTGCACCCCGCGCGCCACCAGGCTGCGGCTATACTCCCGCTCCTGCCGGTCGCCGATCGTCGTGACCACCGCCTTGCGATGGTGCCGGCACAGCGCGGTAACCCGATCCAGAGCGGCCGACATCGCGGGATCGTCGAAGTCCGCCCCCGGCACGCCGACGGAGACTGAAAGATCATACGGCCCGATGAAGAACCCATCCACCCCGGGCAACGCCGCCATCGCCTCGAATTCGTCTAGCCCTTGCTGATCCTCCACCAACGGCAGCACCATCGTCGTGCGATTCGCCCGGTCCGCATAGGCCCGCCAGTCATCCGGCCAATATTTCGTGGCCCGAACGATGGGGCAGGCGCCGCGCTCCCCCTCCGGCGGGTATCGCGTGGCCCGCACCAGCGCCTGGCAACTCGCAAGGTTGCCGTGCGGGATCACGATCCCCGCCACGTCCAGGTTCATCACCCGCTTGATCAGCCCGGCATCCACCTCCGGTACCCGCACCAGCGGGGCGATGCCCGACGCGTCGGCCGCCCGGATCAGGTGGGCCAGCCGGTCCATGTCCATCGGGTTGTGTTCCATATCGATCATGACGAAGTCGATGCCTGCCGCCGCCATGATCTCGATCACCATCGGCGTGCCCAGGAACCCGATCATCCCCAGCACCGTGTCGCCGCGCGTAAAGCGCTCCTTCAGGTCCATACCCATGCTCTCAGGCCCCCTTCATCTTGAGCATCGCCCGGGCCTCGGCGGATGTCGCGACCGCCCGTCCCATGTCGCGCGACATCGCCGCACATTTGGCGACCAGATCCGCGTTGGAAGGGCAGCCCAGCTCCGGATACTGGTAGTCGCCCAACCCCGGGGCCACGTGCCCGCCATGCGCGATCGCCGCGGCCGCCACCGGGAAGATGTTGGCGTGCTTGGTGCAGACCGCCCATTGAATCCGGTCGCCCTCCGGTTCCGCGTGGTAGAACGCCGCCAACCCCTCCGGTGTCGCCTCGTGCCCAGCGATCCGCCCGCCGCCGCACAAGGGGATGATGGCAAGCGCCGGGTCGTCCAGCAGGCCCATGTTCAGGAACACCTGGGCCGTGCGCATGAACGACACCGTCCAGATGCCCAGGCTAGGCTTCACCCCCAGGTCGCGCATCACCTTGGCGAAGTGCATGCAGCTCTCGATGCTGTTGGCATAGACCTTGTCCGTGCTCTCGAACGCCCCCGTCGCGGCGTTGAAGCGGTCCATGTTGGTGCTGCCGATATCGACCGTCGCGATGTCGGGCAGCGACGCCTGCACGTGCTTCAGCCGCTGGGTCGCGTCCCCGGGATTGTCGACGTTGCCCAGCGTGGTGTGGATCAACACGTCGCAGCGTTCGCGGATCTTGTGCGTGATCTCGGCATACAGCTCCGGGCTGTTGCTCTTTTCCCCGTTCGGCCCACGCGCATGGACGTGCACGATGCTGGCGCCGGCCGCATGGCACTGCGCCGCGTCCTCGGCGATCTCGTCGGCCGTGTAGGGGATTTTGTGGTTGGCGTCCCGCCGCTCCCACTCGTTCAGCCGCACGTTGATGATCAGCTTCTTGTCCATGGACCGTTCTCCTTGGGCTTTCGCCGATCGTCTACACGTTTCCCGCGAGTTGAAAAGATGGACGTTTCGCAGCAGGATCGAGTCCAGGGACCGTCTACAATGATCAAAAGATCGGTCGTGCAGAAGTTGCGCCGCACTCTCTTCGACCGGGTCTGGGGTAGCCACGTCGTCGGCCCACGGCTCGATGGCCGCACTCTGGTCTACGTGGAACGCTACGTCATCCCACGACCTGCACGCCCCCACGCCTTCGCATGCCGGAGGCCACGGGACGCGCCGCGAAGTCGCCTGCCCGCAACTCGCCAACCGTCTCCCAGGCCAGCAGCGCCACCCCTCTCACCGTGGCGGAAACCGAGGCCGCCGGCGCCGGCGCCGTCATCTTCCCGGTCGCAACCCTGCGCGCGGCGGTCTAGTTAGGTTGGAAATGCGGAAGCGGCCGTCCCGCTTTTCGCATTGGACGACCACATCAACAAGTTGGCGCAGCAACGACCGCACGTCCGCGTCAGCTAGGTGCATCCCGGCTGGTGCTGCTTCACCATCAGGCGCAGGGCATCGAACGCGCCCGAGGCCGAACCGGCGTGGCACGTCGTGATGCTGCCGGGGTGTCCGGCCGCGGATGCCGCGGATGAAGCTGAACGCCGCGCCGTCGCGCAACTCCTGCATCAGCACGCGATCCGGCCGCATTCGCAACGCCGCCTCGATCAGCTCCTCCGATTGAACGCGGGCCGCGCCCTGATCGCCCTTCGAGTAGAACAGGGGCCCGTGCGTCTGAGCGGTACGGTGTACTGTCATAAGGCGGCTTTGGCGGCCTGAGGCTCGTTTCGGCAGTGATGGATGGTGGCCGGGTGGACATTGAAGGTTCTGGCGACTTCGCTGATGGACCGACCTTCCCGGACCAGGGAGAGGGCGAGCACCTTCTGATCTGGGCGTAGCTTTTGGGGCCGTCCGAACGACACGCCGCGCCGCTTGGCGGCCTGGCGTCCTTCATCCGTGCGCTGCCGGATGAGGGATCGTTCGAACTCCGCGACGCCGGCAAACATGGTCAGGACCATGCGGCCGGCGGGGGTCGTCGTGTCGGCCCAGGGCTCCTCAAGCGACTGCAATCCCGCGCTCTTCTCTCGGATAACCTCAGCGATGCGCAGCAGCCGGGGTTCCGGTAGCAGCGGAACCGAAACTGCATTTCAGCTATTGTCGAGTTGCGGGTCCTGCCGCTGAGTTCGTTCCCAAGTCACCCGGCCGGTTGTCCGGTCGTCAGCCTCGACGCCTGGCCAAGCACGCAGCGCGGCCTCAACCATCGCCAGCAGCGACCCGCGCGAGGCGCCGTCGCGCGCGAGGACGGACATGCCCTGCGTGACCGCAAGGACCAGTCCGGCCAACGCGGCAGCTTGCATCCCGGCTGGCAGCAGGCCGTCCCTGATGTCGCGCTCGATCCGCATCCGTAGGCGCTTTTCTATGCCCCGGCGCACGTCGGCCACGGCTGCCTGGACATCGGCGGACGCCGCCGATCCGCTCGCGGTCGCGCTGGCGAGCAGGCAACCCCTTGGCGTGGCCTCCCCGGTGTAGGCCGTGGCCGCAGCGGTCATCAGGTCGCGCGCGGCGCCGTAAGCTGACGGCGCATCGCCGATCATGCGGTCCATCTCCGCCGGGTCGCCGGCGTAGAGCTGCATCGCTTCAAGGAACAGCCGCTTCTTGTCTCCGAATGCTGCATACAGGTTGGGGGCGCTGATCCCTACCGGCGCGAAGACATCAGCGGCGCCAACCCATTCGGCAACAGCAAGTTCGTCGACCGCAACTGGGACGTGCTGGAGGTGCTGAAATCAGT
>CAXSDH010000137.1:0-5026 GCA_964235765.1 uncultured Acetobacteraceae bacterium
CAAAGCGCAAGCTGTCATCCGCTGTCACATGAGTTCGGAGCCCTGGCCCCGCCCCGCCCTGCATTGACGAGGCGTGCCGCCCGCGCCTATAAGCCGCGCCTGGATCGGGGCTGCCCGCCATCGGGGCACGGCCTTGGCGTCGCTTGTCGCTCGAGGGTTATGCTGCTCGAAGGGTCTGGGCCCGTGGACGCCCCTACGCATCGGAGTTTGTCGTGAAGCGCACTTATCAACCATCGAAGCTGGTCCGCAAGCGCCGTCATGGCTTCCGCGCCCGTATGGCCACCGTGGGCGGGCGCAAGGTGCTTGCGAACCGCCGCGCCAAGGGCCGCAAGCGCCTTTCGGCCTAGCCCTCCGGTTATGGCGCCGATCCCTGGGGCGCCAGCCACGCGTCTCACGCGGCGGGCCGAGTTCCTGCTGGTGGCGAGCAAGGGGCGCAAGGCGCCCGCGCCCGGTTTGGTGCTGCAAGCTCTTTCGCGTGCCGATCAAGCACCGGCGCGGCTGGGTTTTACCGTGACCAAAAAGGTCGGCAACGCCGTGGTCCGCAACCGCGCGCGCCGCCGCCTGCGTGCTGCGGCCCGCTCCGTGCTTCTGGAAACGCCGGTGCAGGGCGTGGACCTGGTGCTCATCGGCCGTGACGGCACGCGTCGGCGGCCGTTCCTGTTGCTGGTGGACGACCTCCGGCGCGCTCTGGGCAAAGTCGGCGCCTTGCCATGAGCCGCGTGCTCGTTTTGCTGGTGCGCCTCTATCAATGGACGCTGCGCCCGTTCATCGGCGCGCATTGCCGATTCGAGCCGAGTTGCAGCCACTACGGGATCGAGGCGCTGCATCGCCACGGCGCCCTGCGCGGCACGGTGCTGGCCGCGGGCCGCGTACTGCGCTGCAATCCCTGGAATGCGGGCGGCCTAGACCCGGTGCCTGAACACGGCACAGCCTGCCCCTGCCACCCGAAAGCGACGGCCCACTGATGGACCAAAAGCGTCTCTTCCTGGCGATTGCGATCTCGGTCGCGATCCTGCTCGGCTTCCAACTGCTGGTGCCGAAGGCCCCGCCGCAGCAGCTTGCCCAGCAGACGACCCAATCGACCCCGACCACCGCCACGCCACGGCCGACCGGCGACCCGGCCACGCCCGGCACCCAGCCCGTGGCCGTGCCGCCGCCCTCCTTGCAGCGCGACGTGCCGCGCCTGCGGGTCGCGGCTCCGAGCGTGCAGGGCAGCATCAACCTGATGGGCGCGCGGCTCGACGACCTCGTGCTGCGCGACTATCACGAACAGGTTAGCCCGGATAGCCCGCTCGTTCGCCTGCTCGAGCCGCGGGTGGACCCGCAGCCCTACTACGCGCAGTTCGGCTGGACCGGAGACGGCGTGCGCGTGCCGGAGCCGGACGCGCTGTGGACGGCGTCGGCGCCCGAGCTGACGGCAACGCAGCCGGTGACGCTGTCGTGGGACAACGGCGCCGGGCAGGTGTTCGAGATCGTGCTCGCCGTTGACGACAACTACCTGTTCACCGCGCAGCAGCGGGTGCGCAACGCGGGCGCCGCGCCGGTGTCGGTGTATCCGTGGGCGCGCATCCGGCGCGATTACAAGCCGGTGACGGCCGGCTACTACATCCTGCACGAGGGCTTGTTGGGCGTGCTGGGGGGGCGGCTGCAGGAGCAGACCTACGACAAGGCAAAGACCGAAGCCGAGAAGAACCTGAACGGCGCCGGGCTGGACATGGCGACGACGGGCGGCTGGGCGGGGATCACCGACAAGTATTGGCTGACGGCGCTGATCCCGGACCAAACGGTGCCGGTCAAGGCGGCGTTCCGGCACTTTACCGAGAACGGCGCCGACCGGTATCAGGTCGATTTCGTGACGCAGGAGCCGGTGACCGCGGCGCCCGGCGCCACGGCCGAAAGCACCACGCGGCTGTTCGCCGGCGCCAAGGTGGTGGGTTTGCTGGACCGCTACGAGCGGGAGCTGAAGCTGCCGAACTTCGACAAGGCGGTCGATTTTGGCTGGTTCTATTTCCTCACCAAGCCGATTTTTTACGCCATAGACTGGCTGTTCAAGCTGACCGGCAATTTCGGCGTGGCGATTATGATCTTCACCGTGTTCGTCAAGCTGCTGTTCTTTCCGCTTGCCAATAAGTCCTACAAGTCGATGAGCAAGATGAAGCTGCTCGGACCCAAGATGCAGGACATCCGCGAGCGTCTGAAGGACGAGCCGCAGAAGATGCAGCAGGAGATCATGGGCCTCTACCGGTCGGAGAAGGTCAACCCGGCCAGCGGCTGCTTGCCGATGGTTGTGCAAATCCCGGTGTTCTTCTCATTGTACAAAGTCATCTTCGTCACCATCGAAATGCGGCACGCGCCGTTTTTCGGCTGGATCCACGACCTCTCGGCCGTGGACCCCACCAACGTGTTCAACCTGTTCGGGCTGCTGCCGTTCGACCCCGCCCGCTACTCCAGCTTTCTGCACCTCGGCGTGTGGCCGCTTATCATGGGCGTCACCATGTTCCTGCAGCAGAAGCTGAACCCGCCGCCGCCCGACCCGGTGCAGGCGCGCATCTTCCAGTTCATGCCGATCATCTTCACCTTCATGCTGGCCAGCTTTCCGGCCGGCCTGGTGATCTACTGGAGCTGGAATAACCTTCTCACGATTGCACAACAATGGACGATCATGCGGCGGACGACAGTGGGCCAGCCGCGGATGGCCCGCTCCTAAACAGTCCGGGTTCGACCGGCCCGACGCCGGAGGCGCTGGAGGCGGGGCGGCTGCTGTTCGCAGCCGAGTGCCAATTCTTCTTCGCCGCCCAGCGGCTGGACCAGCTGCCGCCGCCGGGGTTGCCGGAGGTTGCGTTCGCCGGCCGGTCAAACGTCGGCAAGTCCAGCTTGGTCAACGCCTTGACCAACCGGCGGGCGCTGGCCCGGGCGTCCAACACGCCCGGCCGCACCCGGCAGTTGAACTTCTTCGACCTGGGCGGGCGGCTGACCCTGGTGGACATGCCAGGCTATGGCTATGCGCAGGCTGCCAAGGAGATCAAGGCGGATTGGCAGGGCCTGATGTTCGAATACCTGCGCGGCCGGCCGACCCTGCAGCGCGTTGTGCTGCTGCTGGATAGCCGGATCGAGCTGAAGGCTTCGGACCTGACGGTGATGGAGCTGCTGGACCGCGCGGCGGTGACCTACCAGTTGGTGCTGACCAAGGCCGACGGCGCCCGCCCGGCGGCGCTGGCCCGCAAGGCGGACGAAGTGGCGGCGCTACTGGGCAAGCATCCGGCGGCCTATCCGGTTTTGGTGGTGACGAGCAGCGAGACCGGGCAGGGCATCGAGGAACTGCGGGCGGAGATCGGAGCCTTGGCGCTCCCGGGTTGACCGGCGCCGCGCCCCGCCGCTACCAGGGGCCACCCCTCCGTTAGGAACGCCGATGTCACTGCCCCCCGATCAGCTTGCAGCCGCGGCGGAGCAGGCCAGCGTCCTGGTGCAGGCGTTGCCCTTCCTGCGCCGCTACGCCGGGGTCACGGTGGTCGTGAAATACGGCGGCCACGCCATGGGCGACGAGAAGCTCGCCGCCGAGTTCGGGCGCGACATCGCCTCGCTCAAGCAGGTGGGCGTGAACCCGGTGGTGGTGCACGGCGGCGGCCCGCAGATTAACGCCATGCTGAAACGGCTCGCCATCCAGTCCAGCTTCGTCGATGGCCTCCGGGTGACCGATGCGGCGATGGTCGAGGTGGTCGAGATGGTCCTGGCCGGGACGGTCAACAAGCATGTCGCCGGGCTGATCAACCAGGCGGGCGCCCTGGCGGTCGGCATCTGCGGCAAGGATGGCGGCCTGATCCGGGCCCGCAAGCTGCAGCGCACCGTGCGCGACCCCGGCAGCCATATCGAGCGGGCGCTCGATCTCGGATTCGTGGGCGAGCCGGAGCATGTGGACGTGCGGGTGATCCATGCGCTGACCGGCGCCGGGCTGATCCCGGTGATCGCGCCCGTGGCCATGGATGAGAACGGGCAGACCTACAACATCAACGCCGACTCGGTCGCGGGCGCCGTCGCGGGGGCGCTGGGCGCGCGTCGTTTGCTGATGCTGACGGACGTGCCGGGGGTGCTGGACGGGGACAAGCAGCTCATCTCCGAGATGAGCATCGCCGACGTGGAGGCGGGCGTGGCCAGCGGCATGATCAGCGGCGGCATGATCCCCAAGGTGGAGAACTGCGTCGAGGCGGTCCGCAAGGGCGTGCGGGGCGCGGTGATCCTCGACGGCCGCATGCCGCATGCCTGCCTGCTGGAGATGTTCAAGGAGGGCGGGATCGGCACCCTGATTCGCGCCTGACGGGAATCGTTGTTTCTTTGTAAACCTTTTTGCGGCTAGGCTGCGGCCTGACATGAACGCAGCTTTCGCCTCGCCCGAGATACGCAACGAGTTCAAGCTCCGGCTCGGCCAGCTTGGCGCCATCGTGCTTGCCGTGGCCGCGCTGCTGCTGCTGGTGGCTCTGGCCAGCTACAATCCGCACGATCCCTCGTTGAACACCGCCACCTCGCGCAGCCCGACGAACCTTGTGGGCCTGGTCGGCGCGACCGCCGCGGACGCGCTGTTGCAGGTGTTCGGCGTGGTGGCCGTACTTCCCGCCTTGGCCATGCTCGCCTGGGCCTGGCGTATCTCGACCGGGCGCAGGCTGCGGCCAGCGACCCGGCTTGTGGCCACCTTGCTGGCCCTGCCGGTGCTGGCGGCGGCGCTCTCGGCCGTTCCCGGGCCGCAGGGCAGGCTGGATTGGCCGACGGCCGCCGGGCCAGGAGGCGCCTTAGGCGGCCTGCTCGGCGCGAGCCTGTCGGCGATGGGCAGCGGCCTGCTGGGGCCTGCAGGCGCCGCCGTCGTGCTGGTCGCCGTCGTGCTGCTGGCTTTGATCCTGGTGGCGCTCGGCCTGGGCTTGACGGCCGGCGAGTGGCGGGCGGCGGGGCATGGCGCGGTGGGCGTGGCCCGCGGCTCGATGCGCGGCGGCCGTGAGGCGGCCGGGTTCTTCGGGCGCAACCTGGCGCGGATGGCGGC
>CAXSDH010000138.1:0-4818 GCA_964235765.1 uncultured Acetobacteraceae bacterium
AGTTGAAGATGTAGGAGTGCGAGTAGAAGGCGTTGGTCTTGGGGTCGATCAGCTCGACGCCCATCGGGGTCGGGAATATGCCGGCCTTCAGGTCGAGCCCGTTGGCGAACAGGCTCGGGATGCGGGCGGTGATGTTCGCCTCCACCACGTCCAGTTGGTTGCGGTCGTGGATGAGCTGGTCGAAGACGCCCAGCGTATGCACGATACGGGCGTCCGACCCGTACATCAACTGAACCTTGAAGCCGATGTCGACGCTGGTCGCCTTCGGGTCCACGTCGCGGCTGACGGTGGCCAGGAGCTGGTTGAGGATGGGCCGGTTGGAGTCGTCGTTGAACAGTTGGCCGAAGTTGCGGCGGTTGTCGGGGGACAAGGTGTTCACCGTGATGCCGCCCTGGCCCTGGAAGCCGAGCTTGATGCTGCTGGCCCATTCGCGGAGGTTGGCGGGGGCCACGTAAGGCTTCTCGGCGGGCGCCACCGCGGGGTTGCCGGGCATGCCGGTCTGTTCGGGCGGCGAGGCGTTCTGGGCGTGCGCGGCGCCGGCGAGGGCGACCGCGACGGCCATCGTGGCCCGGCTCAAGACCGTGGCGTTGAGGCGTGCCTTGCGGCTGGCCCGGCGGATACGATTGGGATCGCTGCGTGTCATGTCGGAAGATTGCGCTGAACAAGGCAGCTGCTCAATACAAATGCCCGGTGCGGAGTAACGAGCAACGCGACCTGTGGCGGATTTGCAAGTCCGACTTTATATCTTGCTCACATCGAAGGCATATGCACGCGAACCTATGCCGTCTGAATGCAGAACGCCCCGGCCCATCTCTGGGCCGGGGCACGTGCAGGGACGAGCGTCGCCTAGGCGGAGTAATACATTTCGAACTCGACCGGGTGCGGCGTGTGTTCGAAGCGATACACCTCGGTCCACTTCAGCTCGATGTAGCTCATGATCTGCTCGACGCTGAACACGTCGCCGGCGAGCAGGAACTCGTGATCGGCCTCGAGCGCGCCAAGGGCTTCGCGCAGGCTGCCGCACACCGTGGGGATGCCCTTCAGCTCTTCCGGGGGCAGGTCGTACAGATCCTTGTCCATCGGGTCGCCGGGGTGAATTTTGTTCTTGATCCCGTCAAGCCCGGCCATCAGCAGCGCAGAGTAGGCGAGGTAAGGATTTGCCGTTGCGTCCGGGAAGCGCACCTCGACCCGCTTGGCTTTCGGGTTGGTGGTGTACGGGATGCGGCAGGAGGCCGAGCGGTTGCGGGCGGAGTAGGCCAGCAGCACCGGGGCCTCGAAGCCGGGGATGAGGCGCTTGTAGCTGTTGGTGCTGGGGTTGGTGAAGGCGTTGCAGGCCTTGGCGTGCTTGATGATGCCGCCGATGAAGTGGAGGCACATCTCCGACAGGTCGGCATAGCCGTTGCCGGCGAACAGCGGCTTGCCGTCTTTCCAGATGCTCTGGTGGGTGTGCATGCCGGAGCCGTTGTCGCCATAGATCGGCTTGGGCATGAAGGTTGCCGTCTTGCCATAGCTATGGGCCACGTTGTGGACGCAGTACTTATAAATTTGCATCTGGTCGGCCATGGTCAGCAGCGAGCCGAACTTGGTGCCCAGCTCGTGCTGGCTTTGCGCCACCTCGTGGTGGTGCTTTTCGATCGGCAGGCCCATTTCGCCCATGCTGGACAGCATCTCGGCCCGTAGGTCGCTCTCGCTGTCAACCGGCGGCACGGGGAAGTAGCCGCCCTTGACGCCGGGGCGGTGGCCCATGTTGCCCTCGGGGTACTCGCGCATGTTCGCGCCGGGCCCCTCGATGCTTTCGATGTTGTAGGAGCCGAAGTTCGGGCCGGTGCCGAAGCGGATGCTGTCGAAGATGAAGAACTCGGCCTCGGCGCCCACCATGACGGTATCGCCGATGCCGCTGCTTTTTACGTAGGCCTGGGCCTTCTTGGCCGTGCTGCGGGGGTCGCGGGCATAGGGCTGGCCGGTGCTGGGCTCGAAGATGTCGCAGAACAGGATGAGGCTCGGCTTGGCGGCAAACGGGTCCATCACCGCCGTGCTCGGGTCCGGCATGAGGATCATGTCGCTCTCGTTGATCGCCTTCCAGCCGGCGATGGAGGAGCCGTCGAACATGATTCCGTCGCGGAACGCCTCCTCGTCGATCGTCGAGACGTGCTGGGCCGTGTGCTGCCACTTGCCGCGGGGGTCGGTGAACCGCAGGTCCACGTATTCCACCGCATGCTCGGTCATCATCTCGAGGACATGGGCGACGCTGCCCGCCTCGGTGCTGTCTGTTGCCATCCTGGTCTCTCGTCCTTTGTCTCAGCCGCCCGGTGCGGCAGGTTTCCCGAAGTCTAGTCCCTCACAGCCTAGATCGCATCCTCGCCGCGTTCGCCGGTCCGGATGCGCACCACGTCCTCGATGGGGCTGACGAAGATCTTGCCGTCGCCGATCCGCCCGGTGCGGGCCGCGTTGGTGATCGCCTCCACCGCGCGTTCGACCACGTCGTCCTCGCAAACCACCTCGATCTTTACCTTGGGTAGAAAATCCACGACGTACTCGGCGCCGCGATACAGCTCGGTATGGCCTTTCTGCCGGCCGAAGCCTTTGGCCTCGACCACCGTGATGCCCTGCAGCCCGACTTCGTGGAGCGCCTCTTTCACCTCGTCGAGCTTGAAGGGCTTGATCACCGCTTCGATCTTTTTCATGCGCCATGCGCCGGGCTGGCGGCCCGGCATCCTCCCTTATTGCGTTGGCCGCCCTTCGGGAAGGACGGCGGCGAAGGTTTGCATGCAGCGTGCCAGCGGGCAATCCGGCCCCCGCGCGCCGCCGCCCCGCGCCAGTGCCGGCGCCCGCCTGCAACGGCTTTGGGCACCGGCCCCCGCGCCATGCCCATGCGGCGGGCATGTTGAAGGGGCGGCGCGGCCGACGCATACTGGGCCATCGAACCTCGGAGACGCCCAGGGTGAAGCCCGCCAACGAGTTGCTGTCCGGCATCGGCACCACCGTATTCACGGTCATGTCGGCGCTCGCGGCCCAGCATCAGGCCATCAACCTCGGCCAGGGCTTCCCCGATACGGACGGCCCGGCGGATGTGCTCGCCGCCGCCGCCGCGGCACTCCTAGACGGGCGGAACCAGTATCCACCCATGACCGGCGTGCCCGAACTGCGGCAGGCGGTGGCGCACGCCAACCAGCGCTTCTATGGCCTGGACGTGGACCCGGCCACCGAGGTGGTGGTCACCTCCGGCGCCACCGAGGCCATCACCGCGAGCCTGATGGCACTGCTGAACCCGGGCGACGAAGTGGTGCTGATCGAGCCGCTGTACGACACCTATCTGCCGGTGGTGCGCATGCTGGGCGCGATCCCGCGCCTGGTGCGGCTCGCGCCGCCCAAGTGGGAGCTCCCCCGGGCGGAGCTGGCGGCGGCCTTCGGTCCGAGCACCAAGGCGATCCTGCTCAACACGCCGATGAACCCGGCCAGCAAGGTGTTCACCGCGGCCGAACTCGCCTTCATCGCCGACCTGCTGGTCAAGCACGACGCCTACGCCGTGTGCGACGAAGTTTATGAGCACCTGACGTTCGACGGCTGGCGGCACATCCCGCTGATGACGTTCCCCGGCCTGCGGGACCGCTGCCTGCGTATCGGCAGCGCCGGCAAGACCTTCAGCCTCACGGGCTGGAAGATCGGCTACGTGACGGCGCCGGCCGCGCTGGCCGGCATCGTCGCCAAGGCGCACCAGAACCTCACCTTCACCACGCCGCCCAACTTGCAGCGTGCGGTGGCCGTGGGGCTGGCCAAGGGCGACGCCTACTTCGCCGGGCTGGCAAGCGGGCTGGCGGCGAAGCGGGACCGGCTTTCGGCGGGGCTGGCCGGGCTGGGGTTCGGCATGTTGCCGGCCATGGGCAGCTACTTCGTGACGGCGGATTTCAGCCCGCTGGGTTTCGCCGGCGACGACGTGGCCTTCTGCCGGCACATCACCGAGCAGGCCGGCGTGACGGCGATCCCGGTTTCCGCCTTCTACGAAAGCGAGGCGCCGCGGCACTATGCGAGGTTCGCCTTCTGCAAGCAGGATGCGGTGCTGGACGAGGCGGTGGCGCGCCTCTCGCGCTGGGCTGCGGCGCAAAGCGGCACGGCCCGATTGACGGCGGCCTCCTAGCCGCTCTACACCGCGCACCTGCTGTGGCGGACGTAGCTCAGTTGGTAGAGCGCCAGGTTGTGGTCTTGGATGTCGCGGGTTCGAGACCCGTCGTTCGCCCCAGCAGTTCCTTATTGGCATAATTGGCATAGTCCGTGCTTCACTCCTCCTAGTTGGTCGGGGGATGAGTTCGATGAAGCGTTTCGCGGCGGCCCTGGTGGCTGCCTTGCTGGCATTTGCGGCGCCTGCTGCCCGCGCCGCCGACGACATCGTCATCGGCGCCATCTACCCGCTGACCGGCAACGCCGCACAGATCGGCGCCGACGCCCGCGCGGCGATCGAGACGGTGCTGGACATCGTGAACGGCACGCATGAGCGGTTGCCCATGCTGATGGGCGGCGGCGGCGGGCTGGACCGGCTGGGCGGCGCCAAGGTTCGCGTGGTGTTCGCCGACCACCAGAACGACCCGCAGAAGGCCCGCGCCGAGGCGGAGCGGCTGATTACGCAGGACAAGGTGGTCGCCCTGGTCGGCAGCTACACCAGTGCGACCGCGGCCACCATCAGCCAAGTGGCCGAGCGCTACGAGGTGCCGTACCTCGCGATGGACAACTCGTCGCCCAGCCTGCACAAGCGCGGCCTGAAGTGGTTTTTCCGCACCAGCCCGCACGACGAGATGTTCACCGAGGCGATGTT
The DNA here is from genome assembly GCA_964235765.1 of uncultured Acetobacteraceae bacterium. Classification (GTDB taxonomy): domain Bacteria; phylum Pseudomonadota; class Alphaproteobacteria; order Acetobacterales; family Acetobacteraceae; genus JAVVHH01. Next base: position 4,808 of record CAXSDH010000138.1, read on the forward strand.
CGACTTCTTCA
>CAXSDH010000139.1:0-4740 GCA_964235765.1 uncultured Acetobacteraceae bacterium
GTGCGCCAGGTCAGCCACGAGGTCGCGGTCATGTATCTCGGCCGGGTGGTGGAGCGGGGCGACCCGGAGGCGATCTTCGCGCAGCCGGCGCACCCCTATGCGCGGGCGCTGGTCTCGGCGATCCCGGCGCCGGGGCCGCGGCGGATCGAGCGGATCGTGCTTGCCGGCGACCCACCCAGCCCCGCCAACCGTCCGCCCGGCTGCGCCTTCCATCCGCGCTGCCCGGCGGCGGTGGCGATGTGCCGCGCCGTCGATCCCCGCCTCAAGCCGATGGCCGATGGGCGCCTGGTCGCGTGCCACGTCGCGCATGGCGACGCGATGCAGGCTGCCGCATGATCCGCTTCCTCGCGCTCCGCTTGGGCCGCGCGTTGCTGACCATCGGCCTGGTCGTCACCTTCGCCTTCGTGGTGCTGCGCCTGTCCGGCGACCCGGCCATGCTGATCCTCAACGTCGACGCCCCCGCCGAGGCCATCGCCGCCTTCCGCGCCGCTTGGGGGCTCGACCGGCCGCTCTGGGTGCAGTACCTCGCCTATGTCGGCCATATCCTGCACGGCGACCTCGGCCTGTCCATGCGCGACGGGCGGCCCGCGGCCGCCGTGGTGCTGGAACGGCTGCCGGCCACCCTGTTGCTGACCGTGCCGGCGCTGGCGCTCAAGATCGGCGTCGGCATCCCGGCCGGCATCCAGGCGGCGCTGCATCGCGGGTCGCTCACCGACCGGCTGGTGATGGCGGCCGCGGTCGCCGGGTTCACCGTGCCGAGCTTCGTGCTGGGCCTCGTGCTGGTGCTGGTGTTCGCGGTGCAGCTTGGCTGGCTGCCCTCGGGTGGCCAGGACAGCCCGCTCAGCCCGGTGCTGCCGGTCGTCACCCTGGGCGTGGGCGGCGCCGCCATCCTGGCCCGCTTCACCCGCAGCGCCATGCTGGAGGTGCTGGGCCAGCCCTATATCCGCACCGCCATGGCCAAGGGCGTGCCCTGGCACGCGGTCGTGCGGGGCCACGCCCTGCCCAACGCCGCCATCCCCACCGTCACCATCGTCGGCTTCATGGTCGGCAGCCTGCTGGCCGGCGCCGTGGTGGTCGAGAGCGTGTTCAGCTGGCCCGGCGTCGGCCGCCTGCTGGTCGTCGCCGTCGCCAACCGCGACCTTGCCGTCGTGCAATGCATCCTGCTGCTGGTGGCGGCCACCATGGTCACCGCCAACCTGGCGGTGGACCTGCTGTACGGCGTGCTGGACCCCAGGCTGCGGGCGCGCTGATGTCCGGCGCCACGATCCCGCTCGCGCCCCCGCGTGACCGCACGCCCGTGCCCGCCTTGGCTGCCGCGGCACTGGCCTGGGTGGCCCTGATCCTGCTCGTCGCCGTGTTCGCGGAGAACCTGCGCCCCTACGGGATCACGCAGATGGACCTGCGGAACCGGCTCGCCCCGCCGCTCGGCTTCGGCGGCGTCGCGGCGCATCCGCTGGGCACGGACGAGCTGGGGCGGGACGTGCTGTCCCGCCTGCTGGTCTCGATCCGCATCTCGTTGCTGATCGCCTTCGGCGCCACCGTGATCGCCGCGGTCCTCGGCACCACGCTGGGCTTCCTGGCCGCCCAGCGCCGCGGCTGGGTGGAGCAGGCCGTGCTGATGCTGATCGACTTCCAGGCGGCGCTGCCTTTCCTGATCCTCGCGCTCGCGGTGCTGGCCTTCTTCGGCAACGCCCTGCCGCTGTTCGTGGCCTTGATGGGCCTCTACGGCTGGGAGCGGCACGCCCGCATCGCCCGCGGCCTCGCCATCGCGGCCGACGCCCAGGGCTATGCGGCGGCGGTGCGGCAATTGGGCGCGGGGCCGGGCCGGGTCTATCTACGGCACGTGCTGCCGAACATCGCCTCCACCCTGATCGTCTCGGCCACGCTGTCGTTCCCCGAGGTGATCCTGCTGGAATCCGGCCTCAGCTTCCTCGGCCTCGGCATCCAGCCGCCGATGACCAGCCTGGGCAACATGATCGGCTACGGGCGGGAGTACCTCACCCGCGCGCCCTGGATTTTGCTCGCCCCCAGCCTGGCCGTCGTGCTGACCACCTTCAGCGTCAGCGTGCTCGGCGACTGGCTACGCGACCGCATGGACCCCACGCTCGGCTGATCCGGCGGCTCGGGGTACGCCAGCCGGTCGCGGGGGGTTACGTCGAGGCGAACTTCAGCAGCTTGCCCATGCTCGACAGCCTTTGTCCGCCGATGTCCGGCTCCCAGTTCGGGTTCTGCCGCAGATACGAATGGCCATCCGCCGCCAGCAAGCCGATCAGGGTCTCCGCTACGATGCGCTTGCCGACGGCGCCGAGCCGGGTAGGCTCTGCGTTGCCCCGGCCATTGGGGCCGGTGGCCCGGCCCAGCCATTCGGCCTGGGCTTCGGCCAGGACATAATACCAAAGCGGCGCGTTCTCGGCGAAGCTTGGGTCGAGGGACACCAATGTCGGGCTGTTCGGCAGCTCGTCCACGATGGCCTTGCCAACCCGGAGATGATCGTCGGGAACGCGCGGAAGGCCCATTGCGTCGGCCACGGCCTGGCCGCTCGGCAACTGCATCGCCATGCCGCGCAACAGGTTGCGTGTCGCCAGGTTGCCGGGGTCGCGCTGGGTGTCCACGGGGGCGGCCTGCAACGTCTGGACCGTCAGCGGCGGTGACGCCGGGCCGACCGTCGAGAACTCGGGCAGGAAGCCAAGCGGGTTCACGAGCGAGGTGTCGATTTTGTAGGCCGGCTGCACGCGGCCTTTGCCACCCAACTGTCCCGAACCGTCGATGTCGAAAAACAGGCTCCAGTCGATGGCCCACTGCGCGGGGAACGCATCGAAGCCGTTCAGCCCGCGCGACTGCACCCCGGCGAAGATGAAGAACCGGCCTTCCAGCCCGCGCGCCTGTTCGGCCGGAGTGGCCTGCAGCGGGTCGTCGCCGCCTTTCAGCTTCGTGTTCAGCCGGTAGATCGGCCGGACCATGGAATGGCCGAAGCGATATGCCGCGGCAGAGAACTCGATGGGCATGAACGCGTCGTTCTTCCACCGGTAGAACGCCAGCTTCGGCTCCTGCTGCCACGCGGGCTTGTGCTCGTGCCGGTGCGGCAGGATTTGATCGACCACGTCTCGTCCGCAAATATGCACCAGGTAGTCGTTGACGACGATCCATTGGTAATGCCAGCGCACGAGCTGCTGCACGTCCTCGAACGCCGCCGCCGGGTTCAGGTCCACCAGCTTGTTGTGGAATTGCAGCATCGTGCCGTGCAGTTGCGACACGATCACGTTCTCGTCGTTTCGCTTATCGCCGATCAACGCCCGTTTGGCGCGGGCGGGGTCCTCGGGGTCGTCGTAGCGCGGCAGGTCGCGGCGCTGGCTTGTCTGGTCCAATTCCAGCAGTGCCCGGCCAAGCCGGAACTTCTTGCCGGCGAACATGTAGGGCTGATCGCCGGGGCCGCGGCCGTAGAGGCAATCAAGGTCCAGGCGCGGCGTGCGGAAATCCACGAGGCCGTCCGGGTCGTTCTGCTGTTGCAGGCTGGACGCCGGGTCGAACGTGATGTCGTGGTCGATGAACTGGCCGAGGTAGGTGTAGCCTGAAGGAATGCCGGAGTTTTCCTCGTCGTCTTGCAGCCGCTCCGCGGTCTCGGCGGCGGCGGCGGGCAGGGCCGGATCGTCCGCCGCCCGCTCCGGGTCCGCGACCATGGCGTCGCCCAGGGCGCGCAACGCCGCCTCCGGCCAGGCCGCTGGCGGCAAACTGCGGAACATGCGCCCGAAGCGGCCCTCGAACATCGAGGAGCGGCGGCGCATGGTGTCGCCCCGAACGCCGCCGCCGTGCCCACCGGAGGGCAGTATTTTGGCGTGAATCCCTGTGCCGCTCATTTCGCGCTTCCTTATGCGGACGTTCTGATCGCCGTCAGGTTGGAGTCGAGCGGCCGGAGCCTAACTCGTTGCGTTTGGAAGACGCAACGATAATCGTTGTGGCATCGCAGCAAGAATGGCGCCGAAGCTTCGGCAAGGTTGCCGCCGCGCAGCGGGGGCTGGACGCCCGCACAGCTTGCCGAGCATGCTCTGCAGGCCCTCCGCCAGAGCCCGTTGCCGCTCGACCGCAGCGCCGACGTGTTCGGATGGCACCCGGTCTGACCGCCTCGCGAAAGGATCACCATGGACCTCGCCCCAGCTCACCCGGCAGCTCACCCAGCAACCCGCCCCGATGACCACGCCGAAATCCGCGAGGAGGTCCGCAAGCTCTGCGCCCGCTTCCCCGGCGAGTACTGGCGCAAATTGGACTCGGCCAGGGGCTACCCGACCGACTTCGTGCGGGCGCTGACCGAAGGCGGCTACCTATCGGTGCTGATCCCCGAGGAATATGGCGGTTCCGGCCTGGGCATCTCGGCGGCGGCGGCGATCCTGGAGACGGTGCAGGCCGAGGGCTGCAATGGTGCGGCGTGTCACGCGCAGATCTACACCATGGGTACCATCCTGCGGCACGGCTCGGACGCGCAGAAGCAGCAATACCTGCCCGGCATCGCCGGCGGCGCGCTACGCCTGCAGGCCTTCGGCGTGACGGAGCCGACGAGCGGGACGGACACGACCGCGCTCCGCACGACCGCCGTGCGTACCAACGATGGCTACGTCGTCAACGGCCAGAAAATCTGGACCTCGCGCGCGGAGCACTCCGATCTCATGCTGCTGCTGGCCCGCACCACGCCACGCGACCAGGTGGCGAAGAAGACGGAGGGGCTCAGCACCTTCATCGTCGACATGA
>CAXSDH010000140.1:0-4434 GCA_964235765.1 uncultured Acetobacteraceae bacterium
GCAGCGCCGACCAGCGCGGCAGCGGCAGCCCGGTGTTGCTGCCCTTGTCGGGCTCCGCCGGCGGCGGGGCAGGCTCCACCACGGGCGGCGGAGCAACGGGCCGACGCGCCGGGGCCGGATGCACCGGACCGGGATGCGCCACGCCGGAACGGGCGGAACCGGACTGAGCCGGACCGCGTGGTCCCGGATGCGCCACGGTCGCAGGCGTGTGACCAGGACGCACCGGCCCGGACGCGGCCGCTACAGGCTTCGTGGCAGCGGGATGCGCTGCACCTGACGCTGCGGGACGGGCGACGGGCGACGGCGATGCACCACGCACGGCAGGGCTGACGGCCTGATGCGCACCCGCGACCGGAACGGCACGATGCTGCGGATCGGGAGAAGCGGGATCGGCGGCCCTGGCACCCGGGCCTGCCGGGAACACCAGGACGAGCAGGATCAGCGGAGGGAGGCCGGAGAGAACGTGACGCATCCCCCTGCGTGCCAAGCCTGCATGGAGCCGGTCAAGCACCAGCGCTTCACGCCTTGCCATCCCCTGCCACCCAGGGGTCCGGTAGCAGAGGAACCGGAAGTGCATTTCAGTTCCGGTCGAGATACTCCACCACTGCCCGGTTCAGCGGTTCGGCGCACTCTTCTGGCAGCCAATGGCCGCAGCCGGGCAGCGACAAGCCTTCGACCTGCGTGGCGTATTGCCGGATCTGGTCCGCCTCCGCCGCGCCAAAGCCGCCGTGGCCGCCGCCGCCGATGGCTAGGACCGGCACGGTGATCTTGGTGGCCGCCAGCGGCGCGTTGCGGCGCGTGGTCTCGTTCAGCGCGCGGTAGTACTCGAATGCCGCGTGCAGGCTGTCCGGCTTGGCGTAGGAGCGGGCGTACAGATCCAGCAGCTCCGGCGTGAACACGTCCGTGTTCGTGGCGTGGACCTTGATGAAGTGCTCGAGGAAGAACCGCTCCTTGCCAGTGATCAGCGTCTCGGCCAGGCGGTCGCCCGCGGCGAAGAAGCTGAAGTGCCACACCAGCGACTCGCCCTCCGGCGTGAATGCCGGGTATTTGTAGATGCTCTCGTCGGGAATTGGCGCCTCCATGTAGACGATCCGGCCGATGTCGGCCTGGTGGGCCACCGCCATCGGGTAGGTGTTCCAGATGCCGATGTCGTGGGCGACCAGGTCGAACCTGGCCCCGGGGCTGACTTCCTTGGCGAACTTGTAAAGCATGTCCGACACGTTCTGTCCGGCATACGAGCGCGGCGACCCGGACAGGCCGAGGCCGGGCAGGTCAGGTGCCACCACGGTGTGGTCGCGCGCCAGCAGCGGCATGAGCTGGTGCCACTCGTACCAGGTCTGCCCGAAGCCATGCACCAGCAGCACGACCGGTCCCTGGCCGCCGGTGACGTAGTGCAGGCGAACCCCGTCCACCTCGCGATAGGCGCCGGTGAAGCCGGCGGGCAGCGGGAACTCCTCCACAGGCGCCGGCTGGGCCACGGCGGCCGGTGCGGCTGCCGCGGCAAGGGCGACGGCGAAGGCCATGCGCTTCAAGAATCGCGTCATCGTGTCGTCTCCAGATTGGAATGAGTCGGGGCGGAGCGGTGCGCCGCGCGCGGGCCGGAGGGGAAGCCGTGGGCTTTCGCGTGCCAGGCTGCTGCCAAGGCTGCGAGAACGGCAACCAGCATCGCCAGGGGAAACGACCCCGCGCCGAAGCCTGCCAGCAGCAGGCCGCCAAGGATGCCGCCGCCTGCGATCGCGGCGTTCCAGGCCGTCGTGACCATGGCCTGCGCCACGTCCGTGCCGTCGCCGGCCGCGTCGGCCGAGGCCGTCTGCAGCAGCGTCGCAGCCCCGCCAAAACTCAGCCCCCAAACGGCAAAGGCGGGATAGACCACAAGGGGCAGGCTGCCGCCGATGATCAGCGCCACGGACACCAGCGCGAAGGTGGCCAGGCTCGTGACGACCGATACGCGGAGCCAGCGGTCCACCAGCAGCCCGGTGAGCCAGATGCCGGCCAAGGCGGCAACGCCGAACACCAGCAGCACGAGATCGACGCGGCCGCCCAGCCCGGCCCGTGCGACGAACGGCGCGACGTAGGCGTAGAGGATGTTGTGGGCCAGCATCCACGCGAAGATCACGGACAGCACCGGGCGGATGCCGGGGGTCAGAAGAACCTTGCGGACGGACAACTGCCGGTCCGCCGCCAAGCCCGGAAGGTCCTCCACCTTCCAGAGCACCCAGCCGACCAGCGCCAGCGTCAGCGCGGACATGATCAGGAAGGCGGAGCGCCAGCCGAGCAGGCCGCCGACGAAGGTGCCCGCGGGCACGCCGAGCGACAAGGCGACGGGCGTGCCCACCATGGCCAGGGCCAGCGCCCGGCCCTGGAGCGGTCCCATCACCATCCGCCGGGCGTAGCCGGCGATCATGCCCCATCCAAGGCCGGCCGAGACGCCTGCGAGGAACCGGGCCGCCAAGGTCAGCGCATAGCTCGAGGAAACCGCGGTGACGGTGTTGAAAAGCAGGAACCCGGTGATTGCCGCAAGAAGCACCGGGCGGCGGCGCCACCCTTGCGTGGCGGCCGTCAGCGGGATCGCGGCCACCAGCGAGCCTGCGGCGTATGCGGTCACAAGCTGCCCGGCGAGCGCGTTGGAGACGCCCAGCCCGCCGCTGATCTGGGGCAGCAGCCCGGCGGGCAGCGTCTCGGTCAGGATGGCGACGAACCCAGTCATGGCCAGGGCAAGCAGGCCAGCCACGGGAAGGCTGCTGGACGTCGGGGCGCCGGCATCGTTCAGCGTTGAAGCGCTCGCGCTCATCTGCCTTCTCCTTAATTATATGGACCTTTCGGTCCATAAGTCGCCACAGTCAGAGGGTTGTCAACAAAATATGGACCGACTATTCTAGAAGTCGTTGGATGGATGGGAGGCGGGTCATGGCACGCACAGGCCGCCCTCGCGGCTTCGACAGGGACGAAGCGGTGCAACAGGCAATGGCGCTGTTCTGGGAGCACGGCTACGAGGCGACCTCGCTGGCCCAACTCAAGGCCGCGATGGGCGGCATCTCGGCCGCCAGCTTCTACGCCGCATTCGGGTCGAAGGAGGCCCTGTTCCGCGAGTCCGTGGACCGCTACCTGGCGACGCACGGCCAGGTCATGGCACCGTTGTTCGACCTCGCGCTGCCGCCGCGCGAGGCGGTCGAGAGGACGCTGCGCGGGTCCGCTCGGATGCAAACGGACTTGGCGCACCCGCTCGGCTGCCTGGTCGTGCTGTCCACAAGCACTTGCTCGCCCGAGAGCCGGCACCTGCAGGCGTTGCTTGCGGAGGAAAGGCGCCGCAACCGCGCCGCCATGCTCGCATGCGTGGAGCGCGCCGCCGCGGCGGGTGACCTCCCGCGTGACGCCGATGCAGGCGCCCTAGCCACGACATTCGACACCGTCCTGGCCGGCCTGACAACGCAGGCCCGTGATCGCGTGCCACGCGCCAAATTGGAGGCGGCCGTCTCCCAAGTGATGTGCATGTGGGATGGCTTGGCCGCAGACGGGTCACGATCGCAGGGTGTGTCCCTATCCGCCTGAGGGCCAGCCACCGACAACGCAACGGTTCAACCTGCGCTCGCCTGAAAAGGCGCAAAAGGGAGTCCCGCACCGCCCCTACCTGCAACAAGCCCTCGTTTGATGCAGGTCGCTAATGCTTACGGGAAGCTTGAATTTTATACGGATTCTTCGTGCACAAACTCATGCATCTATCTTTCAGCAGCAAATCATGGCGTTTCAGACGCTGAAATGCACTTTCGGGTCCGTTGCTACCGGAACCCCCACCCAGGCGCGAAGCGCGGGACAGGAGCAGCCGTGTGGTGGACACCCTCGGCCACGGCGCACCCCGCTCCGCGCCCGGACGAAGCCTGCCAGGGCGTGCGGAGCCCGACGCTACAACGAGACAATCTGGCCCCGGCCGGCCGCCTCGAGAAAGGTGGCGACACCGGCCACCTCGACCTCCGCCAGCAGGTCCTCGCGCGCCACGCCCTCCGCGAGCATCCCGGCCTCGCAGGCGATCAGCCTCACCCCGAGGGCGACGGCGGCCTCGCGCAGTTCCGCAAGGCCGGCCACGCCCCGCGCCTGGATCGCCGCGTCGCGTTCGGCACCGTCGAGCGCGGACCAGTCGCGGCACAGCGCGAGGCACCCGCGGTTGGTCGCGAACAGCACGACACGCCGCCCCAGCGCGGCCCCGCCCGCCGCCAGCACGAAGGCGTAATGCGCCCGCTCCTGACTGCCGGACAGCAGGAGCAAAGCCAGCGGGTCAGCCGGCACCGCCCGCCCTCCCGCGCAGGCCCGGATCATCCGGCCCGGACGCAGGCCCGGCGCCCGGCGCGTCGCAGGCGAGAATGGCCCCGCCACGACCCGCCCCCGCATGGGCCGAGAGGCTGCGGATCGTGGCGTTCGGGCCGCACAGCGCGCAGTCCG
>CAXSDH010000141.1:0-1981 GCA_964235765.1 uncultured Acetobacteraceae bacterium
GACGAGGCGACCTGGGCGCTGACCGCCTACCTGCTGGCCAACGGCATCGTGCTGACGATCTCTGGCTGGCTCAGCAGCGTGTTCGGGCGCAAGCGCTACCTTCTGATTTGCATCGGCGGCTTCACCGCCTGCTCCTTCCTGTGCGGCGCCTCCACCAGCCTGCCGGAGCTGATCGTGTTCCGCCTGCTGCAGGGCTTCTTCGGCGGCGGCCTGCAGCCCAACCAGCAATCCATCGTCCTCGACACCTTCGCGCCCGCCCAGCGGGGCAAGGCGTTCATGATCACGGCGGTGGCCACCATCGTCGCCCCGGTGATCGGGCCAACCCTGGGCGGCTGGTTGACCGACACCTACTCATGGCGCTGGGTGTTCTACATCAACGTGCCGATCGGGGTGGCGACGTTCCTCGCCGTGCAGGCGCTGGTCGAGGACCCGCCCTGGGCCAAGGCGCGGCCGTCCGGCGTGGACTATGTCGGCCTGTCGCTGATCACCATCGGCCTGGGCTGCCTGGAAGTCGCGGTGGACCGCGGCGAGGACGATGGCTGGCTCGGATCGCGCTTCATCATGACCATGTTCATCCTGGCCGCGCTCGGCATCGCCTTCGCTATCGTCTGGCTGCTCTACACGCCCAAGCCGGTGGTGGACATCCGCGTCATGAAGGACCGCAACTTCGCGGTGGGCTGCACGATGATCGCGGCCATGGCCGCCGTGCTGTATGCCAGCGCCGTGGTGATCCCGCAGCTCGCCCAGCAGCGGCTCAACTACACCGCGACCTGGGCCGGGCTGATCCTGTCGCCGGGCGGCATCGTCATGATCGTCTTGATCCCATTCGTGAGCTGGCTCTCCGGCAGGGTGCCGACCAAATACATTATCGCGACCGGGTTCTTCATGATGGGGTGCTCGCTGATCTACTCGCACTACCTGACGCCCACCATCGACTTCATGACGCTGGCCAGCATGCGGGCGGCGCAAACCGCCGGCCTGGCCTTCCTGTTCGTGCCGATCAGCACCATCGCCTTCTCGACCCTGCCGCAATCGGCGAATGCGTCCGCGGCCGCCTTGTTCACCATGTGCCGCAACTATTTCGGCTCGCTCTCCATCTCGGGCGCCACCGCGCTCGTGACCGAGCGGACCCAGTTGCGCCAAGCGTACCTCACGGCGCACACGTCGCCGCTGGACCGCGGCTACGTCATGACGATGAACCAGCTGCAGGCCGACTTCCTGGCCCAGGGCTACACGGCCGCCAGCACCGCCGGGCAGGCAACGAACTGGCTCTACAAGCAACTGCAAACGCAGGCCGCGATCCTCGCCTACAGCGACGTGTTCATGACCACCGCCCTGATCTCCTTCGGGGTCATCCCTCTCTGTTTCTTGCTGTCCAGCAAAACCGGCGGCGGGAAGGCGGGGCCGGGTTGATGCCCCCCACGCTGGCCCGGCCGGCGCGTGCCCAGCCAGCAAGGCGGGCGGCGAGATCGACGGCCCTCGCCGTCGCGCTGGGCCTCGCCGGATGCACGGTCGGTCCCGACTACGCGACGCCCTCCCTGTGGACGCCGTCCTCCTGGTTCGCGAGCGCAACCTCCGATTCCCGGCTCAGCCTGCCGGCGCCGGAGCCGGTGGACCCGAAATGGTGGGCGGCCTTCAACGACCCGATTCTGACGGCGCTCATCGAGCAGGTGGCATCCGAGAACCTGGACGTCCGCCTCGCCACCATACGCCTGGCCGAAAGCCGCCAGCAGCGGCGCATTACGGCCGCCGACGAGTTCCCGCAAATCCAGGGCAGCGGCTCCTACACCCGGGAGCGGCTCAGCCCGCGCGGCGTGTTCAGCGCCGTGGGCAGCACCGCAACCAGCTCCTCGGCCAACTCCGCGTCCAGCCCCCCGTCCAGCCCCCCGTCCAGTTTGATCAGCGGCGGCAGCGGCGGCAGCAGCAGCGGCGGCATCGGGCGGCCATTCGACCTGTGGCAATACGGGCTGGACGCCAGCTA
>CAXSDH010000141.1:2081-4384 GCA_964235765.1 uncultured Acetobacteraceae bacterium
GCGGCGGCATCGGGCGGCCATTCGACCTGTGGCAATACGGGCTGGACGCCAGCTACGAGCTCGACCTCTGGGGCCGGGTGCGCCGGGCGATCGAGGCGGCCGACGCCACCGTGGAGTCCTCCGCCGATGACCGGCGCAACACGCTGCTCAGCACCCTGGCCGAGGTCGCGCGCCTCTACATGCAGTTGCGCAACGCCCAGGCGCAGCTCGCCATCTCGCGCGACAACGAGCGCACGGCGCAGAGCACGCTCCAGCTTGCGAACGACCGCTTCCGCGGCGGGCTGACCAGCGAGCTGGACGTGGAGAACGCCGCCGCCCAGCTCGCGACCACGCGGGCCACGATCCCGCAACTCGTGCAGCAGGAAGCGCAGACCATCAACCAGCTCTCTTTCCTGCTCGGCCGCCCGCCACGGTCGCTGGAGGCGCAGCTTCAAACGGCCCGGCCCGTGCCGCCCGTGCCGCCGCGCGTGCCGGTCGGCCTGCCCTCGGAGCTGACCGCCCGGCGCCCGGACATACGCATGGCGGACGCCCGGCTCCACGCAGCGACCGCGCAGATCGGCGTCGCGGAGGCCAACTTCTTCCCCAGCGTCACCCTGTCGGGCAATCTCACCATCCAGGCGACGCGCTTCGTCAGCCTCGGCAACTGGGACGCCCGCACCTACGGCATCGGCCCCGCCATCTCGATCCCCATCTTCCAGGGCGGCCGCCTGCGCGCGCAGCTCGAGCTGAACAAGGCGCAGCAGAGGGAGGCGGCCGTCACCTACCAGCGCACCGTGCTGAACGCCTTCCACGAAGTGGACAACGCGATGATCGCCTACAGCCAGGAGCAGACGCGGCGCGACGAGCTGCAGGTCGTGGTCAACCGCAATCAGCGCGCGCTCCTGCTCGCGCAGCAACGCTACCGCGACGGCCTCTCGACGTTCCTCGACGTGCTGGACGCGGAGCGCCAGGTCCTGTCGGCGCAGCAGCAGCTCGCGACCAGCACGGCGACGATCTCCACCAACCTGGTCGCCCTCTACAAGGCGCTCGGCGGCGGCTGGGAAACGCAGTACCCGCCGGGATCGGACACCAAGCCGCTGCCAACGGGCTTCCCGTGAGCCGGCGCCCCTGCCCGGATCGCGGCCGTCCGCAAGCCCGGCCGAAGCCCTAGAACAAGCAGGAGACGTCCCATGGCAGCGCAGCGTCCAATCTGGCGAGGGCATCTCCGCCTCGCTCTCGTCTCCTGCCCGATCGCGCTTTACAGCGCCAACCACGATCGGGGCTCGCTGCATTTCAACCTGATCAACCCAAAGACGGGCAGCCGCATCCGCATGATTACCCAGGACGCCGGGACAGGGGAAGAGCTGTCCCGCCGCGACCTGGTGAAGGGCTACGAGTACAAGAAGGACACCTACGTCATCATCGACGAGGCGGACTTCGACAGCGCGCGCATCGAAAGCTCCAGCATGGTGAAGATCGAGAAGTTCGTGGAGAGGGACTCGATCGACCCGATCTATTTCGACGCAAGCTACTACCTCGCCCCGGATGGCGATGCCGGGCGGGACGTCTATGCCGTGCTGCGGGACGCGATCGCCGGCACCGGCAAGATCGCCCTGTCGCGGGTGGTGATCGCCCGGCGGGAGCGGCCGATCGCCATCATGCCCCTGGACAAAGGCCTGGTGGTCCACACGCTGCACGAGCAGCGCGACCTGAACGACTACGCCGGCCTGTTCGAGGGTCTGCCGACCGGCAAGCCCGATGCGGACATGATTCAACTCGCGACCCAGTTGATCGACCGGCAGACAGGGGAATACGACCCGGCCGATATCGAGGACCGCTACGAAGCGCGGCTACGGGCCGTCATCGATGCCAAGATGAAGGGCGAAGGGATCGAGACCGCGGACGTCGAGGAACCCGACCGCAGCAATGTGGTGGACCTGATGGCCGCGCTGCGAAAAAGCCTGGGCCAGAGTGCGGAACCGGCTCCGGCGCCCAAGAAAGCCGCAAAGGCCAAGCCGCCAGCGGCCACCAAGTCTTCGGCAAAGCCGAAAGCGGACAAGCCGGCCGCCAAGAAAGAGGCAGCCCCGGCGAAGCCCGCCCCTCGAAAGCGGGCCTAATTAGCTTTCGGCGACCTGCCATCGCTTGAGCCGGCTGTGCCGCTGATCCTCCAGGCACACCTCGCAGTAGATGGCGTCCGTGGCGGCCTGGTACCCGGTATCGGCATCGCTGATCCCGCACTCGGGGCAGTGGTAATGCCAGAGCGGAACAACCGTCTGCTTGGTGGTGGTGGACATGCCGACTTCCTCCAGCCCGGACCGCCGCGA
>CAXSDH010000142.1:0-3938 GCA_964235765.1 uncultured Acetobacteraceae bacterium
CCCCCTAACACACAGAGGGAAAACATAACCCACCCAGATCAAAACACGCCCGCGCTCGGCGCCGACGCTCCCTACCTAATGCCCGCTTACGCCCCCGTCAACCCGCTGATGTCCGCTTTCGAATAAACGGCTAGGGCAGCCACCTGGCGAGCATTTCCATCGAGCGCGTGAAACGAACTGCTTACAAACTATTCACGTGCATCATGCCGAGGCGGCAACGCCGGAGGTGATGCGCTCTAGACGGAGGCGTCAGGTTTGGCACGAAGATTGCTCACCCATTTTCGCGTGGTTGGAGATCATAAGTGATTAAGCCGTCCCGTGTTTCTAAGTTAACTCGTCGCAGAACCTTGAACGGACTCCTAGCGACCGCGGCAGCCGTTCGCATCGCGCTGCCGTCTGGAGCACATGCGCAAGGCGCCGGGCCCGAAACCCCCAAAGCGTCGCTCGGCTACGTCGCGCTCACCGACGCGGCGCCGCTGATCGTAGCCAAGGAACGCGGGCTTTTCGCGAAATTCGGCATGCCGGACGTGGAGGTTCAGAAGCAAGCCTCCTGGGGCGGAACGCGCGACAACCTCGTGCTGGGCGGCACATCCGGTGGGATTGACGGCGCCCATATTCTTTCTCCGCTGCCCTACCTCATCCAGACCGGAAAGGTGGTCCAGAACGGCCTGTCCGTCCCCATGCACGTCCTGGCTCGGCTAAATACCAACGGACAAGCCATCAGCGTCTCGAAGGCCTTGTTGCCCACAGGGGCCAGACTCGACTCCAAACCATTGAAGGCCGCATTTGCCGCCAAGCCGGACAATAAGGTCGCCATGACCTTTCGTGGCGGCACCCACGATCTTTGGATCCGATATTGGCTGGCGGCCGGCGGCATCGACCCCGACAAGGACGTGCAGACGATCGTGGTCCCGCCTCCGCAGATGGTCGCCAACATGAAGGTCGGGACGATGGACGCGTTCTGCGTCGGCGAGCCCTGGAACGACCAGTTGGTGCACCAATCGCTGGGCTACACGGCCTGCATAACCGGCGAGATCTGGCGCGATCATCCGGAGAAGGCCTTCGCCATGCGCGCGGACTGGGTCGCGAAGCACCCCCGCGCGGCTGAGGCCCTGACCGCCGCGATCATCGAGGCTCAGCGCTGGTCCGATCGGCTTGAGAACAAAGCCGAGTTGGCCGCCATTCTCGGCAAGCGGGCATGGTTCAACGTGCCCGTCGCAGACATCCTGCCCCGCTCCAGGGGCGACGTCGATTACGGCGACGGACGTTCGATCACCGGATCGCCCCTCCGGATGAAGTTCTGGGCCGACCACGCTTCGTATCCTTTCCAGTCGCATGACCTGTGGTTCCTGACGGAGAACATGCGCTGGGGGAACTTCAGCCCGGATCTGGACACCAAATCGCTGATCTCGGCAGTGAACCGCGAGGACATCTGGCGTGCCGCGGCTCGTTTGGCAGACGTGCCCGCAGCCGACCTGCCTCCGACCACGTCACGCGGGCCCGAGCGGTTCTTCGATGGCCAGGTCTTCGATCCGGCATCGCCCGGCGCCTATCTGGCGAAGCAAGCGATCAAGAAAGCCGGGGCATAACAACCATCATGGGCACGACACTCCAGACCGCAACGGCCGGAATCGCCCCGGCTGCCCTAAAGGCACGGCGAAGCCTGCCTTGGGCCTCCGTGCACCGTTCCTTGCAGAGCGGCCTTCGCCACATCGTACCGCCGCTTGTGGTCTTGGCAATTCTGCTGGGACTATGGCAACTCGCGGCCGGGCACCCTGGTTCGAGCCTACCTGCGCCCACCCAGGTCTGGGCGACCAGCCACGACCTGATCACCAACCCGTTCTACGACCACGGCGGGCTCGACAAGGGCCTGTTCTGGCATCTGCTGGCCAGCCTGCAGCGTGTCGTGGTCGGGTTCGCGCTGGCGGGGATCGCGGGGGTTGGCCTCGGCCTGCTCGTCGGCACCAGCCCGATCGCGATGCGCGGCCTCGACCCAATCTTCCAGGTGCTGCGGACCGTGCCGCCGCTCGCCTGGCTGCCGCTCTCGCTCGCGGCGTTCCGGGATGCGCAGCCCAGCGCCATCTTCGTCATCTTCATCACGGCGGTCTGGCCGGTGATCATCAACACCGCCGTGGGCGTGCGCAACGTCCCGCAGGATTACCGCAACGTTGCCCGGGTCATCCGGCTGCGTGGCATCGGCTACTTCGCGAAAATCATCCTGCCCTCGGCGGCGCCCTACATCTTCACCGGGCTCAGGATCGGCATCGGCCTGTCATGGCTGGCGATCGTCGCGGCCGAGATGCTGATCGGCGGCGTCGGCATCGGCTTCTTCATCTGGGACGCCTGGAACAGCAGCAACATCAGCGACATCATCGTGGCGCTGATCTATGTCGGTCTGGTCGGCTTCGTGCTGGACCGGATCGTGGCGCTGGCGGGGCGGCTGGTCACCCGCGGCACCTCGGCCTGAAGGATCAGCCGCATGGGCAACTTCCTCGAAATCTCCGACGTCGCCGTTCGCTTCAAGCCGGGGTCGCCCCGCGTGCTGCAGAGCGTCAACTTGCCGGTGGCGAAGGGACAATGGGTATCCATCATCGGGCACAGCGGCTGCGGTAAATCCACCCTGCTGAACGTGGTCGCCGGCCTGCTGCCGGCAAGCCAGGGCGGGGTGTTGCTTGAGGGGCGCGAGGTGAACGAACCGGGCCCCGACCGGGCGGTCGTGTTCCAGAACCACAGCCTGCTGCCATGGCTGACCTGCCGCGAGAACGTGCGGCTTGCGGTGGATCAGCTCGGCGGCCGCACCCGGGCGCAACGCGATGAGTGGGTGGACGAAAACCTCGGCTTGGTCCGCATGTTGAACGCGGCTGACAAGCGGCCCGGCGAGATCAGCGGCGGCATGAAGCAGCGCATTGGCATCGCCCGCGCGCTGGCGATGCAGCCCAAGGTGCTGCTGCTCGACGAGCCGTTCGGCGCGCTGGATGCGCTGACCCGCGCGCACCTGCAGGACCAGGTGATGGAAATCCACGCCCGGCTGAACACGACGGTGCTGATGATCACCCACGACGTGGACGAGGCCGTGCTGCTGTCCGACCGCATCGTCATGATGACCAACGGGCCCGAGGCCACCATCGGCGAAATCCTGGACGTGACCCTGCCGCGCCCGCGGGACCGGCTGGCCCTGGCGGCCGAGCCCCGCTTCCTCGCCGCGCGCAAGGCGGTCATGGAGTTCCTCTACGCACGGCACCGCAACCCGGCCGAGGCGGCCTAGTACAGCGTTTCCATGGAACAACTCCTACCTGGTGCCCACTAACTGACTCGGGCGACTCGCTTTTCGAACGGCGCGATATGGGTGCTTTCATGGAGCGGTGTACTAGGACCTGTCGAGAATCATCGTGGTGGAGTTCATCCGATAATCAGGCCTATCCTTTGTAGACATTTGCGTCTTTGACGCTGCTCCCTTACGCTTCGATCGTCGTAATTGCAGGATGGTATAGCGACTTATGCGGCAACAACCAGCTTTCTTGGTCCTAACGGGCTGCTTGGCCGCAGTTGCAGCCTCCTGCGCTTCCCCTCCACAAACGTCTGATGGCATAGGGCCGAACGTAACCGCGTTCGATGGTGTTTACGAAGGCAAGGTCGGACCTGCCGGCGGCTTCTGCGACACGCCCACGGAGACGTCGCGGCTAGTCGTCCGAAACGGTATGGCAAGACTGACCCGCTATGCCTACGGTCAATTGCTACGGTATAAGCTACAACAGGTTGGACGGGATGGAGTAGTCCATTTCACTGGTCCGACCTATATGATCAACGGTAACTTCGAGGGCAACAGGTTCAGCGCAAATGCTATACAAATCTCGGGGATGCCCTGTAACTTGCATATTGTTCTTACTAAGCAGAGTTGACGCCCCGGCTGGATGGGGCGGAAGGCCCATCCGCGCAAA
>CAXSDH010000143.1:0-3743 GCA_964235765.1 uncultured Acetobacteraceae bacterium
CCGCTCAGGAGGTCGTCTCGACGCTCCAGGTCGCGGAGCGGACCAGCGGCGAGCGTTCCAGGGCGGCGACGACGACGTCAAGCTCGGCATCCTCGGCCGTCGTGGGCACCAGGATTGCGGCGAGTTCGACTTGCTCCTCGTTGTCCAGCAGCACCTCGACCGCGCGGACCGGGAGGCGGGCGCGGCCCATCTCGGCGTCCAGCAGGTCGCGCACGGCGGACACCGAGTTTTGGGCGGCGGTGACGTGCACCCGGTACTCGGCCTCCGTCACCGCCGGGGTGATCGGGCGGCGGTTGATCCAGTTCACCAGGGGGCGCAGCAGGGTGTTGCCGGCAAGCACGGTCGCGGTCAGCGCGGTCGCCTCGGCGAACAGGCCGCTGCCGGTGAAGGCGCCGACCGCGCCCGAGCACCACAGGGTCGCGGCGGTGTTCAGCCCGCGGATGTTAGTGCCGTCCTTGACGATGACCCCGGCGCCCAGGAAACCGATGCCGGACACGATGTAGGCGACGATCCGCGTGCCGCCCTCCGGGCCGTACAGCCGCATCCCGAGGTCGGCGAACGCCGCCGCGCCCACCGCCACCAGCACGTTGGTGCGCAGCCCGGCCGTGCGCTGCCGCCATTGCCGCTCGAATCCAATGGCCAACCCCAGGCCGAAGGCGAGGGCGAACACTGAGACGCTCTGGACGAAGGCGCTGGCCCAGAGCGCGGCCAGCGCGGGTTGCAGCCCGCCTATGGCCGCACGCAGAGCCGCCGGCCCGCCGCATCCTTCCTGCCCACATCTTTCCTGAGCGTCATCCTCGCGTCTCCGGCCAATGCCCCGGAGACTAGCGCCAGCCGGCCCGAACCTGCTAGGCACATCGCCTCATCAGGGAGAGCCGCCTATGCCCGATGCGAACACCACCATCGACCTCGACCCGACCGAGGTTGCGCTGATCATCGGCGAGGAGGAGGGGTCTATGACCATCCGCGTCGTCCCGGCGCGCGAGCTGGAGGACGGCGTGACGGACGTGCCGGAGCCGCACGAGATCGCCATCGCCCTCGCCATGCGCCTGCTGAAGGACCCGGACTTCCACGACAGCGTGCTGGATTGGTACGAGGGCCAGGACGACGAGGACCTGGATGGGGAAGACGGGGATGAGGAAGACCGGGACGGGAACGACGACAAAACGCAACCGAAGGGCTGACCCGGCCGAAGCACCGGGGGTTGGATCGCCCGGCGACGGCGCCTACAGTCGCCGCCATGCGATACATCTCGACCCGCGGGCAAGCCCCCGCACGCGACTTCTCCGGCGTGCTGCTGGCCGGGCTGGCCGAGGACGGCGGGCTGTTCATGCCCGAAGCTTGGCCGCATTGGTCGCCCGCGGACCTGCGGGGGCTGCGCGGCCTGCCCTACCACGAGCTTGCTGCCCGCGTGCTGGCGCCGTTCGTGGGCGAGTGCATCCCGTTCGCGACGCTGCAAGCCATGTGCCGGGACGCCTACGCCGAGTTCACCCACCCGGCAGTGGTGCCGCTGGTGCAGCTCGACACCGGGCTGTGGGCGCAGGAGCTGTTCCACGGGCCGACGCTCGCCTTCAAGGACGTGGCGATGCAGCTGCTGGGCCGCATGTTTGCCTATGTGCTGGAGCAGCAGGACCAGCGGGTGATGATCGTGGGCGCGACCTCCGGCGACACCGGCTCGGCCGCCATCGAGGCCTGCCGCGGCCGGCCCGGCATCGACGTGGTGATCCTGCACCCGGAGGGCCGCACCAGCGAGGTGCAGCGCCGGCAGATGACCACGGTGCACGCCCGCAACATCGCCAACATCGCGGTGGACGGCACCTTCGACGACTGCCAGGATTTGGTGAAGGCGATGTTCGCCGACGTGCCGTTCCGCAGGGACCTGCGCCTTTCAGCGGTGAACAGCATCAACTGGGCGCGCATCGCGGCGCAGATTCCCTACTATGTGGCGGCCAGCCTGGCGCTCGGCGGGCCGGAGCGGGAGGTGGCGTTCAGCGTGCCGACCGGCAACTTCGGCAACGTGCTGGCGGCTTGGGCGGCGCGGCGCATGGGGGTGCCGGTCACGCGCCTGGTGGTCGCGAGCAACCGCAACGACATCCTGGCCCGCTTCCTCGAAGCCAACGACATGTCGATCCGCGGCGTGGAGCCGAGCCTGTCGCCGTCCATGGACATCCAGATCAGCAGCAACTTCGAGCGCCTGCTGTTCGAGTTGCTGGACCGCAACCCGGCGGCGACGGCGGCGGCCATGCAGGGCTTCCGCGGTACCGGGCGCATGGCGGTGCCGCAGGCCGCCTGGTCCCGCGCCCGGACGCTGTTTCACGGCTTCCGGCTGGACGACGCGGAAACGGAGGCGGAAATCCGGCGGCTGCACGGCCTCGGCTACCTCGCCGATCCGCATACCGCCATCGGCATCGCCGCCGCCCGGGCGCTGCCCTGCCCGCACGTCCCCACCGTCGCCGCCGCCACGGCGCACCCGGCCAAGTTCCCGGACGCCATCGAGCGCGCCACCGGCCTGCGCCCGGCGCTGCCGCCGCGGCTTGCCGACCTGTTCGACCGCACCGAGATATACAGCACGGCGCCCAACAGCCTCGACGCGGTCGAGGCGCAGGTCCGCGCCTTCAGCCTCAGGAACGCCGCATGACGGACACCATACCAGAAAACATACAAGTCACCCGCCTGCCTTCGGGCCTCCTCGTCGCGACCGAAACCATGGAGCGGGTCGAGACCGTGTCCTTCGGCGCCTACGTCGCGACCGGCACGCGGAGCGAGACGGCGGCGGAGAACGGCGCGTCGCACTTCCTGGAGCACATGGCGTTCAAGGGCACCGCCCGACGCAGCGCCGCCGGCATCGCCGAGGAAGTCGAGAACGTCGGCGGCCAGATCAACGCCTACACGGCGCGGGAGCAGACGGCGTACTACGTCAAGCTGCTGAAGGAGGACCTGGCGCTCGGCGCGGACATCATCGGCGACATCCTGACCCACAGCACCTTCGCGCCGGACGAGCTGGAACGGGAGCGGGGGGTCATCCTGCAGGAGATCGGCCAGGCGAACGACACGCCGGACGACATCATCTTCGACCGCTTCCAGGAGATCGCCTATCCCGACCAGCCGATGGGCCGCCCGGTGCTGGGGACGGAAGGGGGCATCGCCGCCATGGGGCGGGACGTGCTGACCGGCTACATGCAGCGGCACTACGCGGCGGGCAACATCGTGGTCGCCGCCGCAGGCGCCCTGACGCACGAGGCGGTGGTGGACCTGGCCCGGCAGCACTTCGCTGGCCTGCCCCAGGCCATGCCCGGCCCGGTCCTACCCGGCGCCTACCACGGCGGCGAGTTCCGCGAGGCGCGCGACCTGGACCAGGTGCACATCGTGCTCGGCTTCCCGTCCGTCGCCTACGACGACCCCGACTATTACCCGGTGCTGCTGCTGAGCACGCTCCTGGGCGGCGGCATGTCGTCCCGGCTGTTCCAGGAAATCCGGGAAAAGCGCGGGCTGGTGTATTCCATCTACTCGTTCTCCGCCCCCTTCATGGATGGCGGCCTGTTCGGCATCTACGCCGGGACCGGAGAGGCGGAGGCCGAGGAACTGGTGCCGGTGACGCTGGAGGAGCTGCGCAAGGTGCAGCGGGGCGTCACCGAGGCCGAGCTGCACCGCGCCCGCGCCCAGGTGAAGGCGAGCCTGCTGATGTCGCTGGAAAGCACCGGCAGCCGCTGCGAGCAGGTGGCGCGGCAGATGCAGGTGTTCGG
>CAXSDH010000144.1:0-3562 GCA_964235765.1 uncultured Acetobacteraceae bacterium
GGCCACGCCCTTCAGCGGCGAGCCCCGGCTCATGGTGGCGCCCGCGGTGAGCCCGAGGAGCATGATGGCGCAGATCTCGGTGGGCCCGAACTGGAAGGCCACCTGCACCAGCAGCGGCGAGGCGAAGATCATCACGATGATGCCGACCGAGGCGGCGAAGAACGACGAGATCATGGTGATGCCGAGTGCGGCGCCGCCGCGGCCCTGCCGGGTCATGGGATAGCCGTCGAGGCAGGTGATGGCGTGGGGCGGGTGGGACGGCATGTTGAGCAGGATCGCGCCGATGGCGCCGCCGTATTGCGAGCCGTAGAAGATGCCGGCCAGCATCAGGATCGCGGGCACCGGCGGCAGCGTGTAGGTGAGCGGCAGCAGCATCGAGATGGCCGTCAACGCACCCATGCCCGGCAGCACGCCGATCAGGTTGCCGATCAGCACCCCGATCAGCGACCACATCAGGTTCTGCATCTGCAGCGCGACGCCGAAGCCGTTCCACAGGTCGGAAAGAGCGCCGGTCATGGCTCGATGCCGAATGTGATCAGCGGAAATTGCACCTGCAGCGCCCACCAGAACACGACGAGGCAGACTGCAATCATCGCACCAGCCAGCAGCAAGGCGTTGCGCCAAGTGTTGTCGCGGTCGGCCAGGGCGGCGATGAACACGACCGCAAAGGTGGCCGGCAGCAGGCCGCCGTATTCGCCGGCGACGACGAAGGCCACGAGGCTGAGCGGGATGAGCGTCCAGGCCCGCAGGTCCGGCCGCTCCAGCCCCTGTCCCGCTGCCCCGGAACGAAGGCCGCCGAGCAGGATGGCAGTGCCGGTCAGGACCATGACGACGCCGATCAGGGTCGGGAAGAACCCGGGGCCCATCCGCCCCAGCGTGCCGATCGCGTTGTTGCGGACCATCGCGATCGCGCCCGCACCCATGGCGCAGACCAGCGCGCCGCCCAGCACGTCCTTGTTCCGCAGCAGCGTCCCGGCCTGCATCAGGAGGCCCGGCGGTAGACTGCACCGCCATCGATGGTGACCACCTCGCCGCTGGTGTAGCCGGACACCTCGGAGGCGAGGAACGCCGCCATCGCGCCCACCTCTTCCGGCAGGCCGGCGCGGCCGAACGGGAGGCGGGCGAGCAGCTCCTTCCACCGTTCGGCGTCGCCCAGCGTTTCGGCCGCGCGGCGGCGGAATATCATCTCGTGGCGCTCGGTCGCGATCGGGCCGGGGTTGATGCCGACCACCCGGATGCCATCCGCAGCACTGGCGCTGCCGAGCGCCTGCGTGAAGGCGATCAAGGCCGCATTGCCCATGGAGCCCGCGATGTAGGTCGCATCGACCCGCTTGCCGGCAGAGCCGATGATGTTGACGATCGCCCCGCCCCGCCGCGCCTGCATTGCAGCGTAGAAGCACCGCGTCATGTTGATGTAGCCGAACACCTTGAGGTCCCAGGCGCGGCGCCAGGTGGCTTCGTCGATCTCGAGCAGGCGCCCGGCGGGAATGGCGCCGGCGTTGTTGACCAGGATGTCGATGTCGGGATGACGCGCAGCCAGGCTGGTTATGTTGGCGCTGTCGCTGAGGTCCATGGCCGCGACGGTTATCACCGTGCCGAACGATTGCAGGCGGTGCTGGACAGCGGCCAGCGCCTCGGCATCCCGGGCCACGAGGACGACGTCGCATCCCTCGCGGGCCAGGGACTCCGCGCAGGCTGCGCCGATTCCCTTCGAGGCTCCGGTCACGAGCGCCTTGCGGCCGCCCAGCTTGAAATCCATTCGGACGATGCTCCCGGGTGATTGCCGGCCCTCTTGTCCATGAGGCCAATCTTATCCCGTCACTAGCACGACGTTCAGCAGTGAGAAAGAGATTGTTCGAAACTCTGGCTCCTCAGGTCATGTCCATCGCAGTTGGAACATACTGGAAGCGCTCGCCGGCTCTCACGACGTGGCCCAGGCCGGGCCAGGGGTAGTGGTACGAGAGGATCGAAATCCGTCTGTCGGCCAGGTCGCCCACATGCCGGTCGAGCGAGGCCAAGGACAGCTCGGGATCGTTGTCGCCTGCGAAGGCCCATCGCTTCTCCAGCCCGAGCACAGGGTGGCGCGTGAGGTCGGCGGTGTAGGCCAGCAACTGGTTGCCGGACGCGATCATGAAATGCATGTGGCCGACCGTGTGGCCGGGCGAGGCGATCGCGTGGACGCCGGGCAAGATCTCCTGTCCGTCGGCGATCGGTTTGATCCGGTCGCGGTTGGGCGCGAGCTGCTTCATGGCAAGGGCGTGAAAGCGGGCGAGGCTGGATCCGTTGTGGGCGGGGTCGGTCCAGAAGGTAAACTCCGCCTCGCTGAGATAGAGCTGCGCGTTCGGGAAGTTCGGCCGGCCCGCATCATCCATCAGCGCCCCGATATGGTCGGGGTGGCCGTGGCTCAGGACGATCGCGTCGATCGAGGCCGGCGTCACGCCCGCAGCCGCGAGGTTGCCCAGCAGCCTGCCGCCGCCATTGCCGAACAGGGTGGAGGTTCCGGACCCGCAATCGAACATCACGCGCCGGCCCGGAAAGTCGACCAAGATGACGTTCTCGTCCATGACCACCCGGTCGCTATCGAGGAACCGGCCTCGCATGGCGGCGTCGATCTCCGCAGGCGGCGCCCCGGAGAACGTCCGCTTTGGGTCCGACGAGTAGGCCCGGCCGTCCGACGCCACCGTCACCGTGGCATCGCCCAGGCCGAAGCGGTACCAGCCGGGAGCCTTGCCACTCGCCACGCCGTCAGCCTTTGCGGGCCACACGATGGCCAGGGCCGCGGCCGCGATGCCTGTTCGCATCAGTCCACGCTTCCCAGTCTGTGTCGGACCGATCCCGCGCATGTTACGTCCTCCATTGTCTTATTTTTCACATTGAAGCATACCATTCTGCATTGAGAAAGCAATTCCACCCCCGACTCCCTGGAGAATCCATGCTGATCGCGCTGGTCCATGTGCAGATGGTGTCCGCGCCCGCGATGACGGATGCGTTCACGGCAGGCTGGCCCGAGGCCCGCGTGATAAATATCCTGGACGAAGCATTGTTCACGGCGCCGGACCGCGGGCAAGCATACGTCGCTGCCCGGTTCCTGGAGATCGCACGTTACGCGGCCGGAACCCCGGTCAACGGCATCGTCTTTACCTGCTCGGCGTTCGGGGCGGCGATCGAGGCGGTGCAGCAGGCGCTTGCGCCGCTGCCGGTGCTGAAGCCGAACGAGGCGATGATTGAGGATGCGGCACGCTCCGGTGGCCGGGTCGGCCTGTTGGCCAGCTTCGGGCCGACGCTCGACGCCATGCCGCGGGAGTTCCCGGACGGGGTGGTCGCGCAGCAGGCGCTCGCTCCCGGCGCCTTCGACGCCCTGAATGCAGGGGATGGTGCCGGGCATGACCGGCTGGTCGCCGAGGCGGCACGAACCCTCACCGGCTGCGACGTGATCGCCCTTGCCCAGTCCAGCATGGCGCGAGCGGCGGATGCGGTCGCCCGGGCCACCGGCAAGCCGGTCCTGACTACACCAGGCAGCGCGGTGGCGAAGCTGCGTCGCCTGATCGGGTGAGCGCCTTTC
>CAXSDH010000145.1:0-3562 GCA_964235765.1 uncultured Acetobacteraceae bacterium
CGGTAACGGTGATGATTCTAACCTTCAGGGGAGGGTGGCATGGATCGTCACGATGGGAACGGGACGCAAGAAAGGTTCCGATCCTACAGCGCGGATGTGGTTTCGGTTCTGGGTCATGCTGACCGGGTCAGGCCGTTCGAGGACTACTGCATAGGGCTGCTTTCGGCGGAGGGCCGCAAGAGCGTTGAACCTTTGGCCGCAATGACCGCGCCGGAGCGAACAGCCGCTCAACATCAGTCGCTGCTGCATCTCGTGGCGCAGGCGCCGTGGTCGGATGCGGCGATCCTGCGCCGGATGCGTGAGCGCGTCCTGCCATCGATCACCCGCACCGAGCCGCTGCAGGCCTGGATCATCGACGATACCGGCTTTCCCAAGAAGGGCAGCCAATCGGTGGGCGTCACGCGGCAATATTGCGGCAGTCGGGCAAGCGGGACAACTGCCAGGTGGCAGTCAGCCTGTCGTTGGCGACCCACCAGGGCAGCCTGCCCGTGGCCTGGCGGCTGTATTTGCCACAAGACTGGGCCGATGACCCGGTCCGCCGGTGCAAGGCCGGCGTGCCCGCGGACGTCGGCTTCCAGACCAAGCCCGAAATCGCCTTGCAGCAGATGCGTCAGGCTTTGGCCGATGGCGTGCCGGCAGCCGTGGCGCTGATGGACCCGGCCTATGGCAATGACAGCAAGCTGCGGGCGGCCATGACCGAACTCGGGCTGCCCTACGCTGCAGGGGTTCTGTCGACCACCACAGTCTGGCGGCCCGGCGAGGCGCCGTTGCCGCCTGTTCCCGGGTCAGGGCGCGGCCGGCCTGCCACGCGTCTGTGACGCACTGCGACGCACCACCCGGTTTCGGTCAAAACGCTCGCAGTGGAGCTCGCCGCCGATGCCTGGCAGCAGGTCGAATGGCGAGAAGGAAGCAACGTACCTCTGGCCTCGCGCTTTGCCCGGCTGCGGATCCGCCCGGCGCGCAAAGACGCCAAGCGAAGCGAGCCGGCGCCGGAAGAGTGGCTGCTGATCGAGTGGCCCCAGGGCGCTGACGACCCCGATCACTATTGACTCGCCACGCTGCCAGACGACATCGCGTTCGAGCGCATGGTCGACCTGACCAAGCTGCGCTGGCGGATCGAGCGCGACTATTTCAAACTCAAACAAGAACTTGGCCTGGGCCACTACGAAGGCCGCGGATGGCGAGGCTTCCACCACCACGCCAGCCTCTGCATCGCCGCCTACGGCTTCCTGGTCTCCGAGAAGGAGACCCTTCCCCCCTCAGAACCTGCCCGCGCCCGGCGAAGCCCGCGACCTCGCCTTCCCTCAGGTCACCGGCCCAGAGGCTCTCCGGGCTCAGGCCGGAGTTCGAGGCCCTGGTGGCACGCTGGCGGCCGCAGCTGCTTGCCGGATCGGATTGACCTCCGTTCCCCTGCCCGGCGCCGCACCGTCCAGGCCGGTGCCCATCAGCCCACCCCGCTCAGTCCCAGCAAGCGTGCGCCGAGGCCGATGAGTGCAAGCCCGTCGCACCAAGCATGAGCCGAGGATCACACAGCATGAGCCAGACGCCCACGATGTTCTCAGCGAACGTAAGCCGGATGAGGCCCATGAGTGCGCGCCCGACCGCGGATGAGTGCAAGCCACTACAGCTATCGGGGCTGGTTCAGTAAGCGCCCGCCCAGCCGTCCCGCCGAGGGTCGGATCCAGCGACCCGTACTCCGTTTGGCATGATGCGGATTGCCTGGACAGCGCCCGGTCCTCCGAGGTGTGGCAGGACTTGCAGCCCATGCCCTCGACGCTCCAGCTCGGCAAGGGTGGACGCGCCGAAGTCGGCCTCGATGCTCAGGCGGCCATGGCCCTCGTTCCGCCATTGTGCGCTTTGGCCCGGCTGGCTGCTGGTCCATCGCGGCCGCTCAAGGGCGGTCTGCGGGTCGTCGTGCAAGTCTACCATGCTGGTGATCACCTGCGCGTTCACCTGCACCTGGTTGTCGGCGCCGGGGGTTCCGAGGACGGCCCAGAGCTTTCCATCCTTCAACACCATGGGCGCATTCATCGTGTGGCTGATCCGCTTGCCAGGGCTCATGCTGTTGACATGCCCCGGGAGGTTGTCCCACCAGGCAAGGCGGTTGTTCAGCAGTATGCCGGTGTTTCCGGCGATGACGGCGGACCCGAACGATGTGGCGAGGCTCTGGATCCCCGATACCGCGTTGCCGTCGGCATCGACGATGCAGAAATACGTGGTGTCGCCCGCGTTCCGTTCGAAGCCGATCGGCATGTGCGCTGCGGTCGCCATGTCGATCCGGGCGGCTTGGGCCGCCGTGTACTCCGATGACAGGAGTTCCTCGAGCGGGACCGAGGCGAACCTTGGATCGGTGCTGTAGCGGTCACGGTCGAGAAACGCGTGCTTCTTCGCTTCGACGAGCAGGTGGACCTGGTCGGGCAGCGACAAGTTCGGGAAGTCGAAGTTCTCGGTGATCTTCAGGATCTGGAGCATCGTGAAGCCGCTCGAGTTCGGTGGCGTTTGCCGGATTTCGAAACCTCGATAGGTCGCGCTCACGGCACCGGTCACCTCGGGCGTGTAGGCGCCGAGGTCCTCGGCGGTGATCGGGACACCAACTTCGGCGAACGCAGCCGCCAGCCGCCTTGCGAGGTCGCCGCGGTAGAACCCTTCCGCACCGGTCACGGCCACCTCCTCCAATGTTCGTGCCAGATCAGGTTGCAGCACGAGGTCAGCGAGGGACTTGTCGAGGAACGTTGCCGCACAGCGCTCATTCGCGGCCAGACGGTCCGCTGCGTCTTGCGCCAGGATGCAGAAGCGATGCGTGGCCGCGAAGCCGTCCCGCGCGATCGCGATCGCGGGCAGGGCCAGCTGTGCCCATGGAAGCGCGCCGGCGAAGGCGTGCATCGCATTTAGGGCGCCAAGCGTGCCCGGCACCGAGACGCTCAGCGGCCCCGTCGGGGGCACGCCGTGCGGGAGCCGGTCGAACGTGGCGCTGGCCGGGGCCGGTCCGCTGCCGTTGAAGATCGTGGATGATCCAGTTGCGGCCTTGTAGAAATGGAAGAAGCCGTCGGAGCCCAGCCCGGACATGCCGGGCTCGCACACCCCGAGGGCGAGCGACACCGCCACCGCCGCGTCGGCCGCATTGCCGCCGGCCCTCAGGATGTCGAGCCCAGCCTGGGTCGCCATCGGGCTGTTGGCTCCCACTGCTCCGTGCCGCCCCATGATAAGGGGTCGGTGGATCCTGGTCGGTGGCGTCATGTTCCGTTCTCCGCACGCCGCTGTGCAAGCTGGCCGGACTGAAGCTTCCATGGCGGCGCCGCGACGTCTAATCGAGATATGAGCGCACTGCCTTGCCTGTCTGGCAATGCGTCCGCGGCCGTGAGTTTGGGTGGGCCATATCGCGGCAGGCCGTTCACATGCCGCTGTGGCAACTCATGCTTCCGGTATTGGCAATGGACGCCCTTCCCTGGCTTGGACACAGTTCGTCCAAATGCCAAGGTTTCAAAAAGCCGGCTGTTCTGGGTGCGTATGCATCGAGCCTGGCTGCCGGCGGATGCGGCGCGTCGAGCGCCCAAGACGCAGT
>CAXSDH010000146.1:0-3413 GCA_964235765.1 uncultured Acetobacteraceae bacterium
CCGGCAAGATCGACATGATCCTGGCGACGATGGTCCCGACGCCGGAGCGTTTGAAGATCGTCGATGCCTCCGTCCCCTACCTGCGCCCCGGCGGAGCCACGCTGATGGCGCCCAAGGGCGGCCCCGTCACATCCTGGGAAACGACCCGCGGGCAAACGATCTGCGCCAACGAATCATCCTATTTCATCCCGATGATCGAGAGCCGCTTCGGCGCCAAGGTCGTCGAGCAGGTGGACGCGCCCCACGCCTACCAGGCCTTGGCGGACGGGCGCTGCGCCGGCTACGCCCAGGACGAAATCCTGGTCCGCCTCAAGGTGAAGGAGCCGGCCTGGTCTGGCTATGCCATCGTCGGCGAACCGCTCCAGGCCAACGGGCACCACATCGGCGTGCGCAAGAACGACGCGGCTTTCCTCGCCGCACTCGACCGAGCCGTGCTGCAGGCGCAGGCGCAAGGCAAGATGCTGGACTGGGAACGGCAATACGGAATGGATGCCGACGCCTGGAGCATCGAACAGGTCGGCACCGCAGCCAAGCGGCTCGCGCAATGACCCGCACACAGGAGACCGTTCTGCGATGATCGACCTGACCGTCAACGACGCCCGGCGCACGTTGGACGTCGAACCCGACATGCCGCTGCTGTGGGCCTTGCGGGACGTCCTCGACATGACCGGGACGAAGTACGGCTGCGGCGCCGGGCTCTGCGGCGCCTGCACCGTTCACCTCGACGGACAGGCGGTCCGAAGCTGCATCACCACCGTCACCGAGGCCGCCGGACGCAAGGTGACGACGATCGAGGGGCTCAGCCCCGACCGGTCGCACCCCGTCCAGGCCGCCTGGATCGCGGAGCAGACGCCGCAATGCGGCTACTGCCAGTCCGGGATGATCATGGCGGCGGCGGCCCTGTTGAAGACGACCCCGCAGCCGACTGATGCGCAGATCGACGAAGCGATCACCAACATCTGCCGATGCGGAACGTATTCACGCGTGCGGTCCGCCATCCATCGTGCCGCCAATGTCTGATCGGGAGCGCATCATGGGACAGCATGCAGACCTGAGCCGCCGGGCGATGCTGGCCGGTGGTGGCGCGCTTGGGCTCGTCGTGGCCGTGGGTGCCCCGGAGCTCGGGCGAGCAGACGAGCGCCCTGGTCCCGCCGGGTTCGGCGCATTCATCCGGATCGCGCCGGACGGCGCCGTGACCGTCGTGACACCCTGCTTCGAGTTGGGCCAGGGTTCGCAGACCGGGCTTGCGATGATCGTGGCGGACGAGCTCGGCGCCGACTGGGCGAACATCGTGATCGAGACCCCGAAACTCGATGCCGGGCTGCGCGTGCCGGGCCGGCCAGTGCAGAGCACGTCGGGCAGCCAGATGGTCCGCCGCTGGTTCGCGCCGTTGCGGAAGTCGGCCGCAGCTGCCCGCGAGATGCTGACAACGGCGGCCGCCCGGTCCTGGTCCGTCGAACCCGGCGCCTGCACCGTCAGGGACGGCGCCGTGCACCACGGCCCGAGCGGCCGCAGCGCGTCCTTCGGCGGCCTTGCAGCCGCAGCCGCAGCCGCAGCCTTGCCGCAGCCGGAAAACCCGGTCTTGCGGACGTCTTTCAACATCGTCGGCAAACCAATCCCGCGTCTCGACATTCCTGCCAAAGTCGATGGTTCCGCGCGGTTCGGCATCGACGCGCGCGTCCCAGGGATGGTCTATGCGGCGATCCGCCAGGCGCCCGTGTTCGGCGCCAAGCTGGTGTCCGTCGACGATGCCGCCATCCGGGGCCGCAGGGGCATCCTGGAGGTCGTCAAGCTGACCGACGCTGTTGCCGTCGTCGCGGACAGCTTCTGGCGGGCGAAGTCGGCCGTCGAGGCGCTTACGGTGGTATTCTCCGAGGCACCGCAGAGTGCGGCCACGTCGCAGAAAATCTATGCGGAGCAGCGAGCCAGGCTGGACGCCGCGGATGCAACCCGGGCCATCGAGGCCGGGGACGTGGCGGGAGCGATCGCTGCGGCCCGGACGGCAGGCTCGGTCGTCGAGGCCGAGTTCACTGTCCCGTTTCTGTATCACGCGCCGATGGAGCCGATGACATGCACGGCCCACGTCACGGACCAGCGCTGTGACGTGTGGCTGCCGACACAGGACCTGACCACCGCAGCCAATGTCGCGAGCCGGGTAACCGGCCTGCCGGTCGAGGCGGTACACCTTCATGCATCCTTTGCGGGCGGAGGGTTCGGCCGCAAGTTCGAACAGGATTTCGTGGCGCAGGCGGCGGTGATCGCCAAAGCCGTGGGGCGGCCGGTGCAGCTGATCTGGAGCCGCGAGGAGGATGTCCAGCACGACTTCTACCGCCCAGCCGTGTCGGCCCGCCTCTCCGCCGCGCTGACACCGGGCGGAGAGGTTACGGCCTTCGTCATTCGGCTCGCTGGCCCGTCGGTCCTCGAACACACGATCGGCACGCCCCTGATCAAGGGATCCGACCCCGCCAGCCTGTTGGGCATCTCGACGGAGACAGCCTTCTCCCCTGGCAAGCTGCAGCAGTATTCGGTCGCGAATGTGCTTGCCGAGTATGCCTTTCAGCCGACGCACGTCCCTCTCGGCTATTGGCGGGCAGTCGGCGCATCCCACAACGGCTTCTTCATCGAGTCGTTCATCGATGAGCTTGCCGTGGCTGCAAAGCAGGACAGCTACCAGTTCCGCCGCCGATTGCTGCGGGACAGCCCCCGGGCGCTCGCGGTCCTCGACAAGGCCGCGCAAGCCTCGGGCTGGGGCGGGAAGCTCGCCGCCGGACACTACCACGGCATCGCTTTCTCCGAGTGCGTCGGAAGCTTCGTCGCACAGGTCGCCGAGGTCTCGGTCATTGAAGGTCAAATCCGGGTCCATCGCATCACCGGCGCAATCGACTGCGGTTTGGCCATCAATCCCGACAGCGTGGTCGCGCAAATGCAGGGCTGCATCATCATGGGCCTGAGCGCCGCGCTGATGGAGGAAATCACGATCGACGAGGGCCGCGTGAGCCAGAGCAACTTCCACGACTACGAAATCCTGCGCATGGCCGACTCCCCGGCCATCGACGTCCACGTCCTCCAAGGTGGCGGCGGGATCGGTGGCGTCGGGGAGGCGGGCCTGCCGGCCGTGGCACCCGCCGTCGCGAACGCGCTTTTTGCAGCAACGGGACGGAGGGCGCGATCGCTGCCGCTGAGACACTTCGCTGCCAGGTTGGACAGCCCCGGACCGCTGTCTGCCGGCTCCGGCAAGACCGTTGCCGAGGTTGGGCCGACCACACCGGGGAACACTCCCATTGCAGGAGTCACCAGTGTCCCAGCCGAAGGACGTTGAATCGAGTGATGGTCAGTACCAAGGAACAGTAATCAATCTCTAAAGGCATCACATGACGCGCCGCCCTAGCACCGGACGTATTCTTCCCCCGGGC
>CAXSDH010000147.1:0-3346 GCA_964235765.1 uncultured Acetobacteraceae bacterium
GAACTGCGACGCGGTGGAACGGATTGGCGCCGTAGCCCTGCGGGTTCCAGTTCGCCGCCGCGTGCGGCTGCATGACGCCGCGGGAGTCGGTGGCGCGCGTCCACAACTCGTAATAGCCGTCGGCCGGCAAGGCGACCCGGCCGGTGAACCGCCGCCAATCATAGCGGTTGCGCGCCTCGGCCAGCGCCATGGGCGCCCAGCTCTGGCCGAAATCCGCCGAGACGTCGACGCTTCGGACCGTGTGGTCGCCCGCCCAGGCCGCGCCGCGCAGGGCCAGCTCGCGGGTGCCGGCGGGCAGCCGTGCGCCGTTGCCGGGGTTCGTCAGGATCGAGCGGGTCGGCATCGACTCCAGGTCGGCGAAGTTGTCCTTGCCGTCGGCGTTGGTGCCGGGAACGAGGGGGAGCGTCGGCACCCGGTAGCTGGTGCCGCCCATGCCCTGCCCGTCATGCGGCCGGTCGCGCACCCAGATGCGCGTCAGCCACTTGGGCGAGAGCGAGCCGGGCCAGCCGGGGGTCACCAGCCGCAACGGGCCGCCATGGATGTTGGACAAGGGCGCCCCGTTCATGGCGAACACCACCAAGGTATGCGGCTCCAGGCCCTTGGCGATGGGGAACCCGCGGGAGAGCGCCTCCTTGCCGGCGTCGCCCGACAGATGCGGGTCCGCGCCGTAGAGCCCGGTGAAGGCCGCGGAGGTTTTCAGCCCAGCCGCCCGCAGCAGCTCGGCCAGCGGAACCCCTGTCCATTCCGCGCAGCCGACGCCGCCGTTGGTCCACTGGTTGCCGCGGGCGGCCGGCTGGTAGAACGACCGGCCGTTGCCGCCGCACTCCATCACCATGCGAAGGGTGCGGACCGGGAACCGCGCGCGCAGCTCGCCCAGGGTGAGTTCGAGCGGCTGGTTCACCTCGCCGTCGATCTTGAATCGCCAGGCGTCGGCATCGGCCGCCGGTTCGGGGATTTGGCCGTTGTTGCGGACGAAGAAGCGCGCCGTCGGGGTGGTGTCGTCGTCCAGCAGGCGCTCGGGCGTTTCCGCCACCAGCGGCCGGTCGCCGAGCAGGACCAGGCCGGGGTCCTTGCCGGGGTAGTCCAGGCGCTTGGGGGCCGCCGGGGCGCCTTGGGCGAGGGCGGCGGGAATGAGGCCCGCCGGCATGTGGGCCGCGAACGGGATGGAGCCGCCGACCGCGGCGCCCATGGCGGCCAGGCCGGCGCCATCCAGGAAGCCGCGGCGGGAGGCGGAGATGCGCCCGAACGCCCGGGCGTCGGCCCGCTCCGGATCGGTGTCGTACAGCTCGGTCAGCGAGCGCTCGGTCATGGTGGTCCCTCCCGATTTCGGGGTGGTCCCTCCCCGATTTCGGGCCAGTTTAGGCCAGCCCGGCCCGGCTGGCTATCGGCCTGGCCACCGGTTACCGCAGCCCATGAAAGAACGCCCGCAGCAGGGCTGCGCACTCCACCTCGCGCACCCCGCCCACCACCTCGGGCCGGTGCAGGCAGCCCGGCTGCTGGAACAGCCGCGGCCCATGCTCCACGCCGCCGCCCTTGGGGTCGTAGGCGCCGAAGACCAGCCGGGCCACGCGGAAATGCACCAGGGCGGCGGCGCACATCGGGCAGGGCTCGAGCGTGACCACCAAGGTGCAGCCAGGCAGGCGCGGGCTGCCCAGCCGCCGGGCCGCCTCCCGCAACGCCAGCAGCTCGGCATGCGCGCTGGCGTCACGCTCCGCCTCGACCTGGTTGCCGGCCCGCGCCAGCACCGCCCCGTCCGGCCCCAGCACCACCGCGCCCACCGGCACCTCGCCCCGCGCCCCCGCCGCCCGCGCCTGCTGCAATGCCGCTTCCATGCGCTTGCTTGCTCCCGATCCCCCGACGGCGCTACTGACCGCGCATGAGCGCACGCATCCGACCCCTTATCGGCGTCACCCTGGACGCCGAGCCCCCCGGCGGCTACTCGAAATATCCCTGGTACGCCTTGCGCGCCAATTACGCGACCGCGCTGGCCGCGGCCGGCGGCCTGCCGGTGGCCCTGCCGCACGACCCGGCGCTGGCGGCTTCCTACCTCGACACCATCGACGCCCTGGTCGTCACCGGCGGGGCCTTCGACGTGGATCCCGGCTTGTACGGCGAGGCGGAACGGCACGCGACGGTGACCTTGAAGGAGGAGCGCACGGCGGCCGAGCTGGCCCTGGTGCGCGGCGCGCTGGCGCGGGACAAGCCGGTGCTGGGCATCTGCGGCGGCGAGCAACTGCTGGCCGTGGCGCTGGGCGGCGCGTTGCTGCAGCACATCCCGGACGGGGTGACGGACGCGCTGGAGCATGAGCAGACCAACCCGCGCCACCAGCCAAGCCATACCGTGACCCTGGTGCCGGGCACCCTGCTGGCCCGCATCGCCGGGGCGCCCACCATGCAGGTGAACTCCGCCCACCACCAGGCCGTGCGCAACCCCGGCCGCTTCGCCGTGGTGAACGCCACCGCGCCCGACGGGGTGATCGAGGGCGTGGAAGACCCGCGCTACGGCTTCTGCCTGGGCGTGCAATGGCATCCCGAGTTCCTCATCGACCCCGCCGACCGGCTGATTTTCCAGGCGCTGGTCGCGGCCGCCGGCGGATGATGCTCGGATGACGGGCGCGGACGAGGAAGGCCCGCGCGGCGAGCGCATCGCCAAATGGCTGGCGCGCGCGGGCGTGGCGAGCCGGCGGGACGCGGAGAAGCTGCTGGCCGAAGGCGTGGTCCGCCTGAACGGGGCGCTGGTGGAGCACCCCGCGACCTTCATCCAGCCCGACGACATCGTGCAGGTGCGCGGCAAGGTGGTCGACGCGCCGGACCGCACCCGGCTCTGGCGCTACCACAAGCCCGAGGGCCTGGTGACCACCCACCGCGACCCGGAAGGCCGCCCGACCGTGTTCGACGCCCTGCCGCGCGAGCTGCCGCGGGTGGTGAGCGTGGGCCGGCTCGACCTGAACAGCGAGGGCCTGCTGCTGCTGACCAACGACGGCGCCCTGGCCCGGCGGCTGGAGCTGCCAAGCCAGGGCTGGATCCGCCGCTACCGGGTGCGCGCCTGGGGCCTGCCGGACCCGCGCACCCTGGCCGGGCTGGCGCGCGGGATCACCATCGAGGGCGTGCGCTATGGCCCGATCGAGGCGGCGATCGAGGCCAAGAAGGGCGACAACTCCTGGCTGAGCGTGGCGCTGACCGAGGGGCGGAACCGCGAGGTGCGCCGGGTGATGGCGCATCTGGGCCTGCAGGTGACCCGGCTGATCCGCGTCGCCTACGGGCCGTTCCAGCTCGGCCTGCTGCCGCGCAGCGCGGTGGACGAGGTCAGCGGCAAGGTGCTGCGCGAGCAGTTGCCCAAAGAGGC
>CAXSDH010000148.1:0-3324 GCA_964235765.1 uncultured Acetobacteraceae bacterium
CGGTTGTTGAGCACGCCCTTGCCGGTGATGGTGCCCTTCTTGGCGCCGTTGCCGGAGGAGGCGTCATCCTTGAAGTACTGCACCAGGGTGCCGGGCTCCGGGCCTTCGAACAGGACCTTGGCCTTGCCTTCGTAGAGTTGCCGCCGGCGTGCCATCGAGCCATCCCTGTCCTGGCCAGTCCTGAAGCGGGTGGCGGACCTTCTATAGCAGGGGGCCGCGGGGTCTGCCACCGCGGCCGCCCGCTCACGGCAGGAGTACTGGCTGGAAGGGCGCGGCGTCGGGGGGGCCGGCGGCGAACAGCCACACCACCTCGCCCTCGGCCGAGACGCCGACCAGGGACGAACAGACCGTGCCGAAGCCCTCCTGCACCGGCACGTTGATTGCTGCGGGGCGAGGGCCGGAGCGGTCGGCGAGCAGGGCCTGCCAGGCTTGCCAGTCGCCGCGGCCGGGGTCAGGCGGCGGCGCGGCGCGGAATCGCGGCAGGTGGGCCGCCACGCGCGGGCTGGCGGGGTCGTCCGGGTCGAACGCCGTGGTCATGTGCAGGCCCGGGGATAATAGGTGGGTTTGCGGGGGGCCGGGGCCGGCGCCGCGGATGAACCATGCGCCGTCCCGGCCGGCGATGACCATGTTGAAGGTCCGGTATGCCGCCGCGTCGAGCGCCGCCATCGTTTCGATAGGCCCGCCGTGTTGCAGCGCCATTAGCGGCAAGCCGCCCCGGCTGAGCTTGCCCGGCTGCGGCCCCAGGCTGCCGGGGCGGTTCAGCACGGCAGCGACCGTGCCGCCCCGCATCGCCATCCAGGCGCCGCCGCCCAGCCG
Source organism: uncultured Acetobacteraceae bacterium (assembly GCA_964235765.1). GTDB lineage: Bacteria > Pseudomonadota > Alphaproteobacteria > Acetobacterales > Acetobacteraceae > JAVVHH01. Next base: position 817 of record CAXSDH010000148.1, read on the forward strand.
GTCCCGCCCGGCGACCAGGTCGGGCTGGGGCCAATAGGCGCCCGGCGGGTCCCAGGGGCGATCGACCCGCTCGTCCCGGTTCGCGGCGAGCAGCAACGGCCAGGCATGCCCTGGCCGCACCAGCGAGATCACGGTGCACACGGCGGCGAGCATGCCACCGTGCGCCGGCCGCTACTACCCGCGGTATTGGTGGGAGCGGCGCCATTCCTGGTGCCGGCGCCACTCCTCGTGGCGTTCGCGACGGAGCCATTCCCGGCGGCGCCAGTCATCATGGTACTGCACGGCCTGCATGTGGCCGGGCGGGTCGAACACCGGGATGGGATTGGCCAGGGACGCCTGCGCGCCACTCGCGGCGCCGGCGGCGCCGGCCAGGACGGTCAGGGAAAGCAGGAACTTGCGCATGAATGAGGGCCTCCTTCTTGACCCACGGCCACGTAAGCGTGCGATCCGGGCGGGTTCAGGCCGCTTGTGCGGCGGAATCTTGGCGGGGGAACACGCGCGCGAATACGTGATCGACGTGGCGCAGATGCAGGTCGGCCCGCATGGCGTCATCGAGCGTCGCCGCGGGTACTCGGCCGGCCAGCTCCGGGTCGCGGTCGAGATGGGCGCGGAAGCCGAGTGCGCCGGGCTGGCCGAGCGTGGACCAGGCCGCCATGGCGCTGCGTTGCACGATGCGGTACGCGTCCTCCCGCGAGATGCCGGCTTGGGTCAGGGCCAGCAGCACCTCGCCGCTGTGCACCACGCCGCCGAGGCTTTCCAGGTTGGCGGCCATGCGTTCCGGATAGACGGTCAGCTTGTCCATCATGACGGCCAGGCGGACCAGGGCGAAGTCGAGCGTGACGGTCGCGTCCGGCCCGATGGCGCGCTCCACGCTGGAGTGGCTGATGTCGCGCTCATGCCAGAGCGCCACGTTTTCCAGCGCGGGCACCACTGCGGCGCGGACGATGCGGGCGAGCCCGGTGAGGTTCTCGCTGAGCACCGGGTTGCGCTTGTGCGGCATGGCGCTGCTGCCTTTTTGCCCGGCGTGGAAGAACTCCTCGGCCTCCCGCACCTCGCTGCGCTGCAGGTGGCGAACCTCGGTGGCCAGGCGCTCGATGCCGCTGGCGATCACGCCCAGCGTGCAGAAGAACGCGGCGTGGCGGTCGCGCGGGATGATTTGGGTGGAGACGGTTTCCGGCTGCAGGCCGAGGCGGGCGGCGACGAAGGTCTCGATGGCGGGGTCCAGGTGGGCGAAGGTACCGACTGCGCCGCTGATGGCGCAGACGGAAATCTCGGCGCGGGCTTGCACCAGGCGGGCGCGGTTGCGGGCGAATTCGGCGTAGTGGCCGGCCAGCTTCAGGCCGAAGCTTGTGGGCTCGGCGTGGATGCCGTGGCTGCGGCCGATGGTCAGGGTGTATTTGTGCTCGTGCGCCCGGCGCTCGAGGGCGGCCAGGACCAGGTCGAGGTCGGCCAGCAGCAGGTCGGCCGCCTGGGTCATCTGCACCGAGAGGCAGGTGTCCAGCACGTCGCTGCTGGTCATGCCTTGGTGGACGAAGCGGCTGTCGGGGCCGATGCCTTCGGCGAGCCAGGTGAGGAAGGCGATGACGTCGTGCCGGGTCTCGCGCTCGATCTCGTCGATGCGGTCGAGGTCGGCCTGGCTGATGTGCGCGACCCGGGCGTCGCCGCGCTCGCGGATGGTGCGGGCGGCGGTTTCGGGGATGGCGCCCTGGCGGGCCATGGCTTCGGCGGCCAGCGCCTCGATCTCGAACCAGATGCGGAACCGGTTCTCGGGCGCCCAGATGGCGGACATCTCGGGGCGGGCGTAGCGGGGAACCATCGTACCCTGATCCTCATTAGACCGTGCACGCGCAGCTACGCCCGCCGTTGGGGGTATGCAAGGCCGTGGAGGCAAAGCTGACCATCGATCCCGCACTATGGCCGCAGTTGATCGCGCTCGCGCAGGTCCTGTTCATCGACTTGGTGCTGGCGGGGGACAACGCCATCGTTGTCGGCCTGGCAGTGGCCGGCCTGCCGCCGGCGCAGCGGTCGCGCGCCATCCTGGTGGGCATCGGGGTCGCGACCGTGCTGCGGATCGGCTTCGCGCTGATCACGCTGCAGCTTCTGGCCATCGTGGGCCTGCTGTTCGCGGGCGGGCTGCTGCTGCTCTGGGTGTGCTGGCGGATGTACCGGGAGCTGCGGCCGTCGGCGCGGACCCGGCGCGACGCCGCGGCGGGCGTGGCCCCGGTGAAGACGATGCGGCAAGCCATGATGCAGATCGTGCTGGCCGACGTGTCCATGAGCCTCGACAACGTGCTGGCGGTGGCGGGCGCCTCGCGGGAGCACCCTTGGGTGCTGGTGGTGGGGCTGTCGATTTCCGTGGTGCTGATGGGCGCGGCGGCGTCGGTGGTCGCCCGGTTGCTCGAGCGTTATCGCTGGCTGGCCTGGGTGGGCCTGGGGGTGGTGCTGTATGTGGCGCTCAAGCTGCTTTGGGAAGGCGGACACGACATCATGGGCGCGGTGACATAGGGG
>CAXSDH010000149.1:0-3288 GCA_964235765.1 uncultured Acetobacteraceae bacterium
TCAGGTCGCAGCAAATCCAAACATCCGGGCTGGCGTTTCCCACAGGATCGCGCGTCGCGCGCCCTCGTCGGGCACCCAGCTCGCCAGCGAGTCCAGTTCCGTGGCGTAGTCAAGCTTCCAAGGAAATGGCCGCCTGACTGGGCCGTGGTCCGGATTGAGCAGCGGCCAGTCACTTCCCCAGATGCAGCGATCGGGACCGAATGCCTTGACCACCTCGGCAACGAAGGGCTTCACGTCGTCATAGGGGGTGCCGGTCTGGGTGAGGCGGAACCCGCCGGAAATCTTGATCGCCGCCTGAGTGGACCGGCCGATCTCAAGCACGGATTGGAAGCCGGGCTGCTGCGTGCCATCGGGGACGACCGGCCATCCGACATGCTCGACGATCACGCGGACGCCGGCTTCGGTCAGCTTTGGCATGATCGTGGGCCAGATCGCCGCGGCGGCGAACACCTCGACGAAAAGATCGTGCTCACGGCACCGCGCCAGGAAGCTCCCGATCTCCGGGCGGTCGAACGCCTTGCTATCCGAAGTGATCAGGCTCAAGCGGGTCCCCACGATCCCGCCGCGCTTGAGTTCTTCAAAAACCTTGTCGGGCGCATCGAATGCAATGCCCGCGATGCCCTTCGCCCGCCCGTGTGACCCGGCGATCGCGTCGAGCATTGCCCGGTTGTCGCTGCCGTAGGCGCCAGGCTGGATGATGAGCGTATGCGTCACGCCGTGTGCAGTGAGGGTCGGGAACAGGGAGTCGGCACTCGCGGCAACGTTGCTCTCGTCCACCCGGCTGCCGGTCGGGTGATTGTAGGGGTAACGCTGCGGCCAATGGGCATGCAGGTGACAGTCAGCAGCCAGAGTTGACGGCACGCTTTCCTCCAAACCTTGTCGGCGGGGAGGCTAGCGGGCCGGCGGCACAGCGACAAGGGTTCTGCAAGACGGGCAGTGTCTCAACTCGAAATTCGCCGATCCAGCCCGTCAATGCGAGGTGCGTGGCAATCCGGAAGCTGCGCCCCGGCCTTGGTGCGGATCACCCGGATCGCCGCATTTCATTTGTGATGACCGTAAGGGGGATCGCCTTGCAGTTGAACTGCAAACTCCTCCCGGGCGGGATTTCGCCACGACCGGGCGTTCATCGGCCCATCTGCGCTTGCCGATTGTCCACACCCGGGGCACGGTCCCCTTGTCTGATCGCGAGCGCACGATGTATGAAGGTATTGCAGCCGACTTAGCACCGACGGGAACGCTGCGGGCGGCCATCAACACCGCGAATTTCCTGCTGGTGGGGCGGAGCGCCTCGGGCGAGTGGGAAGGCGTGGCCCCCGACGTGGCACGCGCCATCGGCGTGCGCTTGGGGGTGCCGGTCAGCTTCGTGCCGTTCGCGAAGGCGAGCCTCGCGGGCGATGCGGTCGGGACCGGCGTGTGGGACATCGTGCTCATCGGCAGGGAGCCGGCACGGGAACACGCAATCGCCTTCACCTCGGCCTATGCCGCAATCGAGGCGACCTACCTAGTACCCGCCGCCGGGCCGCTCGCCACGATTGCCGACGTGGACCGGCCCGGGGTGCGGATCGCCGTTGGCGCCGGGAGCGCCTATGACCTTTGGCTCACCCGCAACATCGTACATGCGGAACTGGTCCGCGCGCCGAGCATCGCCCAATCCACGAGCCTGTTCGTCGAGCAGCGGTTGGACGCGCTCGCAGGTTTGCGGCCGGGGCTGCTGGCCGAACTCGACCGGCTTCCCGGCACCCGGATCCTCGACGGCAACTTCACCACGGTCAACCAGGCGGTTGGAACGGCCCGCGGCAACCATGCCTCGGTCGAATTCCTGACCCGGTTCGTGGAGGAGCTGAAGGCATCCGGTTCCGTCGGACGGATGATTGAAAACAACAAGGCCCGCGGCCTGTCGGTGGCCGAACTCTCCGGTTGAACGACGGACCTGAAGGCGAGGCAGGGGAAGCGCTGTGTTCCGATGGTACCATGAACTATCCAGGCCCGAGCGCCGCACATTCTGGGCCTGCTTCACGGGCTGGGCGCTGGACGCCATGGACGCCCAGATCTTCAGCTTCCTTATCCCGACATTGATGGCTGTCTGGGCCATCAGCAGCAGCCAGGCAGGCTATCTCGGCACTGCTGCGCTGATCGCATCTGGTTTGGGCGGCTGGATCAGCGGCGTGCTCGCTGACCGCTACGGACGGGTGCGGATCATGCAGGTCACCGTGATCTGGTTCGCAGTGTCCACGTTCATCGCCGGATTCGTCCAGTCGTATGAGCAGATGTTCGTGGTGCGCGTGCTACAGGGCATCGGCTTTGGCGGCGAGTGGGGCGCCGGAGCGGTGCTGATGGGTGAGATCATCCGTCCAGAGCATCGCGGCAAGGCGGTCGGATGCGTTCAAAGCGGGTACGGCGTTGGTTGGACGCTCGCCACGGTGCTGTCCACGGTGGCTTTCCTGTGGCTGCCGCCGGAATGGGCGTGGCGGGCGCTGCTCTGGGTCGGCGTGCTGCCGGCGTTCCTGGTGATCTTCATCCGCCGATTCATCGAGGAACCGCCCGTGTTCCAGAAGGCCAAGGCACTGGAGGCTGAAGCCGGGTCGCAGCCAGGTTTTCTCGCGATCTTCAAGCCGGCGATCCTGCGGACCACCGTTCTGGCTTCGTTGCTGGCATTAGGCGTGATCGGGGCGGGCAGCGCGATCGTGCCGTGGCTGCCGACCTTTATGAAGACGGTGCGGCATTTGTCCGTCGCCGGCGCCGGGACGAACATGGTCATTGTCACGATCGGGTCCTTCCTGGGTTTCGTCGGCAGCGCTTACCTGACAGACATCGTGGGCCGCCGTCGCAACTTCCTGATCTTCTCGGTCATGTCCTGGCTGTTGACGTTGGCTTACACCTACCTTCCGCTCGGCTACTGGGGCCTGCTCGGGCTCGGTCTCCCGTTCGGCTTCTTCACCGTGGGAGCCTACAGTTCGCTCGGCCCGTTCTTCACCGAGCTGTTCCCGACTGCGATCCGGGGCGCGGGCCAATCTTTCGCCTATAATTTCGGCAAGGGAGTCGGCGCGTTGGCTGTGGCCGGCGTGGGTTGGCTTGCGCAAACCATGAACCTCGGCGAAGCGATCGGGGCGGTGTCTCTGGGCTGCTACCTTCTCGCCATCGTTGCCACGCTCCTTCTGCCAGAAACACGCGGCCTTCGCCTTTCGGCATCTGGCGGTGCCATTCTGCCTGGCCCCGTGCCAAACGTGGGCGCCGAACCCCTAGCCGGCCCAACTGCAATGGGACGCAAAGCTGTGTAAGCCGGCATCA
>CAXSDH010000150.1:0-3150 GCA_964235765.1 uncultured Acetobacteraceae bacterium
AGCATGTTCTCGATGCCGTGCTTCAGGGTGGCGCTGGAGGACGGGCAGCCGCTGCAGGCGCCCTGCATATGCAGGCGCACGACGCCTTCGCGGTACCCTCGGAACACGATGTCCCCGCCGTCGCCGGCCACCGCCGGGCGGACGCGGGTGTCGAGCAGCTCCTTGATCTGGTCCACGATCTCCTGGTCCTCGGGCGCGACGTCCTCATGCACTGCGTCCCCATCGCCGTCGATCACCGCGCGGCCGGCCACGAAGTGCTCCATGATGGCGCCCAGCACCTGGGGGCGGAGCGCTTGCCAGTCGGCGATGTCGGACTTGGTGACGGTGACGAAGTCGCCGCCGAGGAACACGCGCGCCACGCCCGGCAGGGCGAACAGCGCGCCGGCCAGCGGGCTGCGGGCGGCGAGGTCGGGCCCGGCGAAGTCGGCCGTCCCGGCGCCCATCACGTCCCGCCCCGGCAGGAACTTCAAGGTGGCGGGGTTGGGCGTGCCTTCGGTCTCGATGAACATAGTTGGGGTCCCGTTCGGAATGCGGAGCGCCGGCCACATTTGGCTGGCGCGGCGAGCGAGTGCAAGGGCGGGGTGCGGGCGTGCTATGCAGTACGCATGACCCTGTCCCGCCGCATGCTGATCGGTGCGCTCGGCACCCTCCCCTTGGCCCGCCTGGCGCACGGCCAGACCGCCTGCCGGCTGACCATCCTGCACCTTAACGACTTCCATTCCCGGCACGAGGCCGTGGACGGCCGCGCGATGTCGTGCGGCAGGGATCGGCCGGACGGCTGCTTCGGCGGCTCCGCGCGGCTTGCGAGCGCCATTCGCGCGGAGCGCCGAGCGGCGGAGGCCGATGGGCGGGCGGTGCTGCTGCTCGATGGCGGCGACCAATTCCAGGGCAGCCTGTTCTACACCCGCCATCGCGGCATGGCGGAGCTGGAGGTGCAGCACGCCACCGGCACCGACGCCATGGCGGTCGGCAACCATGAGTTCGACAATGGGCCGGACACCCTGGGCCGCTACGCCGCCGCAGCCCGCTTCCCGCTGCTCTCGGCCAACATCGACGCCGCCGCGGAACCCGCGCTGGCTGGGCGCCTTCGCCGGTATGCCGTGCTGGAACGGGGCGGGCTGCGCATCGGCCTGGTCGGGCTCACGACGTTGGAGACGCTGACCACGTCCTCGCCGGGTCCGCGGGTGCGTTTCCTCGATCCCGGTCCCGCCCTGGCGGACGCAGCGCGGGATGCGCGGGCCGACGGCGCGCGGTTGCTGATCCTGCTGTCGCATATGGGCGTGCTGCATGACCGCGCCTTGTCCCAGCCGGGCGTGGCGGCGATCATCGGCGGGCACTCCCACACCCTGCTGTCCAACCGGGAACCGGGCGCGTTCGGCCCGCACCCGCTGCCCGGCGGCGATGGGGCGCTGATCGTGCAGGCCGGCGCCTATGGGCGCTATCTCGGGCGCCTCGACCTCGACATCTCGGCAAGCGGCACGGTGCTGGCCTATGGTGGGGAGTGTCGGCACATCGGGCTGGAGCTGCCGGCCGACCCCGAAGTGGAAGCAATCGTCTCGCGGTACGCTGCGCCGCTGGAGGCGTTCCGCCGCGAGCAGGTGGCCGTGCTGCCCGAGGGAATGGGCAACGCGGCGTGCCGGCTGGCCGAGTGCCGGCTCGGGCAGGCGGTGGCGCGGGCGATGCTGGCGGCGGCGCCCGGGGCTCAGGTGGCGATCATGAACGCGGGCGGGCTCCGCACCGGGCTGCCCGCGGGGCCGGTAACCAGGGGCGAGGTATTGGAGGCGCTGCCGTTCGGCAACACCGTGGCGATCATGCAACTGACGGGGGCGGACTTGCGAGACGCCTTCATGCATGGGCTGGCGCAGGTGGGGCGCGGCGGGTTTCCGCAATGGGCGGGGCTGCGGGTCGAAGGCGTGCAACTGCAGGTGCAGTCCGGCGAAGGTTGGACGCCGCTCGACCCGGCTGCACGATACCGGGTCGCCACCAACAACTTCCTCCGCAATGGCGGCGACGGCTACGCGGTGTTCCGCGACCGGGCCATCGAACCCTATGACGCCGGGGCCGAGGTGGCGGCGATGTTCGCCGAAGCCTTGGGTGCGGGGCTCGCGATTCCGTGACAATTGTTAGTTTCGTGATGACAAATGGGGGTGCATGCCTTAACAAAGCCTAAGTTAACGGGCAGTGACCTCCTATGCGATCCGCATCCGCCCTTACGACCCGAGATTTCGCCAGCCAGGCCGTTGAGCGGCCCGAAGGCGGCGCGTTTGCCAAGCTGGCCACGCATATGGATATCGGCTGGGATCTCGACGGAACATTGCTCAACCATGCCGCAGCCCCCGCCCTGCACCGCTTCATCCAGGCGACCCCGCGCACCCGGCATGTGCTGATCACCTTCCGCACGCGACGGCGGGACGTGGAACCCTGGGCCGAGCTCGCGGCCTATCGCAACGGGCCGAAGAGGGATCTGTTCAAGGCCCTGGTGTTCCTGGACGAGGCCGCGGCCGAGGGCGTCGCCCGCATCGAGCGGGGCAGCCGCCCGGCCTGGTGGCGGCCCGCCGCGGACGCCAAGCACATGGAATGGAAAGGCCGGGTCTGCGCCCAGCACGGCCTGACCGCGCTGGTGGACGATAAAACCCGCATGGTCGCGCCGGGGTGCCGGCGGTATGGCATCGAACTATTCCACCCGGAGGACTTCCTGGCATAGGATCCGAGCAGGAGGAAGCGACTCGGGTTGCGAGTTGCCGTGATAGGGGATTCCGGCTCGGCCGTGCAGTGGCTACGCTTGTATCGCGACCGGCACATGGCATCCTGAGTGGAACTACACTATTAGCCTAAGGCCATCAGGATAACGCGATAATTGTTGAGCAGAGCCTAAGCGTGTAATCGCCCGTCACCGGGCCAGGGGACAGCCTGTGTCCGCCAAGGGCTGAAAGGCCCGTTCCGCGGCGATCGTGTCGAGGATTTTGTAGTAGTCGTAAGGTCCCTTTGACTCCTCGGGCTTCTTCACCTCCGCCGGGTACATGGCGTGCTCGCCCGTGCCGTCGACGCGAACTCGCGTGCGGCCGAACAGGGCATCGTCGAATCAACGTCGTTCGCGGACGCGGTTCCGCCGACCACCAGGATATCGGTTTCGATCGCCTCGACGCTGGG
>CAXSDH010000151.1:0-3079 GCA_964235765.1 uncultured Acetobacteraceae bacterium
TTCGGGCGCCCTCACGGCGGCGCTGGCGCCACGGTAATCGCTTGCAAGCGGCCCCGCATCGCGCCATGTGAGGGCAGGAACGCAGGGGCTTCGGCCCCGTACGGAGGATCGCATGGGTAGCTTCAGCATATGGCATTGGGCGGTCGTATTGCTGGTCGTTCTGCTGCTGTTCGGCAGCGGCAAGGTCAGCAGCCTGATGGGCGATTTCGCCAAGGGCATCAAGTCGTTCAAGAAGAACATGGCGGAAGAGCCTGACGCCTCGATGGAGGCCAGCGCCGCCGATCGGCCCCCGGGCACCATCGCCGCCCCCGGCGCCACCGCCACGACGCATCGCGAGACGACGGCCGCCCGTCCGCTGTAGGCCCCCGCTGCCGTCCCTCAGGACGGTCGTCGTCGAGAGTTGTCCACAACCTTTTGTGGTTGCGCAGCCGAATCGCACTAGCCCTAGGGCATTGCCGCGGTTACCGTCTACGAACAGGGGCGGTGGAGGCGTGGGATGGATTGGAACGACGAGACGATAGCGCGCATCCGCGACCTATGGGCCGAGGGGCATTCGACCGCCGAGATCGGCCGCCGGATGGGCGTTACCAAGAACGCGATCGTCGGCAAGGCGCACCGTCTCAACCTGCCGCCGCGGCCCTCGCCGATCCGGCGCAACCCGGCCGAGGGGCACGCGCCGCGCCGCGCCGCGGTCAAGCGCGTGAGCGGCCCCACCCTGCCCACGCTCGAAGCGAATGCGCCGGCCGCGCCGCGTCCGCTGCCGCAGGCCCGGCCGGCGATGGTGCTGCGGTCGGTGCCCACGCAACCCAGGCCGGCGGGCCGGGTGTCGGCCTGTTGCTGGCCGCTCGGCGACCCGGGCACGCCCACGTTCCGGTTCTGCGGCGACCCGGCGATGCAGTCCAAGCCGTATTGCGCCCAACATGCAGCCCTGGCCTATGTGAAGGTCCGGGACCGCCGCGACGACGCCGCCTAGCGGCCTTGCGAACCGGGGCTGCGGTTGAGTCGTTGGCCTCGGGCGCCCTTGCTTGCTCGGCGGTCGGGGTCTAGGGAACATCCACCATGACCCCTTTGCAGCAAGTCGTTATCCGGCAGCGCCACACCGCGCTGGACGCAGACTCGGTCCGAGCCGCGTACCGCCGATGGGCCGGCGTCTATGATGCGGTGTTCGGCGGCGTGTCGGCCTTCGGCCGGCGCCGGGCGGTCGAGGCGGTCAACGCCCTGCCGGGCGCCAGGGTGCTCGAAGTCGGCGTCGGCACCGGGCTTGCATTGCCCCATTATCATCGCAGCAAGCGGATTACCGGGATCGACCTCTCGGCGGAGATGCTCGCCCTGGCGCGCAACCGGGTTCGGGATCGCGAGCTGGGCAACGTGCATGCGCTGCTTGAGGTCGATGCCGAGCAGACCGGGTTCGAGACTGCCTCGTTCGACGTGGCTGTGGCCATGTTCGTCGCGTCCGTGGTGCCCAATCCACGGTTGCTGCTGTCCGAGATGCGTCGGGTCGTCCGGCCGGGCGGGCATTTGCTGTTCGTCAACCATTTCGCCGCCGAACGCGGCCCGCGCTGGTGGGCGGAGCGGGCGCTGGCGCCGGCCTCCCGCAAGCTCGGCTGGCATCCGGACTTCTCCCGTGACGCGCTGCTGCCGCCCGAGGACCAGGCAAAGGCGCAATTCGCCTCCGTTCCGCCCGTGGGGCTGTTCACCCTGGTGCGCCTGCCTAACTAGAATGACGGGCGCCGCTCGGGGTCTGGCTTGATCTAACCGAAGCCGTCCGATACTCCATCCCGCAGTGCGCCGCGGCATGGATCGGGCGCCATGCAGGCGGGTGGGACGTGCAGATGCAAGTTTTGTCGCGACGTTTCCAAGGGAGCGCGGCCCTGATGCTGGGCCTGGCGGGGCTTTGCGCGGCCGCGCCGGCCATGGCGCAGGAGCCGCACAACTGGCAGATCAGCTTCCAGGACGCGCACAGCCCGGTGCAGGAAGCCATCGAGGGCCTGCACGCGATGGTGATCTGGCTTATGGCCACCGTCACCATCTTCGTCGCCCTGTTGCTGGCCTACGTGATGTGGCGCTACAACGCCAAGCGGAACCCGGTGGCCAGCCGGGTCAGCCACCACACGGCGCTCGAGGTCGCCTGGACGGTGCTTCCGGTGCTGATCCTGGTGCTCATCGCCATCCCGTCGTTCCGGCTGATCTATTTCCAGGACCGGACCAACGCGCCCGACCTGACGATCAAGGTCACCGGCCGGCAATGGGCATGGGAATACACCTACCCCGACCAGGGCGGGATCAACTTCATCAGCAACATGATCCCCGATGACGAGCTGAAGCCCGGCCAGTTGCGCCGGCTGGCCGTCGACAACCGGCTGGTGGTGCCGGTCGGCAAGCACATCCGGCTGCTCACGACGAGCAACGACGTGATCCACAGCTTCTTCATCCCGTCGCTCGGCGTGCAGCGCTACGCGATCCCTGGCCGGATCATCGAGACTTGGGTGCGGGTCGACCAGCCCGGCGTGTACTATGGCCAATGCAACCAGATATGCGGCGCCAACCATGACGCGATGCCGATCGCGGTCGAGGGGATGACGGAGCAGAACTTCGCGGCCTGGGTCGAGCAGGCCAAGACCAAGTTTGCCGCCAGCGAGCCCGCCGCCGAAGGCCCGGAGCGGCGCCTGGCGGCGGTTGCGGACACACAGCGCTGACCCACATGGGAAGCGACGGGGAGCATTAGGATATGTCGGCGACGACACACGACGACGACGTGCAGGGCCATGACGACCATCACGGCCATCAGCCGAACTTCGTCAACCGGTGGTTGTTCAGCACCAACCACAAAGACATCGGCACGCTCTATCTGATCTTCGCGGTCATTGCGGGGCTGGTCGGCGTGGTGCTCTCCGTCCACATGCGGATGGAACTGCAAAATCCCGGACTGCAGTACTTCCAGAGCGGCGTGGATTGGAACGCGACCGTCACCGCGCACGGCCTGATCATGATCTTCTTCATGGTCATGCCGGCGATGATCGGCGGCTTCGGCAACTGGTTCGTGCCGATCATGATCGGCGCGCCGGACATGGCGTTCCCG
>CAXSDH010000152.1:0-3073 GCA_964235765.1 uncultured Acetobacteraceae bacterium
CAGCCATCCTTGCAAAAGCCAGATTTTGCATTCTAGCTGTGCAAGGAGCATCATTGATTTGTATTAATAATTGGCAATGTTTTGCAAGGATGGGTTATGCAAGATAGCTGCATGTTGTCCATGGCCGTCCTGAACGCTGATGTTGGGGTTGCGGGTGTGCCGAACAGCCTCCGTGCCCTCCCCTGCCCGGCCGCTTGTCGCTGCGGGGCCGAGCAGAGGCCGGCGGTGTTGGACGGCGCCCCGCCATGCTGATCGGCTACCTCCGCCCGCACGGCGGCGACGAGGTTGACCACGTCGCACAGCGCCAGGCGCTGACCGAAGCAGGGTGCGAGCAGGTCGTCGAGGAACGGCCCGAAGCGGATGGCCGTGACAAGCAGCCAGAGTTGCACACCCTGCTGGCCCGCCTGCGCGCAGGCGACGTCGTGGTCGTGCAGCAGCTGGACAGCCTCGGCCCGGGTCCGGCCGACCTAGTGCGCAGGGTCCAATGCCTCGCTGCCGCCGGCGCAGGCCTGCGCAGCCTGGCCGAGGAGATCGGAGCTTCCGCGTCCCAAGGCAAGGTCGCCGTTCCGGCCGTGAACAGCATACCGGCTCGCGATGGCCGGAATGTGCTTCGACCAGCCACACCCGGCCATCCCATCGCGGCACCCCGGCGGCGCACAGGCGGGCGACCGTCGAAGCTCTCGGACGAGGATCGGGCGGAAATCGCCGCCACGGTGTCCTCGGAGCGCGGCAGCGCGGCCGCCATGGCGCGGCACTACAAGGTCAGCGAGGCCACGGTCAGCCGGGTGCTGGCCGCAGCTCGGGCGGGTGCCTTGGCACCTTTGGCCAGAGGGCAGGCGGGAAAGGACGCAGGCCATGCGGACCGGATCGCCGGCGTGCTGCCCTTCTCGGCGCTGGACGGACGCCTGGCCATCGTGGGCACGTCGGGATCGGGCAAGACCTATGCCGCCAAAGGCCTGGTCGAGCGTTTGCTCGGCAGGAACGCACGGGTCTGCGTGGTCGATCCGCTCGGGGTTTGGTAGGGGCTGCGAGAAGCCTCGGACGGCGCCTCGCCCCCGCCGTTTCCCGTGGTGGTGTTCGGCGGGTCGCGCGCCGACGTGCCGCTCAACGCGGGCATGGGTGCCGCCCTCGGCCACCTGATCGGCACGCACGCGGTCGCCTGCGTGGTGGACGTATCCGACCTCGGCAGCGCCGCCGTCCGGCGGGCGTTCATGACGGTGTTCACCGAGGCGCTCTACGACAGCAACACGGAGCCGCTGCACCTGGTGCTGGACGAGGCCGATCTGTGGGCGCCGCAGCGGGTGCAGCAGGATGGCTACGACCTGCTGGGGCGCGTCGAGGAGATCGTGCGCCGCGGCCGGGTGCGGGGCTTCGTGCCGTGGCTGATCACCCAGCGCCCGGCGGTGCTGCACAAGGACGTGCTGAGCCAGGCGGACGTGCTGGTATCCATGAAGCTCACGTCGAGCCAGGACAGGGCTGCCCTGGGCCGCTGGCTCGACGGCCAGGCGGGCCGCGGCACGGAGCGGCGCATCCTGGCCGAGCTGCCGCAGCTCGGCCGCGGCGAGGGCTTCCTGTGGGCGCCGTCGGACGGCGTGCTGACGCGGGTGAGGTTCCCCGCCATCCGCACCTTCGACAGCTCGCGCACGCCGCGGCGCGACGAGGGCATCGCGGCGCCGCGCGCGCTGGCGACGATGGACGTGTCTGCCTTCACCGCGGCGCTGGCCGACTTGGGGGCGTTCACGCCCGACCTCGACGCCGGCCCTGCCCGACGCCGGCGCGACCCGGCATCGGGCCTGGAGCGGCGGCTCATGCAGATGGACCACGAGCTTGCGGCCACCCGGACCCGCATGGCCGAGATGGAGGCGGAAGCGGCCGTGATGCAGGCGCGGCTGGCGCAGGCGGAGGGGCGGGGCGCACGCGCCATTCCGGCGGCTGCTGCATCCAGGCTGCCGGCCGCGGGAACGGCTGCGGCTCCTCGAAAGGCGAAACGCAGGGAAGGCTAGGCTGCTGCACATCTGGCGATCAGGGAGCCTGGGCGTTCCTTGGCCGGACCCAGGACACCGCGCTACGATCCTGCTCCGGACTGGGACTTGAGGTGCGCCATGCCAAAGGATGTGTTCCACCAAGCCGTCGTGGGCGGCATCAGGTTCGATGGCGTGCTGTCGGCGGACGGCCCCTACATCGAGGCTTGCAGCGTTGCCGGGAACCGGCCCGCCGGCGGCGTCGCGCTGGTGGTGTCGGGACTGCGCCGGTTCCTGCCGTCGCGGTTCGGCCTGGGTCCGGGACCCTGGGGCTGGTACATCGTGAAATACCGGTCCGAGGCCAGGGTGCTCCTCGATGGCTTCACGACGGAGCATCTGGGCCGCATGCGCGCCGAGTTCGGCCTGCTTCCGGTCGATGAGCATGGCGAGCGTGGCGGCTCGGCACGGGCGTTCCACGAGTCGCGGGCCTGGGCCGGCCTCGTGCAATGGGTGGGCAAGCATCCGCAGATCGCCAAGCGCATGTCCCGATACGACGCCTATCTGCCAGGCTGGTATGACCATGCCCGGACGGCACGGGGCGAATCCGCCCCGTAACCGGCAGCGTCCTCGTCTTGAACACCTGCCGATGCAGTCCGCCGTCAGAGGCTTCGATCCAGCACCTTTGTCACGAGCCGCCATTTGGCGACGCAGACCTGCGCATACGAAGGTCTGCGATGTCCGTTTTCCCATCCGACAATCAACGTGTCCGCTTTCTCGTGCACGGGCCAGCGTTGGCGGACACATTGGGGATGGACGGTCTGGGGTGGTTTGACGGACAGCCATCCTGTACGGCCACTGCTCCACGGGGCGCCGCAGCGCTTCCCTGTTCGGCGGGCGGGCGCCACAACCTTGAATTCAATAGGCTGCGGGCAATGCTGCCGGTCGTATCCAGCCGCTCTATAAGCCTATCGGGCGTTCAATCATCGCCTCTGTGTCCGCGATGGATAGTCGCCTCCAAGGAAGATTTATGAAAATCCTGATTTTTGGGCGCGGCGTGATTGGCGCGCTTTACGGCTGGGCGTTTGAGAAGGCCGGGCACACTGTCGAATTTT
>CAXSDH010000153.1:0-2685 GCA_964235765.1 uncultured Acetobacteraceae bacterium
CACCATCGTGCAGGGAAGGGTGGGGTTCCTGGGCGGCGCTGGGTGGGGCCGGCTATCGACGACTTGACAAAGCTGCTTGCAAGAGAGTGCTAGAATGTGTTTCGATTGGGTAATTGAGTCGGGGCGCCTATGCCGAGGTGGTTTCCAGTCCTGTTCGTCGCCCCCTGGTGCCTCACGGCCTGCCAGACTGCGCCCCCGGCACGGATGGAGGCGCAAACTGCTCCAGGCTGTCCAGCCTCTGGCAGTTCGGTGTCCTACGTCCGAGCCGGCAACGGCGCTGCGGCTGGCAGCAATGTTTACCTGACCTCTGAAAATGCGAGTGAGCAGGGCCTCTGCGTCGTCCGCCGCTTTTCCGATCGCCGGGGTGTCCTCAACCTGGTCGGGCGCAGCGTGCAGAACTCAGCTCGCGCCGAGCACGCGTCCCTGCAAGCCCAGCTGATCCCGTTCGCGCCGGGCAAGTCTGCACAAACCTACGTTAATCTCAACGAGCAATACAGCCAGCGCAGCATGCAATATCAGGTGACGCTCTCTGTGCTAAGGGAAGAGCAAATAACGGTACCCGCTGGCGTTTTCGATACGTTTGTTCTCGAAGAAAGGGATCGAAATCTGTCCTGCATAGCCATCTATCAGGCATGGCTCGATAAGCGGACGATGCTACCCGTCAAGATTCATCGGGAGACACTGGGCTGTACAGGGCCGGTAGAATTCGACACAGTCGCAAGCCGGGTCGTTTCCGGTGCGGCTGGGGTGCAGGGGACGGTCGCCCGGCCGTCCGGGAACTGAAACTACATCGAAGCGATCTCACAACCCATTCCGCTGCACCACCCCGCCCTTCATCACCAGCCGTACGCTGCGCTCCGGCGTGGCCAGGATGGCGATGTCCGAAAGCGGGTCGCCGTCCACCACCAGCAGGTCGGCCAGCGCTCCCTCCGCCACCACGCCCAGCTTGCCTGCCATGCCGATCAGCTTGGCGGCGATGGTCGTGGCGCTCGCCAGCACGTCCCGCGCCGGCAGCACGCGGGCGCGGATGGCGAACTCCTCGCTCTGCCGCACATGCGTCTCGCCCAGCAGGTCCGTGCCGAAGGCCATCACCAGCCCGGCGTCGCGCATGATGGCCAGGCTGCCCATCCCGGCCGCCCGCACGTCCTCGATCTTGGCGATGCTGGCCGGCAGCAGCCCGAGGCGCGCGCCGTCCTGCGCCAACGCCTCATAGGTCACCAGCGTCGGCACCGCCACGCAGCCGGCGTCCGCGGCCAGCTTGGCGGTGGGCGCGTCGATGCGGTTGCAGTGCTCCAGGCTGTGCACGCCCGCCTGCACGGCGCGGGCGATGGCTGCGGGCGTATATAGGTGCGCCGACACGTAGGTCTCGGCGTCCTCGGCCTCCTCGACCACCGCCCGCATCTCGGCCGGGGAATAGCCCTGCCAGGCCACCGGGTCGGTGGGGCTGGCGACGCCGCCATTGGCCATGATCTTGATGAACTGCGCGCCCTGCCGCAGCTCCTGCCGCGCCGCCCGGCGCACCTCGTCCACGCCGTCCGCCACGCGGCCGAGGGCGCCGAAGTTGCGGGACCAGCGGTTGGGGTCGTCGGTGTCGTGCCGGGGCCGCAGGTCGGCATGGCCGCCCGACTTCGAGAGCGCCTTGCCGCAAACCACGAGCCGGGGCGCGGCGGCCAGCCCCGCCTCCACCGCCTCCGCCAGGCTGAACGGCGCGCCGCCCACGTCGCGCACCGTGGTGAACCCACGGTCCAGCATCCCCTGCATGATCGGCAGCGCGCGCAACACCGCCATCGCGTCCGGTACCTGGGCGTTGGCGCCGAGGTTCATCTGGTGGGCGACCACATGCACGTGGCAGTCGATCAGGCCGGGCATCAGGGTGCGCCCGCGCAGGTCCATCACCATCCGGTCCGGCGCGGCGATGGCGCGCGCGGCGAGGTCGCGGATCACCCCGTCCTCGATCAGCACGTTGCCTTCACGCGGCTCGGCGTGGTCGGCGTCCACGATCCGTGCATTGGTCAGCAGCGTCTGCATGTGCGGTCTCCAGGGTGCGCCGGCTGAGCCTAGCAGCGGCTCGCCGGACCGGAAGCCCCGGCGAGCCATTGATCTCCAGCCTTGCACGAAGCACAGTCCAGCCCATCGCGGGCTGCATCCCGCGGCCTATCGTTGGAGGACATGTTTGATGAAGCGTTTCACCCCACCGGCGCTGCTGTTCGGCGCCGCGCTCACGGCCTTTGCCGCGCCGGCGTCTGCGCAAGGCAGCGGCTCGGCCACCATCGACAGCATACGCAGCAAGGGCCAACTGGTTTGCGGCGTGTCCACCGGCGTCGCCGGCTTCTCGCTGGCCGACTCGCAAGGCGTGGTCAAGGGCATCGACGCCGACACCTGCCGCGCCGTCGCCGCCGCCGTGCTGGGCGACGCGACCAAGATCCGCTTCGTGCCCACCACCACCACCAACCGCTTCACCGCCCTGCAATCGGGCGAGATCGACTTGCTGGTCCGCTCCACCACCTGGACGCTGGGCCGCGAAGCCAACCTCGGCCTGATGTTCGCCGGCGTGAACTTCTATGACGGCACCGGCTTCCTGGTAAAAACCTCGACCGGCGTGAAAAGTGCCAAAGAGCTGAACGGCGCCACCATCTGCGTGCAGCCCGGCACCAGCACCGAGCTGGCCGTCGCCGACTACTTCCG
>CAXSDH010000154.1:0-2597 GCA_964235765.1 uncultured Acetobacteraceae bacterium
GTAAGCGAAAGCTCACCGCCACATTCCGGCGCGGTCCTGGTTTGAGCAGACTGCGTGCCGTTGGTGGTGAGGTGGTGCGTGATGGACGTGAACGAGTGCTCTTATGAGCGGTCATACGACGGTCGTAAGAGTGCTCTTCCCGAGCGCGTCGAGGTGCGTGCCCGGCCGGAGCGTCGACGGCGGTGGAGTTCGGCGGCCAAGCTGGCCATTGTCCGCGAAACCTTGGCGGCTGGCTCAACGGCGCAGAGGGTGGCGGACCGGCATGGGATCGGCACAGGGCTGATCTACACGTGGCGCAAGCAGATGCTACGGGCGGCGATGGCAGGCTTCGCCGCCGTCGAGATCAAGCCGGACGTGCGCATGGCGCTGCCGGGCCCGGTCGAGCCCGCCGTCGCGCTACCGCCATCGTCATCGCCATCCTCACCACCGCCGGCTATTGCATCATCGCCCGCCATGCCCGGCGGGATCGAGGTCGAGCTGCCGTCCGGAGTGCGGCTGCGCTTCGGGTCCGACGTGGACGGCTCGGCGTTGCAGCGCATTCTGGCCGCGTTGGCAGCACCATGATGCTGCCGCCGGCCACCCGGGTGTATCTGGCGTGCGGATTCACCGACATGCGTAAGGGCTTCGATGGATTGGCGGCCCAGGTGCAGACGGTGCTGTCGCTCGATCCGTATGGCGGGGCGTTGTTCGTGTTTCGGGGACGCCGGGGCGACCTGCTCAAGGCGCTGCACTGGGACGGCCAGGGCCTTTGTCTCTATGCCAAGCGGCTCGAGTTGCCACGGGCTCGGTTCGTCTGGCCCCAAACGGACCGTGGCACCATTACGCTGACGGCGGCCCAAGTGTCGATGCTGCTGGAAGGCATCGATTGGCGCATGCCCGCCTGGACAGCGCGGCCCGAAGTTGCCGCGTAAGCAGACGATCACGGTCCCGCGGGTGATCGCGCTTGTACGAGGGGCCCTCGGGTAGAATCGTCGTGTGGACCTGGCCTATCGCACGCCCGAGGATGAGATCGCCGCCCTTCGGCAGGAGTTGGCCGCGGCGCGCGCCCAGCTCGGCACGGCCGCGGTCGAGATCGAGCATCTCCGGGCGCAGTTGGCCGCATTGCGACGCCAGCAATATGGCCGGTCGTCGGAGCGCTTGGACGCCGAGATCGCCCAGTTGGAGTTGCGCCTTGAGGACCTGGAGGAGAACGAGGCCGAGCACCAGGCCGCCCGTCCTGACACAGACTTGCCTGACCCGGCCTCGCCCGCTGCGCCATCCCGCCCCCGCGCGAAAGCCGTTCGTCGGCCGCTGCCGGACCACCTGCCGCGCGAGACCGTGCTGCATGAGCCCGCAATGCTGTGCGCCTGCTGCGAGCCCGGCAAGCTGGCCCGGCTCGGCGAGGACGTCACTGAGGTCCTGGAGAAAATCCCCGCCCGGCTGAAGGTGATCCGCCACGTCCGGCCCCGCTACGCGTGCCGGGTGTGCGAGGCGATGTTCCAGGCCCCCGCGCCCGACCTGCCAATCGAGCGCGGCCGTCCCGGGCCCGGGTTGATTGCCCACGTCGTGGTGTCGAAGTACTGCGACGGCCTGCCGCTGTTCCGCCAGTCGGTCATCTTGGCCCGCGAGGGCGTCGAGATCGATCGCGTGACGCTGGCCGACTGGATCGGCCGCGCGGCATGGTGGCTCGCACCGCTGGCCAGGCTGATCGGCACGACGGTGATGACGCAGCCGGTCCTGTACACCGACGACACGCCGATCCGCACGCTCGCACCTGGCACGGGCAAGACCCGGCTGTCGCGGTTCTGGGTCTATGCCGTGGATCCCCGACCGCATGCTGGATCTGGTCCGCCGGCGGCATTCTACTGCTACTCGCCTGATCGGAAAGGCGAGCGGCCACGCGAGCACCTGGCCGGGTTCAGTGGTGTGATGCATGCCGACGCATTCGCTGGCTACGACGCTCTATACCGGCCAGAACCCGGCAAACCCGCCCGCATCCAGCACGCGGCTTGCTGGGCCCATGCGCGGCGCAAGCTGTTCGACGTGCATGAGGCAACCAAGTCACCCATCGCCGAAGAGGCGCTTCGGCGCATCCAGGCGCTCTATGTCATCGAGGCCGAGATCATTGGCAAGCCGGCCGCCGAACGTCAGGCCGAGCGGAAAGCCCGAAGCACGCCGTTGCTTGCTGAACTGAAAACCTGGATGCAGGCGCAACGCCGCCGGGCATCGGGAAAGACCTCGCTCGGAAAAGCGCTGCAATACGCCCTGGCCCGGTGGGACGCGCTCACCCGCTTTGCCGATGACGGCCGGTTGGCGATCGACAACAATCTGGCCGAGCGGCTGCTGCGCGGCATCGCGGTCACTCGCAAGAACTTCTTGTTTCTCGGATCCGACACGGGCGGCGACCGCGCCGCCATTCTCTACACCCTGATTGAGTCCGCCAAGCTAAACGGCCTCAATCCCGAAGCCTACCTCGCCCACGCTATCGATCAGCTGGCGCGCGGGCACCTCGCCTCCGGGCTCAGCCAACTCCTGCCCTGGAACTGCAAGGACGCCGTCGCCGCCCGGGCCACCTGAAAGCCCAGACCGTCAACCGTGGGGCTCGGCTTACGCTTACG
>CAXSDH010000155.1:0-2581 GCA_964235765.1 uncultured Acetobacteraceae bacterium
AAGGTCGGTCGCCCCGGTGAAGTCGTCCGCGATGCACCCCAGCAACGGCATGCCGGTTCCTGCTCAGCCGTCGATCGCCTGCGCCACCTTGTTGCCGAACGCCTTGCACCCGGTCGTGCCGCCAAGGTCGCGCGTGCGGGACGCCGGGTCCTCGAGCACCTTGTCCACTGCCTTCTCGATCGCGTCGCCCGCTTGCGAAAGTGTGGGATTGTTATGATGGCCGCCCATCCATTGCAGCAGCATCGCCACCGACAGGATCATCGAGGTGGGGTTTGCGATGTCTTTGCCGGCGATGGTCGGCGCTGAGCCATGCTGGGCCTGCGCGCAGCAGTTGGTGTCGCTGGCCATGATGGACCCGGCCAGCCCCAGGCTGCCGGACAGCTCGCTTGCCATGTCGGACAGGATGTCGCCGAAGAAGTTGGTTGCGACGATCACGTCGAAGCGCTCCGGCTCCTTCACGATGTGCGCCGTTGAGGCATCGACCAGCAGGTCGTCGAGCTGCACCTCCGGGAACTCCTTTGCAACGTGCCGCACGGCTTCCAGGAAAAGGCCGTCGGTCATGTGGAAGCTGTTGACCTTGTGAACCGCGGTCACCTTCTTGCGCCGCCGCATCGCCCACTCGAACCCGCGGCGGGCGATGCGCTCGCTGCAATGGCGGGTGATCTTGCGGATGGATAGCGCCATGTCCGGGCTGGGCATCACCTCGCCCCAGCCGCGGGTCATGTTGCGGTCGGGGTAGAAGCCCTCGGTGGCCTCGCGCATGATGACAAGGTCCATGGACCGGCCGGGGCGCATGTTGGTTTCCAGGAAGGGGCGGGTGCGCGCGGGGCGCACGTTGGCGTAGAGATCGAGCCCGATGCGGAAGGCGGCGGAGACGTTGCGGCCTCCCTGCTCCGGGGCCGGATAGTCGGCATGCGACTGCGTGCCAAGGATCACGCCGTCATAGGTCTTGGCGCGTTCCAACACTTCGTCGCGGATCGTGATCCCGTGCTTTTCCAGGCTCGTGAAGCCGACGTCGTCGTAGTCGTAGGTCAGACCAAGGTTGAACTTGGCGTTCACGGCCTGCAGCACATCGATCGATGCGGCGACGATCTCGGGTCCGATGCCGTCGCACGGCAGCACGATCAGGCGCATGAATACCTCCCTGGTTCGTCGGTATCGCGGCACCGGACGGTTCGTTCACCGACGTATGGCAAATCGGAATTGTACCATAGGACTGTATTATACAAAACTCAACTCCTGCTTGAGGCAGGCCATGCGGGTTCGTATCCTCATCCGCGCCCATAGGAGCATGCATTGGTAGGAACCGAAGTCGCCGGACCGGAGGATGGGGGGGCGCATAAGTTGCCGTCCAGGCTCGCTGCCCAGATCATCGAGCGGGCTCGGCAACTGAGCCTCCCTGTCGGGGCGCACATGAAGGAGCAGGAGCTCGCCGACGTCTTCCGCGTCTCCCGGACCCCCGTCCGGATGGCGCTGCATGCTCTCGCCGAACTAGATCTGGTCGAGAGCCGCCCCAATCGTGGCTTCTTCCTGAAGGCCGCCGCCGAGGCAGCAAGGGGGACTGGCGGAATGACCGCCGCCCCGGACGGTGCCGACGAGGATCCTCTGTATTTCCGTATGGCCGAGGACAGGCTGACCGGCAGGTTGGACGAGCGTATCGCCGAAGCGGAGGTGGCGCGCCGCTACGGCGCGACGCGCGGGCGGATCGTGCGGCTGCTAGCCCGGATGGCGCAAGAAGGATGGCTTGTGCGTCTGCCAGGACATGGGTGGGAATTCCAGCCGCTTCTGACCTCGCCGGAAGCCTACGACCAGGGCTATCGCTATCGCATGCTGATCGAGCCCGCCGCCCTGCTCGAGCCCGGCTACAAGGTGGATGCTGCGGCATTCAGCCAGGCACGCACCCAGCAGCTGGCGATGCTGGAGGGGGGAATCAATCGCTGGTCGCGTTCCGAGACCTTCACAGCGAACTCGGTGTTCCACGAGGTGCTGGTGGCCGGGTCGGAGAACCCGTTCCTGCTGGAGGGGCTGCGACGGGTGAACCGGTTGCGCCGGCTGCTGGAGTACCGCACGCAGCAGCACCGGGGGCGTCTGGTGCAGGAATGCCGTGATCACCTGATGCTGCTCGACCTGATCGAAGCCGGGGATCTCGAGCGCGCGGCAGCATCCCTGCATGCCCATCTGGATCGCGCGCGCGTGGCGAAGGGTCGCATCATCGGCAACGGCGCGGTGCCCGAGACGGCAAGCCCGCCCCCATCCGGGCACCGGACCGTGCGGCGGTCCTAAGGCGGCCAGCCGCGATTGAGATTGCACATATCGACCTCGTTACACTATTCCTGCTCCCGTGGGCTCAGGCCTTTCAATAAGGTCGCGTGAACGCGCCGGGCAGGGAGACGCACGTTGTCACACGAAGACCGGACCTTTCTCGCTGTGGCCGGAACTCCGCGGACGGCCTGTGACGCCCCGTGAGATTGCTGGATACGATGCGCGAAGTGGCGTTGGTCCAGGCTGCCCGGGCGCTGTCGCTGCGGAGGGTTCGCCGCAACAGATTTACGGCAGCCCGGCCAGCCTGTATGCGGCGGAG
>CAXSDH010000156.1:0-2546 GCA_964235765.1 uncultured Acetobacteraceae bacterium
CAATGCCTGCGGAACGCAGGCCAGTTTGGGGGACGGCCATGGACCTTGAGACCCGCACGATCGCGCGCGTGACGACGCGACTCGTGCCCTTCCTGATCGTCTGCTATTTCGTGGCCTACCTGGACCGCGTGAACGTCGGCTTCGCGGCATTGACCATGAACCGGGACCTCGGCATCTCGCAGACGGCCTACGGCTTCGGCGCCGGCATCTTCTTCCTGAGCTACTTCGTGTTCGAAGTGCCGTCCAACCTGTTCCTCGAACGGTTCGGGGCCCGCAAGTGGATTGCGCGCATCATGGTCAGCTGGGGCATCCTGTCCGGCCTGACCGCCTTCGTGCAGGGCGAATACAGCTTCTACCTCGTGCGGTTCCTGCTGGGCATCGCCGAAGCTGGGTTCTTCCCCGGGATCATCTTCTACCTAACCCTCTGGTTTCCGGCCACCTACCGTGCCCGGATCATCGGCTATTTCATGGCCGCAATCCCGCTCTCCTCGGTGCTCGGCGCCCCGGTCTCCGGCATGCTGCTCGGCCTGGACGGCATGGGCGGCATGAAGGGCTGGCAGTGGCTGTTCATCGTCGAGGCGCTGCCGGCCATCGTGCTGTCCGTCGTGGTGTTCTTCTACCTGACCGACCGCCCGGCGGACGCCACCTGGCTGCCGCAGGACCAGCGGAGCTGGCTGTCGACCCGGCTCGCGCAGGAGGAGAAGCAGCGTGAGGCCAAGCAGCACTTCACGGTGGCGCAGGCCCTGCTGAACCCGCGCGTCCTGGGGCTGAGCCTGGTGTATTTCGGCGCGGTCGCCTGCAATTACGGCATCGGCTTCTTCCTGCCGCAGATCGTCAAGGGCTTCGGGCTGACCAACCTGCAGACCGGCTTCGTGACCGCCATCCCCTATGTCGTGGGCGTGATCGCGATCATCTACTGGGGCCGCCGCTCCGACCGCATGCAGGAGCGCAAGGGCCACGCGGCCGTGGCGCTCGGCCTCGCCGGGGCCGGCATCCTGATCTCGACCTTCCTGCCCGACCCGACCATGAAGATGATCGCGCTCTCGGTCGGCGCCTTCGGGGTGTTCGGCTGCCTGCCGGTATTCTGGACCTTGCCGACTTCGTTCCTCTCGGGGGCGGCGGCGGCGGGCGGGATCGCCATCATCAAC
The DNA here is from genome assembly GCA_964235765.1 of uncultured Acetobacteraceae bacterium. GTDB lineage: Bacteria > Pseudomonadota > Alphaproteobacteria > Acetobacterales > Acetobacteraceae > JAVVHH01. The sequence goes on from CAXSDH010000156.1 coordinate 1,149, forward strand.
TCCATCGGCAACCTCTCCGGCTTCGTCGGCCCGTACCTGGTGGGTTACATCAAAGACCGGACAGGCGGCTTCGAGGGCGGCTTGCAGTGCCTGGCAGCTTTCGGGTTCATCGCCATGGTGATCGTGCTGCTGCTGCGGCATGACAACGAGCTGGAGCGCGCGCCGAACCGGCAGGCGTTCCCAGCGGAATAGCCGTCGGCTGCTGCCTTGGGCCGGGGTCCGGCCAAGGCGGTCAGGCGCGAACGATCAGCCCGTGCCGGACCTCGGACGGCGAGCACAGGTCGGCCAGCGCGGGCGCGACGTCGGTGGGCTGGGCGAGCGACTTGGGGTTCTCCCCCGGCATGGCATCGGCCCGCATGCGTGTGGCCACGATGCCAGGATCGAACAGGTTCACGCGCAGCTTGCTCGTCCGCACCTCGTCCGCCCAGGTCAGCACGAGATGTTCGAGCGCAGCCTTGGTCGCCCCGTAGGCGCCCCAATAGGCCAGGGGCTGCCCGGCGCGCGCGCTGGTCACGAACACCGCGCGCCCCGCCGGCGCCGCCAGCAGCACCGGCGCGCAGGTGCGGATCAGCCGCCAGGCAGCCGTCAGGTTCACCCCCACCACCGCATCCCAGTCCGCCGGCATGATGTGCGGCACGGGGGTCAGCCGCCCGAGCGCCCCGGCGTTGTGGACAAGCACGTCGAGCCGGCCGAACCGGTCGAACAGGCTGGGGCCGACTGCGTCCAGCCCGGCGCCGTCCATGAGGTCGAACGGCAACAGTGTCGCCGTGCCGCCCGCGGCGCGAATGCTGTCGTCGGTCTCGGCCAGGCCGCCCTCGGTGCGCGCGGTGAGCACCACGTGCATGCCGCGCCGGGCCAGCTCGATGGCCAGCGCGGCGCCGATCCCGCGGCTGGCGCCGGTAACGAGCGCGACGGGCTTGCCGGTCAACGCGTTTCGGTCAGCAAGCTGAGCTGGCGGTCCGAGTTGTCCATCATGTCCGGCAGCGGGATGGGGTATTCGCCGGTGAAGCAGGCGTCGCAATAATGCGGCCGGGCCGCATCGCGGCCGGGCTTGCCGAGCGCGCGGTAGAGGCCGTCGAGCGAGACGAAGGCCAGGCTGTCGGCGCCGATCAGTTCCGCCATCTCGGCGATGCTGTGCCGGGCCGCCAGCAGCTTGCCGCGCTCCGGCGTGTCGATGCCATAGAAGCAGGAATGCGTGGTGGGCGGCGAGGAGATGCGCATGTGCACCTCGGCCGCGCCGGCGCCCCTGACCATCTCCACGATCTTGCGGCTGGTGGTCCCGCGCACGATGCTGTCGTCCACCAGGATCACGCGCTTGCCCGCCAGCACGGAGTGGTTGGCCGAATGCTTCAGCTTGACGCCCAGGTTGCGGATGCTGTCGGTCGGCTCGATGAAGGT
>CAXSDH010000157.1:0-2352 GCA_964235765.1 uncultured Acetobacteraceae bacterium
CCCCAAAACACAAAAAACAGCGGCCCCACAAAAGGGCCGCTGTTTGCGTTCGAGGCCGATTACCGGCCTGCCTGCGCCAAATCGCCCAACTTGATTTGGGTGCGCAGCGCCAACTCGTCGTAGATCGTCCATTCCTCGACGATCGTCCCGCCCACGACATGCAAGTGGGTGAACCCCATCACGAACAGCCGGTGGCCCGTCGGCGCGCCCAGCATGCCGTGGCCGAGATGGTGGCCCTCCATCACCCAACGCAGTGCGATCTTCTCGCCGCCCTCCTCGCAGGGCACGGAGCAGATATGCTGCGGCGTGAATGCGCAGTCCGGGATGGCGCCCACGAGCGCCAAGGTCTGGTGCAGCACTCCCGCGCGGCCATACAGCTCCTTCATCAGGGGCCCATGCCATTGCACGTTCGCCGCGTAGATTTCCTTGATTTTGCCGAACATGCGACGGTTGTAGATCTCGTGAAACCAGCGCAGGCACTCAGCCTCGGCGTCGGTGTGCGCCAGGCTGGTATCGGCTTCGGCCTCCGGCGGGAGCTGGCCCAGCATGCGGCGGTTCTCTCCGATGTCCACCACCTCGTGCCCGGAGGCGAGCATCTCCCGCGCCCGCCCTTCGGCGACGACCGCCGGGTCCAGCCCCAGTTGGCGCACCAGCGCCATGGTGTCGCTGACCAGCCACTCCCGGTAGATGCGGTTCTCGAACACCAGGCAGTCGGCGATGGTCCGCGTGGTGAAGGCCCGGCCAGTGGGCGGGCCGAACGGGCCGGCCTGGGTATGCCGGCCGGAGCCGGCGACGAGGTGCGAGGTGTAGAACCCGTCCGTGTCGTTGCCGCGCCAGATGACCTGCGTGGCCATGCCCCGGCGCTCCGGGAAGGTCACCAGCCGCTGGATCGTGTCGCGCACAATGTCCTCGCGGCTGTACATCGTGCCGTACGGGTTGTAGATGACGGCGTTGTGCGTGTAGTGCGAGTAGATCAGCCCGACGTCGCGCTCGTCCCAGATGCGGTGCGTGCAGCGGACGATGTAGTCGACGATGTCGGTGTAGATCGGGTCAAACCCGCGCAGGCTCTGGCGGCGGGGGCGGTCCGCCGGGGCCAGGTCCGTGTAGTCGCGGCGCTCCACCTGGAGCACCTGCTCGGCTCCGCCGTTGAAGTGCGGGTCCCGGCCGATGGTCACCTCGGGCGCAAGTCCGGTTGTCACTTCGGGGCGGGGCCGCTCCATGTCTATTGGCAGTTGGTGCGGTAGATGAATTTCTGCACCTCGGGCGTATCGATATTCTGCGGCGTGGCGACGACGAAGGGCGTGTTCACCTGCCGCTGCACCGGCTTGCCCTGCAGCGCATCGACCATCATCTCCAGGCCGAGCTGCCCCACGCGGTAGGGATACTGCACGATGTCGGCCGAGACGACCCCCTTGCGGATGGCCTCCACGATCGGGTCCGACGTGTCGAAGCCGACGATCTTGATGTGGCCCTCGCGCTGGGCCTCGCGCACCCCGGTTGCGGCGCCCTCGGTGTTGTTGGTGGTGATGGTGAACACGCCCGCGAGGTCCGGGTTGGCGGCGATGGTGGAGGTGACGATCGAGGCGGCCTTGGCCGTCTGGTTGTTGCTGTACTGGACGCCGAGGAACGTCACCTCCGGGTGCTTGGCGATTGCCTCCTGGAAGCCGAACAGCCGCTGCTGCGCCACGTTGGCGGCGGGCGAGTTCATCAGCGCCATGACCTTGCCTTTGCCGCCGATCAGCTCGACGAGGGTCTCGCCGGCTTGCCGGCCGCCGGCGAAGTTGTCCGACTGGATGTTCGCGATCGCCACGTCCATGTCTTTGACGTCACCGTCGATCGACAGGATTTTGATGCCGCGGGTCTTGGCCTCGATCAGGGTAGCGGTAAGCGCCACCGGGTCGTCGGCGGTGAACATGATGCCGTCGGGCTGGGCGGCGATGACGGCGTTCAGCACGCGCATCTGCAGCGCCGGGGTGTATTGCGCGGGGCCCTGGGCATCGAACGTCACGCCGAGGCGCTTGGCGGCCTCCGTGGCACCGCACGAGACCGACATGTAGAACGGGTTGCCGGTCACGCCCTGGATGTAGGTGATCTTGTAGGGCTTGTTCTGCGCTTCCGCCCGAGAGGCCATGGCGATGACGGCCAGGGCAACTAGACCGGTGAGCTTCAATGGACTGGTGAGCTTCAGGCGCATCGTCGTGGTCCCCCGTGAGTGGCGTGCGTTCAAAGCCGCTCGCCCTTTTGCCGCTTGATCTGGTCCGCATAGACCGCCGCGATGACGACGAACCCGATCACCACCATCTGCCAGAACGGCTGGATGCCCATGATGATGAAGCCGTTCGCCAGCACGGC
>CAXSDH010000158.1:0-2331 GCA_964235765.1 uncultured Acetobacteraceae bacterium
GTAGTGCAGCGGTTTTGTAAACCGAAGGTCGCGGGTTCAAATCCTGCACCCGGCATCTCCGCTCCAGGAGACGGATTGGGTCTGGACGATGGATGAGCCTGATTCGCCGCTGCGTTCATGAACCCTCGACTGGGCGAGGGAGGGGTTCTGGTGGTTGGCGCGGGCGTGGCCGGCCTGGCTGCGGCGCAGCGGCTCCGGGCGTGCGGCATCGGCGTGACCGTGCTGGAAGCCGCGCCTCGGATCGGCGGCCGGGCCTGGACCAGCCGTCCCACTTGCCTGGGCGGCGGCGTATTCGATCACGGCGCGGCCTGGCTGCACGCGCCCGCGCGCAACCCTCTCGTCGATCTCGCGGAGCCGGAGGATGGGCTGTTCGACGCCGATGCCGCGCGGACCGAGCGGCTGTTCGCCGGTGGCGCTCCAGCCAGCCCTGATGCCGAGGCCGCGTATCGCCGCGCCTGGGATGGTTTGGAGACGGCCGCGGCGACGGCAGCGCGAGGCGCCGACGTCAGCCTCGCCGAGGCCGCCAGCCCCATGGCAGGGGACCCGTGGGCGCCCGCCATCCTGCTGTGGGAGGGCGCGATCATCGCGGCGGCGGACGCCGACGAGTTGAGCGTGCAGGACTGGCGCCGGAACATGCTCGAACCGCCCAACCTGGCGCCGCCCGCCGGCGTCGGCGCGTTCATCGCCCGGCATTTGGCCGGCCCGGTCGAACTCGGCACGAGCGTGACCCGGATCGCTTGGAACGGCCGGGGCGTGCGGGCCGACACGGCGCGGGGCACGGTGCATGCCGCGGCGGCGATCGTCACCGTCTCCACCGGCGTGCTCGCCTCCGGCGCGATCGGCTTCGACCCTGCTTTGCCCGTTCCGGTGCAGCACGCGATCCACGCCCTGCCGATGGGCTTGCTGACCAAGGTAGCCCTGCCCGGCGCGGCGGACCGGCTTGGCCTCGGCCCCGACAGCACGTTGGTCCAGCAGGACGGCCGCATGGTGTTCAACGCCTGGCCGCACGGCCGCGAGCACGTCATCGGCTTCATGGGCGGCCGCCTTGCCTGGTCGTTCGCGGGCGATGCCGCCGCCGCCGAGGAGTTCGCGCGGGCGGAACTGCGGCGCATGCTTGGCGGTGCGGCACGACTCGAAGCCCCGGGGCTGGTCACCGGCTGGGGCGCCGATCCCAATTTTCTCGGCGCCTATGCCTTCGCACGGCCGGGCGACGCGGGGCAGCGCGGGGCGCTCGCCGCGGCGTTCCCCGGCGAGCGCATGCTGTTTGCCGGGGAGGCCAGCCGCATGGACGGCTTGGCGGGCACCGTGGGCGGGGCCTATCTCAGCGGCCGGGAAGCGGCCGAGCGGCTAATGCAACTCCTGTAGGCGGGCCAGGAGGAAGTCGCGGAACACCGCGACCCGCTTCGAATTGCGCAGTTCCTCCGGATACACGAAGAACACGTCCACCTTGGGCGCCTTCAGGTCCGGCAGCAGCCGGGTCAGCCCGGCCACCTCGTCGCTCATCCAGTTCGGCAGCACGCCGATGCCCACGCCCAGCCGAACCGCCTGGGCCATCGCGTGCAGGCTGTTCACCTCCAGCAAGGCCCGGCGCGGCGACCCGGCGCGGCGGCCCGCCTCCGCCAGCCAATTAATGTCGGGCACCGGTGGCCGGTAGTCGCCGAACAGGACCAGCTTATGATCGTCCAGCTCCTCGGCGCGTTCCGGGGTGCCGTGCTTGGCCAGGTATTCGGGCGACGCGACCACCAGCCAGTCGATATGGAACAGATGCCGTTGCACCAGGTCCGGCTGCTTGGGCGCATGCATGCGGATCGCCACGTCGGCTTCGCGCATCGCAAGGTCCAGCTCCGTGTCGTCGAGCAGCAGGGACATGGAGATGTCGGGATAGCGCTCGAGGAACTCCTGGAGGCGGGGGGCCAGCCAGGTCGCGCCGAAGCCTACGGTCGTGGTCACCTTGATCCGCCCGGCCGGCTTCTCCTTGCTTTCGGTCAGCAGCGCCTCGGTCATCGCGAGCTTGGCGAACACCTCGCGCACCGTGCGGTTCAGGCTTTCGCCCTGCTCGGTGAGGATCAGCCCGCGCGCATGCCGGTGGAACAGCGGCACCTGCAGGTTTTCCTCGAGGGCGGAGATTTGACGGGAGACGGCCGATTGGCTCAGGTTCAGCGTCTCCCCGGCATGCGTGAAGCTTCCCGCCTCCGCCACCGCGTGGAACACCCGGAGCTTGTCCCAATCCATCGCTGGTCCGTTTCCTGCTGGTCAGGCGCGCGACTCGGCTCCTGTCATCGTATCGTAGCAAGCAATCCGGGGGGCGTAGCAAGCTGTCGAGGTTGGCGG
>CAXSDH010000159.1:0-2266 GCA_964235765.1 uncultured Acetobacteraceae bacterium
CGATGCGGGTGATCGGCTGGGACGTGGGCGGCGCGCACCTGAAGGCGGCGCTGTGGAACGCGGGCAAGGTGCGTTAGGTAGCCGCTTTCGACGCCTCCTGGCCGAGCTGCTGCATGGACTGAAAGTAAGGCATGGGTCCGTAGCTGATCCTGCTGACGCCGAGCTTAGCAAGTCGGGATGTGGAGGATGCACCCGCCTTCATCATGATGTTGACGGGCTGCGGGCTGGCCGCGTAGAGCGTCTCGATCAGTTCCTCATCAACAAGGCCTGGTACGAAGTAGCCGGACGCGCCGGCATCTGCGAAAGCCTGGGCGCGCTCTGTTGCAGCGTCCAGGAGCGTGACATGCGAGGCGGCATCGGCCGCTTGAAGGAACAGGTCGGTGCGGGCGTTGATGAACAGCGCGACGCCCAGCGTCTCGGCCCCGGCCCGGATGGCCCGGATGCGTCGGCATTGGAGGGCAATGTCGTGCAGTCCGTCCCCGCCAATGATGCCATCCTCAAAGTTGATTCCGATGGCTCCAGCCTGAATGATCCGTATCACGTTGGCTGCGGCCCGTTCCGGTTCGATGGCATAGGCGCCTTCGAGGTCCACCGTGACGGGCACGTCCACCGACCGCGCAATCTGCCGCACGATCAACTCGACAGCGTCGAGCGGGATGGCCTGGCCGTCAGGATACCCCTGTGCGGCGGCCATGGACTAACTGCCTGTTGCAACCGCCTTCGCCCTGGACCCGGCAACCGCCCTCGCACTGCCCGCGTCCCAGATGTTGTAGAGTACGAGCGGCTCCCCACTGACGTGAAGCGCGCTGAATTGGGCTGCTTTCTCGGCCTGGGTCATGCGTTTGGGTTCCTGACTGTCACGGAATGCACTGCGCCAGCTTGCGCTCGTGCTCGATAAGCCACTGCTTGCGCCACAGCCCGCCGCCATAGCCGGTCAAGGAACCATCAGAGCCGATGACGCGGTGGCAGGGGATGACGATTGCAACCTGGTTTGCACCATTCGCGCGCGCGACGGCCCTGGTGGCCGATGGATGCCCAAGCATGGCGGCCAGTTCTGCGTAGGACCGCGTGACGCCGGGCGGTATGGCCACAAGTTCTTGCCACACGCGTTGCGTGAAGGCAGATCCAGGGCGAGCGAGAATCGTCGAGAAGGTTGCTGAGCGGGCGTCGAAGTAGGCGCGCAGCTCCGCCTCGATCTGGATGATTGGCGCCACCCGGCCAAAGGAGATGGACGAGCGCGTCCTTACCCGCAGGCGGGAGAGTTCGGTCGGCAGCGCCTTCCGGTCGAAAAACTCCAGCAGATGCAGCGCGCGCGGGTCGGCAACGGCCAGCATTGCGCCAATCGGCGTCTCGATCCAGTCGGCTTTCAGCAGTTCCCGGCCCTTCAATTGGGCGGGACAGTCGCCAACGAGGTGTGCGACGGCACTGCGGAAGCCGCCGTCGGACTCATATCCGGCCTCAAGCTGCGCCTCGATCACGGAGGCTCCGGCGGCCAGCCTGTCCATGCCACGACCCAAGGATCGTAGGCGTGCCAGGTCGAGGAACGTCATGCCAAGGTGACGCTTGAAGGCCCGCCTGACGGTGGACGGATCAAGCCCCATGGCAGACAAATCCCCTTCGGACCAGTTCCGGTTGGGTTCCTGCTCCATCCGGTCCAGCAGCAGCGCCACCAGCGGCTCGCGCCCGCCCGCCTGGTCCAGCGGTCGGCAGCGCAGGCAGGGTCGGAAGCCGGCTTCCAGGCAGGCCGGGATGGAACCGAAGAACCGGGTGTTCTCAAAGCGCGGCTTCCGGGCGGCGCAGGTCAGCCGGCAGAACACGCCGGTCGTCCTCACGCCGACGAAGGCATGGCCGTCATAGGCCGGGTCGCGCGCGATCAGCGCGGCATAGAGAGCTTCGGGGCTGGGCAGCGTGAGCGACATGCCCGACTTCTAGGCTTGTGGACGGCGTTGTGCCGCGTTGTTTCGGGCGTCTATTTTGGCTGTCCGCCAAACCAACCGCGACCGGCCGCCTCTGACACGTCCGCCAATGCTGGCCCATGCATGAGGAAACGGACAAGTTGATTGCCGGACGGGAGAACGGACTCCTCCGACCTTCGCATGTGCAGGTCTGCGCCCTCAAATGGCGGCTCGTGACAGAAGCGGTTGAGTCGAAGTCTTGAGGGGGGCTTTGGCGGCTCCGGGGCAGAGCCCCTGGCCTTGCCTGCTGGATTGGGGGCCGCGATGCGGGTGATCGGCTGGGACGTGGGCGGCGCGCACCTGAAGGCGGC
>CAXSDH010000160.1:0-2146 GCA_964235765.1 uncultured Acetobacteraceae bacterium
CGCCGGTTGCGCCGCCTGCCGATCCTGCGCCTGAACCCGCACCGGCTCCGACCGGCGACACGGGCTCGACCGCTTCCGCACCCACGGGCGACACTGGGGCGACTGCCGCACCGCCGGCCGATCCGAACGCGCCCGCACCGGCGCCGACCGGCGCGACGGCGTAACCGTCCGTATCTGGAACCTGCGACAAAGTATCCACGATGGCCAATCCGCACCCAAAGCCTGGCCGACTGTTCCAGCCGGGCAATCCAGGCCGTCCCAAGGGCAGCCGCAACCAGTTGTCTGAGAGCTTCTTGAGCGCATTGCACAGGGACTTTCAGACATACGGTGCGGAAGCCATCGTGGGCGCGAGGGTTGAAAACCCGCTCGGCTATTGCCGCATGATCGCGTCCCTGCTGCCGCAAAAGCACCAGGTCGAGAGAAGCGGCGACAACGCGACGGATGACGAATTGCTTGAGATCATCAGGGCTGCCACCATCCAGGATGCGCGGCGTGAAGAGCATCGTATCCCACAGCCTACTGTCGATGCGACCGGGCGCGCGTGATGGATGACCCCAGTCGAGGCAGCTTCTGAGCTTCTGCACCGCCGGCATCTGCGCCGCTCGTTCGAGGCGTGGTGCGAGTTCGCCCTGGCACCGCTGGGCCAGGCGCCTGCCTCCCACCACCGGCTGCTGATCGATGCGCTGGAAGCCCTGGCGCGCGGCGAGGTCAGCCGCCTCATGGTGGCAATGCCGCCCGGCTCCGCGAAATCGACCTATGTTTCCACGCTGTTCCCGCCGTGGTGGCTGGCACAGGACCCGACGCTCAGCATGATCGCGGCGTCGAACACGGCGGATCTGGCCGAACGGTTCGGACGGCGGGTGCGCAACACGATCCAGGAGCACGGCGCGGCGCTGGGCTATGGCGTCGCCACGGACAACGCTGCGGCTGGGCGTTGGGAGACGACGGCGGGCGGCGAGTATTATGCCGCAGGCGTGATGGGGACGATTACGGGGCGTCGTTGTGACTTGGCCGTGGTGGACGACCCCATTCGGTCACGCCAGGATGCGGACAGCCAACTCGTGCGCGACCGGGTGTGGGAATGGTGGCGTGACGACCTCAGCACGCGCCTCAAGCCTGGCGCGCGGGCTGTCGTGGTGGCGACCAGGTGGCATGAGGATGACCTGTCGGGTCGGCTGCTGAACGACATGGCGACCGGCGGCGAGCGGTGGCATGTGCTGTCGCTGCCCATGGAAGCCGAGTTGGCCGATCCGCTCGGACGCCAGCCTGGCGAGCGCCTATGGGCCGATTGGTTCACGCCTGAGATGGTGGCGACCGCCAAGCGCGACACGCGCACGTTCTCGGCGCTCTACCAGCAACGGCCCGTGCCGGAAACCGGTGCGTACTTCCTCAAGGACTGGCTGCGGCCGGTGCCGACGCTCCCTCCCAAGTCGTCCATGCGGATGTTCATGGGGTCCGACTACGCGGTGACCTCGGACGGCGGGGACTACACGGTCCATGCCGTCGTCGGGATCGACGCGGACGACCGCATGTACTTGTGCGACGTGTGGCGGCAGCAGACGACTTCGGACGTGTGGTGCGACGCCTTTTGCGACATGGTGCTTCAGTGGAAGCCGATGGGTGCGGCCGAGGAGTCTGGACAGATCAAGTCGGCCATCGGCCCGTGGCTGGACCGCAAGCAGCGCGAGCGCCGCGCTTTCGTGGCTCGCACGCAGTTCCCGACCAAGGGAGACAAGAGCGTTCGCGCCCAGGCCATACGGGGCAGGATGGCTGCCGGCGGCCTCTACATCCCGGCCGATGCGCCATGGCGTGCCGAGGTGGAGGCCGAGCTGCTGAGTTTTCCCGCGGGCAAGCACGACGATGTTCCGGATGCGTTGGGATTGTGCGGGCAACTGCTCGACCGGATGCTGCCGCCGCCGTCCGCTAAGCCTCCGCCCGAACCGATTGACCCATGGGCGGAGCGCTTCAAGAAGATGCGCGGGCGGGACGACGCGAATGGGTGGAAGACGGCCTGACAGCTATTCTTCGATCTGCTCGTCGTGCCAAGGCTCGCCCAGTATCTCCCGGAACGTCGCCGGCTTCCACCCGCGCCGCACGTTCTCGGCCTGCACCGCAGCGAGATGGGCGGCCTCGCGCTGGCGTTCGG
>CAXSDH010000161.1:0-2073 GCA_964235765.1 uncultured Acetobacteraceae bacterium
TGGCCCATGCCGTCGCGGATCACCTTGCCGCCGCCGAACTTCACTTCCTCGCCGTAGGTGGTGAGGTCGCGCTCCACCTCCGCGAACAGGTCGGTGTCGGCCAGGCGCACGCGGTCGCCGGTGGTGGGGCCATACATGTCGGCATAGGCGCGGCGCGGGATGCGGGTCATAGCGGCCCCATGATGTCGCCGCGGAAGCCCTGGACAATCTGGGCGCCGCGGTATGGAATGAGCGTCACTTCGCGGGACTGCCCCGGCTCGAACCGCACGGCGGTGCCGGCGGCGATGTCGAGGCGCTGGCCGCGGGCCTGCGCGCGGTCGAACTGCAGCGCCGCGTTGGTTTCGGCGAAGTGGTAGTGGCTGCCGACCTGGATCGGGCGGTCGCCGGTGTTGGCGACGGTCAGCACCGTGCGCGGCAGCCCGGCGTTCAGCTCGATGTCGCCGTCCTCGGTGAGGACCTCACCGGGGATCATCGGCCCGCCTGTCATCGTATCGGCTCGTGCACGGTGACGAGCTTGGTGCCGTCGGGGAAGGTCGCTTCCACCTGGATGTCGGCGATCATCTCGGCGATGCCCTCCATCACCTGGTCGCGCGTCAACACGGCGGCCCCGGCCTCCATCAAATCGGCGACGCTGCGGCCGTAGCGGGCGCCCTCCACCACGAAATCGGAAATGAGCGCGATCGCCTCCGGGTGGTTCAGCTTGACGCCGCGCTCCAGCCGGCGCCGGGCGACTCCCGCGGCCATGGCGATCAGCAGCTTGTCCTTTTCACGAGGGGTCAGGTGCATCGGCGCTCCTCAAGCATCCGGGTTCGGGCGGGGCTGGCCCGGGGAACAGGCTCCACCCATGTCAGCACGCGGGCCGCTGCCAGCGATAGAGGATATCCGGCTCGCGCTCCTTGTTGCCGCTGCCGTCGCCTTTTTCCAGCGCGACGAAGCCCCGGTTTTCGTAGAAGCGGCGCGCGGGCGCGTTGCGTTGGAAGGTCCATAGGTGCAGCTCCGTGTAGGCCGCTTTAGCGATGTCGAGCAGAGCCTCGCCCACACCCTGGCTCTGCCGCGCCGGCAGCACGTAGAACTGGTCGATCCATCCCTCACGGAACGCGATGAAGCCGATCAGCCCGTCATCGATGGCCCCCCAAACCTCGCACTGCGCGAACCACCGGTCCCGGAAATAGGCGCGGTCCTCTGCCGGCGTATGCAGCCCGGCCAGCCACGGCAGCCGATCGTCGAACGCCGCCCGGTGCACAAGGGCGGCCCCCTCCATCTCGTCCAGCGACAAGCGGCGGATCGAGGCGGGGGGCATCAGGGGCATATCCGGTCCTCAGCACAGCCAAACGCGCGGCAGCGGGCGGCCGGCGCGGAGTGCCGCCAATCCTGCCATGACGGCGGCGCGCAGGCACGCGCCATCTGCGGCGACGACCCGTGCGACCAACAGGCCGTCCCAGGCGGAGGCCCCGGCCTCCTGCCCCGCCAAGGCGTCGCGCAGGGCGTCGATCTTCTCCTCGGCGTCAGCCGCGGCGTGAACCAGCGTGGCCACCGCCCGCGCGCCGCGGCCGGCGGCCCGGCGGTCCAGCACCGCCTGCACCGGCCCGTCCAGGCGGATCGCGTCGTGCAGCAGCAGGCGCCCGTCGCGGCGCAACTCGATCAAGTCGCGGAACCCGGCGTCGCGCACCGCCTCGCCCATGGCCATGCGCCCGAACACGACCTGCTCGACGCCCAGGAACCAGGCATCCCCGGCCAGGTCCACGCTCAGCCGCCGCCGCACGGCGCAGCGGTCGAACAGGATGCTCTCCTGCGGCAGCCATTCCAGCGCAGCGCCTGGCGCCACGCTCAGCGCGGCGGACACCCGGGCCGGCGCCGTGCCGGGCAGGGCGCGGTAGAAGCGTTCCGCCGCCTGCGACGCGACCGTCGCCCGCGTGCCGGGTCCGACCGCGACCGCCGTGTCCAGGGTATCCCCGCCGGCCACCCCGCCGGAGCTGTTGAGCGTGACCGCGCCGGCCCACGCGCCGTGCTCGGTGCGCGGGAAGCGCGCCTTGAGGCAGCCCTCCTGGCGCAGGCCGTCCAGCACGGTGGCGT
>CAXSDH010000162.1:0-2072 GCA_964235765.1 uncultured Acetobacteraceae bacterium
CCCCCGGCCAGATCCTGGCCGGCATGAGCAACCAGCGCGTCGGCGGCGAGACCTACGACCGGGAGTGGCCCACCCGAGCGGCGGCCAGCATGTGGTAGATCACCGCCGGGCCAAGGCTTCGCGCACGAAAGGATTGCTCCGCCGCTCCGCCCCGACCGTCGAGCCCGGCCCGTGTCCGCACAGGAAGGCCATGTCGTCGCCCAGCGGCATGATCTTGCCGCGGATGGCATCGAGCAAGGCGTCGGGGTCGCCGTAGGGGAAATCGGTGCGACCGACCGAGCCCTTGAACAGCACGTCGCCGACCAGCGCCAGCCGCCGCGCCCGGTTCACGAACACCACATGGCCCGGCGTATGGCCGGGGCAGTGCAGCACCTCGAATCGGTGTTCGCCCAGCGCGACCGCGTCCCCCTCCGCCAGCCACCGGTCCGGCCGCACGTTGCGCGCGCCGGCCACGCCGAACCGCATCCCTTGCTGCTGCAAGCCGTCCAGCAGGAAGGCGTCCCGCTCGTCTGGCCCCTCGAGCGGCACGCCGGGCAGGGCCTCCCGCAACGCGGCCGCCCCGCCGGCGTGGTCGATGTGCCCGTGCGTCAGCAGGATCCGTTGCACCGTCAAGCCCAGTTCCTGAACGGCGCCCAGGATACGGGGCACGTCGCCCCCGGGATCGACGACCAGCGCCGCCTTGCTCGCCTCGTCCCACACCAGCGCGCAGTTCTGCTGCAACGGCGTCACCGGCACGATGGCGATCTGCAGCACGCTCATTGCAGGGCGAACTTCAGCAGGCAGGCGGTGGCGATCAGCCACACCGCACCGCCCACCTCGCGCACCCGGCCGGCGATGGTCTTCACCACGGCATAGGCGATGAAGCCGAGCCCGATGCCGCTCGCGATCGAAAAGGTGAACGGCGTGGCGATGGCGATCACCACTGCCGGCAGATACTCCGTCACGTCGTCCCAATCGAGGCCGCGCAGCGCCCCGGCCATCAGGCAGGCAACGAACACCAACGCCGGCGCCGTCGCATAGCCGGGGATGGCGGTCGCCAGCGGCGCCAGAACCAGCGTCGCCAGGAACAGCCCCGCCGTCACCAGCGCCGTCAGTCCCGTCCGCCCGCCTGCCTGGATGCCGGCCGCGCTCTCGATGTAGCTGGTCGTCGTACTGGTCCCCAGCACCGCCCCGAGCATCGCCCCGCCGCTATCGGCCAGCAGCGCCTCCCGCAAGCGCGGCACAGTGCCGTCCGGACGCATCAGGCCGGCCCGCTGCGTCGTCGCAATCAAGGTTCCGGCGTTGTCCAGCACGTCAACGAGGAAGAACGTCAGCACCACCGCCACCACGCCGAGGCCGAGCGCGCCCCGAACGTCCATCTGCAGGAAGGTGGGCGCGAGCGAGGGCGGCCAGGATACGATGCCCTTGAACGCCGTCAGCCCCAGCGGCAGCCCGGCCAGCGCCGCCGCCGCCACCCCGATCACGATCGCTCCCGGCACCCGCCGCGCGGCCAGGCCGGCCATCAGCAGGAACGCCGCGCAGGCCAGCACCGTCTTTGGCGTCCCCAGCTTGCCGAGCGTCACGAGCGTGGCGGGGCTGGCCACCTCGATCCCCATGCCCTGCAGCCCGATCGTGCCCAGGAACAGCCCGATCCCCGCTCCGATCCCCAGCTTGAGGCTAAGCGGGATGGCGTTGATGAGCCATTCGCGTATCCGCAACAGGCTGACCGCCAGGAACAGGAGGCCGGAGAGGAACACCGCTCCCAGCGCCACCTGCCACGGCACGCCCATGGCGCCGACGACGGAAAAGGCGAAATACGCATTGAGCCCCATGCCCGGCGCCAGCGCGATCGGCAGGTTGGCCAGCAGCCCCATCGCCGCCGTTCCCACCGCCGCGGCGATGCAGGTGGCGGTGAACGCCGCGCCCTGGTCGATCCCCGCCGCGTGCAGGATGCTTGGGTTCACCACCACGATATAGGCCATGGTCAAATAGGTGGTCGCCCCGGCCAGCACCTCGGTCCGCGCCGTGGTGCCGTTCGCCGCCAAGCCGAACAAGGCGCTACTTCACCGACGAAAAGGCGGTCGGCTGCAGGA
>CAXSDH010000163.1:0-2018 GCA_964235765.1 uncultured Acetobacteraceae bacterium
GCCTCCACCGCCAGCACCTGGCCCAGCGTGCCGTTCTTCACCGCCACCCCGCCGCCGCGGCCGCCAGGCCCTGCTCCTAGCCCGCGCTCGTTGCGCAGGAACATGAGCCGGTCGCCGGCGGCAAACTCCCGCTCGCCCCCCTCCGTCTGCACCACCTGGTCAGCGCCATGCAGCCCGCCGGACCCGCGCATCTGCGCCCGCGCCAGCCCGTTCAGCGCCCGCACGTCAGCCCGCGTGTAGGCCAGGATCACCTGGCTGGTGTCCGGACTCTCCTGACGCACCGCGTCCCAGCCTGCCACCAGCGCCGTGCGCGCCGCCTCGCGCGTGTCGGCCGCCTGCACCATGCCCGCCGCGTCGTAGCGCTCCAGCGCCTCTCCGGTGCGCGCCGTGGCCAGCTCCCGTGTGGCGGTGCGCTGCCACTCCTCCCGCTGCCGGCGGACCTCGCTGATCTCCGCGGCGCCGTGCCGCTCCGCCAGCGCCCGGAACGCCGCCCCGGCCTCGATCGCCTGCAGCTGCTCCGTGTCCCCGACCAGCACCACCTTGGCGCCGGCCACCTGCGCGGCCGACAGCACCCGCTCCATCTGCCGCGAGCCCACCAACCCCGCCTCGTCCACCACCAGCACGTCCCGGCTGGTGAGCTGGTCCCGCCCTTCCTTCCAGGCGAACTCCAGGCTCGCCAGCGTGCGGGACCCGATGCCGCTGCCCGCCTCGAGGCCCTCGGCGGCGATGCCGGACAAGGCGGCACCGCGTACCGTGTAGCCCTCCGCCTCCCACGCCGTCCGCGCCACGCCCAGCATTGCGCTCTTGCCGGTGCCCGCGTAGCCCACCACCAGCGCCAGGTCCGGCCCTGACGTGACATGCCGATACGCCGCGCGCTGCTCGTCGCCGAGCGACAGGCCGCGCCGCTCCGCCGTCTTCATCGCCCGCCATCCCGCCCACTGCCGCACCCGATGCTGATCCCGCTCGCCGATTGACGCAGCCGCCCGCTCCATGCGCCGCTCGGTCTCCAGCATCTCCCGCGTGGTGAACCGCTCCCGCCCGCGCCCGTCCGTTCCCAGCCGCACCAGATCGGGCGACGCTTCCACCTTGGCCATCGCCAGCTCGAATTGCGCCGCATCGGCCGTATGCCGGGACACAAATCGCGCCAGGTCGCGCCGCGTGAACGTCGATTGCTGCCGGGTGATCGCGTCCAGCACCACCGTGGGGTCGGCGATGATCCGCTCGCCATTGCGCCGCCCGATCTCCACGTGCTCGGCGGCCCGCTCGGCATCCTCGCCCCGGCGCTCGCGCCGCATCCCAGCCGGCCCGATCTTGTGCTGCGGCTCCAGCTCGATCCCCTGCTCGGCATAGGACCGGTGATCGATGCGCACGTCATGGCCCAACTCGGCCAGCTGCTCGTTGGCTATCTCGGCCCAACGCTCTCGCCAACTGCCCAGCAGCGCCCGGTCGTTCCAAGCCACCACCTTCTTGCCGAAGTGACCCTTCTCCGGATGCCCCTCCCGTCCGGGGACGACTTCGCGCATGGTCAGCATGACGTGCGCGTGCGGCTGCAGCTCGCCATCCGCAGCATTCGCCCAATGCACGTTCAGGTCCGCCACCATGCCGCGGTCGACAAACTGCTCGCGCACGAAATCCCGCGCCAGCCGGATCGCCTCGGCTTTCCCCAGCTCACGCGGTACGGAAATCTCGATGTCGCGGACGAGCTGCGCGTCCTTGCGCTTTTCCCCAGCCTCGACCTCGTTCCACAGCGTGCCGCGATCAAGCCAACGCTCGGGGGCGCCATCCGGCAACAAGATCTCCGAATGCACGACGCCGGCTTTCTGGGTGTAGTCATGGTCGCGGCCGAGCTTCTGGTCGTGCAAGCATTCCGCGGCACGGTAGGCGGCCGACGCGATCGCGCTGCGCCCGGCCGAGCGTCCGATCACCTTGACGGAAAAGTGGTAGATCGCCACGCAAAGGGCTCCGGCACGAACTTCGACGCCACGAATGGTGCCATTCTGGCGCAGGTCATGCAATGA
>CAXSDH010000164.1:0-2001 GCA_964235765.1 uncultured Acetobacteraceae bacterium
GTTCAGGTCCACCCCGAACACGCATCGCTTCAGCACCATGCGGCGCACGATGTGCTTGTCGTCCAGCGCGCTGTCCCGCACGCTCCAGCCATGGGTGCGCGCGTTGTCCAGGATGCGCTCGCGGATCACGACGATCCGCGCCGCGACCGGCGAGCGGTAGTCTCCCCCGGGAACAAGAGTGGCGGCGTCGGCCATCGCGTCTAGGATGGCGTCGGTCATCTGGTCGATCAGCGAGACCAGGAAATGGCCGGAGCCCATAGCCGGATCGCAGACGCGCAGGCCGAGGATGGCCTCGGCCGGGTCGCAGGCTTGCAACGCCCGGAGCCGGGCCGGATCGAGGGAGCGTTCCGTGTTCGGAGCGTCCGCGGGCACGGCGTCCTGTTCGGCAATCTGCTGCTCCAGCAATGCCATGAACCTCGATCGCCTCTCCACGATCAGCGGTTTGACGGCGCGGCGGAAGATCAGGAGGACGAGTTCCTCGCGCGTGTAGAACGAGCCGGTGGCTTTGCGGGCGTAGGGCGACGGGCGCAGGGCGATCCCGACCGCGCCGGCGTCCACCACGTCGTGCTCAAGCAGTTTCTCGTAGATGCTGCCGAGATGTTGCACCGAAAGGTCGCGGTAGTTGATCCAGCGTCGGCCGACGCCGGGCTGCGTCTCGCGCGACATGATCTCGATGACGTCCATCAGCACCGCGTCCGGCAACGTCACGCGGCCGAGGATGTCGCCGGGGCAGTCCTTGAACAGGCCGCCGTTGTACTCGGGCAGGCCAAGGGCCGTGTCGCCCTCCGCCACCGCTCGGCACAAGGCGGCCAGTCGCGCCCATTCCAGGGTTCCCCCGGCGGCGAACGCGATGCCGCCGTCCACGTTGCGGGCAGCCTCCGCGCGCATTCCCTGAAGGCTGTAGCGCCGATAGACGGGATGCTGCACCGGCAGGAGGTCGCGATCCTCGGCGTAGAGCAGGAACAGCAGCCGGTACAGCAGCCGGATGGCGCCCTCGCGCGCCTCCGCTCGCCAGGCCGCACTGGCCACAGCGGCATTTGGATCGCGCTGCGCGAAGGCGCGCACGAGCCTGGGAAACACCTTGTCGAAGATGACGGCCGAAAGTTCCTCCGTGACGCGGGCCTGGTAGGTGCGGCCCTCCTTCATGGCTTCGTTCAGGAAGGTCGTGCCGCCGGAACCATCGGGCTTGAACGCCTCGGGGCGGAACAGCAGCAGAAAGATGCGCATCCAGTGATCGGACGGCGCGCCCTCCGGTATCGTGGCGGGTGCGAGCGGCGGCGGGTCGATCAGGTCCGCGAGGTTGATGCCGACGAAGCCTTCGGAGCGCGAGGTGGCACGATTGAAATACAGCCGCCATGTGCCGCCGTTCGTTAGAAGACCCCACGTCAACGTGCCGTTCGACTGCACCTCGGCCCGGGACATGTAGCGAAGGATTTGGCTGGATGGTGCCTCACCCTTTGGCGGCGCGCGATCCAGGTTGGTGCGCCGGGCCTCGTTCTCGACAATGACGGTGCCATGCACGAAGCGGGCTGTCGGCTGCAATGGAAGCGCAAGGTACTTGGCGCCAAGGTCGAGGAATAGAAGCGCATCGGCCACGTCTCGGCGGCGGCGATCAGCGATCGGCTGCGCGAGCCACTCCCATCCCAGCTCCCGCAGCACGGGAAAGATGAACTCGCCTTCGGTGTCCGCCTCGCTGGGGGACGGCATGGCAGAAAATCGGTCCCAGTGGCGGGCCAGCCGAGCCTTGATCTTTGCAACGGCTTCGGTGGTGAGGAGCTGATATGCCTCGGTTTGGCGAATGCCATCTTGCAGGAAGTATTGAGTGAAAAGCCCACCCGTGATCATGCCATCCTCCAGGCCACCCTCGGTCCGAATGGCGAGTCACGATTTACAGCAACGGGGAGAAGGCGCCAGAGCGCACAACCCTGAATAGTTATCCTCAATGGATGCAGGTCCAGGGGCGGCTCGCCCCTGGCGGGTCTGGGCAGAGCCCAGCCTTGC